>DATDVZ010000001.1:0-36987 GCA_036517475.1 Minisyncoccota bacterium
GACCAACCTTTCTAGCACTCCAACCTCGATGAATTAGCCTTGCGGCCTCTCTTCTAATTCTCGGCATGTTCTTGCTATTTGTGTATGACATATACTTGATGATATTCCACCAAGTGGTGCCAAGCTATTGAACCTATACGTAATACTTGACAGTTAATCCATAGTGTGACAAATTGAAATGGCAGTTCTTTCACACGCACTTGTATTGGACTCCATGCCAGTACAAGCCAGCCGCCCCTAACGGGCAAGGAGGAATCATGGAGATCCGCCTCACACACAGCATCCGCGTAGCACTCGATGCATTCCTACAACTTCAACTAGGTAGCTTGAAAATGCTTGAGGAGGGAGAAAATGCATTGACCGTGATAGCAAAACCACAATGGTCCGAATTCTTCCTCCCAAGTCGCATCGTGAGTACACCCGTAGTAAGGACGGATAGACAGGAACGTGACGAGAAACACACCCTTAGTTTCTGGCGTCTGCGGCGAGAGGTTTCATTTTATGTTTTTTGCACTCTCCAAAATAGATACATCGCTACTGTCACTCTTGTTGGGCAAAAGAATGATGGTGAATATATAGATGATGGATCATGGTGGGCTGCTGCCACAATCTGCTATCCAATGAAATTAGATTTTCTTCCAGAAAGGTGGACAACACGGAGGTTGCAAGGAAATTCCGTGACACAGTGGGCATAGTCCACCTTTAGCGGATCTCAACGCCGACACTTAACAGTGTCGGCGTTTTTTTTAACCAAAGGCTCATTTCCTGCCATTTGAGCCGTTCCAACCTAATGACATAGCCCAAGACATCAAACGTCCAAGAGGACGTTTGATGTCAAATTTATAATTATTTCTGCGTCAGTCCGCGTTCATTCTGCGTAGGTCTGCGCTAAATGCTTTAGCGTTTAGACCACTGTGGGGCCTTCCTAGCCTTCTTCAAGCCGAATTTGCGGCGTTCTTTCATTCGAGGATCTCGTTTTAGGTATCCGTGAACTTTCAATTTCTTTCTCATTTCCTCATTGTATTTAACCAAAGCTCTGGCAATGCCGTGTCGAAGAGCTCCAGCTTGAGATACTATTCCTCCCCCGTTTAATTTTACACTAACAGCAAATTTATCATCAATCTTCACTTTATCAAAAGGATCATGCGCTATTGCTTGAAGGTCTGGAGTAATAAAATATTGCAGATAATCCTTATCATTTACAATGATTGAATTCTTGCTTGCTGAGCTAATTCTTACGCGAGCAACAGAAGTTTTTCTTCTGCCGACTGCCTCAAAATATTTACTTTTTTTATCGTCATTCGTCATTCGTTATACTTTATTCAAATTTCAAATTCTTTATCATTCTACTTCTAAGTTTATTTTTTGGGAGCATTCCGAATATCGTTTGTCTTAAAGCCTCTCTTTTCCCTTTCTTTGAAATTGCATGCCGGAGAGTTTGATACCTTAATCCCCCGGGGTATCCTGAATAATAAGCGTATTTTTTTTGAGAAGCTTTTTTTTCGGCCACATCAATTTCATCTGCTCCGCTAATACTAACTTCAACTTCCGGCACGACATTTCTTGCAAAATGAGTTGAATTTTTGCCCATAAGAATTCTCGCCGCCTCTGTAGCAACTCTGCCCATTTTTTTCCCTTTTGCGTCAATCTTATACTGCATGACCATACGATATTAATTAAAAATTGAAAATTGTAAATTGGAAATTAGTTCTATACCCACTCAATTATTGCTCTTGGACTGCCATCGCTTAAGCGTCTACCAAGTTTTGTAATTCTTGTGTATCCGCCTGACCTATCCTTATATCTTGGTCCGATAGTTTCTATAACTTTACTGGCCATTTTTTCTCCAATTACAGATTTAATAGCTCTCTGTCCAGAAAGAGATTCCTTTTTGCTGTAAGTAATAAGTCTCTCAGCTAATGGACGAAGCTCTTTGGCTTTCGCTTCGGTGGTTTCTATTTTTTCTCTTTTTACGAGTGCAACAGCAAGGGCGCGCAGAAGCGCTTTCCGTTGATTTCTCTCTCTTCCAAGTTTTCTGTTGTTATTATGATGACGCATGCTAGAGATTCTTAGCGAGGTTTACGAGCTTAGAAGCTCTTGCACCCCGCACCAATTTTGCCCCTGCGACTGTTTGCGCAGTGCGTGCACCGAATAGGTGCCTCCGGTCATGGGCGAAGCGCTGCGCCCCACGAGGGATGTGGCTATCCGCCACTCGCGCTTCGCGTTGTTATTCTGCTGCAAAATTGGTGCTGGAGTTAAGTAAATCATATTCACTTCGTTCATTGATTTTCTAAATCATTTTAATGTTATCCCATATCCCGCCATAACTGACTTGATCTCAGTGATTCCTTTTGCGCCAAGTCCATCAATTTCCATCAAATCTTTTTCTTTCTTTCTTGCCAGCCCCCCGACAGTCCTGATATTTGCTTTGGAAAGAGCGTTTTGAGTTCGAAGGGAGAGTCCGATTGACTCAATTCTAGTTTTCAGAAGCTCTGTGTCGGGCTCTATTGCAATAGGAACTTCCGCATTGGCTGCCTCAAGCTTTTCCTCAACTTCTTCCTTAAAACCGACAATTGCACGCAATTGGCTAATCATAATATCAATTGCTGTTTCAAGTGCTGATTTTGGTGTGATTGTGCCGTCAGTTTCTATGAAAATCTTAAGGCGGTTAAAATCAGTTCTATCACCTACGCGCATATTTTCAACTTCATAACTGACTCTGCGTATAGGAGTAAAAATCGCATCAAGAGCAATAGTGCCGATATCAACTCGATTTTTCTGTATAATTTCTTTGGGTACGTAGCCAAGTCCCTTTTCAGTAAAAATTTCCATATCAAGTTCGGCGCCTTTGTCAGTAAGGGTGGCAATAACTTGATCGGGATTAAGTATTTCAATCTGGCCAGGAGCATCAATATCAGAGGCTGTTACGATTTTTACGCCCTTAACTTTGAGACTCATAGTCTGCGGCTCATCAGTGAGTATTCTGAATCTTACTTTTTTGAGGTTGAGCATCATAGTTATTACATCCTCTTTGATGCCATTTATAGTTGAAAACTCGTGGGATATTCCATTGATTTTAACAGATGTTATTGCCGCCCCCGGAAGCGAAGAAAGAATTATTCTTCGCAAAGAATTGCCGATAGTGTGACCATAGCCCGGATAAAAACCGTCAATTTCATAAGTGCCGCTAAAATTATCTTCAAATACAATTCTTGGTTTTGACGGCAAAATTATTGAATTTTCATTCATGTTATTTAATTATTATTTAAATTAACGACTGTAAAACTCTAATATTAAATTTATATCAAACATTAAATCCCTCGGATCGTATACTGGCAATGATTCAACCTTTACCTCAAGTTTGTCAGCTAGAAGTGAAAGCCATGTTGGCGGTTTTTTTTCCTTAACTTTCTCTTTTGCAATAGAAAAATATTTGTTTAATAAACTACCTTCTCTTACTGACACTGTGTCGTTAACTGAGAGTCTATATGATGGAACAGTAATCCTTTTTCCATTGACAAGAATGTGACCATGAGAAACAAGTTGCCGGGCGGCCAACCGAGAAGGAGCAAATCCTGCACGGTACACTACGTTGTCAGCTCTTAACTCAAGAGAGTAGAAAAGTTCACTTACCGCACCAGTTCTTTTTTTTGCAAGTGCAAATTTGGCGTATTTTGAAAATTGGCGCTCACTTAATCCGTACATGAAGCGAGCTTTCTGTTTTTCAAGCATCTGAATACCAAAATCTGATTTAGGGCGCGAAAAAGCTCTGCCACCCTTTTCCTTCCTTGATTGTGAAAGGACAAATTTTTGTGTTTGGGTTTTATCAAAAATAGAAACCCCCAATCTTCTTGCAATTTTATATTTTGGACCTATTCGCATTTTTTTAAGTAATTCATACTCGTTTCACTCATTGATTTTCTAAACTCGTCGGGGTTTCTTAGGTTTTGGACCGTTGTGTGGCACTGGTGTTGCGTCCTTTATTGAGGTTAGATTAATACCTTTTGAAATGAATCCTCTGATTGCTGCTTCCCTTCCAGAACCAACTCCTTTAACTACGACGGCCACCTCCTTTATTCCTATAACTTGAGCCTTTATTGCGACTGTCTCGCCGACCTTGGTCGCGGCAAACGGAGTTCCCTTTTTTGCGCCTTTAAAACCCAGGGATCCGCTTGATGACCAGCAAAGCGCATTACCTTTCATATCTGCCAAAAGTACCTTAGTGTTATTGTAGGTTGACTCAACATTAAGCCTACCCACATCAGCGTGTTTTTTTGAGACTGAAGGTATAGTCTCTTTTTTACCATCTTCAGAGCTTCCTTCTTCCTCTTTTGTAATAATCCTCTTTTTACCCATTTGTAAATTTATAAGCTACACAAACTGCCCCATGCAACTGCTCTGGGGCAGTTTCTCCCCATATTATTTATGCTCAAAATATAACATAAAGCTTGTTTTATAGTCAAATTACTATGTTTTTTCTACTCCCTTTCTTCCAGTTCCCATTGTTTTTCTCACATTACCTCTTCGTGTTCTAGAATTTGTTTTTGTTCTTTGACCGCGCACTGGTAAAACTTTTGAATGTCTTAAACCTCTGTAGCTTTTAATATCTTTGAGTCTCTTTATGTTTGACGCCACATCTCTTTTCAAATCCCCTTCAACTTTAAGGCCTTCTATTATTTTTCTAATCTCATTTTCCTGGCTGGTTGAAATATCCTTAGGCTTTAAACCCAAAGGCACATTGGCTTGATTCAATATTTTTACCGACAATGGCCTGCCTATGCCGTATATTGCAGTGAGCGCGATCTCAATTCTTTTATTGTCAGGTAGTGTTATTCCCAGTATTCTCATGATAGATTAAAAGTTAAATATAAAAAATTAAATATACAAAGTAAATATTAAAAATGAGATCATATTATTTTTGTTCCATAGGGCCATTTTTGCTTTTTCCTGTTTAATATTTAATTTTACTATCCTTGTCTTTGTTTATGTCTCTTATTTGCCTTGCAAATAACATAAAGAATTCCGTGTCTGCGGACTATCTGGCAATGACGGCAAATTTTTTTTACTGATGCGCGAACTTTCATCCCGTAGTGAAAAATGACATTACTTGTTCAAGTAGTCCCATTTTGATGTTAAATTTTCTAAATAATATGGTTTCCCATTAATTAATGTTGAGATCCGTTTTAACGATGCCATTTTCTACTACGAGATTCATCTCTGGCTGTGACCGCGTTTTTTAACGGATCATCAGGCTAATCATTTTACACATTGAAACCATTTGGTCAATATTAGAGCCGTTTTATTATTCTCCCTTTTCCGCCATAAGGATCGAGCTCCACCTCGACTCTGTCACCAACAAGAACCCTTATTTTGTTCAAACGCATCTTACCGGATAAATACGCCATAAATTCAGTGCCGCCACTGACAGGTATGACTCTAAAAAGTACGTTTGGCAGAGCCTCCGTTACATTGCAAAGTATCACTTCTTGATTACCACCTGCCATTTTTCAGTCTGATGAATTAATTATAATCTTAACCTTATCAGAATTTAATGGTACGGTCTTTCTCCAGAAGGGCCTGATCACCACTCTACCTTCTTTGATTTCAGGGAAACTCTTGAAAATTTCACCTGATTGCAATTTTGTCATTCCAGCTAATTCACTCCTAAGCTTATCTTCATCAATTTGAGAAACAAAATTAATCTCTCCGGCAATCTTAAAGTTGAATTTGTCGTTTGAGGCGGGGTTGAAAGCTGATTTATCAAGAAAGCTAAAATTTATTTCATCTATATTAGAGATATCAAACCTTACTGGGCTCGTTGTGCCGTTTTCCAGATTATCCATGAGATATCTGGCCAAATCGCTTTTTTTGAAAATTACACTTAATAACGTACCCTTTTCATTTATCATCACTTTATTATCACCCTGATCTGATTGCGGCAAAGATTCAAAATTGTAAATCATTGACTCGGGGAATATGGAATAATCACTGGGCAACTGTGAGGATGCCTCATTGGCAAGACTTGCAGTCAATTTGGATTGCAAGTCTTTTCTTGCATTCTGTAAATCATCTTCAGAAATTTTTTTGATTGTGCCGACAAAACCTCCTGACATTTCTGTTTTACTTCTGGCATAAATTGCTTTGAATCTCGGATCATTCTTGAAACCTGGGATTGTAAAATCTTTGAGATCTATATTGTATTTATCACCGGCACTATCTGCATAAACTGTAACTTCCACACTTCCAGGCGTCATCTGTGCTCCACTTCCCTCCCTTCCGGGGATAAGGACAGAGTCGCTAATTTTATAAATAAGTCCTTCAGGAGTTTCAAATCTGGTGTTTTTAACCAGACGAAGCGGTGAAGAATCATAAGTATTATAAATCACAATCTTGCCGGAGGCCTTTTTTTCAACATATTCCTCACCTGTGGCATTTACTAGTTTGCCTGCCTCCTTGGTATTGGTTATTACCTGATAGCCGACACTTGACTCATCTGGATTCAATTTTGCAGAAAATATTTTGTCTCCGTCAGAATCAATCTTTTTTTGGAGCGGTGTAATATAGACTGTGGCACCGGCAGAATTTGTCACTATTGCAAAAATAACTATTAGAAGCGCAACACCGGAGGCGACCCAAATACCTTTATGTTTAATCTTGGTAAATTCAAAAAAACTACTCCTTTTTTTCTCCTCGTAGGGATAAACTACCGGCATGTCCTCCCCATTCAAACTTTCATCTTTAAATGAAGGTACTGCAGAATCTGGCCGTTTTGGGCGTTTCGGCAAAGAGATGTTTCTTATTGATCTTTTTTCAGGAGGAATGATATCTTGAAAAAATTTTTTAGCCATAATTCTTGATTGTTAATTTTCTAAAAAATTTGAGTCCGTTAAATTTTATAAACAATTAACTGCTTAAATAATACACTATATACAAATTTTGTTAAATTTTGGAAGATTAATATTATCAAATTTAAACACCATCTTCCATCTGTGCTATAAAATAGGTTTCTATGTACATTGCAGCCTCAGATGGAACTCCCTTGGCAAGTGAAATTTTATCACTCAATAATTTCTCTGAAAAATCTGCAATGTTGTAACTATTTTGAAATATTATTTTTATAAAGCCAGAGAATTCATTTGTAAGAAGGAATCCCTTAAATGAAACGCCACCCAGATCATGCTTAGAGATTATCTGGTCTAACTTATTTCTAAATTCCTTGAAATACATTTCAGTTTCGAATCTGACCAAGCCAGCCGCTTTATCATCAAGAATTCCTTTTTTAAACATTTCCAGATATGAATCTGCTATATCAACCGATGTTTTAGATGCATGAGCTATTCTTCTAATCAGTTCATTTCTTCCAAAATCAATGATTTCAATTAGGGCAATGTGCGGGCTCTCAATTGCGATCTCTGTTGTTTCACTTGTAAAATTTATAAGCAGCAGATTGTCATTATGAGGAAAAATTTTGCGCAGTGTCCAAAGGGCGCTGTATACAAAAGTAAAATCCCTGAAGCTTTGAGTATTGAGATATTGAGTTACTAACTCATGTATTTTCTTTTCAGTTGCGAAAGGAACCGCGCTCAAATATAAACTAAAATTAGCTTCAGTGGCTTTCTTCATATAAGGGTCTCCAGTCTCATAACCATTAAGTCTGATTTTTAGGAAATTTCGCTCAATTACTTTAAATTCCTTCTCAAAACTAAATCTTTCTTTACCTTCAGAAATTGTTGATTTAAATTTTTTCTCCTCCTCATCAAGAATCTTATTAATGAATTTTTTGTCTAGGACGAATTCTTTGTTATCGATTAAATTCAGTTCTTTAAGGTAAGAGATATGCCAAGAAGCGGAAAAAAATATATAAACATTATCAATTTTTTTATCGGATAACTTCGTGAATTCATTGTTCTGATGAATTTCATAAGATATCGCTTTTAGTGCGCTTTCTGCAGACTTAAAAATCTGGTTCTGAAGCTCAACTTTGTTAGGAATTTCCTGCACTGGAATTCTAACTTCAGTTTGATGAAGTATTTTCGGATTTTCTTCTTTTTTTAACAAAACGAGTGCCGCAGCAATTCTTGTGCTGCCTATATCGCAAATAACTGACAACTTGCTTTGGGTTTTGTTTTCCCAAAATGACATAGTTTGAAAGAATAAAGAATTATGAATAAGGATTTATGAATATATTAACACAAGAGATCACTCTAATTTAGCTTTAATACGACGAACACCAGCTGAAACCGCTTCTTCTTTTAAAATTTTAAACCTGCCCAACTCGCCAGTCTGATCAATATGAGGACCACCGCAGAATTCCTTGGAAATTATATTTCCGTCTTTGTCTTCAATAAAATAGATAGAGACAACTTCAGGGTATTTTGCGCCGAATTCCATCTCTGCTCCAAGGCTCTCAGCTTCAACTCTGGGCATCTCTTTTCTTATGACTTTGAGGTTTTCATTAATTCTTAGGTTGACAATATCCTCAGCTTTCTTTAATTCCTCTGCTGTAAGTTTTCTTGGAAATGAAAAGTCCATTCGCAGTCTCTCCTGCGTGATATTACTGCCCCTTTGTTTTACATCTTTGCCAAACAACTCCTGAAGGGCAGCTAAAAGCAAATGATGGGCTGTATGAAGCCTGATAGTTTGTGATTCCAAATCCGCAAGGCCACCTTTAAACATTCCTGCAGAGGATGTTCTTGATAATTCCTGATGATCTTTTAACTTTTTATTAAATTCTTCAATATCAATAACAACATTTTTCTCCTTAGCTAATTCAAGAGTAAGTTCAAGAGGAAAACCGTATGTGGTAAAGAGCGTGAAAGCATCTGCACCTCTTTCAAATTCTTTAAGACCATTTTCAAGAGTACCTTCAAAGCGATCTATCTCATCACCTATTCCCCCTTCAATTATTCTCTTATTCTCACGAATAAGAGAATAGATGTTTCCGTATTCCTTATTAATTACGTCAATTAATGAGACTAGATTATTTTTACTTATCCCCAATTGTTTTCCATAACGAACCATTCTTCTTATTATTCTCCTTAATATATATCCTCTATCAGTGTTTGATGGCACTACCCCATCGGAAGCCATGAAAACAGCTGTTCTAATATGATCTGCCACGATTCGCTCGGCATGGAAACTAATTTCATGACTAACAAACTCTCTGATTTTAGAAATAATTGGTTCAAATAGATCAGTTTCAAAAATATTTTTTTTGTTTTGGACTGAAACTGCAAGGCGCTCTAAACCCATACCTGTATCAATACCTAAAGTCTCTAATTTCTTGAGTGATTTATCTGAGTTTTGATAATATTCGTTGAAAACCAGATTCCAGATTTCAACTCCATTTACATAAATTTCACTTGTCGGACCGCACGGACCCTCAAGTCCGGTTGGGCCCCAGAAATTATCTTCTCTTCCAGCTTTTTTGATTTCAATATTCGGATCAACCTCTTTCCAGATTTTTTCTGATTCACTATCAGCTGGTATATCGAGCTCGCCCTTGAAAACAGAGACATAATCAATTCTTAAACCCATTTCCTTTGTAATAAAATCATAACCGTATTGAATTGCCTTCTTTTTGCCGTAGCCCCCAAAACTAAAATTCCCAAGCATTTCAAAAAAAGTTAAGTGTGACTCATCTCCGACACTTTCAATATCAGATGTGCGAACGCATTTTTGAATTGAGGCAGTATTTAAAGAACCAAAATTTTTAATTGCCTCTTTTGGGGCAGTGAAATATGGCTTAAACTGCTGCATCCCAGCAGTTGTAAAAAGGACTGATGGATCATTTTCCGGCACTAAAGAAGCCGAAGGAACAACAATATGGTCTCTCTTTTCAAAAAATTCTAGGAATTTTTTACGTATTTCCTCTGAAGTCATTAATTGTTTATATTATATTTTCTTGACAAAATAGTAAATTACATTAATTTGAGATTGGATACAGCATAGGAGAGAGCCGATGAAAGTCAAACTGTTTGTTCCCCATGATGGAGACGAGGGCTGGGGAATGGAGTTTGAGGCAGAGACAGAAGAGGAGAGACTAGTAATTGGAATCCTTCGCCAAAATCTTCACTCTTTATTTGTCGAGAATGCTTTTGATGATAATCAGTCTATTAGATTTCAGGCAAACCCATTGTTTAGATAAGCAGTGTTAATTCACTGCTTTTTTATAAAGTAAATTGCCCATTTTTATAAATTACTTTTGTCTTGCCGCTTGGTAGATACGCTGTAACTGTGCGCGGCGAAGTGGACATTATATCAGTGTGAACTACTGAATCATTAAAACCGAGTTTAATTAATTTTGATTTAGAAACTTTTTTTATATTCCCCCGGTAACAGTCATGATAAGAGGCACCCAATGCCAAATGAGTATTACCGTGGGGCCCGCCGACATTTTCATCAAAAAGAGTTTCAGCCATGAACTTTCTAATTCTTGAAAACCTGCCATCAGTCAGAGAGTATTCGCCAATCTTATCTGCATTTTTTGTCGCTATCATTGCTTTAAGAACTTTTTCGTTCTTTTTTGCTTTACTCCTTATTACCCTCCCATTTTTAAACCATAGTTCAATTCCAGTTATCAAATTTCCATATCTATATAACGGTTTATTAAATCGGATCCATCCATTTGTCCCGCGCCAGTCTGGAGATGTATAAATTTCATAGCTTGGGATATTATGACCGCGTGAGATCTGCCAAATTCTGTCTTTGCCGATTTTAATCCATAAATCAGCATCCGGCCCCCTGATGTGAACCTTTTCAATTCTTAAATCACTCAACTTTTTTCTGTTAATTTCATTTTCTCTAAGAATTTTTTTCCACTCTTTAATTGGGTCTTTCTTATCCAAAAAACAAGCTTTAATAATCTCACTCCAGTATTGCTTTATACTCAAACCCGCTTCCTTGGCTTGACCCTCTGTTCCATAAAGACAAATTGTCCACGTTAATTTCCCTGAATTTTCTTTAATTTGCCACCAATCATGATAAGGTTTTTTGGCTTTTTGGGCTGTCATTATCTTTTTTGCATCAATACCTTTAAGAGAATGAGGATCAACATCAGCATCAACGCCAAGCTGATGATCAATAGTGTTAATCTGGGCTTTCATAAGTTTGGCGGGAAAAAATTTTAACTGATCAATATTGGCAATATTATAAAAATCTTTATTTGTAGGAAATCTTCTCTCGCTATCCGGAGTATATCTTCCTATGACATGGCCGCCCGCCTTCCAGATAGCCTTCAAAATTTCATGATAAAGAGGTTTTGCTACCTCTGGTGACCACACCATTACTACATCTCCTTTTTTAATTCCTTTACCAAAGCCTAAAGCAAAATTAACCATCACATCGGCGTATTTTTCTAAAATTTTTTTAGGAGGTGTGTATGGCATTAGACAAACTCTTTTAATTTTTTAAAGTCTTCTTTCAATGCTGTAAGCATGTTTGAATTGTAAACTGCAACGGCTGGATGATAGAGCGGTAGTATTGTTAGCTTACCCCAAATTACTTCCTTCTCAAGTGGTTTGCCATGAAGTGTACCTATAGTACCAAGTAAGTCTGCCAAATCGAATTTTTCCATAATATATTTCATTGAATATCTGCCGAGTGTTGCAATAACTTTTGGTTTAATAATTTCAATTTGTCTTTCCAAAAACGGGGCATAAATTTTAATTTCATCCGGAAAGGGGTCTCTATTTTCCGGCGGTCGGTCTTTGACAATGTTTGTAATGTAGACATCAGAGCGCGGAATACCGATACTTAAAAGCAAATCATCCAAAACTTTTCCTGCTCTGCCGCAAAAGGGCCTTCCAGTTTTAGCCTCATTTAACCCGGGAGCCTCGCCTATAAACATAATCTTTGCATCATGACTTCCTTCCCCAATTACAGGAAAATAATTATTTTCACTTCTATACGAATAAAGAGGAGATGAGGAAAGAGCAACAATCTCGTCCTTAATTTTTTTCATTTCCTCGTGTTTGGACATGGAAATAACTAACAACTAACAACTAATAACTAACCACTAACAACTAATAAAATAACTAAAAGAGAGTTTCGGATTTAACATCGACCTTTTTTTTAGTTCGGTTGTTGGTCGTTGGTTGTCGGTTGTTGGTTGCAATTTTTGCTGCCGCTTTTCTATATGAACAATACTCGCAACCCTCCGATGGCTGGGGGAGATCGCCATCCAAACATTTCTTTGCCTCATATATTGTATTTTCAACCCATTTATCCGAGCCTTTATAGGAAATGATTAAAACATCAAATTCCAACTTTGCATCAAAAGCTTCTCTATCCCTTTTCCCATTTACATAAACAAAATAACCTGTGTCAGAAACGTTAAATCTATTTTGCCTGAAAAGCCACTGGTATATTTCCATTTGTCTCTTATATGCTTGTTGGTAGATCCCCTCCAAATCAGGGTCTTTCTCTTTGCTGGTGGCCTTGTAATCAACAACATGGTACTCATCATCAGTATTTATCCAAATATCATCAATTGCTCCATAGACAAGGAAGTTAGTCGGCTCATGCAGGTAGCGTATGCCGGTAAAGTTATGCCGCCAATTATCAAGCTCAAGATGTTCAAATGGAATTGCTTTAATTCCATATTTTTTCATCAAAGGGTGGGCTTCCTTTTTGGCGCGATGAATATCAAATTCCTTCTTTAGCAATGTATCCACAGCGCTGTTTAGGGTAAATGCCGGGAACTCCGGTCTCTTGACCCCGAACTTCTGGTCAATATAAAAACATCTTGGGCAATTAAGAAAGAGTTCAATTTTTGATCTTGAAATTTTATATGGTTCCTCTTGTTCGCCGCTCTCGTATAATTTCTTTCTACTAAATTTACTCATGTTAGAAGATTTATTTCATCTAAAACTATTTTGGCCTTTTTCTCGTTAAATCCCAGAGAATGTAAAAGTGCTGGTTCCCCTTTGAGAGTTTTGCACAGCACTACTCCTCTTTGGAGAAGAGATTTTTTCTGACTATCACTAAGTGATGTAAGGCATGTGAGAGGATGGAGTCCACTATCAACTATCATATCTTGAAGATTGCCTTTCGCAGGATAATTCCAGCCGACAAGAATTATATTATTACAACCAGCATAATGAATCGCAGTCTCAGTAAATTTGGTATTTGTTATGAGCCATCCTTCATCAATGAAACGCTCACCGCCATAATCATATTTAACCCCTCTCAAATCATCAAGACGAGCTTTAATGTAGAGAACAACCTTTAAATCGGATTTCAATCCCTGTTCATTATGAAATTTGGCTTCAACCATAATGAGTTTATTTTCATTCCAGGCGATAATATCAACTTCATGGGGCACACAACTTCCCATTACCATTTGATCTGTCAGGACTTCATACCCCTTTTCTTTAAGAATTAGAGAAACATATTTTTCAAAAGGAAAACCGGAAGGTCCAAGGCCCATAACTGCTCTTCTCAATGAATAAGTTACAGCGGCAGGCTTGGATTTCTGACGCAGAAGAAAGAAAGCGTGCTTATAAATTTCTGAAGTTGACATACCGTCTTTTAAATCACGCACAGTGTGATCCACAATATCATTTACAGTAGTTTCGTCTGCGCCAGCCTTAAACAAGGAGCTTTCAAGCTTTTCCTTAACAAATGGCTCTCTTTGGCCGTTGGCTTTTACAACTTCAATATCTGAGCTACTCATAACAACATTATAATGATTAAAAAAATAAAAACACCCATCATAAATATGTGGATGTCTTGTAAACCAGACTTTAACTAATGTCTTGTGGATTAAACTCTATAGGGGGTTAAGTCTACAAATTCTATTTCATCACGAGATGCAACCAGAAGTTCTGCATCATTGTCAAAGTAGTAAGGTGAAAACCAAATGGTTCGACCAGGAGCTTTATTATTATATTCTGACTTGCCCACAAACATTCCACCGTGATGCATAAGACACATATTTGTTCCCATTAGATCCAGCATTGTTGGAAGATGGGTTGTTCTCTGTGAACTAACCATATCATGGGCACTATTCTGCATTTCTTCAACAAGTCTCCCACCCCAATGCACATCTGATAAAGACAATGCAACAGGGCGCGTCAAACCATCTGTTTTACGCAATGCCCAAATTATTACTTTTTTCCCAAATACAGTTGCGTCTTTTGATCTAGCGATAATTACTTCAAGAGCCCTAATCTGTCGTGGAGTCATCCGTCTTGCGGAAACATCTGGTCGCATCAGGTGGCCTCTGCTCATATACCCCTTCTGTTTTGGGTTAAGTTCTGTTTAATAAATATCACTTGTAAAAGAAAAGTCAATACCCACTCAATAATTTTTCCACCCAAGCACTCACTCCTATTAGGTCTATTCTGATATAAAACGTGTAGTCTAATTCTGACTCGACATATCGTTACAATTTGGTAAAATATTTCAATATTAAATTAATTTTTTACCACAATGAGTGAAGGACAAGAAAAAATAAGTATTTGCGAATATTGCGGCTCTGAAGATTTTGGAGGTAATTTATCTCATGAAAAAGGTTGCCCTAAGGATTCTGTTACCAATCCAGAATCTCTGCAAATGTGGCACGAAGGTAAAACAGATGCTCTGGCTGGGAAGAAGGCGCAGTCAGACCACTTATCTTATATGATAGGATGGGAAATGGGTTCAAAAGAAAATGCATAGTTTAAAAATTGTTAAGTAATCCACCTCCTACACATTCAAATTTATCATAAACCACCAGAGACTGGCCTGGTGAAATATCTAAGATTGCCTTATTAAATTCTACGTACCATACTTGTCCTGAGCCAGTCGAAGGATTTTTTAATTTATAAATTCTTGCGGGAATAAGTTTCTGTCTATAACGAGTTCTGACTTTATAAATTTTATTTTCTTTTGGAGCATCTGAAACCCAGTTTACATCTGATAAAACAGCTTTCGTAGTACCCACTTTACCCTCCATTTCTGGATCTTTTTGATATACAACAATCTCATTCTTTTTAATATTTTTTTTAACTATATAAAGAGGTTTTGAATTATCCTTCTTGTTTGAAATGTTGAATCCATGCCGCTGTCCGATAGTTAAAAACATTGCACCATCATGATAGCCAATTCTCTTACCAGAAATATCAAGCACATTGCCTCTTTTTGGTTTTATGTAGTGAGCTAAAAATTCCTTAAAATCTATTTTCCCAATGAAACAAAGCCCTTGGCTGTCTTTTTTATCTGAAGTTGGCAGGCCAAATTTTTTAGCTAATTTTCTAACTTCTGTTTTGGTTAAATTACCAACTGGAAAGAGAATATGTTTTAGCTGTTCTTGCTTTAGCGTCCAAAGAAAGTAACTTTGATCCTTATTAAAATCACGAGAAACATGGAGCATAAAACATGGAACATTTTTTTTCTTTGATTTCGATGTTCTATGCTCTATGATTTGTGAATAATGGCCAGTGGCTACATAATCCGCCCCTCCGCCAGCTGGCGGACTTTTGATTGCCCATTTTAGAAATGATCCGAATTTTATTTCCTTATTACACATCACATCCGGATTTGGGGTCCTACCAGTTTTATATTCATTAAGCATATAATCGACTACACTTTTTTTATAATCCTTCTCTAAATCTAAGGTAATAAAAGGAATATCAAGCTTTGCTGCAACTCTCATTGCGTCCCTTCTTTCCTCTCGCCAATTGCAGGGCATAAAATCCGGATACCAGGCTTTAATAAAAACTCCCGTAACATGAAATCCTTGCTTCTTAAGCAAAGCAGCAGATACAGAAGAATCTACCCCGCCGGATAATCCAACAAAAATTCTTGCCTGTTTAAATTTCTTTTGAAATTTATTCGGGTTTTTACTAAATTTTTTCACAAGAGCAGTTTATCATAAAGAAATCCCATATTCACAATATTCCAACATTCTCAAGAATATTGGAATATTGTGTTAAAATATGATCACAATAAAAACATGAGGAAAATTAAATCAACAAAACAAATTGAGCGACATATGAAAGGAATATCAAACCATTGGAGAATAGCAATTATTCTTTTGTTAAATGAGAGTGAACCACTGACACTAGATTCGTTAGTCGAAGAGTTAAAGATGAATACTAAAACCGCATCCGAGCATACGAGAAGATTAAATCATGCTGGGTTGATTAACAAAAAATACCTTGGACGCGAAGTGTTTCACTCACTATCTCCGTATGGTAAAACTTTTGCATCCTTCCTTAAAACATTCCAACATTCTTGAGAATATTAGAGTATTTTATTGTAAAAAATTCCCGAAAAATTCGGGAATTTACTATGGTCTTAATGCCGTATTGCCCTAGCCAGCAGCACAGCTGCTTCAAAAAAGATTTTAAAAGATCTCTCACTTTTTTTTGCAATAGCATCCTGAACTGCCTGTGGCATACTAGTTGTCAGTCTTTTTTTCATAAACTTAACAGCACTACCAAGGTCAGGATTTCTCAGCATTATAGTGAGCTCGCTACCTTCTTCATCAGAAAGAGTTTCTAGGGCTGATTCCATACAATCAAAAATCTGTTGCCTTAAACTGTCAGCGGTTTTCATAGAACCTCCTAGATAGACTGGGTGTCTATTAAGTTTCTATATCATTAGGCAAAAATTGTCAATTTATCTTTTGAAATATAGTTCCCTGTTTCTCTGATGCTCTTCAAAAGTTTTTGCATAGTAAATATTCCCTTTATTGTCATGCAAATAATATAGATAGTCATTTTTAATGGGGTAAATTGCACCAAGAATTGCCTCTAAACCGGGATTGGAAATTGGTTCATTAGGTAAACCACTTTCCTTATATGTAATAGGTGCGGCGTCAACCTGAAGAGCCATGCCGATTTTCAAACGTCGCCATAAAATATCTGCGATTTCCTTTCTTGACTCTTGTGTATTTGCTTCCTTCTCCAAAATTGAAGCCATTATTAATATTTCTTTTAACCCCCTTTTTGATGTTTCTATATCACTTCTTATACCCTCAATTTTTGAGTCAAAATTAATTTGCAGTCTATTAATTACATCTTGAGCAGTAACGTTTGGCAGGAAAAAGTAGGTATCTGGAAACATTTTTCCCTGTTCTGCCTGTTCTAAAAATAATTTTTTATTAAACAATGAGAATCTTTTTGCGAAATTGGCGGCAATTTCCTCATTTGTATATCCCTCTGGTATTGTGACTTTGATCTGGATTAAATTATGTTCTCCGTCAATCAGTCGTCTGGCGACCGTAAATACATTCTCTTTTTCTTCAAAAAAGTAATCTCCGGCATCAATTTTCTCCGCTCCACCTAAAAATTTAACAAAAAATTTAAACCATAATTCAGATTTGACGAGTCTTGATTCTTTAAGAATTTCCGCAACCCCTGAAAGACTTTCACCTTTATTTATTTTTAAGGTGGTTTGAACTGGAAAATTGCTCGGAGGAGACCAGAAGATATAAAACATAGCTATGAAAATATAAAGCAAAATGCTTACACTAAGTGCAATTCTCCTTTCAAGTGTGCTAGAAATCCAGTAATTTTTGAACATTATAAACAAGTTTTGACGCATTCAATTACAAAGCAAGTTTTAAATTTAAAGGGGCAAGTTTGCAGGCGGCTCGGATTTTTTTGATGGAATTCTCTGTAGTGTCGGGGTTGGTGCAACCTGGCCTGGGAAATGATAAATTGTGGCTAATTCCTCCACATTTAATATGAAAGGTCTGCCGTGAAAATTCTTGTATGGAGGATGGAAAAAAGATCTTCTTTTATAAGCATCAAGAAGCTTTCTCTCATTCTTCATTTTTTTTCTGCCTTGAAAATCCTGCCACGGGTATTCTGGTTTTGTACTCCATTTCGGAGAAAAACTGTTTAAGTTCTCCGATCCAAACTGCTTGAAGCTTCCAGTAAGCCCTCCAATATTTACAGAATTAAATGAATCCTTCTCTGCAACATAAATTGCCCTGATCATGGAGTCAAAAGCAGTCTTAGTAACAGAGCGCTCAACTGCAGTAATTGTATCTTTTTGAACTTGACTCAAATCATTAAATTTAAGTGATTTTCCTTCTTCAGGTTTAATGTATGATTCCTTAAAAATTTTTTCAATTTCTTTTTTTGCCCCACCCTTCCAGTCGGCGCGCTTGAATAAAAGTGCATCCTTGAGTCCCTCTTTTCTGTGAGCCTGGATAATGATCTGATACCATGCCTGCTCGCCTTTTCTCAAAGACCCAAGAAATTCCAAGACAGGTGTAAGAGGGTCAATCTTGAATTCCTCTTTAGGATCCTCACCTAGTCCGTAATCAATATAAGTTTTTATGGGATAAATATCTGCTTTATTCAATTTGAACTGCGCTCCCCACATTGAAATTTTACCCGGATCATAAACAACTTTTAATGAATAATCAGGAACCTCATGTACCTCAACTGTTGGGTATTGTGAATAGATTTGAGATTCAATCATATTTTTCATTTTTTTATGCGTCCAGATAAAAAAGCTTACTTGACCTTCAATTGATACAAGTTCAAGTGAAAACCATCTTCTTATTCTTCCTTTCAGAAAAACATCCAGATAATTGCCCACTGATGGCTGGCTCAGCGCCTGAAGCACAATTTCCATTGCTGCTGGAGATTTAAATTGCTCTTTGGGAATTCTTATTTCTAATAGCGTGTTACCTTCCTCCACAATGTATTTTGCTCTTATGTAACGAAGGTAAACCTGCATAAATAAAGAGAAAAGCAGAATCGGCACCCAAAATACTTTTGTATTCCAGAGTGCCGAAAAAATTAGCCCAAAAGTATTGCCGTCAAATAAAGAGAAGGTCTCTTTTAACATAAAAACATTTTATCATAGAGCATTGAACATAGAACAATGCTTTAAAGCAAGACTTAGGATCTATGCTCCATGTCCAATGTTCCACATTCTATGACTTGTCTCCTACGTTATGGTATTTACCCTCTTTGTCTTTATAAAAAAACTTCGGATTTTGTAAATTTACTAAAATAGTGTTTTCTTTGACATATCTTTCCTTCAGAACTTTTTCAACAATTTTTTCCCTTGTCAGCGGACCGTTTTTCTCCAAAACCTTTTTTATGACATCCTTTACGACTCCCGACATATATCCCCATTCAGCCAAAGCATAAAGTCCTCTGCCGACAAGAACAAATCTGGGATCCTTTATCAATTCGTTATGAGTTGTTGCAACATGAGCTTTTTTATTAAAATAAGTAGTTATTGCTTTTGCAACCTCCCTAAAGTGAATGGGAGATCCGTGCTTTCGTATGACCAGAAACGCATAATCTCTCATTCCTTTGGCGCTTACATTGGGTGAGGAGGCTTTTCCCCATTCTCCTAAGGGATTTTTCTTTATTTTTTTAGACAAGCGAAGCCATCTTTTTGCAATCTCATCGTTTCTGTATTTATCTGACACATCTTCAACATAATTTAAAAACGCGTTAATCATGTCGCCTTCAATAACCAGCTCATCGTCTGCCATTGAGCCGTAAAGTTTGCGCAGAGCATTATGAATTTTTTCAGCAAGATTTTTATCCACATACCATCTGTGCTTAAACTCTTCATCCTCTTTCTCTTTTGTAAACTCTTCACCGATAACAAGCATAAAATGAACGTGGTTTTGCACGCTCTTGTCCTTACTAATATGGCCGAGTAAATCCTCTTCAGAGATGACTGCCCCGAGAGATTCAACATATTGTTTCAGTTGATCAAAAGCTCCTTTTTCTTTTTCGTAATCTTTTGATTTACGGATATTTGATAAAGAATGATTTTCAATTTGTCTGACACGCTCTCTGGTAATTCCATATTTCTTACCTATGGCATCAAGTGTCATCTTTTTATCTTCACCCTCTAATCCATAACGTTTGGTGATAACATCTCGTCCTCTTTCAGACAAGACTGAAATTAGCCTCTTTGTGACTTGCTTTGGCTTAAATTTAATTGTTTCGGTTTTAGACATCCCAGTTAGAATATAGTTATCTTGATAGTATCTAAATTAATAAATTTATATTATAAATTTATCACTTAGTTATCTTACCCATGATTTCTAACGGGACAAGATACCTTAGTTCAAAATTTGTATCACATGACACTACCATAGTCAATATTCTATTGTCAAACCCTAAAAATAGGGTCTAAATAACTATATTTATCAACCTATTTTTGACGTAAATTATTTTTATAATTTTTTTGTCAATAGTCCACTTTTTTACATCATGTAAATCTAAAGCAAGACTCAAAACTTCTTTTTCTTCCAAATTATTCTCAATATTGAGAGTTGCGCGAATTTTACCATTGATCTGAACGACAATTACCGCAAATTCCTCTTGAATTTTTTTGGAATCATACTCCGGCCACCTCTCCAAATGAATTGATTTCTTATTTCCAAGATTGTGCCATATTTCTTCAGTAATGTGCGGAGCAAACGGAGCCAAAAGTTTAAGAAAAGTTTCAAAATCATCTTTATCTGTATAAAATTCAATAGATATATTTATAAATTTCATTAGAGCAGGCACAGCAGTATTAAATTTGAACTTTTCAATTATTTCGGTCACATCTTTTATCGTTCGGTGCAATTGTTTATTAACTTTTGCATGACTTTTATTTTTTTTAGATTCAAATTCTTTGACCGCTTCCCCAATCTTCCATACCTTCTCAAGAAAACGTCTGACACCTATAATACTGTCAGGACTCCACGGGTATGCACCGACCTCATTATATGGACCAATAAAAGCTAGATATGTTCGCACAGTATCTGCACCTAGTCTCTTAACATAATCATCTGGATCTACTACATTGCCACGAGATTTGCTCATCTTCTGGCCGTCAGGCCCTAAAATAAGACCCCTATTCATTCTTTTAATATAGGGTTCGCTCTCGTTTACTAACCCCAAATCAAAAAGAGCTTTGTAGAAAAACCTGCTATACAAAAGATGCATATTTGTATGCTCTGCACCGCCTGAATAAAAATTTACTGGCATCCAGTTCTTTACCCTGAGCTTGTCGAAGGGTTTTTTATCATTATGCGGATCACAATAGCGCAAGAAATACCAAGAAGAATCAATAAATGTATCTAGTGTATCAGTTTCCCTCTCGACATTACCGCCACATTTTGGACATTTAACATTTACCCATTTTTTAACCTTTGATAGTGGAGACTTCCCACTGTTATCTGGTAAATAATCTTTAATATCAGGCAAAACGACAGGTAAATCTTGAATTGGAACTGATACAACCCCACAGTTTGAACAATGAATAACCGGGATAGGACAACCCCAATACCTTTGTCTGCTTACTACCCAATCACGAAGTTTGTACTTAATTACTTTTTTACCAAAAAATTTAAGACCAGCTCTCTTATAATCTTTAACGATCGGCAGATTAAACTTTTTTGCAAATTCTTCATCTCTTTCATCATCAGCTGGAACAGCCATTATTGCACCAGTACCATAGTGGGGCAAAACATAATCAGCAATCCAAATTGGAATCTCTTCTTTATTTGCTGGATTTATTGCCATTAACCCTTTTATTTCAACACCAGTTTTTTCTTTATTTTCTTGCCTCTGCAATTCTGTTTTTCCTTTTGCTTTCTTAATATATTTCTCAACATCGTCCAGATTTAAGATTTTAGATTTAAGATTTAAGATAGCCTCGTGTTCTGGGGAAAGTACAAGATATGTTGCGCCAAATATAGTGTCAGGCCGCGTAGTAAATATCTTTATTTTTTGTGATAGTGCATTAAGTAATTCTGGTTCAACGTCAGCGTCAAAATGGTGTTTCTCTGCTTTTACTCTTTTGGCTGTAACTCCAAGCATTTTTTCCAATCTTTGACATTGTTCATCTGTAACTCCATCATCATTAATATCATGAACTATCTTAATAAAGGCTGTATTTCCTTTTATTTTCTTTATATCAAAATTCCATTTAAATGTTTTTTCAAATGGCGCCTGCCAGTTGTCTTTAAAATTTGAGTCGCAGAAGGCCCCAGACAATATTAGACTAGCAATTGGTTTATTTAATTTTTCTAAGACCTTCATTGCAACTACTGAACCCAAACTGTGGCCATAAAGAATAGTGTTTTCATCGTAAACAGTTGCATTTAGTGCTGTCTCAACTTGTTCATCTTCAGACGGATTATTTGTATTTGGTAAGATCGGAGCTATAACTTCGTGACCCCTTTTTTCTAATTCTTTTTTTAGCCAAGAATATTTACCATCACTAGGTTTACCTTCAAAACCATGTAAGAGTACGTACTTGTATTTTTTTGATATAGAAAAATCAATTTCCGTGCCCTCTGACCTGCCTATCCAATTCTTTTGCGCAGTCTTAATTGATTCCGGCCAATCTAATTTATCTAAATCATCAATAAGTCTATCGGCGTAATTTGTGATACGTAACTGCCACTGCTTCATTAATCTTTGTTCTACTTCTGTATTACATCTTTCACATCTGCCGGCAATTACTTGTTCATTAGCAAGCACTGTCTTGCAAGACGGGCACCAGTTGACTGGAGTCTCACTTTGATATGCAAGGCCCTTTTCAAATAGTCTAAGAAAAAGCCACTGTGTCCATTTATAATAGTCTGGCGAGGCAGTTGTAACCTCTCGCGACCAGTCAAATGAGATACCGGTTGTAGCAAGCTGTTCTCTCATGCTTTCAATATTTGAAAATGTCCAATCTTTAGGGTTGAGTTTGTTTTTTATAGCAGCATTTTCTGCAGGTAATCCGAATGCGTCAAAACCAAATGGAAATAAAACATTCTTGCCTTGCATTCTGCGAAAGCGAGCGTAAATATCTGGCACTGCGTAGGCATACCAGTGCCCTGCATGAAGATTTCCAGAAGGATATGCAAATTCGACTAAAATATATTCATTATCTTTTCCTTTTAGCGAGTCAGGAGTTTTGTAAATTTTTTCCTTTTGCCACTGTTTCTGCCATCTACTCTCTATTTTTTGATGATCATAAGGTTTCACATTGAAAATATAACCCAAAAATAAGGGTTTTTATAGACTTGACACAATCGTAATTTGTAAGTAAATTATTCTTGGAATAGAACGAGGAAGTCACATGTTTAGTTTAAGGTGTCGGCGTCGGCTTGCCATACTTCAAGAGTGTAGTGTCTGTGGTTCAACTGACTGGCTTCAACCGAGAGAAGTTGATGTCTGGATGATCGTTGGTGAAAAATATGAATATTGTCCAAACTGCGGTACGAAAGTTGAACATAAACCAACAAGATTTTTAAAGATACTATGGGCAAGACGATTTAACCGTCTCATTATGGAGATGCACCGAAATGGTGTTTTTCTGAAACGATAACCGCGTCATTAGAATTATGGGTGCGGTTTTTTTATATTAAATTTAAATTACATTTATCTTGCTAGTTTTGAGAACAATGGGTACCCCAGAACAAAATTTTACAAACTGATTATTTTTATTTTTTTAATTTAAATACTTACTATATGCTTATTTGCCCCAGTAGTAGAACAAGTTCACTACGGGGCAGGCGCAAATAGCATATAGTTTAAGTGAACGAAATTGTATTTCCTTATCTAATTGGTTTTGGAACTGGAATTAAAGGATACCTTTCTGGGTCAATAGTTCTTTGGAAACAATACTCACCTTTTTTATATGCCCAGTTTTCATTATTGGGATCGCCGTAATAATAAGCTCCAGTATATCCAGATTTACCAATATAATTCTTTGAATCCAAATTAAAGTTCGCACAAAGTTCAAAACTCATCGAGTTATTTATTCTGTATACATAGGACATATTAGTTTGTGGATCATTGGGAATTGAATAGTAAGAAAGCGAATCTTTTAAGGCGTCGAGACTTGTCGGAAGTGTACCTTTTTGCTGGTAAAAAGAAACGACTTGGCTCTGAATATTTTGTAAATCAGATACTTTTTGCTGATCATGTCTCAAAAGCCGCTGCGTTCTAGGTGAACCAATTACAACAAACCCTAAAATTATTGAAGCAATAACTAAAATTACGGCAAATATTCTCCAATAATTTCTGCGCTCTCCTGTGAGCCGTCCCTTTAAGTCGTCCAAATAGTAACCAAATATTCCACCCGCCACTACAAGAAAACTCAAAACTTTTAATAAGAAACCTGCTGTTAATTCCCTGCCATCTAAAAAATAATAGATAAGAGTAATCAAATCTCCTGCAAGTATTGCTCCGGCAATAAACAGAGTTATATATACAAGCCACTTTCTGACGGCAAATTCTTTTCTTTCAGGATCTTCTACTTCACCTCTTCGTAAAACGTGAGATAGAAAAAGGAATAATGGGAAAACGACGATAAGGGTTGCCACAGGCAAACTTATCGGTGGACCAAAATACCCATATTGATTAATCTGCGGGAAGGCTACGTTTATGACTCTAAACAGGAGATTTAAAAGCGCCACCGTACCTACGTAAAGTGCCACCATTGTTCCAAGGTGTAAAAAGAAATCTTTAGCTCGTGATTTCGTTTGTGGTTGCATAAAAAAATTATATCACTTTAATCAATAAAAAGTTGTTTTCTCAATCGATCATACTCCTCTGCACTCATACGATAAAGTTCATTTGCGATAGATGCACACGCATCCCCTACCCATGAATTAATTGGGAACTTCATACCACTTCTCACTTTGTCCGGCAAATCAGTTTTTTCTACTTCTTCAAGTGGATAAAGTCTGCTTAACCGATCGGCAATCTTTTCCCGAATTTCAGCAAGAAATTCTGGAGACTCAATATTAGGACGTTCTTTTTTAGGAAATCTGTCCATATAACTTATATATTCTAACTCTACTTCTTTAAACAGAACAGTAAAGTGCCTTTGTACTTTTTTATTTATATGATAGAAAATTATTGGACGACTCTAAACGAAAGGAATTTAAGATGAAAACATTACTTGGTCTTTTCGGATTCGCTTGCATGTTAGCGTTTGTTGGATCAATTGGGATGCTCTTATTAGTTCCTAAATCAAGAGAAAATAGTGGTGTAGCAATTATTGGGATTGTAAGTACTATCGGTTTATTTATATACATGATAGGAAAATTTTTAATGAATTATTCCAATAGTTAGATAACGATTAGAACAGCATTACTATCAACGTGCTGTTTTTTTATATCTTAAATTTTATTACCCTTCGATTTACCCTTCACCTTGTTCAGGATCTTCGAATTTAAAATTTAAATTTTAAATTCTACGACATCGCCATCTTTCACTACGTACTCTTTTCCTTCAGTTCTCACCCAACCTTTTTCGCGGGCTTTTGCGTATGATCCTGCTTCAATAAGTTTGTTATATGAAATTATTTCAGCGCGGATAAATTTATCGTGAAAGTCTGTATGTATTGCGGTGCCGGCTTCTGGAGCCGTTGAACCCATAGGCACTGTCCAGGCGCGCGTTTCATCTTCTCCTGTCGTAAAATAAGTCATTAAGTTAAGGAGCTTATAACTTTCTTTAATTAAACTGTCTAAACCAGTGCCAAAAACAGGATCCACTTCAACATATGCTCCGGGAATTTTTGAATAATCCTTCAACACTATTTCTGCTGCCTCAGAAGTATTAAGAATATATAGAATCGGCTTCATTGATAAAAGATGTAAACCCTTTATGAGATACATTTCTTTTGTATTCAATGTTAATGAACGTGCAAGTTTCCCAGACTGGAGAGTCGCTCTTATCCTTTCCAATATTTCTTTTTCAAGAATGGCTTGGTTTCGTACTTTCTCCGAGGCATTTTTTACCTCCTGATTCAAACTATCAAGCCGTTTATCTACAGTTTCAAGGTCAGCCATTACTAATTCAAGATTAATAACATCAATATCAGCGAGAGGATCCACATGACCAGCAATATGAATAATGTTTTCGTCTTCAAATATGCGCACCACTTCAGCAATTGCGTCCACCTCACGGATATTTGCCAAGAATTTATTACCCAGACCCTCTCCAACTGAGGCACCTTTAACAAGACCTGCAATATCAACAAATTCAACAACAGCCGGTATGGTTTTAGCTGATTTACTGAAATCAGAAAGTTTTTGAAGCCTCTCATCAGGCACGGGTACGATCCCGACTGACGGATCAATCGTACAAAAAGGATAATTTTCGGCCGGCACACTTTTTTTAGTCAACGCATTAAAAAGCGTTGATTTGCCAACATTCGGTAAACCTACAATCCCAATAGACAATTTCATCCCGTTAGAGATAGGAAGCGCTTCACCTTATTTAGAGTAATGCTTCCTGTTATAAATTTATATAATTTACTCGTCATTAAGTCAGCTAATGTTATGTTACTTAAGGCGCTTCCGTCAATCTTTTCTGAATCTCGTATGAAAATTGTTTTCTTCATTTTTATTATGAAATATCTATGTACTTAACCCCGTAATCTCTAACGGGATTCATTTTAAATGCGATGAAAAGAAAACTATATCACCACTGTGCCCAATACAAAACAAGAACCCTAGCAAGGAGTGCTAAGTTCTTGTTTTTCTACTTGAATATTATCTAGTTTGGATCAAACTAATTCCCCAATAATTCGTTGATCTTAGCGCGAGTCCTTGGTCCAACGTGTCCGTATCCTGTAGTGCTAGGTGTTCCAGAAGAAACTATCCCATACTGCGTTTGAAATCTTTGCACCGCATTTTCAGTCAGCCTGCCGAAAAATTCAGTTTCTTGTCCGGGAGACCCTAGCCCCAATGAAGTAATTGTAAATCCATTAGCATTCAGGAATATTTGAAGCTGCTTGACGCTTGTTCCACGAGAGCCGACAGCGAGATTTGCAATTAATACCCCTCTCGGAACTGTAACCACACCACCAGCTGTCCCTTGAAGGATAGCCAGTTGTGCCATAAGAGCCGTAATCCGTGCTTGTATTTGAGCAATTGTTAATGTCTGTGTTGCAGGAATTGCAGGAATTGCGGGAATAGTGGGCAAAGGTGACGTGGAGCCACCTCCACCACCTCCCCCTCCACCACCACCTCCACTGCTTCCGCTTCCGCTTCCGCTGCTACCTTCAGGACAAACCTTGCTCGATACAGTAACGGTTATAGTGGCAGCATCGTCAGTTGAAGAGTGAGTAATTGATGACTCATCGCTCTCACAACGTCGGCTGGGGCGAAACTTCGCGGCAGAATCAGAATCAAGCTGTCTAAGTGTTGCCGACGATACTTTGATCGTTGATCCCGATACCAGATTGAAAGAGAAACTACTTGCTCCTACTGTTATTGATTCTACAACATTAGTAGAGCCGGAGACATCGAGAGTCACCCCATCTACAACAATATCCACATCAGTAGTAAGAGTAACATCGTTATACAGCGCAAAAGCAAGCCCTGGCAGAAGCAAGGAAGCAACCGAAGCTGAAAATAATAATTTTTTTATAGTCATAATTTATTTCCTCAACGGAAGCATTTCCTAAAAATGCATCCGCATCAGAATTAATAGTTGTTAGTAATGACTATTATTTAGTTAAGGTCATCAGAGGTGTCCATACGAGCGATTATTCTCCAGTCAGTGCCATCATAGATGAATGTGGTCACATCGCTTGCGGCAGTGACAATATCTGTAGTACCACCAATGATACCTGAGGATGTCACATCGTATGTGATTGCACCCTTCGACACGACAACAATCACATCACCGTCAGAAAGACCTGCTCCATCAAAGTCTGTAATCGTCACGGCAGTCGTATTGGTATTCCAATATGCCGCACCTGTTACATCAGGTGTAGCATCAGAATCCGTGAACGTCGAGACCGCGCCGAGGTTGACTTCTCCGGTGAGCGTCGCCTGTCCAGTAGTAGTCAGAATTGCCGAACCGAAGTTTATTGTTCCATCAGTGCTATTAGAGATGGTCTCGCCGTTTTGCAAACGAATATCGGCTGTACCGTATTCAACGGCTGAACCAGTGAAGCCGGTAGTTTCCGCGTGGAATAAGTCGAGCCCAAAGTCAAATTTGCTGGCTGCGGTTGAATTGAAGTACTGAACTCCAAAAGCCGCGCGAGGCGTAATTTCACCTCCATCACCGCCAAGAATTGCAGCTACGGCATAGTCGCCAATATCGGTTTCCAGTTCACCCACCAAACCTGCTTTAGTGCCAACTATATCGTCACCGGTAGTAACAGAATACTTGCCAATCACACCAGCATGTGCAACAGCTTCGGTGTTGGTAAGATCGGCGCCAATGAAGTTGCCCATGACACCAGCATGATAAAAGCTTGTGCCACCAGCAGCTCCTTCATAGGTTAAATCCCCCCATATTGTCTGGAAGGAACCGGTAGCGCCAGTAGCCCTAGTCATTGAAGCTCCCACTTCACCGGCTGCCACAGAAATATCGCCGCTAGCATCTATAGTTGTTGTGGCTGTACCGCCAAAGTATGCCGTGTTGTTGACAGAGAGAACTGTACTTGAGGCATAATTACTTGTAACCTTTCCATCTGTCGTTATGCTTGTGCTGATAGTAGTAGCGGCATTGACTAGTACTGTTACAAACAAGACTGACATAATAACTGAAAGTGCAACCGAGATAGGTCCACGACCGACTATCCTAGAAAATAAATTTTTTAAAGTCTTTATCATTAATTTTTAATGATTAATAAATTTTAGTAATTAAAAAAACGACCAATGCTATTATAGTATAGTTCAGTTTTTGAATTTATATATCGTTGATAACTGTGTATAACTCTGCAATGATATTAATTTAGATCATCTGACCAACATTCATGACTTTGTCTTAAAGACACTTTCATATGTAAATGAGCTGCGCTTAGCTGACAAATACAAAATTGCTTCGGCGTAAAATACTATATAACAAACATGAAAACCAAAAGGACATTTACCAACTAGCACAACATTCACGGACATATTCCACGAAGTGATCCTATTTAAAAATTTCTTGACAGTTTTATAAAGAGTAGTATAATTTAAAAAGAGACTCTTCTTCAACCTCCTGTGCACACATCCCGTGCGCCCAGGATCCTTGGAGAAGAGAATGGATTCTTCAATGATCTGGCTGTTCTTTGCCATTCACTGACTGGAGTGACTGATGACGCTCGTAACAACAACCCCAACCCTGTTTGGTAGAATCGTCACTGTTAATCCTGATGGCTTTGGCTTTATCGGGATCAAAACGGTAACGAAGGAACGCGGTGAGCCACACGGTCTCGAGACTACGCAGGACATCTTCATTCACAGGGAAGATGCTGGCATGGAACTCAAGGTCGGAAGCGAAGTTGGTTTCGATGTAATACCCGACCGCAAACGCGGTGGAGATGCTTTACGTGCGCAAGGGGTGGTAGCAGTTATCGAGAGTGAGATACTTCCAGCTGTTGGCTCTCCAATGCCCGGATTCAGTGTCATGGCGCCCAAGGACAGTGTCGCCTTGGCTACGCGCGGCATCCTGCCAGCAGCAAATGGTTTCTCGAAGGAAATCCCTGAGGAGGACCTCGCAAAAGTCGAACTCAATCAACCCATGGCCGGTATCCCTCGGGAGGAACGTGAAGTTTCTCCGGAAGATGCTGGCAGTTTCTTGGGTCGGATTCTCGAGCAGCTTTTCGCAAGACTTCGTTCAATGAAAGCCAGCTTTCGCATCAAAGCTCCTGAAGAAGAGCTGGACGCAGAGCTGGAGCAAACTACTCAAGATCTGCGCGAGATGAAGATGGATGCGGCTGCTGATGATGTCAGAGAGCAAGTGAAGTCCTACAAGGATATCAAATTGGCCTTTGAGAACCTTTACGACGAAGGTATCGTCAGGCCTAACACCATCATTCCTATTCACTTCCTTCCAGATTTTTTCATGGCTGCACCAGTTTGGTATTTTTGGGCAGATGAGGAATCAAGAAAAGATGCTGAAATAAAATGGAACGATGCTGATCCACGCCCCCACCCCAAGGTGACTGCGATTGTCGATCTCATTGCTGGATTGCGATGGGCCGATACATTCCAGATGTTTAATCGCCGGATGCGCACACTTGATCGCTATCAGGGAGATATTATCCCCGCGCATATCGCTCGGCGGATGGTATGGGCTCGCCGGCTCTTTGATCATGTTGTAATCGCGACCCCCTATCACGACGTCGCGGGAAAAGATTGGGAAGATTTGGAGTGGCTACGGAGTATTGATCCCTACATTATCGGATTCAAGAACGGCGTTCCGTTCTTCTTCATCCTCGGCCGGTTTTCGGACAGCGGAACTTTTCCTTTGTTCAACGAAATGCTGGCTGATACCATGAACTTCCTCCGTCTGAACATAAGCAAACTGGCGGGCTTTAATCTGGCCCCAAGACCCTACTGGTATCAGGGGAAAAACGGTCAAAACTCTGTTAATGGGCTTGGCACTCGGTTATTCCAGCATGTCGATCAGATGCTTACTGCTTACGAACAGGGCCAACTGTTCAATTGGCTTCGTGGGGAAATCGACTTGCCCACAGCATAATATTTCAATGCCTCTCGGGTTTACCGAGAGGCATTTTTTTATCTCTAGTAAACTAATATTTCCCTGCAACCTTTACTTACCTCTTTTTAGGAATACATAATTTCTTGATTTCAAAGTTTTGATTTCAAACGTCACTTCGCTCTTCTCCCTAGTTTATAAACTTTTTTCTTTAGACGCTCTCTGCGCCAGATTCCGAAATGTTTGAGATAACCGAATTTATGAAGATATATTGGGGAAAAACCGGCAAACCATAAAATCCCCTTGCGTAATTCATTGGTTGTATCTCCAAATACAAAACGTAGCACTAAAGGCATAGTATCCGATGTTACAAACATGCTTGCTGATCTGCCCTTCAATAATTTTTTCCAACCCAATCCATTTTCTCTAAAGTGAAAAGCAAATTTGGGCAACCATGTACGGTCAAATAATCCTTTTAATTTTGCTGGCATTGTAGAAAACCACGTTGGATAAAAAACTGCCAAATGATCACACCACTTAATATTTTCCTGAAACGCCCTTAAATCTGGTTCAAGTTCCTGAATTACTTTATAACCCTTGTGCAGTACAGGATCAAAATTCATTTCCTCCAAATTCATGCGCCTAACCTCATGCCCGGCCTCAAGGGCCCCGCGTTCATACTCACCGGCAAGTGTACCGTTTAGACTGTCGTTATCTGGGTGACCTAGTAAAATAAAAATTTTCTTCTTTTTCATTTTTTTTATTCTAATGTTCTTAAGAACATTAGAATAGATCTTAGCCTCTTAAATACGCCATGGCCCCATAAAGACCGGCCGAATCAACCAACTCTCCCTTTTTAATTAATGGCAGTTCAGGATAAATTTTTATTAGTCTTTTTAATTTACCCTCAATATTTTGAATTTCAATTTTGTTGAAATTTATTATTGAGCCGCCCAGAACTAGCACATCCGGAGACCAATGAACAATAGTATTATTCAAACCATAAACGAGAGCTTCCGTCACTTTCTCCCAAAATGTTTCATCTTCTATCTCTTCTGGTCTCTTGCCAGTCCTTTTTAATATTCCATTTCCTGAAATAATATCATTTAGATAAATTCCATCAGCATCGGAGAAATAGGTATAGTCAGCATCAATAATCTGGTGTCCCGGCTCAAAACCAATTGCATACTCATCAATCTCTCCATTAACAATTCTTGCTCCGCCACAACCGGTGCTTACAGTAATATATACAACTATTCTAAAGCCCTTACCTGCTCCAAAATTTGCCTCTCCTAAGCCCGCCATGGCTGCATCGTTTTCAATTAAAACTTTAGCTTTAAAACAATCTTCTAAATCAGATTGAAGCGGTTTATACACCCAATCGCTTAAGTTGGGGGCTTTGATCAGCGAACTTTTCCGTCTGCCCACTGGACCAGCTATACCACCGGCAATTTTTTTTATTTTTTTTTCGCCTGAAATTTCCTGAACAACCTCTTTGATTTTAGCAATACCATCTGAATATTTTTCTGGCGTTTCAAAAATCACCGGATCTGTAAAACTTTTAAGGTCTGGGGACCCTGCAATCCTTGTTTTGGTGCCGCCGATATCGAATAATATATACATCCCGTACGAAATAGGAAATCTTTAGATTTCCGTAATTACATAACCATTGATAAGTAAACATGATCATAACATTTTCTTACAATCCTCTAAATCTCTTAACCATACGATTTCGTACGGGATAAATAGTATTAACTTACAACAAACAACCGACAACTTACAACTGAAGAGCTTGCCTTGATTTTTGCTTGTATTCCTCAACTGCGGGTTGATTGAATGGATCTATCCCCCACGCAAGGCCAAGTAAGGCTGTTTCAATCATCATGAATTGCATGTACTGGCCCAATGAAAATGATGATAGATCTCTTAAAATGATCTGTGTAAAAGGTTTTTTTAAATTGCTCATTGATTCTAGAAAGCCGTTATAAATTTCTACTTTAACTTCATTTATTTTTTTGCCAGCAAGTTCTGGTTCAAGCAAACCAAAAATCATAGAATTATTAACTTCACCTCCTGTTTCACTTTCAATACTTATAAATGTGTTAAAAATATTATCAGGACCATCCAAAATTAGCTGAGCGATAGAGTGCAGGTCCTCCGGCCCCATGGAAACTGCTGGAAAAATTCCTATTCCTTTTTTCCCAAGGCTCTCCGAGATTAATTGTCTCGTCCATTTACCAAGTTCCTCAAGCCCTGAATTAAAGAAAAAGAAATTTCTTATAATTTTTCCAGATCTGAACATATAGTCACTAATCGCCGCAGAGCGAACAAAAAACATCTCATCAGTCTCAAATCTCTTTAAAACATCTTCAGCACCATCCAAAAATTTATTAATATCAATACCAGCTAAAGCTAATGGCAGGAGTCCTACTATTGAGAAAGCTGAATATCTGTCAGAGATATTTGCGCGAAGCGGGATTTTAGCCACGTTTTCAAGAGAATCCCTCCACAACTCTGAATCCCCCAGAGTAAGTACGATTGTACGGTCGCTTGAATCGCCAAATTTTTCCTCAAGAATTCCTGCTACAACCTTGGCGTTTAAATTTGTCTCAAGAGTTCTGCCCGATTTGCTTATTACAAGAAAGATGAATTCATTTTTATTATTTATATTATCTAAAATTTGCAAAAGGTCTTTCGCAGAATCACCATTTAAAGTGTCAAAGATAAGCACCTTGCGACCCTGCCCTAAGGCATTTATTAATGCTTTCAGAGTATTTGTGGCTCCTCCGATTCCAGCTACAAAAATACATTTAAGGTTCGAATTTCTGGCTGAAGTATCAATTGCAATTTTTTTGTCTATTGATTCTCTGGGTAAAATTAAAAAATCTTCAGGGTGTTGGTATAATTTGCATTTTAAATGGTCTTTAAGTTCATGAACATGAGATTTAATAAGCTCTAATGAAAATAATATTTGGTCATCATTAATTGAGGAAAGAAATTTCATTATAGCAATTATAACAAAGTATAAACGAAACCATTTTTGACAACTCAAAAATTAAATATATTCTGATATTAGAAATTCCATTTTGGGGGCGTTATGTCTAAAATTAGCCCACTGAATAAACATATCGGGAGGCAAATTCAGGCTCATTTTGTTTTAGAAGAGAGAATATGCCAAGCTGAAATTTTAGGGATTGCTTGGGAAATGGAATCGGGGGCAAAACAGATTGTATTCAAAACAACTCCATTTTGGGAATCATTCGCCGATAGTCCATGGATTGAAACACAAGACGTGTACCTTGCATTGGCAAATCTTTCAAACGAAGAAGTTGATGCTCTTTTATGGAAAAATCCGGTAACACTTACAGAAAGAGAAATGATTCTTGTATTTATTGACCCAGATTCGCCATTGTGGATGCGCGAGGTTTCAGCAACTGCCGGCACTGATTAATTTCAGTGCTTTTTACTTCAATTTTAATATTTTCTGAAGATCCTCGTTAAAACCTGGGGTAGTCTGATAGTTTTTTGCCTCTTTGGATGTAACCCAGACCATCTCAGTGTGTTCCCATGAAAGCCTTACGTTGGGATTAGTAATTTCTACCAGATACACATGCCGCACCCATTCCCTATCCAATTCCTTATCAATGAATAAATAGGTGTCAACTTCCTTTATTTCTTTAATATCTTTTTGACTTAGACCGAGTTCTTCCTCCATTTCATGAATAACTTTTTCCTCCTTTGTGCTTTCATCATCTACAAAACCAGCCAAACATGACCAGAGCCCCTGATATGTGAGCATTTTATGACTCCGTTTTACGAGAATAAATTTATTGCGATACTTTACAAATATAACTATTACCGGAGCCGAATGAGCATATTTGTAATCAATTGGCATACTAAAATTATATATCAAATTAAAATCGCTGTCCTAGCAGCATAATTACTGATTGTAATTAACCAGATTATCTGATTTGATACTTGTATGGAAACCTTTGCGCCTAAGGATGAGGAAAAGGATCTAGAAGCTATCAATGCTTTGGCTTCTGGTAATACAGAGGATTTTGAGAAAGCGGGTGGAAAATTTGTAACAAACTTAGATAGAATTAGAAATGCTTTGGCTTCTGGTAATACAGAAGAATTTGAGAAAGCAGGTGGAAAATTTGTAACAAATTTTGAAAGAATCAGAGCTGAAACTTCTGAGTATTTTAAAAGTCTTGCTTTTTTACCCGGACGTGAAGATTTAAAAAAAGCATATGCGACCGCATACAAAAAACTTTTAGATGGCGACCCGACTAATGCAATTGAAATATTGAATGAGGATTATTCATATTTATTGGGTATGGAAAATGAGGGAACAGATAATGAAAAGGAATTAAAAAAAATCCTGCGAATGTTGAATTATCTCAAGCACGACTTCAAAAAACACCAGGTGTAATTATTAAATCCTTCTTTCCATTTCGCCCCATGGATGAGGTCTACTCTTAGCTTCAATTAATTCTTTCCAGTGAACTCTTCCGTCTTCAAAATAACTTTCTATTGATTTCCGGCCTCCTCCACGATTCTCGGAGTGTACTTTAAGCTCGCCTATCCCTTCAAAAATCTCCGGATGGACTTCAGTAAGCCATTTAGCTATTTCCCAGCCTTCCTTCTTCCCATCCCCCAGATCATTATCAAAACTAAGAGCCTCAATTTTCTCTCCACTTGCAAGAGCCTCTTCAAGAACTTGTCTAAATTCCTCAAAATCTCTAACGCCAACAAATCCTTCAGGAACCCGCCGATTTGGCATTTTTGGTTCATTCATTTGATCATCTAAAAAAATTTTCATATTATTCCATAAACATTTTCTTTAATCGCTCTATCTCATCATGGGTAAATCTGAAGTCTTGCGCAACACGAACAAATAGATCATGAAACCATTTATGAGATGCCGGGATTTTCCTATCCTTTCTGAAATTGCTAACAATACTAATTTCATTCTCGTTAAATGCATCCCTTCGTTGACGCGGGTCAGTAACCATCTCTTCCAGTTCATTTGCATACGTTTCAACAAACCTTTCAATTAGTTCGGGATTATCAATTTTTGAGGGAATATTTTCAGCTTGATTTATAAATTTTGGCGGCAGTTGATTCGGCCATAAGCCTGTGTTCCTTACTAAGTACATCTTCCAAAGTAAATCTCCTAATCTACCATTCCCATCTTCAAATGGGTGAATTTTCTCAAATTCGTTATAGGCTTCAGTAGGCTCCATTATACCATTAGCATAAAGTCTGCAGTAACTCTTCATAGCTTGAGGAATTAATTCAGGCTTCAGTGCAGTTCCCCCGCCAAAAAAACTTACTGGTACTAACCTATAACCCTTTTGATTTCTTTCCTCTATAAGCTCGGCCAAGTGAAGAATGAAGCCTTCAACATCTTCAGCTGTAAAATTGATGAAAGTTTCTAAATTACTGACTAAATCCCTTGCTAGTTTATACGCGGTGGCAAAGCCTTCAATTTGTTTTTTAGAAGTTGCATCTTGATTTTCACATTGTTGAAGAATCAATTGCATATCCTTATCTGTCAGTCCTTCAGGAAATTCAATTTTTAAATCTTTTTCTAATTTCTCAATTGAGCACCCTACGTGATTCTGTTTTTCTGGATTTTTGCCAGTTTTTTCCTGATATAATTTATCTGCTTCAAGTATGCCTTTTGCAACACATTCAAAAATTACTACTCCTCCTGCAGAATTGTCGCGATAGGTATATTTTCTCAACTCTGCGTTGTTTTCTATCTCTGATTCTGGTTTCTCTGTAAACATATACTGGTATAAGTAGTTAAAAGTGATGTTTATTTAAAAAAGTCAGAACGTATTTTGTGGACCTGAGGGGCTACGATCCCCTTACCTCAGCTATGCCATAGCTACGCTCTACCAATTGAGCTACAGGCCCTGAAGCGTACTTATTCTCTTTGATTTTTATTATTTTTTCAAGTATATTTCTTTGCTACGGGCCCTTAGCTTAGTTGGTAGAGCGCCTCATTTGCAATGAGGAGGTCAGCGGTTCGAATCCGCTAGGGTCCACCAAACGAAACATTGTCGGAATTAAGAAAGCGGAGCTATTTTGCGGGAGCCAAAATCGCGCTATCAATTTTTTCAAAACCCTTTCCGCCTACGGCGGAAGCGGTGAATTCCCAAAGTTCCCCCCAATTGCATGAAAGCGTTTTGTCTTTGAGAATAGGATTCGAGCCGATTTTTTGGAAAAACTCTTTCCATGCGAAATAGTTTTCGCCTTTTTCCAAAATAACGGCTTCTCTCAAAGACAAAACGAAACTCCGCAAGGGTTCGACCCAATTTTTTCTCTGTTGGCCAAAATCCTTAAAACTTTCCTCAAACTTTGCTTTCTGACGAAGGAGAAGGTCTTTTCGTTGTAGATACATTTCGCGTTCAATGTCGCCGTCGAGATACAGCGAAACAAGCTTGTCCAGCTTCTCCTTCGTTTCGGAAAGTTTGGTTTTAAGGTTTTGGGCAACACTTCCTCTTTCGGAAATTGATTCTTTGTCCCACAGGTCAATTTGTTTTTCCATGTTCTCAATTTCTGAAAGAGGAAGCGACACTGTTTGAAGCAGATTTTTTGCTTGCGAAATGAGTGCGGAAGA
>DATDVZ010000002.1:0-45607 GCA_036517475.1 Minisyncoccota bacterium
AGTTTCCAGAACTTTTAGAAGATATAACTAACTTAGGTTGATGGAGCTAATTCTGCCTGAATTTGCCTATATTTTCCGATCAAGGAAGCCATATATTCCTGATCCTCTAGGAACTGTATAATAGTGTTCGAATACTGACCCAATAGTGAATTCGTTAGAGGCAACTAATCTATAACTATGGACTTTATTGGCTATCTCAAGAAATTAGATTCTGAAGACTGGAATAAACAAGTTACTGAAAGGTGGACTGTTAAAGATGTGACGGCTCACATGGTTGGATGGGAGAGAAAAGACGTCGAAGAAATAAGAAGAATTTGGGAAACAAAATCTCCTCCGTGGTGGAAAAATAATCCTAACTACGATGAATTTAATGCTAAATGGGTGGAGTTCTACAAAAAATATACTCCGGAAGAACTTATAGCTGAATGGGAGATGTGGCAGAATAAAGTGGAGGAAGAGATTGGCCGAATAGGACACGAAAAAGTAAAGGCTAGACCAGACTTATTCGGTTGGCTTCTTCAGGATGGGGGAGAATATACTTTGAATAAAGGAGGTAACCACTACGACCACCATTTGAAGCAGATTAAGCAGGTATTAAGAAAATAGTCATAAAGTCCAACTTCTCTTTTATCCCCTCAAGGTATATTCTATCGGAGAAGATATCAAGAATAATTTTCCTATCGGGATCCCATTATTTATGAAACTTATACTAGGTTCATCATCTAAATATCGCCGTGAAGTTTTAGAAGAAAACAGTTTTAAATTTGAAGTCGTGAGTCCGGATATTGATGAGAAGTCAGTTAGAACAGATGATTTTTACAAATTACCAATCTTGATCGCGGGAGAAAAGTTAAACTCGCTGAAAAATAAAATTAATGAACCTACAATTATAATTGCTGCTGATCAGGTAGTTGTTTGCGATAATGAATTAAGAGAAAAACCAGACTCAAAAGAAAAAGCATTTGGATATCTTAAAAAATATAGCGACGGTTATCCGGCAGAAACTGTTTCAGCTCTTATAGTTTTTAACAACCAAAACGACAAAACTGCAGAAGGGGTTGATGTGGCTAAGATTTATTTTAAACCTATACCTGACTCTGTCATTAAAGACTACATTGATACAGGTGAAGCGTATCTAAATTCAGGTGGCTTTGATCACAAACATCTGCTTTTGAAACCTTATGTCAAAGAAATTCAAGGTACATCGGATAGTTTAAGTGGAATGCCAATAAAATTACTGAAGGAGTTAATAAAAAGTGTACAATAGTCTAATATGAAAAGAAATTTAATCATTTTGGTAATTATTTTAGTGTTGATTATTGGTTACTGGTTAATCTCACCATTTTTTATTAATAAAAAAGTTTCAGAAGAATCTCCGCTTAATGCTTCGCAGCAAGCATCAACTGAAACAAAACAGGTTAATGAGGTAGGTGATTCCTCCGAGGTTAAAACAGAAATTATTTATAAAGGCACTTTCACTGGTTTTGATAAAATTCACTATGGTTCCGGAGATGCAGCTTTGATTAAGACAGAAAATGGATTAGTGCTTAGATTTGAGGAAAATTTTAATGTTGCAAATGGGCCAGATCTCTATGTTGGTTTTGGCAAGGACGGAAAATATGTAAACGGAAGCGAGATTGCCAGACTCAAAGGCAATATTGGGTCTCAAAATTATTCATTATCGACAGATTTTAGGTTGGAAGAATACAATGAAGTCTGGATATGGTGCCGCGCATTTTCAGTGCCTTTTGCCAAGGCCACTTTTGAGGCAATTTAGTCATCTTGACACAGGTGGTTAAGAGAGTAGTCTCTAGTTAGATTTTCAAGGAGATTTTTGTGGTACCGGAGAAAATGAGCGCACTGGAGAGAAGTGAGCGTATCCTGCGCTTCATTTCCCGACACAAGCAAGCTCTCGCTAAAGGAAGAGGAGATAGTGGTATTGCTAGGAAAGCGCTAAGAATAATTAGATATTTGGGGCCCAATTATTCACAGCACTCTCTGGGTTGTACCAAGAGCTCTCCGCAACTTGGTTGTAATTGCGGACTTGAATTTGCCATTCAATATTTGGATGGCATCAAGAGCTCAACCTAAACTTCTCGCTACCCCCACTTAGTAAGTGGGGGTTTCTCTTTGTTATCATTACTTATATTTTCTATGTTAATATACCTATCTTATGAAATCACAAAAAATTATTTTTAGCATCGTAATTCTTTTATTAATTATTGGAGCAATATTTTTTATAAATAAAAAACCTTTAGTAAATATTCCGGCAGACCAAAATAATCAGGAAGTATCAACAACAACAGTTATAAATTCAACTACCACAGAAAATACAGCAAAAATTTTAAGTTTAACTGAAAAAATTTGGTCATTATTTGATACATATATTGCCCGCGCCAAAGCACATGATATTGAGGGGGTTAAAAAACTCTCCTTCCAGCAATCAGCAGCTTGCGCAGATATAAAAAGAGTAAATGAATGTTATGGGCTAATGGATATTGTGGTTGGTCTTTCAAAAGGAATAAAAAAAGATGATTACAAAAATCTGCAAAGCGATTCAAGACAACTAATACTTTCAACTGACTTTAAAAAAATTGACAATGAAAACGCATATGGGTACAGCAAGGGATATCTTGTGATGACAATTGATAAAAACGGCGATTTGAGGATGCTTAATTTCAATCCTGATAAAAGTTGGTTTTATACCAAAAATGATTTCGAATTCAGCAATAAGGAAGTCATGGAGATAAAACTCACTACAATGATTAAAGATACCGATAATGACGGTTTGACTGAAAATCAGGAAATTTGTGGCGGTGAATATCAGAGTTCAGCCGAATGTACTAATACTGATCCTAACAAACTCGACTCAGATAAAGATGGGTGGTGGGATGGTGTTGAATTTTTCTTTTATAAAAAGTAGTTGTTTTTTGGATAGGTTGGTGTAGTATTTCCAACCAGATTCCCGCAGTACATTTAATCCTCAAGAGTAAGGAGAAGTGCCATGAATCAGACAGCCTTGGCCACCGGCGAAGTTCAGGAAGTTTCCGGGGACATCCTCGGCGGCGAAGGTATGGGTATGACAGACAGGGCCCTCACTGATGTTAGTGAGGAAGAGCTTCCAACGCTTGTCGATGATGACATGCTTCTCATCGGCCAGCTTGCCGGCACTTGGGCATTCCCGCAATCAAGGGGGGAAGGATACCTGTTAGCGGTTCGCAGGCATCTCAAGAGTCGGTATCATTTTACCGAGACGGACATCCAGTGGGGAATTGGAATGTTCCGGATTCGGAAGCCATGCGAGGTTCGGCCTGTGCTACTGGCACAGGCGCGAGCACTGCGCACGGGCGCGCAAATGTAATGTAAAGAGAAATAGGGCTCGACAATTGTCGAGCCCTTCACGTAAATGTAATTTGCGCTAAATTTTTAAGTAAGTAAGATGGTTAGACAAAAAACGTCTTTAAATGAAGAAAGTACCGGAAAAATTAGAGAAGGATTTTCTACAGGCTTATGAAGAGCTTTCTTCGCCGCTTTATAGGCACTGTTTTTTCAGAGTTTCCAGTCATGAGATTGCTGTTGATATTGTCCAGGAGAGTTTTACCAAGACTTGGAAACAGATTGCCCAGGGTGAAGAAATCAGGAATATTCGGGCGTTCATTTATAAGGTAATGAACAATCTGATAATTGATCATTACCGAAAACATAAAAGTGAATCACTTGACGCGCTTCTTGATGACGGATTTGATCCCACAGAATCAAAATCGCAAGAGAAAATTCTTAATGACGCCGAATTGAATCTCGTTGGGAAATTTCTTGAGCAAATATCATCAAAGGACAGGGATCTTGTGGTTATGAGGTTTCACGACGGATTATCAGTGAAAGAAATTGCCAAGTTTTTTGGTGAATCTGAAAATAATATTTCCGTCAGGCTTCACAGGGCACTGATAAAAGTAAGAAAAAAATTCAATGAAAAATAGCATCCGAATAATCTTACGAACCCGCTTGAATGTTCCGTTTAGAAACGGGCGCGGTAGACACATACGAATAAAATGAGAAATCCATTTGAACAATTTTTTAATAATAAAGAGAAAGAAGTTTTTCTTTCTTTGAGAGACAAAGACCAGATTCGTCGGGAAATTATTTCTTATATGAGAAAAACGTCATTTGATGAGGTACAAAGTAATCTTAACTGGTTTGTATTTCTCTCGCGTCATTCAGTTGCAGTAACTTTGGTGTTGGTTTTGTTTTTTAGCACCGGTGCTCTTAGCGTATTTGCTGAAAAGGCATTGCCTGGGGATTTTCTCTACCCCCTCAAGACTGGGGTTACTGAACAAGTAAGAGGATGGCTTGCAGTTTCCTCAGAGGATAAGGCAGAGTGGCAATTAACTCTTGCAGAAAGACGATACCAAGAAATGGCCTATGTTAGCGAGATACCGACAATTTCGGCTGAAATAAAATCAGAGGTTAAGGCAAAGTTAGAGACAGAAATAAGTAAAATTGAAGATTCAGAAAAGGAAAGCGGTAAAAGTGAGATTACCCTCTTCATCGAGGAAGAAAAGTCGGCCTCTTCGTACATCAATACTGATTTTAAGAGTTCTTCTTTTGTTATAACCCCCACAGCTGAAGAAAGAATTAATAATGTAAAAATTCAACTGCAAAATCTGGAGGAAAAGCTCACTAAGTTAAATATTCAAGATAAAGAAAAATTAATAAAAATAAAATCTCTAATCCTCATTACCAAGAAAACGTTATCTTTTGACACAAAAGAGTCTCTTGTGTTACAGAGTGCAGATATGACAGAGAAGTTTCTGAGAAAAGCTGAAAATAATATACTGAGACTGCAGAATTATTTTAACGAGGAAGTGCACGAGAACACAGATGATAAAAAAACAGATAAATCTTTAATTGAAGTCAATGGAACAAGCGCTGTGGAAGATGAAGTTACTGTTGAAGTTCAAAATAAGCAACCGGGTGGAAATGAAGGTCAAAATAGGACAGAGGAAAAAGATTTAGAAGAAAACCCAGTAACTTCACAGCAGCAGGATCCAGTAAGATTAATTGACGAAATATAAGGTTCCTCATAAACAAGGAACCTTGTTTCGACGTCGCTCGGACATTATGAAAAAGATTACTTTCTCATACGTCTCTCGCTCGTCGAAATAAAAAGTCTTTTGCAGTTAAATTACTGAGTAGTAAGAATAATTGCTATAATGCGTCTAATTAACTGATAAGTTATTAATTAGAAACTAACAACATGAATGAAGAAGTGAAAAACAGGGCTTTAAAATTTATACCTTTATTAGCGGTTGTACTCTCACTTTTTTTGGTAGTACAAACTCTTAATGCTTTGCGTGATTACGGCAGCGGAGATCTTCCAAAAAATGTAATCACTGTTGAGGGTAGTGGTGAAGTATTTGCCCCACCCGATATCGCAGAATTTAATTTCTCTGTAAATTCTGAAGGTAAAGATATAAAAGAAGCACAAAGTAAAGTCACCACCAAAATTGATGCTGCAGTTAAATCTCTTAAAGACGCTGGAGTTCTAGAAAAGGATATAAAGACAACCGATTACAACGCATACCCAAAATATGAGTATTCTCAAAGTGTTTGCCCAGCAGTCAGTTCCATTTCCGGCGCACCTGTATATTGTCCGCCAGGAAAACAGGTTCTAGTGGGTTATGAAGTTAATCAGACAATTTCAGTTAAAGTCAGGAAAGTTGATGACGCCGGCAAGCTCTTGGAATTGGTGGCTAATGCTGGAGTTACTAATGTAAGCGGTTTGTCATTTACTATTGATGATGAAGAAAAACTTCAGAGACAGGCTCGCCAAATGGCAATAGATGAAGCCAAAGAAAAAGCAAAAGTGCTTGCTAAAGATCTTGGGGTTCGTCTTGTAAGAATTGTCAGTTTTAATGAGAGCGGAAATTATCCTACCCCGATTTATTTTGGCCGGGAAGCAGCAATGGGTATGGGAGGAGATGCTCAGGTAAAAGCACCATCAGTTCCTACGGGCGAGAATAAAATCACTTCAAACGTTACAATTACTTACGAAATTCGATAATGCTGATCTAGTGAAATAGATCTAATAATGCAAATAGATATCAAAAAATCCCCTCATGGGGATTTTTTGATATACATTTCTTTATTCTTTAACCTCCACACCCATACTTCGGGCACTGCCGGCTATTATTTTCATTGCCGCTTCCACAGATTCAGTGTTTAAGTCCGCCATTTTCTTTTCTGCAATTGCTCTTAGCTGTTCTTTTGTAAGTTTTCCGATTTTGGATGTATTGGGTTTGCCTGAACCCTTTTCGACTCCGACTGCTTTTAATATCATACTTGAGGCGGGCGGAGTCTTTAAAATGAAACTGAAGCTTCTGTCCTCATAAACGCTAATTTCTGCAGGAATCATCTCTCCACCCATATCTTTGGTGGCATCATTATATTGCTTTATGAATTCTCCAATATTAATTCCAGCTTGCCCTAGAATTGGCCCAGCGGGTGGGGCAGGTGTTGCTTTTCCAGCAGGGAAGACAATTTTGAGTTTTTTTGTAATTTTCTTTGCCACAAATTTTACGAATTAGATCGAATGACACGAATGGGACGCAAATACTTGTTTCTAAAATTAACAATAATTCCTAATTTTAGCCCACAGGCATCAAGATATCTATTTATTTGGTAGTAATCCTCCCTTGTTATTAGAGGTTTTGCTTTAAATTCCAATAGGAGTTGATTGTTTATAACAAAGTCGGCCTTATTTGTAAATCTGTTATCAATAATTTGAATAGGTAATGATTTCTCCTTTTCGTAAATGATATTTTCGCGTTTCAATAGTTTTTCAATAGCTTCAGTATATTGTTTCTCTCTCGCATATCTTCCCAAAATGTTATGGACTTCAAAAAGCAAACCATTGATTTTATATGATAATTCCGGATATATAACTTTAGAAGAAACTTTTGGCATAGATTCGTGTTATTCGCGATATTCGGATATTCGCGAACCCTATATTTTTTTGATTTGCAAGAAATCAAGTTCCACCGGTGTTTCTCTGCCGAACATTGAAACAAGAACTTTTACTTTACCTCGCTCATTGTCAACTTCCTTGACCTTACCTTCCAAGTCTTTGAATGGTCCGTCAGTAATGAGAACTGCATCGTCAACTGAAAGATCAAAAGTATGAGTCACTTTTTCTTCACTCATTCTCTCAAAGAGCGAATCAACTTCCTTCTTATCAAGGGGAACTGGGTATACTCCAGCGCCAACAAAACCTGTAACTCTGGGAGTATTGCGAACTACATACCATGAATCATCAGTTACAACCATATCAACTAATATATAACCAGGATAAATTTTTTCCTCCTCCTCAACTCTTTTACCGGCTTTGATTTTGATTTTTTTTTCCGTTGGGACTATAACATTAAAGATTTTATCTTCCATGCCGAGAGATTCAATACGCTGTTTTAGATTGCGCATCACAGCGTTTTCATATCCGGCATATGTATGTATTGCATACCAGTTTCTTCCTTCTTGTATTTTTTGTTTAGACATGATTGATTTTTCTTACGAACGGAGTGAGTTAGAAATAATCATCACCCGCACACCAACTTTGACTTAATATGACAACTGATAGAAACATAAACCAAAGTTGGTGTGCGGGTTAAGAAAATTATAGTCGCTTCGCTCTTTAATTTTCTAAAGAACCAATTTTTCAAGTATGAATGAAAAGATTGCATCAAAGAGACCTAGGTATGCTGCCACCCCGATTGATATGAGCACCACTATTATTGTAAAAATCACTGACTGGCGCCTAGTTGGCCAGCTTACATGCTTCAATTCTGCCTTCGTTTCCTTTATATATTCAATTAAACCCATATAGGTAATTTTAACTCTGTTCTCTGTTATAAAAAACCGCCCGAAGGCGCATATGAATAATACTAATATTTGTTTTTATGTCAAATTGGTATTTTAGATTTTTTATGATAAAAATCATACAGAATTGTTGAAGAGGAAAATATGAGGCCTGCGATCGGTGCCTTACCGATGCAAAAAATCAGTAGCTTAATTGATGGTGGTTTCATTATCAATGCTCTTAATTCAAATATTCAATCTGGCTCCCTTGATTTAACTTTAAGCTCAGAAGGTTATCGTGTGAGGGGTGCATTTTTGCCCGCTTACGACGAGACTGTGAGGGATGCCCTCAAGAGAGTTGGCGCCCAGCGGTTGCACGATAAAGCGATACTTGAAAACGGCTCTTGCTATGTTTATTTGCTTAAAGAACATATTCAGCAACTCCCCACTGGTGTTTACTCCTATTCAAATCCAAAGTCTTCAAGTGGCCGTCTTGATATTCATGTCAGATTGCTTGCGGACAGAGTATCAAGGTATGACAAGATTCCTGAGTTATATTCAGGACCTCTTTGGGTAATGATTTCACCCAAGAAGCTACCGGTTGTAGTTGCTGAAGGAATCACCTTGTTGCAAGCACGTTTCTTTAACGGGGATACAAGATTCAGTAACATTGATCTGGAGCTGAATTTTGGGGCGAATGGAGGATTACTCTTTGATCAAAATGGAAATAGAATTGGTTTCAGAGATCAGAGGCACTCTGATGCTGATGGGTCAGTAATTCTAACTCTCGGTCTCAATTTTGATGTTCCGGGTTTTGAAGTTGTCGAAACCGGTGAACCGATTGAGATGTGGAGAAAGGATTACTATGATCCAGAATATTTCTTCAGGACTGTAATAGTCTCAAACAATGCAATTTCCCTTTCTGCTCATGAATTCTACATTCTTTCTTCCAGAGAGTTTGTAAGAGTTCCTGAAAATTTTGCTTGTGAGATGGTCCCAATGGACGAGAAAAGCGGGGAACTCCGTTCCCATTACGCCGGATTCATTGATCCCGGCTGGGGAATAGGTAGAGATGGAAGTACTCTGGGTAGACCTCTGACTCTTGAGGTGAGATCTTTTGACAGCGGTCTCATAATTCAGGACGGACAGCCAATAACCAAAATCCGTTATGAAAAAATGACTGAAATTCCCGAGCTTCATTATGATGAGCATGCTCCGACATATGCTCTCCAATATGGTCCAAAGCTTTCAAAGCATTTCAAAGAATGGCGAAAGTAAGTCCTGATTTTATCAGGACTTTTTTTTATCTATAAATATGATAATTTGACTTAAGAATCTTCAAGGAGGAAATATGGCCGTTATTTATGTTGGTTGCGCCCTAAGTCAGGCATCAGAGGTATTTAAGGATAGGGTGGCGGAGTTCAAACGCTCCCTTTCGGAGAATCACGAAGTTCTGGAATTTGTTCTAGCTAAAGATGTCAGCGATGAATTTGTTTTTCTAAATGATGCAGGATGTGTTGAAAGATGCGATATATTTCTTGCAATAACTGACCTTGCTTCTCAGGGACTAGGTGGAGAAATACTTTTAGCACTTTCTAAATTTCGAAAACCGGTTCTATGTGTTTATCACGATTGGGATACTCGCTCAAGGTTTATTCATGGGCTCACAGCTTGGTATTCTGATCTGATAACTTTTGAACAGTATAGAGATCTTTCTGATGTTGCAAGAACAATTCTTCCAGAGTTCTTGAGAAAAAATGCCTGGAGGTTTTCTGGAAAGACATTGTCAAAATTGCCAGTTTCTGATAGTGCTATAACAGAACTTCCAACGGAGAAGTAAAATGTACCTTGTTTTTATTAAAGCCAATGCGAGGGATACTACTGTTCCTTCGTACGGACCCTGTTTTGTTACGGAGGATCCGGTCAAGGCTTTACAAGAAGCGCGTGCAGTCTTTGAGCACAGTATGCGTTGGTTTGTAAGCTCGGTCACGATCTATAGCATCCAAAAGGACAGATTTTATCATTTGGATGACTTCCTGAATGAGAATTTCGAGAAGAATGCTGTCTTCTTCAGCTTCTGGGCAAGTACTCCTGAGCTTGGGGAAACTGTTGAAAGATTTTTTGGGGACTTCAAATCTTTATCAGAAGTTACTCAAGAAGTCTAAGAATAAAAATGCTCCGAGAATCTCGGAGCTTTTTTCTATTCTTTCATAACGATATCGTGGCTTCCTCGCCTGATATCAAAGCGATCCGGTTCAGGATCAAAATGAATCTTGAGTCCTTGTGCACCGAAGGTTTCTAGGAGGGAATATCCCATTTGGCGAGCTCTTTGCCTTAAAGTGGGATGCACAAATCGAGTTGAGCGTAATTCTACTATGTATACAAGAGCTGGAATGTCTCCTGAAAGCTGATTGGGAAGAATATATCCCATTGGAATGTAATATTGACTTTCAAAATCAGTTGCATTCAGTGCCGCTATTCTTTGATCTTGTTCCCTTAAAAGAATCTTAGCTTCTTCTCTTACAGAAGTTGGAAGTTCTGATAAGTACCAAGAATGAAAACCATGAGATGTAGTAACACGAGGCATCATCTGAATTATTGATCGATGCCTCTGAAGATCTCTGAAAGAACCGAAGTCAAGCATGAATTCAAATCGAACTGTTCCACTGACTCCGACTTTCTTAGGAATCTCTGTCTTTGGTGGTCTTCTTTCTAGAGTCTCACGGAAGTTCCTAAGTAAATCAGTGTCTACACCACTAAATGCCAAACGAAAATCTACCCATACTTCTTTGTTAAAGTAATATTCATTCTTCATCCACCATGCATTGTAGTCTTCTGTTGCCTCATATTTCTTTTGATTAAACGAGTTGGGATGAGCTTCTCTTAAAGCATCTTCCATAGCCTCAGCAACATTACGGACTTCTAGTAGTGGATGATGACGAAGAAGCATTATGTGGTCGGACGCCTGCCTTAGGTTTGTTTCCCAAGAAAGATTGGTAGAAGCTCCGGCAGGCAAGAAACCTCGCATGATATCAAAAGCGCGAGCTTTCACTGCTTTTTCGTATAGCTTTTCATCTTCCCCTTCTTGTCTTGGGAATCTGCGTTCAACATCTTCAATTGTTGAAGATAGACCTCTAACGTAAAAATCTCTCCAAGCCTCAAGAATTACTTCTCCTTCTGCTGATCCAAGGGGATTGACTAGGTGCTGTTTCGCAAAATCAATGTAGCGGGTTGAGGACTCCTGGCCGCTGTAAAGCATCCAGTCCTGGATGGCTTTAGCGACAAGCATTGAAACACCCTCAATAAAGATTTCAGTTGTTCCACAATCACCAATTGATTTGTCGCCATAACCGACATAATAAGTCTGCATAAGACCGCCCGAACCTTTTTTCGCCAGGATGCCTAAGTGATGTCTAAGGCCTCCCACTGATCGTGAATGAAGCGCCTGAAGCATTGCCCTATCTTCAGCTGTAATAACAGCGCCCGTGTCAAGAATAATTACAGAACCAAGATCTGGAAGAGCCCTTTCCACATGTCTAAGAGAATCTAATGACATTTTGTCTCCTTTTTGAGGTCAAAGATCGTCCCAAGTTAACTCTAAATTCAATTAAATTTAAGTCAATATTGACCATGGTATTTAATAAATTTACTCTTTAGTGAGACTGCACATTAGGAGATTTATGGAGTCAGGAAGAGTAATAGCTCTTGAAGGAGGCGAGGGTGCTGGTAAGACTACTATCTGGAATGTTTTAGAGCAGTTAGCTAAAGGCAATGGAAGTTTTACATTTTGCAGAGAACCAGGCGGGACAACCTTTGGAGAAAAGGTAAGACAAGTAATATTTGCAGTTGATGAAGAAATTCTTCCCGAAACTGAAATGATGCTTTTCATGGCGTCCCGACTGGAGTTATTCAAAAGAGTTGTTCGCCCCGCTCTTAGGCTTGGCCGCCATGTTGTTACAGACAGGCTTGATGCTTCAACATATGTCTACCAGATATATGCTCCCAGAAGATTATGGCTTGAGCCTGTTTTTCGTTCTCTCCAGCGGGTTTATCTTTCTCCTCCGACATCGGATAGCGATTGGATCAGGCCAGTCTATATTCTTCTTGATATTGATCCTGTGGTAGGTCTTGCAAGAGCTAAATCAAGAAAAGTGGGGAATAAGTTTGATGATAGACCCGTGGCGTATCACCAAATGGTAAGAGAAGGGTACAATCATTACATAAAAGGTGAGAAATATCATGCAGTGATAGATGCCTCCTTACCTCTTGATGAGATAGTTGAGAAAGTGAGAAAGGTAATTTGGGAATTCACAGGAGTGAAGCTATAAGCTCTGGGATACAGGGCTTTTTTAATAAATGATATTATGAAATCGCAGTGATAGAAGAAATAAAAAAAAGTATAGAGGAAGCTATAAAAAATCTATCTTTATCCCTTTTAGATTTTACGGTCGAGCATCCGGAAAACGCTGAATTTGGTGATTATTCCAGCAACGTAGCCCTGGTTTGCGCCAAGAATCTCAAGGTTAATCCAATGGATTTAGCCCAAAAAATTACAGAAATTCTTCGACAAACTCAGGGCGATTCGATAAATCGAATCGAAATTGCAAAGCCGGGATTTATAAATTTTTTTCTTTCGGAAGATTTCTTAAAGAACTCACTTGAGGAAATTTTGGATAAAGGAGAAAACTATGGGAAAAATAAAAATTTAAAAGGGCAAAAAATTATTATTGAATATACGGATGCTAATCCGTTCAAGGAATTTCATATTGGTCATATTGTTGATAATGCGGTTGGAGAAACAATCTCAAGGATTATTGAATGGAATGGAGCTGAAGTAAGAAGGGCAAATTATCAAGGTGATGTGGGATTGCATATTGCCAAGGCTGTTGCAGAAAAGATAAAAAGTAGACGAGAATGGGAAAATGAAAAGGATGTTGCAAGCTCTTACGCTTCTGGTTCAAAACTTTATGAAGCCGATAAAGAATTTGCCGATTTTGTAATTGAAATAAATAAAAAAATTTATTTAAAAAATGATAAAGAGGTAAATGAAATCTATGAACTAGGAAAAAGATTGACATTAGATTATTTTGAGTCGCTTTATAGAATTCTCGGAACAAAGTTTGATTATTATTTTTTTGAATCCACTACAGCCGAGTTTGGCAAAGCTCTTGTTGCAGAGAACAAAAAAATTTTTGAAGAGAGCGACGGCGCGGTAGTTTACAGGGGCGAAAAAAGAGACCCGAAGCTTCATACGCGTGTTTTTATAAACAAAGAAGGTCTGCCAACATATGAAGCCAAAGAGTTAGGCTTGGCAAAAATAAAATATGACACTTATCCCTATGATCTTTCTATTGTAATTACAGGAAATGAAATAAAAGATTATTTTAAGGTAATTCTTAGGGTATTGGCTGAGATTTTTCCGGACCTGGCTAAAAAAACCCTTCATTTAAGCCATGGAATGATGAGATTACCGAGCGGGAAAATGAGCTCTCGTACCGGAGAAGTTATTACTGCGCAATCTTTAATAGACGAAGTAAGGCAAAAGGCATTAAATAAAATTTCGGAGGGGAATAGAAATGTTACTGACAAGAATAAATTATCGCAGGATATTGCTGTTGCGGCAATTAAATATTCAATACTGAAACAAGCCATCGGAAAAGATATAGTTTTTGATGCTGAAAGTGCCTTGTCATTTGAAGGAGATTCAGGACCTTATTTGCAATATACTTATGCTCGGATCAATTCATTAGTTGAAAACGGAAGAGAGGTTGGAATCTCTCCAACTGTCTTAACCACTGAGGTCGGCACAGGAGTGGTTGAAAGAATTCTTTACCGTTTTCCTGAGATTGTTGAGAGAGCTTATGAAGAATTTTCACCTCAATATATTTCAACTTATCTTATAGAAGTGGCCAGTGTTTTTAATAATTTTTATGCAAAAAATTTGATAGTTGATGAAAAAGAAAAAATAATTTCTTCTCATCGGCTTGCAATTGCCAAAGCAGTCTCCCTAGTTATTCAAAACGGACTCTATCTTCTAGGAGTTTCTTCTCCTGAGAAAATGTGATACGAATGTTACGAATCTGCCGACTGGCAGGCCGAATGATACGAATAAGTTGCAATTTTTTTGCAAATACATAACCTATATTTAGATTGTACACGAGAGGTATATGTGCACTTAAAAATTAAAGGAATTCCATTTCTTGATTTCCCTGTGACAAATGAAACCTTGATACTAGTTAGCAGGGGTATTAAGAGGCTGTGTATTGATAATGATGTTAAACAGAAAGATTTGGCAGAGCTACTTGGTTACAACTCTGCTTACCTATCTCAATTACTTACTGGATCAAGAGTTTTTTCATTCAAGCATTTGATAGTAATTGCAGATTTGTTCAGCAAGTCTTTAAGTGAATTGTTTATATATTGTCGTTCACCGCACAGAAGCGACATACATCTAGAAGGTTTAATAGAGGCAGCTCTGATTTTGGAAGCTTGCCCAGCATTTCAATCGTAAACTTGTGGTTTGCGATTTTTTTATTGACAAAATAGGTTGGCTTAGTAGATTGTTTACGTCCAAGAACCTAACCCCAACAACGGAGTGAAGTCTCATGCTATGGACAATCTTTGTGGTTCTTTTGATTTTTTGGCTATTAGGGATGGTTTCAGGATATGTTCTTGGAGGATTTATTCACATCCTTCTTTTGGTTGCTCTGGCAGTTGTTCTTATCAGAGTAATTCATGGCAGACGATCTCTTTGAAATATCGTCGTGCAAAAATCAGCAACTATAAAATTGTTTTTCCGGAGTAGATAACTGCAGACTTGAAGTTTGCGGTTTTTTTTGTATAATAAATTTAGAAAGACGGATAAGGAGTTCCTCTTTAACTTCCACAAGGAGCTAAAGATGAAAAAAATACTTTCCATTGTTTGCTAATAGCAATTTGGAATCTTGCTTTTTCAGACGATTCTCCAGGGAATCGTTTTTTAATTGCAAAAAAAATGCTACGATTATCAAATAAATGGCTAGAAATAGAGTTAACCTACAACCTACAACTTACAACAAACAATCCAAGTCTTTACTGGCGCAAAAGGAGGAGGAGATTCTAGATTTCTGGAGACAGAATAAAATTTTCCAAAAATCTCTTGAAAAGCCCTCCCCAAAGGGAGAATTTGTATTTTATGAGGGTCCTCCAACCGCCAATGGCAAACCGGGGATGCATCACTTTTATCAGCGCGCTTTCAAAGACCTTATTCCGCGCTTCAAGACAATGCAGGGTTACCATGTCAGAAGAAAAGCGGGCTGGGATACTCACGGTCTTCCAGTTGAGCTTGAGGTTGAAAAAAAACTCGGGATTAAATCAAAAAAAGAAATAGAGACTTATGGTATTGCAAAATTTAATGAAGAGTGTAAAAAAAGTGTTTGGACGTATGTTCTAGAGTGGGAGGATTTTTCAAAAAGGATGGGATTTTGGTTGGACTTTGAAAATCCATATGTAACTTACGAGCCCCAGTATATTGAATCAATATGGAGCATTGTTAAACATATTGATGACAGAGGACTTTTATATAAAGACTATAAAGTTGTGCCGTGGTGTCCTAGATGCGGCACAGCACTCTCTTCTCATGAACTGGCACAGGGATACGAGGATGTTAAGGACGTTTCGGTTTTTGTTAAATTCAAAATAACTAACAACAAACAACCAACAACTAACAACACTTATCTGCTTGCGTGGACAACTACACCTTGGACACTGCCGGGAAATGTTGCTTTAGCAGTTGGAGAGAACATTGAATATGTAGAAGTAACCAACAACCAACAACTAACAACCAACAATAAAAAAGAACATTTAATATTGGCAAAAAATAGACTCACTGTTTTTGATAAAGAATACGAGATTGTCAAAGAACTTAAAGGAAGAGATTTAGTTGGTTTGGAGTATGAACCATTGTTTCCATATTTGAAAGATAATATTTCCGAGTCACAAAAGGAAAATTTAAAAAATGCTTATAAAGTTTACCCGGCGGATTTTGTTACAACAGAGGAGGGTACCGGTATAGTTCATACAGCAGTGATGTACGGTCAGGATGATTTTGAATTGGGGACAAAAATTGGCTTACCCAAGCATCACTTAGTTGGGGAAGATGGAAAATTTCTTCCAAATACAGGCGAAATTTCCGGCAAGTTTGTAAAAGATAAAGAAACCCAAGATTGGATAATAAATGACCTTAAATCAAGAAACTTGTTATTAAAAGAGGAGCTCTATGAACACTCTTATCCATTCTGTTGGAGATGTAATACGCCTTTAATTTATTACGCAAGGGATTCGTGGTATATAGCCATGTCCAAATTGCGCAACAATCTGCTGAAAGAAAATGAAAAAATTAATTGGAATCCGGAATACATTAAAGAAGGCAGGTTCGGTGAATGGTTAAGGGAAGTCAAAGACTGGGCAATCTCTCGTGAACGTTACTGGGGGACCCCTCTTCCAGTCTGGCAAAATGAAAAGAACGAAAAAATAATTGTTGATTCAATTGAGACACTCAAGAAATATATTCCAAAATCAGGAAACCGCCACTTTGGAATGCGGCACGGTATCTCTGATCATAATATCTCGTTTACTTGCAGTTCATCAGAAAATTACGCAGATCACGTGACAGAAAAAGGAATAGGAGAAATTAAAAAGACTGCCCAAATTTTAAAGAGCAAAAATATAACAAAAATTTTTTCCTCTCCTTTTGTCCGTACCAAAGAAACAGCAGAAATTGTCGCAAAAGAAATCAATTTTCCGGTTGAAAAAATAATTTATGATGACAGAATTCGCGAATACAATTTTGGTGTATTTGATCAGAAATCTCGTAATTTATATGATGAATGGCGAAAAGAAAACAACAAATTTGACTCAAAACCCGATGGAGGGGAATCTTTCGCTGATGCTAAAAAAAGGGTAGCTGAATTTTTTTACGACATTGATCATAAACATAAAGATGAAAATATTCTCTTCATTACTCACGGCATTGCATTTGAAGTTCTTCCCTCGATTATTAATGGTTTGTCAGTAGAAGTTGGCTGGAAGGGTTGGGCACAAAGCGATGTTTTGTATGCAGATTTGAGAGAATATGAGTTTGTCCGACTTCCTCATAATGAAGAATATGAAATTGACTTGCATAAACCTTATATTGATGAAATTGTCCTTGTAAAAGATGGTAAAGAATATCAAAGAGTGAAAGAAGTAATGGATGTCTGGTTTGATTCCGGTTCAATGCCCCTATCTCAGGATCATTATCCCTTCGACTCCTTCGACAATGCTCAGGATAAATCCGCTCAGGGTAAACCTTTTGAAAACACAAAGCTATTATATCCGGCGGATTTTATATGCGAGGGTCTTGATCAAACAAGGGGCTGGTTCTATACACTACATGCGATTGGTAATTTGATGGAAATGGGTCATGCCTATAAAAACGTTATATGTTTGGGGATACTTTTGGATGAAAAGGGACAAAAGATGTCAAAATCAAAAGGTAATGTCGTTGATCCATGGCAGCAAATGGAAAAATTCGGGGCTGACCCGCTGCGCTACTGGTTTTATGCTGTTAATCAGCCGGGTGAGTCAAAGGATTTTGATGAAAAATCTATTGATGAAGTCGTAAAGAAAGTTTTCAATCTTTATTTAAACTCAGTAAAGTTTTATGAGCTTTATGCTGAAAAAAACACCATAAAAATTGGGCGTTCTCACATTCTTGATCGCTGGATTATATCTTTACTCAATAAACTAATTGAGGAAGTAACGAATGATCTGGAATCGTACAAAGTCTTTGAAGCGGCACGTTCAATTCGAGAATTTATCTCTCAACTCTCCCAGTGGTATATTCGCCGATCACGTAACCGTTTTAAAGAAGATATCGAAAGAAAGGAAGCGAGCGCGACATTAAGGGAAGTACTTCTTTCACTAGCTGAAATTTTAGCTCCGTTTACGCCGTTTATATCTGAAGATGTTCACCGCCGCCTTAATGGGGAAGGAGAAAGCGTCCACTTGAGAAACTGGCCTGATGTTGGAGAAATAGATGAAAAAATTATTAATAGTATGGAGAAAACAAGGATGCTCACTTCCTTGGCACTTGAAGCGCGCGCCAAGGCCGGAATTAAAATACGCCAACCTCTTTTAAAATTAAAAATCAAGGATCAAAAATCAGGATTGCCCAGTGAATTTTTAGAAATAATTAAAGAAGAGGTTAATGTCAAAAATGTTGATTTTGATGAAACAATACTGGAAGAAATTGAACTTGATACTAAAATAACTGCAGAACTGAAAGAAGAAGGGGATTTAAGGGAAATAATAAGAGCTTTTCAGGAAGCTAGAAAAGCCAAACTCCTTACCCCTGAGAAGCAAATATCTTCTTCTGTTAATGTTGATGCGAAAACAGCAGAAATAATAGAAAAAAACACCGACGAAATTAAAAGAAAAGCCAGAATCTCTTTTATTAGCATCAATATCGGCGATGAAGACAGTAAACTTGAAATAAATTTAGAATAGTGCCGTACAGAATCTATAATACAAAAGCAGTTATTTTAAAAAGCAGCCCACATGGTGAGGCGGATAAAAACATAATAATGCTAACAGAAGACCTGGGGCTGATAAGAGCACAAGCCAAGGGAGTACGTTATGAAAAATCAAAATTAAATTCCAAGCTTCAGGAAATGAACTTATCAGAGGTTGGTTTGGTGCGTGGTAAAAATTCATGGAGGCTGACAAGCGCCATTGGAATTCAGAATTACTTCAGATTACTAAGAAACCAAAAATCCAAAGTTCAGGTCTTCTCAAGAGTACTGAATCTTATCCTTCAGCTGATACATGGTGAGGAAAAAAATTCCCACCTTTTCAATTTGATAGCTGATGCTGGTAATTTTCTCATTAAAAAAAATTTAAGCACCAATGAGATTATGATTTTTGAGCTGATTCTTGTTTTGAGGGTTCTTGAACAGCTTGGTTATATAAATCAAAGGGGTGAATTGAAAGAACTCACAAATAGTTCTTGGGGGGAGGCGATTGCGATCGGAGAAAAAAGCAAGCAAAAAATAGTTGCAGGCATAAATAATGCGCTAAAAGAAAGCCACCTTGGGGTATAACCCCATGAGATGCAGTTAAAAAAATATGGTGTATATTTTTTTAGATAGACGGTTTTAAATAGGCAGTATTGAAGCGGCTCTAGTCTATAGTAGGTAACTATCTCACGGGGTATAATAGCTTATGATTTATAGTTAGAATGATTATTAATACTGCAAAGAATGCCTAAAAATAAACTGGAAAAACTTGAGGAAAGGTTATATTCGAGAAAATTTGAACCTGGTAAAAGTGAGAGATTTGCGCTCGGCAAGGACGATGCACAAGAGTCAAAATCTTGGGAAGATAAAGAAGGGGTGAGTGATCTTATCAGGACGCATCTTGATGATAGAGATAAAAAAGGAAAGTTGCTTAAAAAAATTCTGGTCTCTTCAATAATCTTTTTTGCTGTCGCGGTTTTAGTTTCATTTTTTATTTTTTTTGGCGGCAGAAATGCTGTCTCTTCTAAAAATATAGGTATTTCTGTAAGTGGCCCAAGCACAGTTGCTGGGGGAGAAATTCTCTCTCTTGATGTTACGGTTAGTAATGATAATAATGTTGCGCTTCGTAATGTGGTTTTAATTGTAGAGTATCCAAATGGCACCAAAGTTGCCCTTGATCTTTCCAAGGAGCTTACCAGAGCGCGAGAGACAATTGACAAAATTGATGCGCGAGCAAGACTTACAAAAAATTTCAAGGCAGTGCTTTTCGGCGAGAAAGAGGAGATAAAGCAGATTAAATTCACTCTTGAATACCGTCTTGAAGGATCAAGTGCACTCTTCAGCAAAGACAAGTTTTTTGAAATCCTTATCAAATCTTCTCCAGTAATACTGGAATTAAATTATCCTAACGAGGTAAATTCAGGAAAACCATTTGAGATAATTCTAAGTTTATCTTCAAACAGTTTGGAAACTCTAAAAAATGTTTTATTAACGGCAACATTTCCATTTGGTTTCAGCTTTTCTGATTCGGAGCCCAGAGCATCTGATGGTAATAATGTCTGGAAAATTGGGGATTTGGAAAGCGGGGAGAAAAAGCTGATAAAGATTCACGGCAGTATTATTGGAGAAGATGAAGATGAGAGAACATTCAATTTTTCTGCGGGGATTGAGGGCAGAGAACAAAATGTCATTGAAGCGAACTTCACGACATCAATTGCTACAATTTTTATTAAAAAACCGTTTATATCTTTATCTGTCACAATAGATGGTAAAAACCCCGAAGACTTCTCTGTCATTCCTGGGCAAAAATCAAAAGTTAATATTGTCTGGTCCAATAATTTACCCGAAACGGTAAATAACATGAAAATTGAGGCAAAAATTGAGGGAGTTGTGCTTGATCGTTCATCAGTAATTACTACAGAGGGTGGGTTTTATAGGTCATTTGACAATACTATTGTCTGGGATAGAGGCAGTGACCCTGATTTTGATTCCGTCTCCTCTGGTGAAAAGGGTGTTGTCGGATTCTCGTTTGCTCCAATTTCAAATATTTCATCATCTCTGCGCAATCAAAAAATTGTGTTAAATATTAGCGCATCTGGCAATATTTCTTCTCCGACTGGTTCCAAACCAGTATCTTCTAGCATTTCTGAAGATATAAAGATATATTCCGCACTTGGTCTTAGCGGTATGGCCGTAAGATCCATTGGTCCATTTGAGAATATGGGTCCTATACCACCAAAAGCTGACAATGAAACTACTTACACAATTATTTTTTCACTCTCAAGCCCATTCAATGATATAAATTCTGTTGAAGTGACAGGTAGCTTACCCTCTTATATTGCTTGGAAAAATCTCACATCACCTTTAAATGAAAATGTAACATATGATGAAAATAGGAGGGTTGTAACTTGGAAAGCCGGCATTGTACGTGCGGGTTTGGGTAGTGGAAATACAAGGCAAGTCGCTTTTCAGATTTCTCTTACACCCAGTTTAAGTCAAGTAGGTAATCTAGTTAATTTGCTGACCGATATTGTAGCAACAGGTTTTGATCAGTTTACAAACCAGAATCAAAGAGTGACAATTTCTTCAATCACTACACGCACTATTTCTGATCCGCAGTTTAAGGAAGGTGATGATAAGGTGGTGAAATAACCAACAACTAACAACTAACAACCAATAACTAACAACTGGCCAAATAAATGCAAAAAGAAAACAACAAAATGGAGAAAATAGTCAGTCTGTGTAAGCGCCGTGGTTTTGTATTTCCCGGTTCGGAAATCTACGGCGGGCTTTCTGGAATATATGATTACGGACCACTTGGTGTAGAACTTCGGCACAATATTAAGCAATATTTTTGGACTAAATTTATTGCAGAGCGTGAGGATGTTTACGGAATGAGCGCCGCGATTCTAATGCCTGAAAAAGTTTGGCAAGCGAGTGGGCATACAGAGCTTTTCACTGATCCTCTCGTCGAATGCAAAATTTGCCACGCTCGCTTTCGTGCGGACCAGCCGGAAGTTATTGCAGAGCACGAAATTTCTCACAAAAAGGAAACAATTGGTTGGTCGGAACCAAAAGTATTTAATCTTCTTGTGGAAACCAAACTCGGCGCTTCGGAAGAAACAGCGATGAAGGTGTATTTGCGCGGAGAGATCACCCAAGGTGTGCATGTGAACTTTAAAAATGTTTTGGATTCTATGCATCCGAAGTTTCCTTTCGGTATTGGTCAGATCGGCAAGGCATTTAGAAATGAGATAACCCCCCGAGACTTCCTTTTTCGTCAGCGCGAGTTTGAACAAATGGAACTTCAATACTACATAAAACCTGACGAAGCAGAGGGTAAAAAGCAATTTGAATCTTGGAAAGAATTTTCACTCGACTGGTATTATGGACTCGGCTTTAAAAAGAGCAGTTTGCGTCTTCGCCAGCATGCTCCCGACGAACGGGCACATTATGCTAAAGATGCTTGGGATATTGAATATAATATTCCTGAAATTGGATGGAAAGAAGCGTGGGGTATACACCACCGTGGTGATTGGGATCTCAAGCGTCATTCAGAGTATTCCGGAGCTGATCTTTCTTATTATGATGAGGAGACGAGAGAGCGCTTTATCCCTTGGGATATTGAGTGCTCGGGTGGAGTTGATCGGGCAGTATTGTTTGTTCTTCTTGAAGCCTACACTGAGGACACAATGAATGAAGAGCCGCGCTCGTATTTGAAATTAGCAACTCACCTGGCCCCAATCCGTGTTGCAGTTTTTCCCCTTTTAAAAAACAAACCTGAATTAGTCAAAAAAGCTCGCGAAGTTTATTCAGAAATAAAAAGACAAATTCCCAGCGCAGTCTTTGATGATAATGGAAATATAGGGAAACGATATAGAAGGCAGGATGAAATAGGTACCCCGCATTGTATAACAATTGATTTTGAAACACTTGAAAATGAAACAGTGACTTTACGTGATCGCAATACAGGAAAACAAGAGAGGGTTGACATAAAAAATTTATCTAGTATTTTACTCTAAGTTTTTGTACCCAAACACAGGAGTAAAAACTTGAGAAAAAAAAGCTGGCTTTCTAATCATCTGAGAGACCCCAAAAATCGCCTCGCTTTTGAGCAAGAGGGGATTGTTGTTGAAGTCATGGAAGAAATTTCCAGGGTTATGGAAGCTAAGAAAATCACCGAGAGAAGATTGGCCAAAATTCTTCATAAATCGCAGCGGCACATTACCATGTGTTTCTCCGGTGAAAGAGAAGTGAGTCTTCGCGAACTTGCCAAATGGGCATTTGTTCTTGGAAGGAGAGTTAAGATCAAACTTATTCCTCTGCGTAAATACTGAAAAATCGGCTCTCCTAAGGGAGAGCCTTTTATTTGTTCTATTTCTATTTTTTGATAAACTCCTTTTACTATGCGTTTCCATAAAAAAACATTTAAAAATGGTCTGCGTTTAATTACAGTTCCGATAACAGGTGCGCCTACGGCCACAGTTATGGTAATGGCGCAGGCGGGCGCAAGTTATGAAAATAAAAAAAACGAAGGAATTTCACATTTTCTTGAACATATGGCATTTAAAGGAACACTGCGTCGTCCATCAAGTAAAGAAATCAACTCAGAGTTAGATTCAATCGGATCACGTTCAAATGCTTTTACTGGACATGAGTATACTTTCTATTACGCCAAAGCTCATCCCAAACAAGTTGAAAAAATAATTGATGTTTTGTCGGACATTTATCTCAATTCTACTTTTCCCGAAGCTGAAATTGAAAAAGAAAAAGGGGTAATAGTTGAAGAGATGAATATGGTTGAAGATTCTCCGCAGCGCCTTGCTCCTTATTTATTTTTAAAGTTGCTATATGGTGATACTCCTGCCGGAAGCAATATTTTAGGTCGAAAAGAAATAGTAAAGGCAATTAAAAGAGATGATTTTTTAAGATATAAAAATGATCATTATCTGGCAGAGGGTACTGTTGTAATAGTTTCCGGCTCATTTAATAATAAAAAAATTGAAAAATTAATTGAAAAATCTTTTGCCAGCATACCTACCATTCCCAAAAAGGGTAAAGTTAGGGTGGCCGAATCGCAAAGCAAACCAAAGATTCTAATAAAAAAGAAAAAAACCGATCAGGTCCATCTGGTACTAGGTGTGCGTACTTGGGGTGCAAAGGATAAAAGAAACACTACATTGGCGCTTCTTAACACTATTCTTGGTGAAGGAATGAGCTCTCGTTTATGGCACCGTTTGCGTGAGGATTTGGGAATTTGCTACTACGTTCGTACTGAGGCAGATGAGTATACCGATCATGGTTATTTTGCAATATATGCCGGAGTTGATAAAGATAGAGTTACTGAAGCCGTGGGCGCAATACTTGAAGAGTTGAGAAAAATAAAAAGTGAGCTTGTTGATGAAGTCGAACTTAAGAAAGCCAAAGATTTCCTTTCAGGCACTATGTATCTTGGACTTGAGTCATCCGATGAAATAGGCGCTTTTTATGCAATTCAGGAAGCTATAAGAGGTAAACTTAAAACACCACAGCAATTAGAGAAGGAAATTCAAAAGATCAGTTCAAAAGAAATCTTAAGAATTGCAAAAGAAATTTTTCTAAACAAAAAACTTAATCTGGCAATAGTTGGCGATATCAAAAATCCAGAAAAATTTTCTTCTATTTTAAAAATTTAAATTTGTGATATAGTTTTTTTATGAATAATATAAGTATATCTTCAGGGACAATTGTCAGAGCAATACTTTTTGGTGTTCTTTTTTATTTTCTATTTTTAATAAAGGATGTAATTCTTATATTACTTACTGGTATTGTAATAGCCTCTGCTATTGAACCAGGCACGCGATGGTTTATCCGCCATAGAATTCCTAGGATTCCTGCAGTACTTGCGATTTATCTTGCCACAGCAGTTATTTTTGTTTCGGCTTTCTACTTTCTCCTAGTGCCCCTGGTAACTGAAACAGCAAATTTTCTCCAGACTCTTCCTGAATATTCACAGACTCTAAGTCAAAGTCAGAGTTTTCAGAATGTCACAGAGAATTCCGGCGACTTAATTCAAAACATTACTGAAGGTTTTTCACTGCCTTCAATTGCAAATACAGTGAATGCCGCGTTATCAAAGATATCTGCGGGTTTTTTCGGCACAGTTGACGTTATCTTCGGAGGTATTGCAAGCTTCTTATTGATAATTGTTCTTTCATTTTACTTAGCTGTACAGGATGATGGTGTAGGGAAATTCCTCAAAATGGTAACGCCCGTTAGTCATGAAAAATACGTCGTTGGTCTATGGGAAAGGTCAAAAGAAAAAATCGGGCTTTGGATGCAGGGCCAACTCTTACTCGCGATTATTGTAGGAATCATGACTTTTTTGGGTTTGACTATAATTGGTATAAAGGGGGCCTTACTCCTTGCTTTTTTTGCAGCAATTTTTGAAATCATTCCTTTATTCGGACCATTTCTTGCTGCAGTACCAGCAGTCCTGGTTGCATTTGTTGATGGCGGTTTAACCCTGGCATTAATTGCTACTGGACTCTATGTTGTTATCCAGCAGTTTGAATCTCAGCTCATCTATCCTTTGGTTGTAAAAAAAGTTATCGGAGTTCCTCCAATAATTTCAATTATTGCCATTGTCGTGGGCCTTAAGCTGGGAGGTTTTTTGGGAGTAATTCTTTCAGTGCCCCTCGCAACAGTTCTCTTGGAGGTCTTAAGCGATCTGGAGAAAAGAAAGAAACTAACAACTAATAACTAACTACGAACCATCTAAAAGATTTTAAGTTTGGAAGTTTGTAAGCGTTTATTATATTTAATTTAAACAGATAAACTTATGAGCGAAGCGGAACTTAGTAACTTACCGACTTACTTTGACGTTCATTCGCATTTAAATTTTCCCGATTACGGGGACGAACTTTCTGAAATCATAAAAAGAATGAAAGAAGCGGGAGTATGGACTATTTGTATAGGAACTAACTTTAAAGATTCTCAAGTGGCAGTCGAGCTTGCAGAAAAACACGAGGGAATTTTTGCTTGTGTCGGTATTCACCCCATTAAAGAAGATCTACCCAAGGACTCCCCTTGGGAATTGGAATCTAAGGGGAGTCCTTGGGATTTTAATGAGACGGAACTTGAAAAACTCGTAAATCACCCGAAGGTGGTTGCGGTGGGAGAGTGCGGACTTGATTACTTTTCCGCCCCAGGCGGACCCGCCTCTGGCGGAGGTGGTTTGAGCGAGGGTGAAAAAGACAGGCAGAGGGATCTTTTTAAAAAACAAATTGAGTTTGCACTTAAGCATGATAAACCTCTGATGATCCACGCGCGCTCTGCCTACGATGAAATAATCGAAATTCTTTTTGAGTATAAAAGAAAAGAGCTCGAGGACTCCCCTTGGGAATTGAAACTTAAGGGGAGTCCTCGAGACCCAGGGCTTCGAGGCAACATTCATTTTTTCACAGGAAATCTGGAGCAAGCCAAAAAATTTATTGATCTGGGTTTCACTCTTTCATTTGCCGGTCCGATCACTTTTGCAAGAGATTATGATGAAGTAATTAAAAATATCCCTATAGAGTCGATTCTTTCTGAGACCGATTCACCATTTGTTGCACCTGCTCCATATCGGGGTAAGCGCAACGAACCCTCCTATGTAATAGAGATTGTAAAAAAACTTGCCGAAATTCGTGAGGAAAACGAGGAAGTATTTCAAAAACAACTTGTCGCAAACGCTCTAGAGTTATTCCAAATAAAGCCTTAAAATAAAACAACCTTTAGCTATTGGTCGTTTATATCTCAATGCAACCCTGTTAAGGTTAAACCTTGACATGTAATTGCAGAATTCCTGTTTCTTGATTCTATAAACCCATCATGCTACTCTAACCTCCTATCTAAAAGGTAGTTTATTAGTTAATCCGCTCCGCCAGCTGGCGGACGGAAGGGAATACCCATATAGAAATGTCAGAGGAAAAATTAAATCGTATCTATGAAGTCGGATTTTTAGTCACCCCTTCCATTCCAGAGGAATCTATCAAACAGGAGTTTCAAAAGACAAAGGAGAAAATTATTGAAGCTGGAGGATTGATTATATCCGAGGGAAATCCTGAAATGAAATCTCTAGCTTACACTCTTGAGAAAAAAGTTGAAGGAGTTTTAAGTAAATTTGATCAGGCATATTTGGGGTATATAAGATTTGAACTTAATCCTTCAGATTTGCCCCTTATAAATAAATTTTTGAATAGCCAAGCAAGCGTCATCCGCTTTATTATTATCGGCGTGGATATAGAAAAGGAGGCCGTAAAAACACACCCTTCAATTAGAGAAAAGAGTCCGCAGATATCCGAACCGGCCGCTTTTTCAGAGGAAGAGATTGATAAAAGCATTGAGGAATTGATAAAGGAAAGTTGATGAAGTTCAATAAGTTTGATAAGTTTGATAAGTTGAATAATTAATTTTAATTAATATCATGTATTTAAATAAGGTTTTCGTCTTTGGCAATCTAACAAGGGATCCGGAACTCAAAAGCCTTCCATCGGGGATTCAGGTATGTTCTTTTAGTGTTGCAACAAACAGAACATGGAAAAATAAGGAGGGCCAAAAACAAGAGAATGTTGAATTTCATAACATAGTTTTTTTTGGCAAACTCGCTGAGCTCATTGCGCAATACTTGAAGAAAGGCAGAAGTATTTTGGTGGAAGGGAGAATCCAGACGCGTTCATGGGATGCTCAGGATGGCACAAAAAAATACAGAACTGAAATTATAGGAGAATCATTCCAGTTTGGTCCGGGTGGTTCTGCATCAGGTGCCGCACCTGCAGCTAAAGCGGAAGAACCCAAAGAGGAGTCTGATGCGGGTTCAATTGAATATCCTGAAAACGATATTAATCCGGATGATATACCATTTTGAGTAAATCACAGAGCTTTCGCGGTAATTACTAATTTTTAATTTTAAATTTTGATTTTTTAACTTTAAATTAATATATGAACACAGGAAATTTTGATTATAAAGATACCGAAATTTTGAGACGTCTCATGACGCCCCATGCTCGTATTATGTCTCGCAAAAAAACCGGTCTATCTGCTAAAAACCAACGCAAACTGTCTTTAGCCATAAAAAGAGCAAGGTTTTTAGGCCTGCTTCCGTATATTGAAAAATAATGCTAGATAAACTACCCTTTTTTACTAAAGGGATAATATTTGCTGCCTCACTTTCAGTTCTGGTTTTTTTTCTGAAAGTTCTGTGCCCGCTGAATCTCGGATGCTTCGCCGACCCTTTTTTGATTCCACTTTTTTCACCCCTTTTTGTTGCTGAAAATCTTTTTGGCAATTTGGGAATATTTGAGCCATTTTTTATTCTGATATTTTGGTCAGTTGTCGGCGGTTTGGCTGGACATTTTTACGGCAAATTGAGAACAGTTAGGGATTAAGCCTTTTACTGGCGGCTTACATACTCTCCCGTTTCTGTATTAATTGTGACTACATCACCCTCATTTACAAACATCGGCGCTTGAATTGCTACTCCAGTTTCAAGCACGATTTCCTTGCTTGCCCCCTTTGAAGTATCACCACGCGCAGTTGGATGGGCTTCCATGACTTTGAGATCAACTTTTATGGGAATTTTTATTCCTATTATTTTTTCATTAAAAATTAGTGCGGTAAATGTGCTATTTGTTTTAAGAAAGACTCTCCCGTTGCCCAGAAGTTCTTCAGATAATTCAAATCTTTTTGATGGATCGTTAATTTCACAAAACCACCACTGGCCTCTGTTATTATATAAGTACTTTATTTCCCTGCTTTCAATTTCAGCTTCTTCAACTGTTTCGCTTACATGAAACGAAAGCTCTTTTACTTTACCTGTAATTATATTTTTGAGTTTGGTTGCATTTACCGGCTTTCTTTGTTGTTTTCTGAAGACATGTGAAGAAAGAACCTCATGGGGCTCTCCATCGATTATTACTAACTTTTTTTCTGTAATTTCGTTGTATTGAAGCATATTTATAAGTTTAAAAAGCTGATCTCAGACGGTTTACTAGTGTTAATGGAAAATTCAAGTTACATTATTTAACATGATTTTTCAAGTCCGAAGTAGAGCGAGAGAAAGTAAACTTTATCATTCCCCAGCTGAGGTGGAAGTGACACATAGAGTCCATTTTGGTCTGAAAGACTCTCATGGTCTTGAACGACTTCGCAAGACTTTTGACCCTTTATTTTATGTGGGGGACATATCAACAGGTAATTCTGTAAAAGTGCTATTATTAAAGCAATGGTATTTGAAGGCACTCCTCGTGAAGGTTTTGATGCTGGTCCGGATTTGCGGGAATCTTTTGAAGCGCCTGTTGGCAAGCCTCGTTCAGAGTTAGGAGACAGACTTGCAATGCTTTCTCCAGATGATCAAAAAGTTTTCAGAGAATCAATTGCAAGAGCGGGAATTTCATTTGATCAATTTGATGAGTATACAAATTCTGTTGATAATCCTATGATTGCGAACCAATTTATTGAGCAATTTGTATACCCAGTACTACTCTCTGAGAGTGAAACAGAAAAATTAAAGGCGGGCAAAAGAGCAAAGGAAGCACTGACAGCACTTTATGGAAAGAAAAAACCGGATTAATTCAAATTTTATCCTATCCCTCTTTCAGTTTCGTTAGTATTTCTTTGAGAATTGAATTAGAAATTTTTTTATTTTCCTTAAGATATTGCCTGGTAGCGTCGTAGCCTCTTCCGAGTTTTTCGTTTCCGAATGAATATGCGTTTCCTGTTTTTTCCATAATACCGTACTTTTCACCAAGAGCAATCAACTCCCCTTCATGTGAAATTCCTTCGTTATACATAAGATCGAACTCTGTCTGTCTGAAGGGGGCCGCAACTTTATTTTTTACAACTTTGACTCGCACACGTCCTCCCATTACTTCCTCGCCCTTTTTAATTTGCGCAATTCTTCTTATATCAAGCCGCACGGAAGTATAGAATTTGAGAGCCTTTCCTCCGGGGGTGGTTTCAGGGTTGCCGAACATTACTCCGATTTGCATCCTGATTTGGTTAATGAATATGACTATAGTTTTTGATTTTGCAACAATAGCCGTCAATTTGCGAAGAGCCTGGCTCATTAGACGAGCTTGTTTGCCGACATGATAGGCCCCCATGTCACCTTCAATTTCGTCTTTAGGTGTGAGTGCTGCCACAGAATCAATCACAACTACGTCCATTTTTCCACTTCTCACCAGTGATTCAACTATCTCGAGAGCTTGTTCTCCAGTATCAGGCTGGGAAATTAATAGCTCATCAATTTTAACTCCCAATCTTTTAGCGTAGTCAGGATCCATCGCATGCTCTGCGTCAATGAATGCACAAATACCACCAGCTTTTTGCGCCTCAGCAATTACATGAAGTGTGAGGGTTGTTTTTCCTGAAGATTCCGGACCAAAGACTTCAATAATTCTTCCTCTTGGCAGGCCCCCGACACCCAAAGCTGCATCAAGCCCAATGGAGCCGGTAGAAATGGAATTAATATTGACTTTGGGTTTGTCACCGAGTTTCATTATCGCCTCTTCACCGAACTTGGTTTTGATTTGTTTTATTGTCTCGTCAATATTTTTCTTTGGTTCAACTGCTTTTGGTTTTTTCATCAGATTTAATTTATTAATAATAATTTTTATACCGGTGATGTGGAAGTTGACCCAGATCTCTTTCCTATCAGCTGGATTAATTTTACCTGTGATTTTCCAAATTTATCATTAGCACTGAGTTTAATTATAAAGTAACCTTCCGGAGCCACAAATTTTTCGCTAAAATTGCCTTGATTGTCGATAAAGATTTTATTGTCATTGAGATAAATATAGGCAATATTTTTTGCACTACCTTTTATTTCAATGAGACCGCTATTGATAGTTTGACCGTTCCTGAGATTTGTAATCTTAATTTGCGGCCCAATAATAAGGTTTCTTGACTGAAAAGCAACGTAGAGAATAAGCACCAATGAAATGGCGGAAAGAATAAAAAATTTAATTTTTTTCTGTGGATTAGCCATTGAGTTCTTTATCTTCGGTATCTTCTGTAATTGTTGTCGTTCCTCTTTCAATAAGGACTTCTCTTGGTTTTGCGCCTGAGCCGGGCCCTACTATACCCCTCTCTTCAAGCATATCCATAAGTCTTGCTGCTCTGGCATAGCCAATTCCCAATTTTCTCTGCAAATATGATGTTGAAGCCTTTCCTGCCATGATTACAGTTTCTCTTGCCTCTTCATACAAATCATCATCTTCACTCTCATTAAAACCAGATTCAAATAACGAATCTCTAGTTGACCCACCAGAAAACTCAATTTCAGGAGAATCACTTTCATAATTTTCCTTCAGATATTTCACCACTTTTTTGACTTCAGTCTCAGAAATAAATGCTGACTGTAATCTTTGCGGTTTTGACATCTCACCTGAAAGATAAAGCATGTCTCCAGCGCCAAGAAGTTTTTCTGCTCCTGATATATCAAGAATTGTGCGTGAATCAACTTGCGAAACAACTTGAAGGGCGATTCTTGAAGGAATATTTGCTTTGATAAGTCCTGTAATAATATTGACACTGGGTCTTTGGGTTGAAAGTATCAGATGAATTCCCACAGCCCTGCTCATTTGTGCAAGTCTTACAACAGCTGATTCAAGTTCACGCGGGTACGTACTCATTATGTCAGCAAGCTCGTCAATAATTACTAAAATGTAAGGCATCATTTCTGGCAATTCTTCCTCCTTATTTAATTTTTTTTCTTTCAGTGACTTAAGTTCTGGTTCAAGAATATTTTTATGATAGCTTTCAATATCTCTCACAGCCACGGTTTCTAAAACATCGTATCTTCTATCCATTTCTTTGGTTGCCCATTTTAGGGCAAGAATTGTTTTTTTAGCATCTGTTATTACTGGAGTTAAAAGGTGGGGTATATTGTTATAAAGAGTTAATTCTACCCGCTTTGGATCAATCAATATAAATTTAAGATTTTCAGGTGAATTGCGGAAAAGAAGAGAGGTAATAATAGCGTGAATTGTTACTGATTTTCCTGATCCGGTTGCCCCAGCCACAAGGAGATGCGGCATCTTATCCAGATTGCCAAAATGAGATTTGCCGGAAATTCCTTTACCAATTGATATCAGAAGCGGCTTGTCGGAATTCTGAAATTCAGGTTCAGACAGAAGAGACCCTAAACCGACAGTTGATTTGGTGCTATTAGGTATTTCAATGCCGACAAGAGATTTCCCTGGGATTGGGGCCTCAATTCTTACTGGGTGAGCAGCCAGTGCGAGCTCAAGATTATTTTGCAGTGAAAGAATTCTGGAAAGTTTTACACCTTCCGCTGGTTTTAGCGCATAACGGGTGACGGATGGCCCAATTGAGACTTCGTCCATTTCAACAGCTATGCCGAAGTTTTGCAGTGTTCTTTTAATAATATTTGCATTTGCCTTGATATCTCCGACATCTGGCCGACCACTGTCTTTTTCCAGAAGAGAAAGCGGTGGGGGAGTGTATGATTTCAGAGAAAAACTTTTTAGTTTCTTTGGAATAAATTCTTCTTCAGAATTTTTTTCTTTTATATCATTGTTCTCATGTGAAGGAAAAATTTTTTTAAGCATCGGTTCTGACGGAGTAGTTATATTTTGAATACTTACTTCAGGATCACTTATTTTTAATTGTGATTGGTTATCTTCTTTTTTCTTTGAGGTAAATAAGTTTCTTATTTTTGTTAAAAAGCTAAAGCTTATTGAAGTGTCAAAAATTATTAAGAAGGAGATGATTAAGAGAGCAATAAGGATGACTCCGGCAGCATAAACATCAAAGAGTGAGATTAGTGGGTTTGAAATTATTTTTCCGACCACACCACCTTTACCGCTGCGTATTAAATTTACAAGACCCAAAGCTGAGATAAAAAAAAGCAAACCACCAATACTCTGCATTCCCGCAAATGGTTTTTTTATGTTTCGCAGATACGCGATTGCCAGCATGCTGAATACCAGGGGAAGAAGGAAATAACCGTAACCAAATAAAAACTCCAGTACCCAGTAAATTTTTTTACCTATTGGTCCGGCAAGATCAAATAAAGCTAGGATAAAAAAAAGAGATATAACAAAAAAGGCTACAGCAAGTATTCCTTGAAAAGTTTCATCCTTAAGTCTGCCAACAAAAAAACCCGAACCTTCGTTTCTATGTTCTTTCTTTTTTTTGGCCATTTATTCAATTTTACCATCTGCCTTAACAATCCCGAAATATTTTATTAGCGACGTAGAGCGAGTGAAGTGAAAAAGAAGACTTTTTTACTTCCGAGCCGAGGAGTTAATATAATCCAATACTGCGCAGCTTGCCACGCGAAATGGATAAGCGAAGCGAGTTCCGTGATTACCTAGGGGTTTCCCAAGGGATTATATTGCTAATTTAAAACACACATACTCAGATTTACTTCAATTACTTTTTGAGGTGATTTATTAGTATATGGAACAATAGAAATGAAAATAACTCCAAATTTTCATTTCTGAGATTAAGGGATAATTTAGTAGAATACTGCGCACCTTGTTTTGGGCGACTATACTTTCAGAGTAGTGGGGTTATAAGGACATTTGACAATTATAAAGGACATGATAGTATGTACTTTATAATATAAAGGACACAAGCATTCGAGGTCAAAGAACATCAATGGATGATAACAGCCAAAAAGACAAAAATTCAGAATCTGAGACTAAGTCATTAGATGGAAATAGTATTGTTATTAAGGATAATGATGTCTTATCCTTTTTTAAAAAGGACAAATCGTTTGTTTTTGCTCATAAAAAAATAGGCAAACTTGTCTCCGCTTTATACCTAATCACCAATCAGTTAAATGATAATGAACCTATTAAATGGGATATAAGAAGAATTGGTTTAAAGCTGATTTCTCTGAATATAAATTTAATAAAGGAGACTATTTCAATTGAGGTTTTAAAAAAAGACATAAAAGAGTCTGTTCTGGAAGTTGTTTCATGTCTCGAAGTTGCTTCAGTTTCAGGCCTATTATCAAGCATGAATTTGAATATCTTAAAGAAAGAATTTTTTGAACTTTTAAATCATTTGAATCAAATCAAGAGTCGTTCAGGACACATCGATTCCAAGTTTTATTATGTTGAATATGAAAACCAGGATAGCCCCCTCAAAAGGACAGAAATAAAGGACATTAATTTGAGTTCACCATACGACCCCGCTTTAAATAATAGAAATACAAAAGACAACGAAGACAGAGATACTAAATTAAAGGAATTTAGTACTGTTACTGTAAAGAAAAACAGACGTCAGAGTATAATCATAGCCTTATTAAAAAAGAAAAGGGATTTGATGATTAAGGACATTTCACCATTAATATCTGATTGTAGCGAAAAAACTATTCAAAGAGAACTTCAAGATCTGGTAAAACAAGGGGTATTAAAAAAGACGGGAGAAAAGCGCTGGACAAAATATAGCCTAATTTAAACTTGTTTTTATTGGGTTTTTTATGTAGATTACTAAATGTGCCATAAATAAGGGTTATCCACATTATTTTTTGCATTAATATTATCCTGACTTATAATTTACTATACGCAAAATAGCTAGGTTTTGCGTAATAAAAACCATCTTTACCCGTCAGAATTTAGGTCAAACAGAAATTCTTAATTCCTTCATTGTAGCTTCGCTTGAAAGACCGCAAAATTTACCAACTCTCTTTCCCCCTCGTGTCGATCCTTACAAAGGGTTGGGAGGGAAAGTTATGAGTTTAGGATTAATAGTTAGAAAAGTTATAAATCAAAAGTTTTTAAGGGGAGTTTAGTATAATGCCCGAAAAAACTTAATAATAAGTTATTATGAAAAAATTATTTACAAGTGTTTTAGCAATTGCGTTTGCTTTGAGTTTTGCAGTTCCGGCTAGTGCTTTGACAGTAGCTGAAATCCAAGCTCAAATTATGCAATTACAAGCAGCTCTCGCAGCTCTCACAGGTGGTGGAGGAGCTAGTGTCACGTTTACCACCGACCTCACCATTGGTAGCAGAGGAACAGATGTTACCGCGCTTCAGAATTGGTTAATCTCAAGAGGATTCTCAATTCCAGCCGGTGCAACTGGATACTTCGGTACTCAGACAAGAGCAGCAGTTGCCGCATGGCAAGCTTCCGCTAACATTTCTCCACCGGTAGGATATTTTGGTCCTATCTCTCGAAGTGTTGTCAATTCAATGGTTGGTGGATCGGTTTCAGTGGTTCCTGGTTGCGCACCTGGCGCACTGTATAGTGCAACAACAGGAGCACCATGTAGTGGAGTCACTCCGCCCCCAGCAAGTGGTGGTGGAATTACAACTCCAGGAGCAGAAGGTACTCTTACAGTATCTAAGAACCCTAGTCCTGCAGCTGGTACAAAAATGTACGAAGCAGATGACAAAGTCGGCGTTCTCGGTATTAAACTGGAAGCCGACCTTTCAGACATCAAGGTTGAAAGAGTTAAAGTTGACCTTGATCACGTAACTGGTACTACAGTTGCTGACCAGAACCTTTACAACAAGATTGCTGAAAGGATCTATGCAATGGATGGTTCAACCGTTCTTGCATCTTCAGATCTAAATTCAAGCACTGTTGTTAAAGACGGTTCAGATTACTTCATTACCATTACTGGTATTAACTTCGTAGTTCCAAAAGGAACAACTAAAGTTCTTACTATTGGTCTTGATGCAAGAGCAACATGGGATTCAGACTATGATACAGAAACATGGTCTCTTGGTGTTCCAGTTGATGGAGTTAGAGGTCTAGATGGCGCTGGTATTAACCAATATGGTCCAGCTACAGCCTTTACTAACAACTTCACAACGGAAGGTAATCTTGCTGAAAGCGCAACTTTGACAATTTCAACAGCTTCTGACACACCACAAGATGACGAGGTTATTTGTACTCTTTCTTCAACAGAAGATGAGTGTGATAAGCTCGAAGTTTTGAGGATGAACTTCAAAGCTGAGAAAGATGATGTTCTGGTTACGGATATTACTTCCAACATCCAGAAGACTGACGCTGGTACAGCCACAACTTCAACTGCTTACCTCTATGACGGTTCAGCCCTCGTAGGTTCAGCAACAGTGTTGAACTTCAGCGGTCAGAACAGCGCAGTATTCACTGATATTGACTGGACAGTTCCGAAAGACACAACCAAGACACTTTCTCTCAAACTTGATATTCAGGATGCTGTAGCAGGTCCAAGCGTATTTAGCGCTTCAACAACTGCAGCTAATGTAACTTCAGAGAACACAACTGGAACAGGTGCAACCGAATCTGGTAACGGTATCGGTGAATCAGTAACCGTTCGCAATGTTGGTCCTGAATTTACACTGCTTAGTAAGAACGTTACTTACACAGCAAGCGGTGGATTCGCTGGAGCTACTTCAACCGCCAAAGCTGACTTTACTCTAAGAGTTAAAGCAGTTGGCGCTGATATTGAATTCGGTGACTCCGCTTCAACAACCTATGCATTGGCTGGTGGATTCCCATCAGGTGCAGCTGGTACTTCAACTGTCATCTACAGAGGTGGTTCATCATCTCTTACTGATGGTATAGTCTATGTTTCTTCTTCAACCTCTATAACAGTTCCGTCAGGTGTAACAGCCGCAGTCGGAGCAAATAGCTGGATTCTTGCAGAAGGAAATAGTGTTGATATTCCAATTTCCTTCGTCTTCAACGGACGATCAGGTAACACTGGTGTATTGGGTAGCGGTGCTGAAGTCACAACTGGCGCATATGCAGTTGGTCTAGAAAGATTGAACTGGCTAACCAATGCTGCTGCTGGTGGAAGAGAAACTTCAACCTTCATGGCAGGTAACTCTGCTTGGAGAACTGGCACAGTAACAATGCCGTAATCTAGTTTTCTATCGTTTTCCTCTGGCTTCGGCTAAAGGAAGCGAAAACAAAACTCCCGCGAAAGCGGGAGTTTTGTTATATGTGTAAATATTCTTATTTCTGGGCGTACAATTTAGGCTTTTTTAAAACACCACCCATGTCAACCTGCCAGGTTGACATGGGTGTGGTATCAGAATTATCAACTTAATTTTGAGTTTATAAACATAATGTCAACAATATATAAGGGTAATTTCCACAAGTATTCCACTGTTTTATACCCCATGAGATATAAAGGGAAATATCGATTTATTTTAAAATTACATCAAACAGTTTTAAGTTTCATCGAGTATTGCAAAAATTATCTCACGGGGTATGGCCATATAATATCTCACGGGGTAAAATTAATACATGTGGAAGCTGTTTGATAACACATTCTTCAAGTTTCTATTTGGGTTTCTTGTAATACTTGCTATAAGTATTCTTATTCTTTTTGCCGCCCAGTATTGGAGTAAAAAAGGAAATCCCGATTCAACTTACGTTCAAGTGAGTTCTCAATAATTTGCAGTTGACACTCAACGGGTCTTTTGTTTGTATTGTTAAATGATAAAAAACCTTTTCTGGGTAACAGTTCTTTTTCTACTTCCCTTACACTCTCTTTATGGACTAACCATTGCTCCAAGTAATATTTCAACTAATACGAACTGGACAAAATCTGAAAGTCCTTATTTTGTTTCTTCTCCGTTAACTGTGGTTGATGGGATAAATTTAAATCTGGAGCCGGGAGTTATAGTCAAATTCAATATCGGAGCATACATGATTGTAAATGGTAGAGTCGATGTCCAAGGAAGTACAGAGGATAAAATTTACTTTACTTCAATTAATGATGATATTGGCGGAGATACAAATGACAATGGAAGCGCTACTGCTCCTGCTCCGAGAGATTGGATGCAAATTGCTCTTTCGTCAACGGGCATTTTTAATGCAACAAGCACGGAAATTAGATTTGGGGGTAGGGCTTTTAATATTTTCACTTCCATTTCCCCGGCACTTGTAAACAGTGGAGGAATTTTGAATCTTAATAATATAAATCTGCACAGTAATCATGATGGTGTTTATGTAAATGGCGGGACAACAACAATTTCAAATTCTAAAATTATTGACAACGCGAATCGTGGAATTGTTGTTGAGTCAGATCCCGGTTCTTTTAATATTTCTTCAAGTTCAATTTCAAATAACGGTATTGGTGTAAAAATAAGCAGCTCGGTGTCGTTATCCAGAATAAATGCAACAGATAATTGGTGGGGAGACGCTTCAGGCCCATTGCACGCTACCCTTAACCAAACCGGCTTGGGAAACAGAATTGAAAGTAACTATGTTGATTTTATCCCATGGCTAACATTAGACCCTTTTGCAACTACAACTACCGGGATTACCAAGCCAGTTATTATAATTCCAGGAATCTTAGGTTCGGCTGATCATAACGGCACATGGGTAATTGATCCTCTGATGCATGTTTATGATGATTTAATTGATACTCTTAAAGCCAACGGTTACTTAGAAGGTGAGACTCTGTTTACTTTTCCTTATGATTGGAGAAATTCAAATGTTGGAACTGCTATCATCTTGAAGGATAAAATTACTGAAGTTAAAAATATTTGTGGTTGCGGAAAAGTTGATTTGGTTACCCACTCAATGGGTGGGCTTGTGGCGCGCCAATACATACAGTCAATTAATTATGGAAATGATGTTGATCATTTAATTTTTCTTGGGACTCCACATTTGGGATCTCCAAAATCTTATTTGATGTGGGAGGGAGGTGAATTGGATCCAGATAAAGACTCGTTTTTACTCAAATTCTTTTTAAAAAGAATGGGTCAGAAGGAGGGTTTCAATAATTTATTTGATTATGTAAGAAATAGGCCAATTAACTCTGTTAAAGAATTACTTCCAATTTATTCTTATATAAAAGATAAAGATACAAACACAATTAGAAATTACCCTCTTGGATATCCGACAAATAATTTTCTTGAAAATTTATCAGCCAATGTAAGCTCGCTTTTAAATTCAGGAATTAAAATTTCAAATTTTGTAGGCAATAATGGTTCAGAAACAATTGGGACTATCAGAGTTGTTCCTTCAACACTTCTTCCTCTTTGGCAAGATGGTTATCCAGATGGATTTGATGATAATAGTTCTTCGGATAAAGGATTGGAAAGAACACAGGGTGATGATACAGTGCCATTCACTAGTACAGATAGCTTACAAATTACAGATATAGTTTCGAGAAGTGCTGAGCATATAAAAATTCCAGAACAGTTTAGTGATCTGGTGTTTAATAGATTAACGAGCCAGAATGCAACAGTTATTGTTGATAATCCAGAATTCCCAAATTTTAAGTTAATTATTATTAAAATACTCTCACCAGCCGATATTGTTGTAATTGCGCCAGATGGTAAAAAAGTCGGCAAAGATTTTAATACGATGGAGGAAATAAATGAAATAGAGGGAGCATTTTATTCCGGTTTTCTTACGGATAATGAGTTTATATCAATTCCAAATCCACTTGATGGAGAGTATAAAGTCCAAGTTCAAGGCACTGGAAATGGTGGAAAGTACACTTTGGCAACAGGATATTTTGATGAGGAAAAGTCATCAGAAAAAGATATTGAAGGGGTTATAGAATCGTCAAATATTCAAGAAATTAACATCAATATTAATTCAAATGAGGAGAACCCACTTGAAGCTGAGCCTGAAGATACAGTGCCGCCATCAATAGTAATTCACTCTCCGAATCATAAAGATTACTTAAGATCGGAAATGTTATTTGTAAATATAGATATTTCTGATAGTGATTCGGGTGTTGCTTCATCAACGATTTTCTTTGACAATAATCCAACCAATAACGGCACTTCAATTGATTTATTTTTTAAAAATTTAGGAGAACACAGTGTTTCAGTTTCGGCATATGATATGTTCTTTAATATGTCCAGTTCTACAGTAAATTTTAAAATAGTCGCAAATATTGATAGTACAATTTCAGATATAAATAGAGCTTATGATTTGGGTTGGATAAAAGATAAAAAGGCAAAAGATGCTTTGATTAAGAAATTACAGTCTGCCAAAAAAGCTAAGAAGCCAGATAAAAAATTAATCAAGGCCCTTCTTTTAGATTTAAAATTTTATAAAAAGGACAAAATAAATGAAAAGGCTTATAATTTAATTAAAGAAGATTTGGAGTGGATAATAAATAATTAATATGAAATATCTAATAATTACTAGATTTGTGGGTATTATCCTAATTTTTATTCTTTCTCACTATACTTCATTATTATTTGGCAATTTTTTTTGCGGTATTTTTAGTTCACCAAATTGTATTGGTGGTCTATGGAATACATCAAATTATCTTGCAGGTATAGCTCCAGCATTTATATTTTTAAGTACACTTTTCTTTTCATTTTTAAATAAAAAATGGGATTATGTAATTCTTGGAATTTTACTGATATTACCACTTGCATATCTAATATTTTTTGACCCCGGATTTGTCAGTCATCTCTGGTTTTATGTCATAACCGGCATTGTTGCATTTGGTCTTGTTTTTGGTGCCAGAAAATTATCAAGCAGAACTTAAATTAATTTCATCAAATTCTTATTCTAATGTTCTTAAGAACATTAGAATAAGAATTTTGGATTTATTATGAAAATAAGCAATTTAGAGGGAGTGCCGGTGATGGAGAGGCAAGATTTGCTAGCAAAACCAGTTGCTGATGCAATCAGAAATCAAAATTTGTCTGAAGTGGAAGTTGTTGAAATTGACCCAAGTTTTGCTGACACCGCTTCTTTTTGTGAAAACTATAAAGTAGGACTTAATCAATCTGCAAATTGCGTTGTGATTGAAACCAAAAGGGAAGGCACAATAAAATATGTTACATGTATGGTTTTGGCAACTACAAAAGCCGATGTAAATAATTTACTTCGCAAACATATGGATGTCCGCAAAGCCTCATTTGCCAAAATGGATGAAGCCATTGCACTTACTGGCATGGAATACGGCGGGATTACCCCCATCGGTTTGCCGAGTGACTGGGTAATACTTGTTGACTCAAAGGTTACTGAAACTCCTTATGTAATAATCGGCAGCGGCATTCGCAAATCGAAATTAATAGTTCCTGGAAAACTTCTTGCTAGTCTGCCAAATGCAGCTATCTTAACGGGGCTAGGTATTCCGAAATAAACTACTCTCTAACATCATTCCAATCCCGCAACGCATGATTGGAATGGTGTGTATTGTATTTGAAATATTTCAGGTATTTATTAACATTAGATTATGAAATTTAGATTCGGGCCCATAAGGTTCGGTGAAAGTACTCCAGAAGGAGGAGTAGCTGTAACTTCGCAGCCGAGTCCAAAAGTTGAACAAAGTCCAAGATTAAGATCTCCAATTTCCAGCCCCAAAGAGGAAGTTTTAGAGTCTAGAGAAACCAGTTCTGAGAGAAAAATTGGCCATGGAGTAACTGATTCTTCTTTTATTGAATTAGTTGATGATGGTAAGGCAGTATTTAAAACGATTGATTATAAAGCAGAAAGAGCCGCTTATCTGGTTGATTTGTTTTTAGGTTTGAAGTTAGTTCCCCCTACTGTAATTCGAAAAGTAAATAATCGGGAAGGTAGTGCTCAAGAATTTATACCTGATTCAACAGTTGGTGGAGAGTGCTCGATGCATGAGTTGTCTCTCTGTCAAGAAAAACTTATGAAATTGTGGGTTTTTGATCTTATTATAGGAAATAAAGACAGGCATAATGGAAACTTTCTTTTAAAAGATGGAGAAGTTTATGCAATTGATAATGGAAGAAGTTTTGGATACAGATCGTACACAGGAAATTTTCGTAGAAAAATTATTCTGAATCCGGACTATAGAAACAGATCGGTAGGAGATAGTCATGTAACTTTTTTTGGTCAAGATTTACCACAAAATCTAATAGATCTCTTAAAAAGTTTTTCAGAAAATGTTAAAGAACAAGAAATTCTTCAAGATTTATTAGGCGAGATGGTGGGCAGAGAAGTTGCAAGAAGTGTAATAAGAAGAATAAAAACAATATCAACTCTTTTAACTAAAAAAGGACTTATACCTGACAAAAATTCTATAAGATTAAAATCATGAAAACAGTTAAAATTTATAAGCTTCAAAATGACGGAAGCCAGAAAGAGATCATGGTCTGTAAACTTATTGACAATGAAGTTGTCTGCGAGGGAGATAAGATTTTTGTAGAGAATCTGAAAAAATCAGGAATCAAAGATTACAGCGACCAGGGTGGGGACACAATGCTTAAACCTGAAGACGGTTTAAAATTTCTCCAAAACCTCAAATTTGCCTTCCGTTCCGACTACCTAAATGCCACAGATATAATAGAGGAATAAAGTGAGTCTATTGACACTATCTTTAGCTGTTATAGTGTAATCTCGGCTCTACAGTGGTGTAGAGAGCAGTTCTTTAAAACCTAATTATGAAAGGAATCAAATAGTGGCAAACGAACCGATGGGGAGGGATCGAGAATTAATCCTTCCACCAAACACCTACGCCTCTGTCCTTGATTCAACGAAGGGCAAGGTCAGTGTCTTTGTGGGTCCTCATAAGAGCAGCTTGTCAAATACCGATCAGCTGGTTACATGGGATCCGGCGCAAAGGCGCTTTATTCCAAGTTTTGAAGTCGAACGCTCTGTTCAGGTGTTTCCAATGGCTGATGAAGGCCAATACATCGTATTGCACAATCCTGTTGCAGACGGCAAAGTATCACACCCCTCTCAGGCAGTACAAAGCGATGCTGTTGCCTTGGCGGTTGGTCGCAAGATCAACATTCCTGGTCCGGTAACATTTCCACTTTGGCCCGGCCAGGTAGCCAGAACAATTGACGGTCATCACTTACGACACAATCAGTATCTGGTTGTGCGTGTGTATGACGAAGAACAAGCAAGGCAAAACTGGAGGAGCGCTGTTGTCAAACCAGTGAAGTCTAGTGCTTCACAACCCGGACAATCAAGCGAAGCTGAAGCAGATGCTTCAACACCAAGTCCCGCAGCAGATGTGGCTCCCGAACTTACCATTGGTCAACTCATGGTGGTACGTGGAACGGAAGTTTCATTCTATATTCCGCCAACTGGTATCGAAGTGGTACCGGAAGCAGATGGGAAATACGTGCGTGAAGCAGTAACTCTGGAAAGACTAGAGTACTGCATTTTGCTCGATGAGAATGGCGAAAAGCGTCCCACTCGCGGACCTGATGTGGTCTTTCCAAGGCCAACTGAAAGTTTCGTAGAGGGTGAAGGCGGTTTTCGTAAGTTCCGAGCAATTGAGCTCAACCCTCACAGTGGCCTACACATCAAAGTAATTGCTGAATATGAAGAGGAAGGCAAAACCCACCGAGTGGGTGAAGAGATCTTCATAACTGGCAGGGAACAGGCAATTTATTTTCCCCGTCCGGAACACAGTATTATCGAGTACGGCAGTCGCAAAGTTCATTATGCGGTTGCCATACCGGCGGGCGAAGGTCGTTATGTTCTGGATCGAGACTTGGGTACTGTTGATCTCGTTAATGGCCCATCAATGTTTTTGCCGGATCCGCTTCGGCAGGTGGTTGTCCTTCGTATTCTTGATCCTCACACCGTTGACCTTCTCTATCCTGGAAACAGTGAAGCAAGAGAAGTAAATCTTAGGTATAAAGCATTAAGCGCTGACCTCTCACCCGGAGAGTATCTCGAAAGTCGAGAAGCCGGCCGGTCAGTTGCAGCTCTTGCTGCTGCGCCGACAATAGTGCGGGGAGCTTCAGAAGAGTTTGTAGGCGACGCATTCCAGCGCCGAACATCATTTACTCCACCGCGCACTATTGTTCTCGATACCAAATATGAGGGTGCAGTATCAGTAAATATCTGGCCGGGGTACGCAGTTCTTGTAACCAATAAGACTGGCGAGCGACGAGTTGAGGTGGGGCCTAAAGTGGTTCTACTTGAGTATGACGAAACTCTGATGCCACTAACTCTTTCAACCGGACGTCCGAAGTCTGATACGAATCCTCTGCGGACTGCTTATCTGAGAGTCATGAACAATCAGGTAAGTGACAGAGTTGTAGTGGAGACGAAAGACCTCGTGTCGGTGACCGTTGATATCTCCTATAGGGTCAACTTCGAGGGAGAAGGTCCAGAGGAGCAAATTCGATGGTTTGGTGTAGAAGACTATGTGAAGATTCTCACGGATCACGGTCGTTCTCGCATGCGTAATGCAGCGAAACGTTTCGGGATTCGGGAATTCTACACTACAACTATCGACATTCTTCGAGACGCTCTACTTGGTCCTTCTGTGGATGGTAAACGTTCTGGTTTGCCGTTTACAGAAAATGGAATGAGAGTTTATGATGTTGAAATTCTCGGTGTTTCAATTGAGAACCAAAAAGTGTCTAGTCTTCTCACGGACGCACAAACGAGTGCTCTTTCAGGAGCCATTGAGATCTCTAGGGCCGAGGAAGAAGCAATGCGCACTGCTCGCCTAGAGGATCTGAAGCGTCAGGGAATTGAAGAAAAAGAAAAAACTGCAGTTGTCGAAGCGGGGGTTGAAGCAGCTAAACTTGCTCGTAATCTTGAGCACCAGGTTTCTTCTGCTCAAGCTGATCTGAGTATTGCCAATGAACGAAAGAGTGTTACCGAGGCAAAACTCGCTATTGCTTTACTTGAAGCAAAGCAAGAAATTGACCTTGCACATCAGAGATCCGAACAGCAACTCAGGCATATGGGGGGCGAATCTAAGGAATTCACTGCTCGTATGGCAGCTATTAACGAGAAGCTTGTTGATGCACTGCGTCAGTTTGGTGACAGACTCTTTGTTGAGAAAGTCACTGCAGCTCTCGGTCCTGCAGCTATGGCTTCTGGAGTTTCAAATGTTGATCTGTTCCGGCGTCTCTTTAAAGGCACGCCGTTTGAGCCGATGTTTGAAACTCTTGCGATTCGTCCACTTGCTGCTGTCGGGTCTGACAGTAGGGAATATTCAAGAACGTAATAATGATTTAGTACTAACCTGGCATTTGCCAGGTTTTTAATATTAAAAATCACCATTCTAAATGAATGGTGATTTAGTACATAATGGCAAAGTGTTTATTCACTATGATATATCATAGTCTTGCTAGGAAGGCGCTGCGGTAGTGTTCCCAAATTGGAACAAAGTCTTCTCGGAAAACTGCCATAAGGATTTCATCGTGATACTGTCCTAGACGGTAAATCTGGGCTTTGCGCACCCCTTCTTCTTTGTATCCGCATTTTTCAAGACGTCTTTTACTGCGGACGTTGTATGTAAGGACACTAGAGTTAATTTTGCGAAGATTCAAAGTATTGAAGGCGTATTCAAGAAGAAGGGTGCTTGCTTCAGTACCGTAACCCTTGCCCCAGAAATCTTTTCTTCCAATGAAAGATCCGCTTGTGGCAGTACCATTTTGGCGATTAATTTTATGAAGAGCAATAATCCCGATGAATTCGTCTGTCTCTTTCAGGACGATTGATAGCCTGATTTCAGTGTCATTTTTTTGACTTAATTTCTTGTACCACCCTTCTTCATCTTCTGGCGTCATTGGAAGGGAAGCTTTAAGAAACATCGTTACTTCAGGATCATTAATCCAAATTGTGAGTTTGGGCAAGTCCTCTTTAAGTACAGGACGAAGGTAAATATTTCTTCCCACACGAAATACAATACGTTCTGGTCTGGGTTCGGTTTCTTCTGACATACTTCCTCCTTGAGTGGGTGTGAAATAACTGTGGAATCCCGCTTCGCAGGATTGCAATGAGACGAATATCGCTCATGCGAATAGGATTCGCTGAATGAAGTTGAGATTCTGCTTCGCAGAATTGCGACGTTACGAATGTCGCTCACACGAATGAAAAATCTCAGCTTTCATCCAGCCGAGATTTTTCTAAGTCAATAAATTTAATAAAAGTTAGGATTTAAAATTATTGCGGCTAGATATAAGATTAATGCTGCTAGAAACAGCATGAAGATGGCCAATTTGATTGGTCTCAAATCTCATATTTTTTTGGCAATAATTTCTACTCATTGCATTTTTTACACTACACTTTTTACCTAATTCGTCAACACTTATACATATTCTGGTATTCTGCAGAACGCCAGAATACACGTAACCTTCAGGATTTGCATTTAAATAATATTTAATTATAGTGTTGCTAGAAGTAGATCTTATAAACTCAATTTGGAGGATGACAATATGGCAACAGTTGAAATGCCCCAAACCAAACCCTGTCAGTTTGGTTTGCCTTGGCGAGGAGCTTGCGGAAAGCCAACCGATAATGGTTGGTGTACTGAACATGAACACCTCAAATGTGTCTCATGCGGCAAGCGCGCTGTG
>DATDVZ010000003.1:0-64073 GCA_036517475.1 Minisyncoccota bacterium
TTGCAAGCCCAACCCCAATAACCGAAATCTTAGTGCCTTTTAAAAATCCTGCAATTATCGCCGGAAGATTTGAAACAGAGTGTGCAACAGCCAATATGACCTTTATATTTTCCTTATCAAGTTTATTTGGCTCCAACTCCTTTACAAGCAATGCAATGTTTCTATGGACAGATATAATATTTATTTCAAACTTAATATTATGTTGTTTAAAGAGTTTCTGTACTTCTGCTAAATACACAATATCATTCTTGCTCCCCACTACAACCAGTAATCTTTTCATATCCAAAGTATACCAGTTCCGCGTCCCACAGACCTGTGAACCCCAGCACCAGAGCAAGCTTGGTACGGGGCATGCTTTTTTAAGTTTTATAGTAAAGAATCTTGAAGCATTAGTTTTATAGCTTTTCTACCCTTAGTTGTTTTTAGATACATTTCTCTTCTTTTAGCATCCTTCATTGATTTATATGCTTCGTAAAAGATAAGCTCCCATGGTAAATATGGTTTGGTCGATGAGGATTTTCCTGTATTGTGTTCCGCTACTCGGCTTTTTAGATTTGCTGAATAACCGACATATAATTGGTCAGTTTTCTTTTTACTTTTTAGAACATAGACATAGAACATTACTTCTATTTTATAAGATTCAGGGCGGAGAGCACCAGATCAAAGATCGATGCTCTCCAGCCCCGAACCGAACTATGTTCTGGTTCGGGGCGCGGGCGACCGGAATTTCACTGCTTGCTTCGCTGCGCTTTGAGAACCCTCGGTTCTCAACGGCTTAAAGCCTGCTCTCCAATGCAGGAAAACTAGAGTTTTCCTGACACCTTTCCTCGGTTCAAATCCGTTCGTCAGCCTGACAAAACAAAAATTCCAGTATCAAAATGATACCGGAATTTTCGTTTGCGCGGGCGACCGGATTTGAACCGGCGACCTCTCCCGTGACAGGGGAGCGTTCTGCCAAGCTGAACTACACCCGCATTATAATTGCAAAAGCAATTATTGTGTCGGAGGTGGGGATTGAACCCACGACCCCGGGCTTATGAGTCCCGTGCTCTACCAACTGAGCTACTCCGACGCATCTCATGGGTTTAATAGGTGTCGTGTCTGTCACCCACGAATTGCTTGTTGCGGGTACCAGAATTGCACTGATGCCTGCAGGTTATGAGCCTGCCGAGGTACTACTCCTCCAACCCGCTATAAGGCAACCATTATACAAAATGAGTTTTACTCTGCAACTTTATATAAAACTAAATTCGCGGAAGACTTTTTCGTATAATCCAACAATCCTGCGGGCCTCTCTTTCAGTAATCAGAAAATCACTTCCCTCGTGGGCAATTTGATTCCGAACCTTGTGCGCTTCCCAAGCTTCATCAATTGTCACAAAATCGCTTTTTTCTACTCCCTTAAGTTTGTCAGAAAGTGTTTCTCCGTGGTAGCCCATGGCGCTCATTAATTCATCAAGAATAATATCGCACTCCAGTATTGCCAGTTTCCAGTCATTGGGATTTAGTGAATTAATATGCTCCCCTACCTTAATCCAGCGTGTATTTTTCTTATCTTCAGTGGGAACCAATGCTTGGTCAACAGGAGGAGCGTAAAGAGCATTCTGTATTTGATTAATCTGTGTGAGTTTAGTAACAGCCCAAGTTAGACCTGCAATTGAAAGAGCGGAAATGACAAAAGATAAGAATATCAATAGAGGATAGACAAATTTCTTAAGCCATAAAATAAATTTTGAGCCGGCAAAAAGCAAATTTCCCTGCCCCAAAAGCATTGCAAAAATTCCGTTTAGAAGTGCAATGACAATAAGGCTTACAAGAAACCACAGCATTACTGTTTCAAATGGTGTTAAATCGAAGCTTTTTTTATCTTTATCCATTCAAATAATTTTTAATTAAAAATTTTAAATTTCTATTGAATTTTTAGTTTAATAATTATTAAAATTGTAGCATCTATTAAAAATTAAAAATTTCAAATTAGAAATTCTAATCCGACTCTCCTAAAAATTTTTTACCAACTTCAAACAACAAATCCTCCCTGTAATCTGATGCTGTAAACTGGATACCTAAAGGCAGTTCATCTTTGTGGACTTTCACCATTCCGGAAGGAATTGATACGGCTGGAAGCCCTGCTACATTTGCCGGCACTGTGAAAATATCTGCCAGATACATTTCAAGAGGGTTTTCTACCTTCTCGCCTATTTTAAAAGCCGGGGTGGGTGATGTGGGAGTGAGTACAAGATGAACCATTTCAAATACCTTTTCAAAATCACTCTTTATAAGCGAGCGAAGACTATTTGCCTTATTATAATATGCATCATAATATCCTGAAGATAAAACATATGTGCCAAGAATTATTCTTCTTCTTACCTCTTTACCAAATTTCTTGCCGCGTGTTTCAAAATAGTCATCAATCAAGTTATCGGCATTTAAATGCGCGCCATATTTTACCCCGTCAAAGCGAGCAAGATTAGATGAGGCTTCAGCGGGCATAAGAATATAGTAGACCGCAAGAGAATATTTGACATTTGGAAGTTCAATTTCCTCAATCCCAAACCCCAGTTTCTCAAGTTTAGAAACCGATTCTTTAAAATTTTTCAAAACATCTTCACTTATTCCATCAACTTCAATCAAATGCCATGGGATACCGATTTTCAATTTTTCTGGCAATCTGAGAGCTGGCGGATCAGGATAATATGATGTGCTATCCAGAGAGTCTTTACCTTTAATAGCATTAAAAATTATTTCCGCATCAGTTACTGTTTTTGTGAGAGGTCCTATTTGATCAAGTGATGAACCAAGTGCAATGAGGCCAAAGCGTGAAACTGCCCCATATGTAGGTTTTAGGCCCACAATTCCGCATAAACTTGCCGGCTGGCGCACAGACCCACCGGTGTCGGACCCAAGAGCGGCAAGAGCCATTTCATCAGCAACAGCGGCAGCAGAACCTCCAGAGGAGCCCCCAGGAACCCTTGTTGGGTCAAGAGGGTTTCTTGTGACTCCAAAACCAGAGTTTTCAGTTGATGAACCCATGGCAAATTCATCCATATTGGTGCGGCCCAAAAAAATTGCTCCCTGTTTTTTTAGGCGATTTATTGAAGTTGCATCATAAGGAGAAATAAAATTTTCTAATATTTTTGATCCGGCGCTTGCAACTTTGCCTTTTATTAAAATATTATCTTTAACGGCAATTGGTATTCCTGTTAAGAATCCTCCCTTACCAGCATCAATTAATTTTTGAGATTCAAGTGCTTGTTGTTCAAGGTCACTAAATACTTCTAAATATGCATGTATGACAGTGTTTTTGCTTTCAATATTTTTTTTATAGGTATTTACAAAATCAAGTACAGAGAATTCTTTTTTAAGAAGTGCTTGATGTGCTTTTGAAATTGTTAGATTCTTAAGATCCATAATTTTAATTTTTAATTTAAATCTTTTTTATTCGTGTCATCCGATCCGCCAGCCGGCGGATTCGCCTGCCTGCCGGCAGGCAGGTATTATTCGTACTAAAGAATCTTCTTAACCTTAATATAATCGCCCTCTTTTTGAGGTGCCGATTCAATTAATTCTGCACTATGTAATCCAGACTCATGAGGATTTTCGTCTTCCCTTAAAGTATTGATGGTGGCAGATGCAGATGAAACCACCACTCCACCTGAAGCATCATTTATCTGCCCCACATAAGCAAGAATAGGATCAATTTCTTTAACGAGTGAGTCAATCTCTTCTTGAGAAAGTTTTATTCTGGCAAGTACCGCCAATTTTTTTATATCTTCACCATCAATCATTTTATTATGATACCATCTTTAAAAATTCTCTTTCTCTAAGAATTTGCACATTGAGTTCTTTTGCCTTATTAATTTTTTCTCCGGGTTCAGAACCTGCTACAACATAAGATGTCTTGGAAGAAACTGAATTTGAAACTTTTCCGCCTAATTTTTTAATTTTTTCTTTTGCTTCATCACGACTAAGATTCTCCAAGGTACCAGTCAGAACAAAAGTTTTTTCCTCTAATTTTCCTTTTTCCTTTTGTTTTTTATCTTCATTCAAAACCGTGACTTCCTTAAGTAAATCTTGGAGTATTTTTTTATTTTGAGAATCAGCAAACCACCGAACAACTGAATCTGCAACAACAGGACCAACACCGTCTATTTTTTCCAAATCTTCAAATCTGGCTTCTTTTATTTTCTCTAAAGTACCAAAGTGTTTTGCCAAATCTTCAGCAGTTTCTTCACCAACCTGAGGAATTGAGAGTGAAATTAGAAATCTTGAAAGTGTAACAGTACGAGCTGCCTTAATTGAATTTAAAAGATTATCAATTGATTTTTCCCCAAAACCTTCAAGCCCAGTTAAATCTCCTTTTTCCAGAGTGAAAATGTCAGCGTAAGAAGAAATAATATTTTCACTCATGAGTTTTTCAATAATTTTTTTCCCCAGACCAACAATATTGAATGCATGTTTTGATGCAAAATATTGCAATTTCCTTTCTAGAATCCTACCAGAGTTTTTATAAACACAGCGATAGGCCGCTTCCCCTGGGATTCTTTCAATTGAACCATCCCCGCCGCATTCGGGAATTTTCTTGGGGAAGACAAATGTTTTCTCTTTACCCGTACGCAACTCCTTAATAACGTTTACGATATCGGGGATAACATCTCCCGCTTTTTGAATCACTACTGTATCTCCAATCCTTACATCAAGCCTTTTTATTTCATCCTCATTGTGAAGGGTAGCCCGCGAGACAGTTGAGCCAGCCACTAAAGTGGGCCTCAATTTAGCCACAGGAGTGATAACGCCAGTTCTTCCAACCTGCAATATAATGTCTTCAACCACAGTAGTTGCCTCTTCTGCTTTGAATTTAAAGGCAACGGCAAATCTTGGAGCTTTTGCTGTGTAGCCCAAAACTTCTTGAATTTTTATTTCATTCACTTTAATCGCCAACCCGTCTACTCCATATTCCAATCTTGATTTTTTGTCATGCCAATAGTTATAGTAATCAATCACTTCTTTAAGATTCCTGCATTCTTTGTAGTTTGAATTAACAACAAACCCCAATGTTTTAAGGAGTTCCAATTCCTCTGTTTGAGTCGTAGGATTTTTTATCTTTTCATTTTGCGAATCAAATAGATCAATATCATATGCAAAAAATTTAAGATTCCTTTGCCGCACTATTTTGGGATCAAGCTGACGAAGAGATCCAGCGGCAGCATTACGGCTGTTGGCAAAAAGCATCTCGCCTTTCTTACTTCTCTCATCATTTATTCTTTTGAGCTCTTTTTCAGGAAGCCAGACTTCACCAACTGCAATCAGATCAATATTTTTGGTGAGTCTCAGAGGAACATCCTCAATAGTTTTGAGATTGTGTGTAACATCTTCTCCCACTACTCCATCTCCTCTAGTCGCTCCGATTTGAAACTGCCCATTTTTGTATGTGATTATGACTTTAAGACCATCAATCTTGTGTTCGGCGCAAAAACTTAAATTATTTTTAATATCTTGTTTTGCAAGAATCCTCTCAATTTTTTCTTGCCAGTCATGGAGCTCTTCCTCGTTGAAAACATTATCGAATGACCACTGCGGCACGGCATGATTTACTTTTTTAAACTTCTCAATCGGGGCTCCGCCTATGCGAACTGTCGGTGAATCAAGTGTTTGAAGTTTTGGAAATTCCGCCTCAATCTCTAGGAGTTCATTTAAGAGAGAGTCATATGCCTCATCAGAAATCTCGGGTTTATCCTTTTCGTGATAAAGCTTTCTGTGATAGTCAATGAGCTCACGGAGTTTCCTTGCTCTTTCCTTCATCTCTATTGTAGCTTTCTTGGCCATAACGATATTTATTTGTATACATTAGTATATTCGTATCAATTCGTATATTAGTATATTTGTATTAGTAATTAACAACTATGGCCCTTTCTACTCTCCTTGCGCTCGAACTTGTACATGCAAAATTTGAAACACTGCCGGTATTATATCCGCGGGATTCAATGTTAGTTTTTAATGCTTTAGGAGACGTGGGGCTATAAGATTTTCCAACAGCAATCTGAACGCAGTATTTTTCAGAAACTCCGGAAAAAATAAAGGCGAATGTTGTTGTTCCGGCTTGTAGGGGCCCGAGAAATTTATTTATTGAAATTGAAGGATTGCCTCCGCAGGCAATAGGATTTGCGGGAGTTGAAGTAGCAAAAGAATTATTTTTTAGATCCCAGAAAAGAGCGCACTCAATACCGCTGTCTGCTGCGTAAAAGGCTGCAGAAGAGTCTTTTGCTATGCTTGAAATCCTAATTTGCTTCAATACAAGGTTCATTACATTAAAACTTACTAAAATAAGTGCCGCCGTTATGGTGACAGCAATGTAAGCTGCAATCCCCCGCTTAGAAAGTTTGTTGCTTGCCCGCCTAAGTTTTGCTTCGCAAAATTTTGGCAGGTAAATTGTTTTTTGTTTCTTGTTCATTATTTCTATTGCCAGTTAAATATTGACTCTCTTACTGTAAAAGTTCTTTGGGGACTAGTGCCTTTCTGCCATTTCATTATTACAGTCAGTATTATTTCCTGATTTGGAACAACAACCTGAATCTGAATTTCCCTGTTAAAAAGCGTGCTAGTCCAAGAGGAATCATAACCATACATTCCGTAAGTTGCTGATGCCCCATTTAAATCCTGTCTGATGTTGGGGCAATTATTAATAGAACAGTTTGAAAAAGCAGTTGCGGGTCCTTTTGTTGCATCCAAAGTACAAGCAGTATTCGGATAGCATGACCCCAGATCGGCAAGCCAGTTTCCCGAGCCTCCGGATAAGACATTTGAGTCCCTTACATTTCGGATATACTCAACTGCCTCTTGAGCTAGAAAGAACGCAGTGACTTGGTTTTTTGACTCAACCGAACTTGAAAGAGAGCTCTGAACCACAGTAAATGTGACAGTAAGCACTGCCACAAGAATTGAAATACCTATAAGTGTCTCGAGAAGAGTAAACCCCCCATTAGAGAAACCCTGCCCCAAAGTCCTCTCAGACTGCCTTAGGCGGGGCTGAACTCTCTCGGGGTAGGCATTTAAATTTTTTATTTTAAAATTGTAATTTTTCATTTTGATTTTTACATTTTGCATTTTTATCTATCCAATACTCTTTGTGAAATTGTGGTTTGTAAGATAAAACTCGACTGCGATGTCGGCTTTGAGCCAACGTATCCCCTTGCTATGACGACCACCCGCGGCTGACCTGTATCCGGTGTAGGAGCACTATTGAAAACATAGAATCTCAGATTTGTAACTATTACTTCAGGAGAGGTGATGCCAATATAATTTGTCGTACTGTCTGTGTATTTTCTTATCTGATTACCACCCCAGGTGTAAATAATTGAATTACCTTCATTATTTGTGAAAGTAAAGAGAGCTGATCCGCCGCTTGATGAATCTTGGGTGGCAGTATGTGGCAGGGCATTATCAAATCCCGCATAATAATTTTTTCCAAATTTAATTTCTCTTGTCATTAGCTCAAGAGTGAAATTTAGATTTGTCATCACGGTCTTTAAATATTTAGCCTTGCGTCCCGCATCCAATACACTTAAAACCGCCCCCAAGCTTATTGTGACAACAATAATAAAAACAGAAATTGCCACGAGCATCTCAACAAGGGTAAACCCGTTAACATTTTTGATTTTTACTTTTTGATTTTTGATTTGCATTACTGTATCTGTACTTCCCCTGTAGTGTAAATATAAATATTTTGAGTTTTACCCTTTGGTGAGAGGAAAGTAATTCTTGCACCTTTATGTCCTGGATAAGTGACCTCGCTTGCACCGCTGTTATAAAATTTGAATCTCGCGGCTGGGTTAGGACGCAGATAAGTGAAAGCAATCCTTGAGACGGGAGCCAGAACATCATTGCTTTGAATGGCGTTCAAAGATGAAATAGTGTTATTTCTGGTAATGTTATACCTTATCTGACATTCATTGACTCCTGGCTGGCACATCTGACCAGTCTGAGTGAAATACCCGTTTTGATCAGTATCAATAAATGAAATTATGAAGTTGTTTCCACCGCCTGAAAGTAAGTTGAAATCAACTCCGTAAGCCAAAGAAAAAACCCCGGAACTTGGCGAACTTTCTCTTACACTTATGCCGTAAACCTGGGCCTCTCTTACCAAAATTTCAATTTCATGAACATTGTTGCTTAAAGCGACCTGATCTGAAAAATCTCCTTGATTATAAACAACAATTGCAGTTATAAGAGCAATAATCACAACAGAGACAGTCAGCTCCATTATTGTGAACCCAGCACCATTTTTTTTTCTAGAAAAATGGTGCTGGGCAGGTCCTCTTTTATTATTTAGACTTTTTTGTTCAGTTGTAGTTTTCAAAATAGGTTAAATTTCAGAATTAATGAAAGTATTATCCCGATTATCATGAAAGGACCGAAAGGTATGGCACTCTTAATTGTAAGAAACTTTCTCTTTTTACTCAACGTGATTTCTAAAATTTTTTGAAATATCAAAATCAAAAGACCCACAATAGCTCCTGACCAGAAACTCCAGGCAAGGGCCCAGATTCCATTTTTTATGCCGAGATAAAAACCCATACCCATAGCAAGCTTCACATCTCCGAATCCTATCCAGCGCCCCTTTGAGATAAACCAGAGTATAAAAATAAAAAAGGATAAAATTATTCCTGCAAGAAGATGATTGGAAATATAACTCAGTGACGGATTTACGTATACCGTATTTACTAAAGAAAAGAACCAGAAAACAAAAACAGCGCTATCAGGTATGATCTTATGCTTTAAGTCGTAAACAAAAATCACAATAAGCGAACTCCAGATAACCCATGAGACAAGAAGATTAGGGATACTTAAAGAATAAAACAGATATAAAACAACAAATGCCAAGCCTGTGGCAAGTTCGACTAGCGGATATTGAATTGAGATTTCGCTTCTACAGCTTGAACATTTTCCTCGTAAAGCCATGAAACTTATCACCGGAAGCAGTTCCCACCAAGCCAATTTATTGCCGCAAGACAAGCATTTAGATCTGCCGGTAAGACTTTCCTTGCCATATCGGTAGATTACAACATTGAGAAAACTGCCAACAACGAGACCTAGAATAAAAACAAAAATAAAGATAACAAAATACATAATAATATTATTACATAAAAAAACCTCGAGATTCGAGGTTTTTTTAATTTTTTCACCTTATACTCTAGAGACAGGTAGCTGTGTCAGCAGAGATTCCAGCTCCATTTGCAGTTGAAGTGGCTGTGCCAGTTGAATCAATACACCAACTTAGAGATGTGTTGGTTTTGAGAGGTACTGAAATTGCCCATGAATCTGCGGTCGTTCCTACTGCTACATCCCCATCATCAGCATAACATTCAGCAGCTCCACCACTGACCTGACTAGCGTGGGCAAGAGCTTGAGTAATGTTTGAGTCAAGAAACAATGAACCGACAGTCGCACAGTCTCCGCCAGCTACATCAGCTCCATAATTTAAATTGGTATCGTAATAAATTCCAGCCTGTGAACGGATGCCTGACAAGTCTCCTTTTATTGCAGCATCAGCCCCTTTGGCTCTGGCTGTGTTTAAAGAAGCAAGAACAATTGATGAGAGTATGCCGATAATGGCAATAACCACCAAAAGTTCAATCAGAGTAAATCCAGCTCTATTTTTATTTACATGAAGACGTGATTTTATAAAACCACCTCCACCTCCGTCATTAGACCCCCCACCTCCATCTTTAGAATTTTCCATTTTGTTTAAATTAAAACCTATAATCATAACATTTAAAATTCTACCACAATTATGGACATGTAGTGGTAGTTAGGGCAACCGTATGGCCTTTGCTTATTCCGTTTGAATCCACACACCAATAAGTGTAAGTCGGATCACTTTTCAGGGGAACTGAAACCGCATATGAGGACGGGTTGGAACCGGGGGTAGCCCCGCATCTGATGTTTGTATTATTACTAGATGCACTAAAAGCAGCATTTATCATTGCATTTATCTTAGTGTCAGCAAATAATGAAACTAAGGTTCCTGTACCTGCTCCACAAATACTTGTTCCGCCGACTGAGGCGCCAATTGATCCGTAAGTGGCATTGCCAGTTGTTTCATAAAAAACTTGAGCTTGCCTCTGAAGTTGATTCAAATTGGATTTAATTGAAGCATTGTCTGATCTATTGCGCGCATTAATGAGACTTGAGAGAACTATTGATGATAAAACACCTATGATTGCTATAACTACCAAGAGTTCAATGAGAGTAAACCCAGCGAGAGTAAACCCAGCACTATTTTTTTTGTTACAAAAAAAATAGTGCTGGGTAAACCCCATTAGAGAAACTCTGTCCCAAGGCCTTTTCTTGCCTCCGGCAGGGCAGAACTCTCTAGGGACATACCCCTTATACTCAATTTTCATAGGATTATTATAGCCCAAATTTAACCAAATTAACGAAATGATTATCCACATTACAATAAAGAACGAGGATTGTTTTTGAAAAATCTTGCGCAGTCCCGTCATGGCGGGACGAATACGAGAAATCCCGCAGTAGCGGGATATCCGTGCTTTTTTAATCAACAACGAACGAGTATTGGATTTTAAAAGCCCTGCGCAGTCCCGCACAATAGCGGGGCGAGCAGAGCAATCCGTCAGCTGACGGATATGTGTGCTTTTAAAATCCAATACGAGTGAGTCTTTATGGACAAGCAGTCTGAGTAGTTATGTTGACATCCAGTTCTTTTGAGGCACCGGTTGAATCAACGCACCAGAAATCAGTACCTGATGTAGGGCTCACAACATTTGTGCTTTTAAGTGCGGTTCCCGCTGCCCAAGCAGTTCTATTCGCTGCTGAATTGCAGACCGCCGTGCCACCTCCAGCTGACTCTGCGGCATTAAGTTGGGCAGCAATATTAGTATTAGCAAAGATGGTATCTGCCGCATTACAAGCAGTTCCAGTTACTAAAGCGCCATTACAGGTTGCATTGTTACTATAACAGCCGTTTGTATCGTAAAGAATTTCCGCTTGAGCTCTTGAATTTGACAGATTGCTTTTTACTGCAGCATCAGCACCCTTTGCTCTGGCGGTATTCAAAGATGCAAGTACTATTGATGAGAGTATACCGATGATGGCAATGACCACCAAAAGTTCAATTAATGTAAACCCTCTTGATAATTTTTTCATAATTTATTTATAAAACTTTTATAATTAGCGCTCTCGCCAAACGCCTCGTTTTTAACGAATATGTATATTATAAAGGAGAAAAAGACTTAAAAATGGGGCACTGTGGACAAGAAATAACCAACAACTTTATAACCAATAACTCATAATAAGAATTATGTTTGTATTTAATCCTGTAATTCGTTATTTGTTATTAGTTGTTAGTTGTTAGTTGTTAGTTGTTAGTTGTTGATCAGCCAGCGCTTGATGCAATGTTATAAATTGGCAAAAGTACTGATGCCAGAAGTAGCCCTACTCCAGCGCCAAGAAGAACTATCATTACCGGCTCAATGAGTGAAACGAGAGTATCAACGGCATTCATAACTTCTCTCTGATAGAACTTCGCCATAGTTTTAAGAATATTTCCCAACTCTCCAGTTTCCTCGCCGACTTTGACCATTTGAACCAAAATACCGGGAATTTCTTTGTATTGTGAAAGAGATGCTGAGAGAGAACTACCACCCTTAACTGCAATCATGCTTTCAGATAAAATCTGTCTGTAAACGTTGCTTGAAATTACTGTACTTGTCACTTCCAGAGCTCTTAGCATCGGGATACCGGCAATAATCATTGTATTTAGATTGTCAGACATCATTGCAAGATATAATTTGCGGTAGAGTTCTCCGATATAGGGTATCGCGAATTTGAAGTTATCCCACGCCAGTGCTCCATCCTCAGTTCTAAAAAACCGCACGAGAAAAAAGCCGCCGACAACCAAAGCGACAAGAAGAAAAATACCATAATCAATAAGAAAATTACTTATTCCAATTACTACTTGTGTATATACGGGTATATCTTGTCCTGAATCAATAAGGATTGCAGCAATTTTGGGCACTATCATAGTAAACATAAGAACCATTACACCAATGAAAACTGTGACGATAAAGGCCGGATAAATTAAAGCATTTTTTGCCTTTGATGAGACCTCATAGTTTCGATCAAGGTAATCCGCAAGAAAACCAAAGGTGTCGTTGAGCTTTCCTGTTTCTTCGCCAGCCTTAACCATATTTACGTAAAAGTTTGAAAAAATTTTAGGATGTTTGGCAAGAGCTTTAGAAATAGAAGAACCTCCCTGCAAATCGTCGGCGACTTCTGTGAGTGACTGCCGCAACATTGCATTTTCTGTTTCAGATGAAATGAGCTTGAAGATCTTTAAAGCTGAAACCTGCGCTTCAAAAAGGGTAGCTAGCTGTCTTGATAAAATTACAACATCTTTTGGGCTAACTCTCTGTCCCCAAAAAAAACGCTTTTGAAAACCAGCCCACTTCTCTTCTTGAGAATTAATTTCAGAAATAATCAAACCCCTCTTCTGAACAGAAGCGATCGCAATATCAATATTTACCGCCTCAACCGTTCCTTCTTTAACCTCACCGCTCTGATCTATAGCTTTATAGTTAAATAACATGATTGATTTTTCTTCAGTAAAATATATTCACTTCGTTCATTATTTTTCTAAATCATCTTCTCTAAGACCTTTGGATTAAGAGAATATAAATATGCATTTTCAATTGTTATTTCACCCTTTGCAACCAAAGTAGCAAGAGAGCGGTTAAGATCAATCATTCCCCCTTCAGCACTTGTTTCAATTACAGAGTTTATCTCGTGCGTTCTCTTGTCCCTGATAAGATTTGAGATTGCGTTGTTATTGATTAAGAGTTCATAAGCTGGGATAAGCCCTCCTGAAATCCTTGGTATAAGCCTCTGCGAGAATATTCCGGCAAGCGAGCTTGAAAGCTGGGCTCTTATCTGACCCTGCTGATCAGCTGGAAAAGAGTCAATTATCCGATCAATTGTCTGCGACGCCGAGTTTGTGTGAAGGGTGGAGAGCACCAAATGTCCGGTTTCGGCCGCTGTTACGGCCACTGATATGGTTTCCGGATCGCGCATTTCCCCTATCATTACCACATCCGCATCCTGTCTGAAAACGTGAGTAAGGGCTTTATGAAAATCAGTTGTATCTATAGAGACTTCCCTTTGATCAATTATTGATTTTTTATCGTCAAAGAGGTATTCAATCGGATCCTCCAATGTGATGATGTGTTCCAGCCTTTCAGTGTTAATGAGCTCAATAAGTGTAGCTAGGGTTGTTGATTTGCCCTGACCTGCTGGTCCAACACAAAGAAAAAACCCCTGTTGTTTTCGGGCAAAAGTTTCAAGAATCTGCGGGAGGTTAAGTTCCTGAAGTGTCCTTATGCGTTTGGGGATAAGCCTTAAGGCAGTAGAAATTTTATTAAGACGGTAGAAAGCATTACCTCTGAATCTGACATCCTTGTGTGAAAAACTAAAATCAATTTCTTTTGTCTCCTCAAAGATTTTTTTGTTTTCCGGAGTGACCATTGAAGAAATGAATTGCTCCATATCAGAACGTGTCAGCGCAGATTCGTTTACCAGAGGGATGAGAGACCCCGCAACCCGAATTATCGGCAGCCTACCTTCAGAAAGATGAAGGTCAGAACCACCTTCTTTTGAAACAAGATCTATTAATTTATCCAATAATTTTGGTACTTCTGTCATCCCGTTAGAAGCAGACCGCGTAGAGCGCGTCCTGACTAAAATTAGGTTGATATTTGCTCGACATTTTCATATAAATAATTTTACCATTTTTTAAGTTGCGGTCGCGGCTTCTAACGGGACTAGTTGTTTTTAACTATTTTAATAACTTCCTCCACTACTTCAGAGGGAATCAGGGTTGCCTTTACAATGTATCCACTTACTCCCAGTGATTTTGCCTTTGAAATTTTTTCCTGGTCCGATTCGTTAGTTAACATAATAATTGTTGCACCTTCAGCAAGTTTTTCCTTTTTTATAGTCTCCAGAAGCTCCAACCCATCCATTCCGGGCATAATGATATCCAAAAGAATTATTTCAAACTTATCGCCATCACGCAGTCTCTGAAGTGTTTCAGCAGTATTTGCTGATGTGAATGCCTCATGCCCGGCAGCTTTAAATTTCAGGGCATACATATCAAGGAGAAATTTGTCGTCATCCACTAGGAGAATTTTGTATTTTTTTTCTTCTGTCATATTAGCAAAATTATATCATAGGTATAAAATCAAATTTTCAATTATAAACATAGATAATAATTTTTCCCATCAACGAACGAGTCCCGCCCCACTTTTACTCTAAAAAATTTAGAACGGAAAAGTGGGGCGGGACGAGTGAGTCTTTACAATGTTGCCACCTCTTCAAAAGGAATGACTCTCTTGAAAGCTTTGAGAATTGCATCTTCTTTCATAGAAATCATACCTTTCTCCCTTACCATTTTTGAAAGCTCAATTTCAGTTCCGCCACGCAGAATAAGTGACTCTATATCTTTATCCATTTCCATAACTTCCATGACAGCGGTGCGGCCACGTGTGCCGTTTGGACAGTCTTCGGTCGCAGATATCTCGTAGACCTCTTTTCCAAACTTAATTTCATTTCTAAATTTATCGGGCAAATCTTCAAACTGCTTATCTATCATCAATTTGATGGAACCCTCCATCGGAAGCGGCTTACCAGCTCCAGGACAAAGCGTTCTTACTAACCTCTGGGCAATAACAAGAATGAGAGTTGGCGCAATAAGATAGCGGTCAACTTCCATGTCAATAAGGCGTGGCACCACGCCGGTTGCATTATTGGTGTGTATTGTTGAAAAAACAAGATGACCAGTAAGAGCGGCCTGAATGGCAAGCTGAGCAGTTTCTTTATCTCTTATTTCTCCGACCATTATCACATCCGGATCCTGACGCAAGGTGGTTCGCAATCCTGTTGCAAAAGTATATCCGATTTCTGGATGAACCTGCGATTGACTTACGCCATCCATTGTATATTCCACAGGATCTTCAAGCGAAACCACATTTTTATGATCCTTGTCTATCTCATTAAGCATTGAATACAAGGTGGTTGATTTTCCTGATCCGGTAGGACCGGTAACCAATATTAGGCCATAGGGTTTTTCCAATGCTCTTCTTATTGTTGCCACCGCCCCTTCCGTAAGGCCAAGCTCACTAAGGGGAATGAGTCCTTTTGCTTGATCAAGAATTCTCATTTCAACTTTCTCTCCGAAGTATGCCGGAAATGTTGAAACTCTGAAGTCAATTTTTCGGTCACCGATATTGGCACTAAATCTTCCATCCTGTGGTTTTCTTTTTTCATCAAGACGTAGCTGGGATAAAATCTTAATGCGCGCCACAACAGCTGAGTGGACTTTTGGGGGTAAAACTAAAGATGTGTTCATCACCCCGTCAATTCTGAACCTGACCCTTACATTTTCCCTCATTCTCTCAATGTGAATGTCGGAGGCATTGCCATCAATGGCATAACGCAGAATTGTGGCAACAATTTTTATGACAGGCGCATCCTCAATTATTTTTGCTTCTCCGTCCTTACCGGTTTCAGTGCTCACATCTAAATTCCCAACTTCATCAAGATTCTCCTCCTCTCGGTCTGCCTCACTTTCTACTTCAGTTTTCCTTTTTACCTTTTCATTTTTATCTCTAAGTTCAATTTCAAGTTCAGAGAGAGCTTTTGTAACCTCGCCAGAGAGTCCCTTATATGAGGATATTACCTCTTCAAAATCCACCTCACTGATAAGATATATTTTGAAGGGCATCTTAATTTTTGAAGAAATAAAATTAAGTGCATCCCTTGCTTCAAGGTTATCCGGATCAACCATCCCGACTTCTAAAACTCCATCCTTTACCCCTATTGGGACCATTCTGTAGTGCAGAGCCGATTCCTCGGGAATGTTTTCAAGAATTTTTGTAGGAATTTCCTTGCCCCTAAGAAGTCTCGAGGGAATTTCAAGAAACTCCCCTTTTATTTTGAGTATCTCTTCCGGTTCTATTCCGCGCTCAATAAGCACTCGTTCGGGAGTAATTCCTTTAGTTTCAGCCATTTCCAATATCTCCGGAATTTCTTTTGTGTCGATTATTTTTTTGTCAGCAAGGTACTCTAAAATTCCCATATAAATAAAATTACAGGCAATAATATTGTTTAAAAATTATATCACCTTAAGACATATGCTTATGCTCTATGTTTTATGGCTATAGTTTTGAGAAAGGATTTTTCTTACCTCTTGGCAAGTCAGGTAAAATGGTAGAAAAATCCGTAAGCGATGTAAAACCTGGGCTTTGAAAAATACTTTGATCAAGTTTAACACTCTGAAGTTCGCTCAATAAATCAACTAAATCCTGACCCACAGATTCAGCCTGTATGGGGTTGCCATATTCGTCCATAGATATAGGTTCCTCTGTATTTTTGAAGAATAAAAACCAGATAAGAAAGACGACGAAGACTACCACAACAGTCCACAAGATTATTTTTTTTATTTTTGACTCCGGTGCCATTATAAATTTTTAATTTTAAATTTAAAATTATTTAATCCAATAAGTCTGAATTGTTATATCATATTCATTGATTCCGGTAATATCATCCTTGGCAGTAAACTGCAGAGTTTTCACATCTACAAGCTGCAGGCTTCTTTCAATATCACGCAGAAAGCTCACCATATTCTGATAGGTAGCTGAAAATTTAAAGCTTATGGAAGTTGTCTCATAAGGTTTTTGGCTAAGTGCCGCAATGTCTTCTCCCGCGTCAGCAATATCTCTGGTTGAAACTCCTCTAATTGCAATTCCATAAGGGCCGCCAACAGAAGCAATGTCTGAAATCAGCTTAACAGTATTGAGGTTGGAAGGAATCATTTTTTCCAGTTTTATGAGATTCTCCTTTGGCAAAGTGTTGTATTTTGAAAGCAAATCATCTCTTACTTTTTTTAGACTCTCAACTTTATCAATGGCATTTTTATACTGCTCTCTTTGCCCCTGGATGTTTTTGATCTCTTTGTACTGCGGATTGATAAAGATATAAAACAATCCGACTGAAAGAGCTATTATTAAAAATGGAAGAAGTGATCTCATGGTGTTGTTGTGGCACTCGCTGGGATCGTAGATGTGGCCTGATTTGGTGGAACCCCAGGAGAAGCTGCTGGAAGTGGAAGTGAGTTGGCCCCGAAGAAAGAGGAATATGAAACCAGTTTGGGATTAATTTGAGCTTCCAATGAAAATATGACATTGCCGTCTTTATTGAGATCAAGATTTGAAAATTTTGTGCTTAAAAAATTCTGGTTTTCTGAGAGCACCTTTGCCTGCGAGGCAAGAGTCGAATAGCTTCTGGCTTCTCCGTTTAAGTTTACAGACGCTCCTCGATCATTTTGGTTAAAGGTAAAAGAAGTAAACCTCACAGTTTGCACTGTCAGTGACTCTAGGAGAGCAAAAAATGCCGAGAGAACTGTGTGATTATTTATTAGATTTTGAGCTACTTCAAAGCGGGCATTTGAACGTGAAAGCTCCTTGATTAATTCAGGCTGAAGCTCGGCTCTTGCGGCCTCCAGATCACTTTGCATTTTAGAAAAAGATCTTTCTGAGATAATTTTATAAGCAAACACAGAACCGGTTCCAAGTAGGGCAATAATAAATATTATTATTGAAAGAGAATAAAAAAGTGAGCCTGAATAATGGCGGCTTATTGTTTCTGGCTTTTTTGGTATAAAGGAAGTGGGATCCATAAATGAACTTTGATACATTAATTATACTGCAAAAAATAGCTATTGGCTCTACTAATCCACACCCATTTCAAGTGTATGCAAAATGCAAATTGCAAAAGACTGTTTAAAATGCCGAAATTATCACTTCCTGCGATGCAGAACTCCACTATTTTGATTTTTGATCTTTGATTTTTAATTTTCTTGTAGTCCTCTTAATGCCAGCCCAACTGAAACGGCAAACTCTGGACCAGTATTTCGTAGAATTTCTTCAATAAAGGCCGGGGCCTCGGTTTTGGTAAAAGGATTTCCCGCTTCCACCTGTATTTGAAATTTCTCCTGTGCCAGTGGCTGCAGACCCTTCAGAGAAGAGCCCCCGCCGACCAAAACCACTTTCTTTATGGCTTTATTATATTTATTCTGATAGTTGAGAATTACCCTATTTGCCTCGTCAAAAATCCCTGATAATGCAAGATTTACAATTTCTTTTATATCAGTACCCTCGGACGAAACTGCGCCAACTCCTCTTTTTAGCACTTCAGCCTCCTTTACTGAAATACCGAGAGATTTGGAAATAATATTTGTAATTTCCTGTGAGCCGCGATTGATTGTATGGGAACTTCTTATAACGGAGTGTTCAATAACGTAGAGTTTTGTTGTTGCCGCCCCCATATCAAGAAGCATTACCGGATCATGTGTGCTCTCAAGAACAGAGCGCATACAACTGAAAATTTCAATTTCAAAAAATTTTGACTGCAATCCGGTTTTTCTCACTATTTCCTGATAGCGCGCTATGGTGTCGTTATGGATTGCTACAAGCAAAACGTCAGTTTTCTCAATATGAGTGTGACTCGAGTCTTCTTCGGGAACTTCAGGAGACGAGTCGTCTTTGGGAATAACTGACCAATCAAGAGTTACCTCTGAAATCGGCACTGGAATATATTTGCGCGCCTCCAGGGGCACCATTGCACTAAGCTGTTTTTGTGACACAAGAGGCATTTCAATCACTGACATGAGAGAAGATGAAAATGGAATAGCCACTCCGCAGACATTGGTAGTTACATTGACTTCTTTTTCCTTCATCAGGTCAGATAGAGCCTCTACTGTTTTCTCGGGTGAGAGCGCTGTTGCTTGCCCTATTTCAAAACCAGCATAGGGGCCAAGTGCAAGCTCTCCGTAAGTTTCTAACACAGCTTTACCTCCTTTTTTGCGAAGTTGAACTATTTTAATTGAGGAGGAACCTATATCCACCCCCAAAAAGCTTCCTCCTGAACTTTTAAAAAGATTAGAAAAAAAACTAGTCATACCCAATAATAGTAGTATATCAAAATGCCCGAGATTTTGTTAAAAACTTTTGATTTCATCCTTGATTTATTTTTTCCGCGAAGCGCACTTGTTTTAGAACTTGAATCAATGTCGCAGAGTGTGGCGCTTTCAAAATTACCAGCACCCGAGGAAAAGCCACCAGTAGGCGCCACTTCGCTTTTTTCTTATAAAAACAGAATGGTTCGTGAGCTTATCTGGCAGATAAAATACAAAAACAACCAGATACTTATAGCGGGCTGCGCGAAACTTCTATACGAAGTTATTCTTGAAGATTTATCAGAGAAAAATTTTTTTGAGAATAGTATTCCCGTCTTAATACCAATACCGATGAGCCACATCAAAAGGAAAGAAAAAGGTTTTAATCAGGCAGAAAGTTTGTGCAAAGAAATAATAAAATTGGATTCACAGAACTTATTCCACTATGAACCTTCAGTGCTCCTCAAAGCTTTGGAAACTGTTTCCCAAACCAAAACAAAAAATCGTCAAGAAAGATTGAATAATTTAAAGGGCTCATTTGGTATAAGTGATCCGGAGAAAATTTCGGGTAGAAATATAATTTTGATTGATGATGTAGTTACAACTGGAGCTACAATTGCTGAAGCAAAAAAAGTTTTAAAGGGAGCACTTGTAAAAGATGTTTGCATATATTCCATTGCTCATTAAAAAAACCCGCATTAGCGGGTTATTTCTGTCAGCTTGCGGACACATTCTCTCATCTCATCTGTTATATAAACTGAAATATTCGGGTCTCCGTCAGCACCACTTCCTGGAGAAGGAATATTTAGATAGTTTCCTGTCCTTATATATTCTCCGATCTCGGCGCAATCAGCCCTGAATTTCTGCCTTAGAATATCGCTGTATCCGCTTGTTTTTTTTACTAGTCCGAATGCCGCTTTAAGACATTCATTGTGGAGAAAAGCTGTTCCTTTAACCTGACTTCCGCCACCGTGATCTATTTCCCAGTGAAGAAACCAGCCTTGATCTGGTACCAATCCCACAAGCGTAATTGACAGTAGAGCGCACGGACCGTTAAGAATTAAGGTCTTCTTCCACTCTTCAAAATCACCTATTTCCATCTCTTGGCCTCTCTTATGCCACCAAGGAGGACTTCTCAAAACAACCTGTATATGCAGAGGATTAATTTTCCCCATTTTGCTCCTTTCGTTGTGGTAGTAATAAAATAACTTTTCTTACATCCATTAATAAAATAGATGAAAATCACATTAATGTAAATGCGACATTATTAATTTCAAATTCTCGGGATAATGTTCAGAAGTTAGGTTGACTAGGTATAATATTTATTATATTATTGTCTTAGAAAAAATTGGAGATAAGAATGCGTCGTAAAAGGACAAGCAGGAAGTATCTTAACCCGAGGGCTTTAGAATTTTTGGAGAAGTTAGATAAAGCACTTGAGGCCAACCCTTTGCCCAAAAAGCGTTCAGTTTTCAAACTTGGAATCACAAGTTCAAAACCTAGGCGCTTGCAGATTGAAGGACACTGTGCCGCATGCACTTTGTCAAGAAAACCTCTCTGGGAGTATCCGACTCGTGGCAGTAACCTAGTAAGAATATGTTCGCGATGTTCAAGCAAGTTTCAAGAGCGCCGCGGCCAGCTTGATGCACTCTCTCGCGCACTTCCTGGTAGTTTTGGCTCACGTGGTTAGCCGCAAAAAAATTGCGGCTTTTTTAATTTATAATAAGTGCAAAAAGTTTTGAAAATAGTTTAATTTATTGTATGTTATATGTCTCTTGGAGGGGTGCCGGAGCGGTCTAACGGAGCGGTTTGCTAAACCGTCGGGGCCTAATACGTCCCGCATGGGTTCAAATCCCATCCCCTCCGAAAATTAAGAGCGGAGTGATATAATTTTCGAGAGAAGCAAGCAAATTTATTTGCTAGCGTGAAGGGATTTGAAGACCTTGAGCTTATCGCACGAGCGAAGTGAGTACGATGCGAAAGGTGTACAGAATCTGTAAGATTCAAATCCCATCCCCTCCGAAATGATCTGCGAAAAAGCCTGAATGGCTTTTGAGTAGAGTATCATTTTGAGAAGGGGTGGGATTTGAAAGCCGGAGCACGGCGGCGCGAGGCGGGGTCGAGGAAATTTTCAGCAGAAAATTATCCGTGACCAAATCCCATCCCCTTCGCAAAGAAACAAAAACACTCGGTGCTTCCGTTGAAGATTTATTGAAATAATATATGTCCAATAAACCATTAAAAACTTTGTTCATCTTTAACGGAATTTTTGTTTTTGCCGGAAGCTTACTAGGCCCCCTGTATGCTTTATATGTTGGAACTGTTGATAAAAATATTCTTTCAGTTAGCATAACCTGGGCCTCCTTTTTTGTGGCGAGTTTTATTTTTACTATTATCGTCTCAAAAGTCGGGGATAAGATAAAAGAAAAAAGATACTTACTAATGGCAGGATTTCTTGTGAGAGCAGTCGCTTGGTTTATGTTCATTTTTGCGGGCAATGTTTTTCACTTTGTTTTACTACAAACGCTTCTGGGCTTAGGGGAAGCTCTCGGAACTCCTACGTTTGATGCGATTTTCGCCGAACATTTAGATAGGGGTAAGCATATTAGAGAGTATGCAGACTGGAAACTAATAGTAAATGGAACTACGGCTGTTGGAACAATAATAGGCGGACTAGTAGTTACAACTTTAGGTTTTAGCTGGCTATTCGCAGCTATGAGTGGGTTTGCGGTAGTTTCTTTCTTGGGTGTGTTGGTACAACCAAGAAAATTGCTATGGTAGTTGTTAAGAATTTGCCGCCAACTCTATAGAAAAACTTTAAATTATTAATGATTTTGGCTTCGCCTTTCATTTTACCCGCCCGCCTATTCCGAGTCCCGATTACGAAGCAATCGCGGACGAGGACATTATTCCGCTGTGCCCGTCTGTAGCTTTAGCGAAAGAGAGTTAGAGCTATTTCAAGAATACACCGAAATCAAAACTCATAGTTGAATCAATGATGACTGACTTATTTTTTAGTAATGCTAAAATAACCTAATGAATCCCATTAGAGATCAGTGGGTTGATTATTAAACATTCTGATAAATAACGAGAAAATTATCAAAATATAATTACATGGAGTTAACGGACGGAAGTGCTTGAAGTATAATCAATAAACTGGAGTCGGGAATTTATTTATTTAATTTTACATAGGAGGCGAAAACTTAATATGTTGAGGCACTTCCTATCTCTAATGGGATGAACCGAGAACAAATTCAAAATTTACTACTTAGAATCTCCTTAACTTTTTCTTTTTTCTATGTTGCGCAGGCCGCAATCCGAGACCCGCTTTCCTGGCTTTCATATGCTCCTCAGTTTGTTCAAAACGCATTCCCTGCTGAAACTCTGCTTTTTCTGCTTGCTGCTTTCCATATAATCATTGGACTTTGGGTTCTCTCCGGATGGAAAATCTTTGTGTCAACAAGTATAGCGGCGGCCTACCTTCTGGCTGTTGTTATATTCAATTTTACACAAATGGATATTTTATTTAGAGATATTTCTCTGCTTCTTGTGGCCTTAGCTTTAGCTGTGGGAAACTACCGAGTTACTTATTAGGAATTCAAGGTTTACGATTCTTAAATCGTACCCCTTAAATCATAAGTCTTGTTATTGTAATTTTTGATATAATTAGCATTCATTAGTAGATTCGTCCCGATCCCGACTTTTTGAGTCGTGGATCGAGGATCCTCGATTTCGTTAACGAAATCAGGATATTATTCGCAAATTAGTATATTAACTTTATGAATCCCATTAGAGATTAATAGGTTGATTATTAAACATTCTGATAAATAACTGGAAAATTATCAAAATAATAATATGGAGTTAACAAACGGAAGTGCTTGAAGTATAATCAATAAATTAGAGTCGAAAATTTATTTATTTAATTTTACATAGGAAGCGAAAACTTAATATGTTTAAGCACTTCCTATCTCTAACGGGATGAACAAAACATTAACTTGGACAGTGATAATCGTAGTCGCCGCTGCCCTCATTTGGTTTCTTTTCGGCAATAAAGAAACCGAGGCGCCAACACAAATTCCAACCGCGAGCGAAGAAAATACCAACATGCCAGCCGCCGGTGAAAACAGCACTGAAACTTCTGTAACAGTTGAGGCTGGAGCAACTGTTAATACTTTGCCAAAAACCGCAACAATTACTTACACAGACTCCGGATTTACTCCCCAGACAGTTACAATTGCAAATGGCGGTAAAGTTAATTGGGTTAATAAAAGTTCAAACAACATGTGGGTTGCCTCTGCTATGCATCCTTCACATAGTGTTTATAGCGGTACTACCCTTTCGCAACATTGCCCCAATACTTCTGGTAGTGCTTTTGACGAATGCGCCAACGGCAACAGCTATGGTTTCACTTTTACAAAAACAGGTGAATGGAAATATCACAACCATTCACTTTCGAGCCACTTCGGCACAGTAATAGTTAAATAATACTTGTCCCGTTAGAAGTCCCTTGCAATATCGCTAAAAAAATTGTATGATATTACAATATGAATAGTTTTATAAATTTAATAAAGACCTCGTTATTGTTTTGCTGAGAGGACTTTCTAATGGGATGGAAACAGGAAATAAACAAATTTTTACTGCTGCGATAGTTGTTATTCTTATATTGATAATTTATTTTGCGGCCACCAATAACACTGTTAATACTCCTGATCCAAAGGGTGGTGAAATTGAAACTCCCGGTTCAGAGGCTACAAAACCCGCTCCGGTAGAAGAAGTAAAACAAGAAGTAAAATCTGCTCCGGCACCGACCCCAGCTGTTACAGTTAACTACACTGATGCAGGTTATGTCACTTCTTTCAGTCCAAGTATTATTACAATTTACAAGGACCAGTCGGTTCTTTTTATTAACTTAACTAACTCTTCGATGCGGATCACTTCTGATGAATATAAGGGTCTAGATCAGGAAGCTGCAGTATTAAAAGGAGGCACTTATCAATTTACTTTCAAGGAAAGAGGTAGGTGGAAATTCTATAATGCTGTTAACCCCGCTAAAGTGGGAACAGTTATTGTTAAGTAAAATACAAATATTAAAAGTTAATCACCCCACTTAAAAGCGATAGCATTTAAGTGGAGTTACTTTAAAAGGTTTAAAGTAGGAAAAATGACCTCTTCCCTTCACTCTCTGCGTGGTTTCCTGATAAATAAAAAAGAGCCGTCTTAAGCGGCTCTTTGCATGCGATCCATAATTTCAGCGAACGTATCTTACTTCATTGACAACGTGTCAACCTTCCAGGTTGACACGGAATATTTCTATTTACCCTTTAAATTAGCCGTATTTTTTGATAGTATGAGCTGGTGAATATTAACTCTCCAATAAAAGAATCTTTCAGAACTTCAGAATACCAGGAGAAAGCTCTAAAAAAACTTGGGGTTAGGGCAATTGGTGACCTTCTATATCACTTCCCCACCCGTTATGGCAGTACAGCAGATATAAAAAATATTTCTGATTTAAATATTGGAGAAAACGCCGTAATTTATGGAAAAATTTATAATTTAAAAACAAGTAAAGCCTGGCGCAAAAAAATTCCAATGGCAACAGCAATGTTGGCAGATGATACGGGGAAAATAAAAATAGTCTGGTTCAATCAACCCTATTTAGCAAAGATGATCCCAGAGGGCTCAGTGGTACGCACAGAAGGCAGGGTTTCAGAAAGAAAGGGTGAAATCTATTTTTCCAATCCTAAAGTTGAGAAAGCCCCTAAAAAAGCAGACTCAGCTTATTCTTCTTTATTTGGTAATTCTTCTCTGAGACACACTCTTTATCCCGTATATCCTGAATCTCGCGGCATTACTTCAAACTGGTTTTACTATTCAATCCAGAAACTATTTAAGGTAGGAATTTTAAATGAGGTAGTTGATCTAATACCCGAAGAAATACTAAAAAAATACAATTTACCTGATTTAAAAACTTCACTTATTTGGATTCATACACCTAAAAATGAAAATAACGCAAAGGCCGCACGCAAAAGGTTTGCATTTGAGGAAGTCTTTTTTATTCAACTGCAGAAACATCGCGACCGAAAAATTTGGCAAGAACATTCATCTTTTAAAATTAAAAAAGATATTAGGGATATTGAAGAATTTGTCAGTCGTTTTCCTTTTCCGCTAACAAATGCTCAAAAAAAATCAATTGAAGAAATCTTGAGAGATTTTGATAAAAATTATCCAATGTCTCGCCTTTTAGAAGGTGATGTCGGCAGCGGCAAGACAGCTGTCGCTGCCGCTGCCTCATATGCAGTAATTAACTCCAGACCTATGGGTCAGGATTTTGGCAATCTGCAGGTAGCTTATATGGCCCCAACAGAGATCTTGGCAGAACAGCACTTTCAATCATTCATTGAGTACTTTGCCTACACTGGAATACAAATTGGTCTTATTACCGGAAGCGGCTGCAAAAAATTTCCTTCGAAAGTCAATCCTAAAGGGGCAACTAACATCTCAAGAGCTCAATTCCTAAAATGGGTTTCAAACGGCGAAATACCCATTGTTATAGGCACACATACGCTAATACAAAAATCTGTTCAATTTAAACATTTGGCATTGGCAATAGTTGATGAGCAACATCGTTTTGGCACAGAACAAAGAAAAAAGTTTCGTGAGAAAGAGGGTAAAATTCCGCACCTGTTGAGTATGACAGCAACCCCGATCCCCAGAACACTCTCTCTAACTATTTATGGCGACCTGGATTTAAGTTTATTAGAAGAATTGCCAGCGGGTAGAAAATGGCCTGAAACCAAAATTGTCTTACCAAATGAAAGAAATTCTGTTTATGATTTTATGCGAAATGAAATAAAATCCGGCCGGCAAGCATTTGTAATTTGTCCAAGGATTGATGAACCTGATCCGACAAAAGAATTAGCTCTTCAAGCTAAATCTGCCAAGGAAGAGGCGAAGCGGCTTAAAAAAGAAATTTTTCCGGAGTTTGAAATTAGCGTCTTGCATAGCAAGATTAAGTCTGCGGAGAAGGAAAAAATTATGGGCGAATTCAAGGATGGGAAAACAAAAATTTTGGTTGCAACTTCTGTGGTGGAAGTGGGGGTCAATGTACCAAATGCAACAATAATTATCATCGAGGGCGCAGAGCGTTTTGGTCTTGCCCAGCTTCATCAGCTTCGCGGCCGTGTTATGAGAAGCTCTTATCAGCCGTATTGTTTTATTTTTTCACAGTCAAAATCAAAAACCTCGATTGAGCGACTCAAGGCGCTCAAAACCGCCAAAAGCGGTTTTGAGCTTGCTGAATTTGATTTATCTCAACGCGGAGCAGGAGAACTCGCCGGCGGAAAGCAGTGGGGCATAACTGACATAGGGATGGAGGCAATAAAAAATCTCAAAATGGTAGAAGCTGCCCGCCTTGAGGCGCAAAGAATCATTGAAAATGACCCAAAACTTTTAAAATTCCCCCAACTCAAAGAATGTCTAAAAGTAGAAAACAAAATCCACTTCGAGTAAAAATGTGTTTCTTAAGGTGTTTTCAATAAAAATCAGGATGATAGAGGTAACTGCTGATTATAGTAAGCGCATTGCTCTACATCTGGTAACAGTTGGCTTTGTAACATCCATGTTGGTATAAATGGTAACGATTGAGGATAGTATTGGAGCAGACTTGAATTTTGCGGCAATGAAGTATTAATATCATTTTTAATTTTGTTTTGTTCTGTTGAAGAAAGGGATGACCAGCGCAGTGTGCTATTTATTACAGCTCTGGGATCAGTCGGGCCAAGATTAAAATTCAGAGCATTATTTTCATTTTGACATGTCACCAGAAACTGCCATGGGTAACCGTTTGGGGGAAGCGGGGTTGGGGATTCATAAATCAGAGTTGATTGAAATGCAAACGAATATTGACCAGTATCGTTAAACAACCATTTGTAACTAAAACCAATTATTGGATTTGCTTGAGATGTGGTTTGTGTGGTAGTGGATGTGGTGTTAATAATAGTAATATTTTGATTTACATTTGAACTTTTTCCCGTAGTCGAATCAGTACAGCTCATTGAGTACAGAACAGTACCGCTTGTTGGAAGAGGTAATGTGCCGTAGATAGATTGTGTAGTTACATTAGAGTTTCCGTATAAACCGCCTGGGGTCGGTACGGCATGGAGATAAATACTTCCTCTAGATTGCCCCTGATTCCAGTAATTTCCCCCTGCTGGAAGCCCACTAAACGAGCAAGAAATACTGGGCGAAGCGGGTGTATCCCAAAATAGCCACAACCCAATTGTTGAATTCAGCATACTCAAGTCAACGGTTAAACCGCCATTGGCGTTAAAGGGATTAGTATAACTTACTCCCGATTGAACTGGGGCATAGAAGCCAATTGATGGTCCTTCGGTTGTTCCAATTGTAGCTCCTTGTCCACCACGAATGGTATTGACTCCGGCGCTAGACCCAATTACTGCCGTTCCCATACCTGTACCAGTCCCAGTTGTTCCTGAATACAATGCCTGATTTTGAAGACTGGTCAGTGAACTTGTGTATCCGCATTCAATGAGAATCTGTGTCGGAGCCGGAGTATTTACAACACTAGAATTATATAAAATTACCCCACCGCTCAATACTTTTCTAACTACAACAATAAAAGAGCTATAATCGTAACAAGTAGCCGAATCTGATTGCGATGATAAATTAGTATTTGAGTTTAGACTTTGAGAAGATAATAAATTACCTTCAGTTTGGCTCTCAATATAAGCATTCAGTTGGTCTTGAAGTGCCGTGATTTGGGATTGAAGCGACAAGATCAAAGAATAAAAAGAATTAGTTTGTGTAATTTGGGCATAAGAAAAATGGGCAGAAAATAAAAATAAACCCAAAATAATAAAAATAAAAAATTTTTTCATTCTTTTAAATCAACAAACTAAAATATACTCATTTTAAGATATGACCTATTATAAACCACTTTAGGAATTACTCGAAATGGCTAAATTTACTAATGTCCGATTATTTCTTAAGTTCGTTAATTAGATTCTGAAGAGCTTGCAGCGCTGCAGCGACCAAACTTGGCCATACAACTTGAGGTGCAAAAAATTGTAGAAACAAACCCAACACTTTCAAAATATCCTTTACTTAAGGAACAAGTAGAAAAAACAGAGAATCAAATTCATTTTGAATAACTGAGATGTTGGACGTCTCAGAAAATCATCATAGCTTACAAAATGGGTGAAGTTTTAAAAAGATTTTGCAAGCTCTAAATTTTCTTGGTGGTTTCTGAAAAATCTTTTAGCTATTCTTGCAAGATATTTTTCTTGAATGTCTACGTGCGTGTACAGATAGTAAATTAATTCCCCCATTACGAAAAATGGGGAATAAAAATCTTTAGCCCCATATAAATTGGCGACTGCGTATATTTCGGGCCAGAGTTTTTTATATAAATATTTGAGCCGGAAAATTCTTGTTTGACTAGTAATAATATCTACGGAATCAATTTTCTGCCTTTGCAGTAATTTTTTAGTAAAGTTAATATTTTCAACTGATGTCACGGCGCGTCCTTCTAGAAGAAAAGGTGTGTGAATTTTACCTTCTAAAAACCTTCTGCCAATTTCTGCTTCGCTTTGGAATTTTTTTTTGGTTTTACCACCAGTGATAACCAACAAATCATAATTGTTTTTTTGGCACATAAGTGCTGCCAATTTAAGCCGCTCCTCAAAAGCCGGATGAAGTTCTTTATCACTACTCGGCCGTTCGCCGTGAACAATTAAAATTCTCATTCGGAGTAATTATTTACTCTGCTATTTTAGTAAATATTAGCTAAAATTACAGACTTCCTTTAATTACTGACCTAACACATTTTGCTGTGCGCTCGGAAGCGCGATCAAAAGTTAATCAGTATAATGATGGTTTTTTACCTTTAGGATCAACTGGGGTAGAGCCGATTGTCTGGCAAGGGGTGGAGGGACTATTCCAAAGAGATTGTAGATATTCCGCTGAAGGATCTGTCCCCGCACCGCCACCGCTGGAACCAAAAACTACCGCATCAATTCCTCTGCCACCTGAACCCCAACATATTTTTACATCGGCAGTTGGATTACTTACCTTAAATTCGTTTGCTTGCTGTTGTGCGAATGTATCATTGAAATGACTCTCTCGGCGCCCAAAATTAAAAGAAAGTGTGCTGGTTTCCCCTACGTTACGCACTTGTGGCCCTGGGGCTGTAAACACAAATCCAAAAGGTTCGCCATTATTCAATGTTGGAGATGCTACTCGTACAAAAGTTCCTCCTGTCGTCGCTCCGGGCACCCTTGTTCCCCAGAAATAAACAGCGTGTAAAGATATACCACCTGGTGATGTTGCTACACTAGTTACTGGCACTATATCGGTGCAAACACCGTCCAAACACTTCAGGTCAAAGAAACCGAAGTAGCGAGGTCTCAGGGATATACTAAGATTTACTTTTTCCTTTCCTTTCAAAGAAACTGAGTTTGTCATCGCTGAGGAAATTAAAGACGGCCAATTTACCCCAGAAGCCAAAAGCGAAGCTGGTGGTGTTTCAGAAACTACCCCCGAAGCTGAGATGTATCTAACTATTACTCCTCCGTCTGATAAGCTTCCCACACTAGCTGTTGTATCTGTTACTGAAGAAACTTGGGACGAGGAAAGGAATTCGCCTGCGCTCCAGCCATCGGCGCCATTAGCATAATTAACTCTCCACCAAGTGTAACCATCATTTGCGTATGCCGGGCCTTCCACAATAGTGCCAGTAGAGCCTGCAGATTGAATGCCCAAGAGGTTTCCGGAAATTGATGCACTTCCCCTGACATTCAAGTTGGCGGTGGTTTGGACGCTGTCGCCAAGGTTAAATAAAGAAGTGGCTGCTCCCTCCACAAAGCCCCCTTGCAATACTTCCACTGAATCAGAACCGATAACTGCGCCACTTGCGTTCTTGCATTCAATTGTAAAGGTAACCGGAGGAACAAAATACCCCCATCCTTGCACAAGGTCGAGAGTGGGTACAACATTAAATGCACCATAAGTTCCAGACGATTGATTCATGGTAGTGGCATATGGAGCATTGGGGTTAGTGAATGAGCATTTGCCTCCTACTGGCAAATTAGTGGCAGTCCAAGGAAGATACACAGACATCATGCCTGTTTGAGTGCTTGAAAGATAAAGAGGGCCATCAGTAACTAGACCCGGAGATCCTGCATTATATTCTTTCAAGTCAATACTGAATGGCCCAGAGCTAATTGGAACAACATTGAGAGTAACGGTTTTAGTTGAGTTCGCGCTGCTCGGCTGGGCACTAAAGGTAAAGGTGTGGGCACCGACAGCGCCTCTCCCTGGTAGTGCAATTACGCCGGACTCTATTCTCCACCCGACAGCAGGCCAAGGAATGGGTTCCCAAGTTAATGCTCCGTCAATACCGAGGCCAGGTGTAGTGATTTGAGCAGAAGTGCATCCTGATGTAGCCCAATTGAGAGTTGGAAGAAGAGATTGATAAGGGGTTGCATTTGCGGTTCCAGAGAAGTTGGGACCAAAACCAAATTGCACCGTGCACGGAACATTGGTCTGGCCAGTAACAAAGACGGTGGCCGTCTTGCTGTCCGTGCTTCCATCAGCACCGGTTGCCGAGAGCGTATAAGAAGTGGTGATAGTAAGAGGATAAGTAATAACGTAGCCATTACTAATTGTGCCAACGAAACCTGTAAGATTTCCCGGGGAATTTAAACTTTGATTGACAAAGATACCCCCGTTTAGAGTGGCCGATGTGCAATTAGAAGTGGTCCAGCCCAAAGTAGTGCCAACGTTAAATGAAACCGTTGCATAACCAGGAGCAAAAGCGGTTATTCTGCAAGTTGTTGTAACATTTACAACTACAACTGAGGTAAAGGTTCTAGTTATGCCACTTGCACCTGGGGCTGACAAATTCACACCGACGGCTACAGTACCTGCCGCAGCTGGCGTTCCTGCAAAATGAATATTTCTCTGGCCCCCGACATTGGTTAGCGTTACGGAAAGCCAGGATGGGGTGCCGGAGGTTGTCAAAGAAACAGTTCCCGTGCCGGTGTAGGTGTAGGGAACATCGGCGGAGAACGCTTGCCCGACAGTGGTTGTGCCAAGATTAGTGATTGAATTTGAAAATGAAAGTGTGCCGGAGTTGCAGGCGCCTGCGGCCGTTGCGCTTGTCGATAGAGAATTTGCCGATTCGCCGCCGGCAGAGTTGACTGCTTTTACGGTATAGGAGCGGGTAGCGCTAAGAGCCACAGTATCAGAATACGAAGGAACTGATAAGTTTTGCGCAATTGGTGTTGCATTCCCATCACGGAAAACTTTATAAGTAATACCTGTTCCAGACACAGCGCCCCAGGAGAGATTAATTATTCCCGTGCCGCAGGCTCCGGCTGTGGCGGTCAAGTTTGCTGGCGAAGGGGGCACAGTTGTGGTTACTGGGTTTATGGTCACGCCAGGTGAAGTTCCTGAAGGTGCAGTACTCCCCGATCCAGCGTAACAAGTCACCGTGTAAGTAGTTGAAACGGTTGGGGATACTAGTGCTGTGCCTTGTACTCCGGTATAAGGCATCCAGGTAGCTGAACATCTCGTTGCGCTAGATGAGGATGTCCAATCTAAATACCACTGTCCCACTAGTGGACCCGGTCTACTGGTAAGACTCACGGTTGGGGCAACAGGGCTACCAGCAGGATTAACGACAATTGCAAATCTTCTGGTTACGCTTGTTGCGTCACTTGCGGAAAGCGTGACATCCAGATAAAAGTTGCCGGCAGTTGTTGGAGTTCCAGTAACTTGAATCATTTTTTGCGAAGCGGTATTTGTAACGGTGAGAGCGGCCCATGACTCTGAACCAGAAGATTTGGTTGCGGTAACATTCATACTGCCGTTATAAAGAAAACTAATATTAGTGTTATAACTTTGACCAACAGTGCCAGCAGGTAATACCAGTTGAAAACCGGTAAAAGAAAGCGTGACGTTAGGCCAGGGAGTGAGGTTTGGAATTTTTATCATACCAGTTTCCGCGCTCCACCCACTTGACATTGTGTCATTAGCAACTCGCCAATCCGTCATCCACCAGGTATTCCCACCAGTGGTTACTGGTGTACCAGAAGCAATAGTGCCTTCTGTACCTAAATTTAGAGTATAAATAGATATCCCGTTTGGAGTACTGCGAACATTCCACCCATCAACAATAGTTTTCACAAAGTCTCCTAGAGAAAACTTTGCGGCTGGAGTTGAATTATCAACATTTATCAAAGCGCTTGCGCTTTCAGATTGTCCGGCTGAGTTATAACAAACAGCGCTGTAAGTTGTTGTTTGTGTTGGACGAACCGTTGTGGGCCCATTGGTTGTTCCTGGTGTTACCCCACTTCCCTGACAATATGAGGCATTTGTACTCGATAAAGTAAGTACCACTGCCCCACCGCTTGGAACTGAAGTCTTATCGGGAGTAAGACTAACAATAAGAGATTGAGGGTTTGGACTGTTTGGATCAGATATCCCGACACTAACAGTTGCTCGACCCGCATATGTACTACCTACACTTATGTGGCCCAGTCTGGTGACATCAATACAAAACATAGAATAATTTGTTGTTACGCGTGGACTGACCAATCTGGATCCGGCTGGCATATTAGTTGTATTGCCACTCCAGTTAGAATCAGCGGGACTTGCTGTAAGAGTGCAGTCTGGCGTATCACCATCAAAATTAAAATGTAGAGTGGAAGTCTGTCCAGCTGATATGTTTGGCTTATCTGGCCAGAGTACTCCGGAAGAGTTACAGCTGATTTCTGAGATTTTATCTAATCTGGTGCGGTCTAGACTGCCTCCAACAATTGAACCCATTCCCAAATCTTGCAGGAATTTATCAACTGCCATTCTGGTAAGCGGCCCAAACCTCGCAGATCCTGAATTCGCTGACTGCGCAAGATCACCAGGATCAATATCCATATAGTTGCGCTGTGTCAGGAAGAGCTGAAGATTCGCCACATCCCGAGCTGTTCTTGGGTCTTGGGTACCGCCACTAGGAACAGGGCCGAGGTAAACATAAGCCTGAGGCGAGAAAGTTATACAACTTGCGATAGGGTTAGGATTTGGGTTTGGGTTTGGGTTTGGGTTTGGGTTTGGGTTAGGATTTGTGCCAGATCCGCAAGAGAGCTCTGTAATTTTTGTCAGCACCCTTTGGTCTGCAAAGCCATATGTTGCCGAACCGCCATAATTTTGAATACCGTTTGCTTGCATGAAAGAAGCAACTGCTGATTTTGTCTGGTTACCAAAGTATCCAGTTGCACCGGCAGGAATTGAGAATCCTTGTGCTATTAAAAACTGTTGGAGTTTCTGGACATTAATCCCGCTGTCTCCTGGTCGTAAAGCTGGTATTGAAAAAGTTATACAGCTTCCTCCTGTAGTTTGCGCTTCAACAACAGTTGGAGAAAAAGAAACAATAAGTCCAATAACAAAAAGCCCGGTTATTAATTTACCGTTAATTGATTTCATATGAAAAGAGATAAGGTTTATAATAGTCAATGCGAACCCGCAACTACTTAAAGAATACCACGGTGGAGAGGTTCTGTGAAAGACCCTGTGGAAAACTTTTTGCACGCACTAGGACTCGAACCTAGGACCGGGCGTGTATAAGACGCCTGCTCTACCAACTGAGCTATGCGTGCGACTCAAGTATTATACTTTTTTCAAGGTTTTTTCAAATAAAATAAGGCTGTTTCTGATAAACATGTTATTCAGACCAGCTGAATATTATAATTTTTTAAGCAACTTGAATTTATTATAATAATTGTATAATTAATTTATGAATGAAAACGAACCGCTTATTGGCCCAAACGCCTATGGCCGTGAAAGAAATCTAACACCCGAGCAAGTTCGGCTTGTTGATGGCTCTCCTCTTTATCACGCGCTTATGGAAGTTGCAGAATCTGGTGTCGCCGATCAAGAAGAGGTACAGAGAGCAAAAAACGAACTACGTGAAATAATTACAACTGATCCTGAAATTGCTCTTTCTTGTCAAGGAAAAACTGCAGGGGAGGCACGTGAAATTCTCCGTTCAATTGCAGTTTAAAATTATTAATTAAAAAAGCCCGCTCAAATTAAAGCGGGCCCTTCGATAACACCATCAAGAAATCCTAACGAAAGTGCTTCCTCGGCATTCATCACCTTCTCTCTTTTGAGAAACTCTTCAAGAAAAACTATATCCTTAAGTTTAGAAACCTTGGCAAGAATTGTAACAACCTCTTCCCTTTCTCTTTCCACCTCCGCTTTGATATTTGGGAAACGTCCTCGATGAATATCAAGATATTCATCGAGAGTCATTTCATGGTGAACGAGTGGGGGCGCTGTATCAAATCTCTCCGGATCATGTATCTGGAGTATTGATTTTGAAGTTGCAAGCCTTACATGACATCCCTGCAGAGCCATAAAACCTGCTGATTTTGCCTCTCCCTTAACTATTCCCACAATTCTAACTGGGCTCTTGCTGAAAAGATAGAAAAGTTCAAGACCTGCAGCAGTATGGCCACCTTTTGAGTTTACAATAAATCCTATGTCCCCGTCGCCGTCTGATTCCTGAAGTCGCTTTAGCCGTCGGCGATATTTTTCCAGATTATTTAGAATTAGACGTCCCTCAACTACAATAGTGCGACTCGGAGGAATCCGATTCGCTACCTCAAGCCAAGTGGCTTGTTCGCTCATCGGACCTCCGTGGTTGTTGATTTAAGAGCTTGACTTTTTCACTTCTGTGATTATAATAACATCGTGTGATTATTAAGTCAATACTTTAAAAATCAAAACATGCCAGAAGAAATGGAAAAACCTTTAGATGATGATGTTAAACCGCGAGGAGAATATGAGTATGTTGATAAAAAAGGCGGAGTGCATCACTTTGGTACGCTGGACGAAAGAACTCAGTTTATTGAGGATGAAATAAATCCCGATAATCAGTAAAGTTTTCAGTAAAAGTTTCCAAAAAATTAAATCACGATAGTATCGTGATTTAATTTTTTTACTTGATTCATTTATTATTCTTTGTCGGCTATTTTTCTTTTACCTGAATTTCATGTTTCATGATCTGTGTTCTATCACTTCTGGTGCTCGATGTCTTTTTTCTTCTTAGGAGTTATACCGTTTGCAATTAAGATTTTTTCAAAATCATCCCGCTCAATTGTTTCTACTTCAATAAGCCGCACGGCGATATTTTTTAAGGCTTTTTTATGGTCACGCAGAACTTTCTCAGTGCGAAGAAGTGCATCTTTCATGATTTTAGAAACTTCCTCATCAATTAGAGCTCCCACTTTTTCTGAATAATCTCTTTCATCAAACCCCCTTCCAAATATCGGTTTGCCTGCGGGTGTTTCAAGGGCGATAGGACCAATTTTCTCTGACATGCCGTATTTGGTAACCATGTCGCGAGCCAGTGCGGTCGAGACTTGCAAATCATTTGAAGCACCTGTTGTTAGGTCATTAAAAATCATTTTTTCTGCAACATATCCCCCCAGCGCCATAGCAATATCATCGTGAAATTCTTTTTTTGACTGCAGCTTTCTGTCTTCCAACGGAAGATTGAGTGTATAACCCGCAGCTCTACCACGAGAAATTATTGAAATTTTATGCACCGGATCGGCATACTCTAAAACTGAGGCAACCAGAGCATGGCCTGCCTCATGATAAGCAGTAATTTCTTTTTCTTTTTGTGAAAGCAAATGGCTTTTGCGCTCCGGCCCTAACATAACCTTTTCAATGGAGCGAATCAGGTCAAATTGAGAAATTTTTGTCCGGTTTTCCCGCGCTGCCAATATTGCCCCTTCATTCATTAGTGAATAAAGATCGGCGCCGGAAAAACCGGGGGTTCTTTCAGCAACAACTTTTAAATTAACATCTTCTGCAAAAGGTTTAGTGCGGGAATGAATAATTAAAATTTCCTCTCTTTCATTACGATCAGGCAGATCAATAACAACACGTCTATCAAAACGCCCGGGACGTAGTATTGCTGGGTCCAAAACATCCGGGCGATTGGTAGCCGCCATAATTACTAGACGTTCATTTTGTTCAAAACCATCCATTTCAACAAGAATCTGATTAAGCGTTTGTTCGCGCTCGTCATTTCCTCCTCCTGCCCCGATTCCTCTCACTCGCCCCACAGCATCAATCTCATCAATGAAAATAATTGCTGGTGCCGCCTTTTTTGCCAGCTGGAAGAGATCGCGGACACGAGAGGCACCAACACCAACAAACATTTCAACAAACTCCGATCCTGAAATTGAAAAGAATGCCACATTGGCCTCCCCTGCCACAGCGCGAGCAAGTAAAGTTTTTCCGGATCCAGGCGGCCCCATAAGTAAAACTCCTTTAGGAATTTGGGCTCCGATATCAAGGAATTTTTTAGGATTTTTTAGAAAATCTACAATTTCTGAGAGTTCCTGCTTGGCCTCTTTTACGCCTGCAACATCAGCAAAAGTAACTCTCTGCTTCTTGTCATCAGGAGATGTTATGCGGGCTTTGGACTGGCCGAATGTAAATGCCTGCATGCCAGCGCCTTTGACCTGTCGAGATAAATACCAAATAAAGAAGAGAATGAAGAGAATTGGAATTATTATTGGTGCGAGATTGAGAATCCAGTAACCAAAACCGCTTTGTCTCTTTACTTCAATTGAGACACTTGAGAGCCTCTCTGCGGTAACTCCGTAGCGTGAAAGCGTTTCCGTCAGGGCCGTACCTTCTTCTTTTTTTGATTTCTTTTCCTGACCTTCAACATAACTTGCTGTTAGAGTATCTCCTTCCACCACAACTTTGGTCACCTTACCTTCGTTTATGTCATTTGCAAGAGTGGTAAGGGGGATTTCTTCAGTTTTTTTTCTGCCTTCTGTGATTGCAGAGTAGACCGTTGAGAGTATAAGAAAAATAATAATTACTGAAATTAGGTTTTTCCAGAGATTATTTCCGCCGGCCGAGAGCTTCGGTCCTTTCTTTATAATCACCTTAAATTGCCTTTTTTTATCAGGTTTTTCCGCCATAAGTGCAAAGTAGTATACCCTGTGAGATAAGAACTTACAATTTTTACAATATTTCTGTTAAAACAGCAAAATGTATTTACAAAGCAAGTTCAATTAATTTTATCTCATGGGGTATAGAGGAATTTGTAAAATAATCAAAATATTAAAAATTTTTGATAAAAAAATCGCCCTTAGCTTTCGGGACGATTGTGTTCACGTAACTCATCAATTGTATAAACACCGTTTCTCCAAAGAACTCCTTGGATGAAACAAAGCCATCTTACTGCTTTTTCAATATCATCTCGTCTTACAAATTATCTCATTTGATCAAGCATCCCCCAACAATGGCCAAGGCTTTCTTGATCAGCCATCAAGGGCAAACAAACATTAAAAAAGCGACTGTGAGGAAAATCTATTTTAGGAATGCCGTCTTTATAGTTACGAGCCAATTCCTGAAACTTTTTTTCGTAAAGATCAACTACCTGAAGCACTCTTTCAGGAATCACTTACCACCTCTCAATATGAGACGCTGAGCAGGAGTAAGATTGTCTAGCAACTTTCTCCGCTCCTCTTCTGTTGGCCCCTTGCTAAGTGAAACGAAGTTGGGATCTAGCATCAAATTACCGTCTGAAAACTCCATTACTTCAACTTCTTGTGGTTCCAGATTTCGCCCATCCAGTGCGCTTGCAAAGATCGCCTCCTCAGCTGTGACAAAGTATTTGTCTTGAACCGAATCCCCGCCCCGCCCTTGAATCTCGACAGCAAAGAGAATCTTCGTCCCAACAAATGTTGCTCCTGGCTTCATAGAGGGATCTCCTAAAAAGGGTTCTGTGGCTACATTACTCTTTGATAAACAAAAAGCAAGGCATGATAAAATTTTCAGGTGAGGCATATATCTCCAAAAAAGAAAAGATAATTTTAAAAAACAAAAAACCACCCCAACTGAATGTTAAGGCGGTTTTTTGTTTTAAGAAAGTATTAAGCTTTCTGCACGTTCACGGCGTTTGGTCCTTTTTCAGATTCTGCTATTTCAAAAGAAACAGCATCGCCTTCGTTGAGAGAATCGAATTCTACTCCAACAAGTTCCTTGCTATGAAAGAAAAGGTCCTTTCCGCCTTCAGCCGTCTGGATGAAACCGAAACCCTTGTCCTTCAAAAGTTTTTTGATTGTACCTGTCATTAATTTAATTTTTATCGTTAAAATACAAAAATAGCGTCTCTAGTCGACTAATCTCTATAGTAGCTTCTTTGCACATTAAATATAGCAGAAAAAAAGTTTTAAGTCAAGCACTAAGAAAACATTAAAATAAGGCCATAATCGCTATCAAAATTCCCAGAATAACAATAGTGATCTATTTTTGCATTTGCATTTCATTAGATGCGAGGGGATGTAATTTAACGAAGCGGAGGAAATCATCACGCCATCTTTCACGGCACTCTGCTCTAAGCATAACCACAATCTCTTCATCACTTGGTTTCAAATGAGATATCTCTTATCCTTTTCAAGTTCTAAAAATACATTACATGTTTAAAAACAAAAACAAGACATGTTAAAATTTTCAGGTGAGACATATCTCTCCAAAAAAGAAAAGACAATTCCTGTTATTAATTTTATATCAGTTGATAGTGGGATACATTTCTCTAAAATTAAACTTCAATGCTCCCTATTACCTTTTAGTATCTTGGGGTCTGCCGTCTTTGTTTTTTCTATACAAAATACATATAAACAGGCATCAGTATATTTTGGAAGCCCTGCTTTGGAGCATCCCCGGAAGCGTGCTTATAGACTGGATAGGCCATTACAGCAAAGCTTGGAGTTATTGGGACAATCCCCTTTTCGCCTCAACTGGGATCAGTATCTTAGGAATCCCTTTTGAATCGTTTCTTTGGGGATCGCTATTTTGGATATTTTATGTACTAGTTTATGAATATTTCTTCGATGAGAACCGGGCTTCAAATTTTAATAGCAAAGAAAAATTTTTAGCTCTTGGATTTATGATTATTGGGCTAGTTACTGTAATTGTTATCAGGTTGCTTCAGCCAGATATTCCTTTTTTCTATATTTATATATTATTGCTTCTTATGTTTTTAACTGCAATATGTTTAGCCCAGTACCGAGAGCTTGTGCCGCGCGTTTTAAAATTCGGCTTTGTTGTACTAATTCTCGGATTACAGGTTGAATACTTTTCACTAAAACTGAGTTTGTGGTTTTTCCCAGACGGAGATTTTTTGCAAAGAATAATTTTTTTTGGACACTCAGTTCCTATTGAAGAATTGCTAGCGTGGCTAATAGCCCCAGCGGCAATCGCAGCAATTCACGAAGTTTTTGCCGACAATCACCAGTAAAAATCAAAGGTTCTATTTTGTGGAGGTGGGGAGTAGTGAACTCCCGTGCAAAAGATTTATCAAAATATTTCTACAATGGATAGTTTGTTTTTCCGCCCACTGGCGGATTTAAGCAAATTAGGTTTAAAGCAAACAAAACCCTAAATTGCCTAGCCTCAATTTTTCGGAAAATGTTGAGACGAACATTTTCCATAGTCCGATAATATTACACCAACATTCCGCTCACAGACTTTGCGGAAGTTGACGTCGCCATCGCGAGTTAACCTCGAGCGGTAGCGAAAGCAAGATCATTTACTCCGAAATACGGAGAAAGGATTCGCTTTGCGACAATTGAATTTGCAATTATCATTTGTGGCAGATTAAAGAGTTACCACGGCTCTCCATTGCATACTTTGACCAACTCCTCTGTCAAAGCAATTCACCCCCGTATGAGGAACTCCATTTCTGAAGTTCCTCATACGGGGTTCAATCTTAACCCTAATAAATTTTTTAAAAAATCAAGGGTAAATATTTCAAAGAGCTTACTCGTATTTCAGTATCCGTCTCGAGTCTCTCTCAGATTCGCGCTTCTTTATAGACTGACGTTTATCAAACTTTTTCTTACCGCGTACGATTCCAAGAGAAACCTTCAATTTTGGCCCCTTACTATATATCGCTAATGGAACAATTGTCAAACCTTTTTGCTTTTCAGTTCCTATAAGCTGGGATATCTCTTTTTTTGTTAGTAGCAATTTCCTGTTTCGCCTCGGCTCATAATCCTTTGGAGTATTTGCGGGCTGATATGGAGAAACAGTTGCATTAATCAAATATGTTTCATTATTATGAATTGTGACATGTGATCCATCTAAAGACCCTTGTCCTTTACGCAGTGATTTCACTTCAAACCCAAGCAATTCAATACCAGCTTCCAGTTTTTCTAGAATTTCGTAATTAAAATACGCTTTTTTGTTTTCTACTAAATTCATAATTTAATGATAGCAAAAATTGACCTGGAGAAAATAAAGATTAGTATTTAACACTGAATGTTGGAAAGAAACCATAAAAGAGTTTGAATCAAAAACGCGGTAAAGAGTGTAGGAAAATGCTTTCCTGAAAGATGTTGGAAAGTTAGAAGAAAACTCAACATAAAATCGTCATTGGATGATTTTATGTTTATTGATTTTTATAATAATTATAAATTCCCTACAAAAAATTTATTACCCTTATACTCTTCAGCAGATTTGCCTGATCTTGAAAGGTAGAGTTCAATCGCCTGAGGATAACGCAGAAGCGCTTCCTCAAATGTTACTTCAATCATGCCGACCTTTTTAAATATTTTGCAATCGCTGCATTTTTTGAGGTGGCAATAACTTTTTTATGCATAGTTATTATTTCATTTTCCAGATCTTTAAGCATCTTTAAAAGGACTTTTACTGAATCGGGAGTAAATTGTGTTGAGAGCCCCCCGATTCGAAATATCTGTTCCTGATCAGAATCGCTTAATAAAATATTGAGTGGGAGTTGGTAAAAAGTCGCCACTATTTCTCCCTGAGGATTCTTGCCCACCTTCAGAAGCCCCCTGCTATATAAATCAGTAAGAAAATCCTCACTTTGTTCAGAAACATACTGCTTGCATTTGCGCTGAAGTTCAATTACTGAGTTTATTATTACCCCCAACTCTTCAGTTGATTCCACAATTTCTGTTGCTCCTTCTGTGCCAAATTCCATAAATATATTATATAATAAACATGAAGAATAATTCACTCTTTCTTCATGAAGAAATTGGATTATAAATTATTATTTAATTAATAAATAGGAAATATATGTCAGATTCAAAAACAATAGCTATCTGGGTTCTCTCAATTGCTCTTGTAATTGTGGGAGTTCTTTACATCCGTGAGGCAAAAAGACCAGATACTGTAAAGGAATTTTCAGCTCAGATGAATGAAGCTAGTGCTCAAATGACAAAAGATTGCAGTGATCTTTCAACAGAAGATAAGCGAAAAGTATGCATAGAGTCCCTTCAAAAAGTCAGTGCGCTGATGGGAGACTTTTTTGAGGTAACTGCTGATTCTGAAACAAAAACTGGTTATTAATCGAGGGGTGTAATGATATTTTACTGTTAATCGTCTTAATATATAGTAGTGTTTTAGGAAACACTATGAATAAATTATTAATTAACTAACTATCATGCCTATCGCAATATTAATTGTTATTGTTGTGGCTCTCGGCGCTTCTGCCGGGGCACAAGCAAGCAATCCAGGAAATTTTCTTTATGACTGGAAAACTAACGTCAATGAGAAAATCGTAAGTGCTGTAAAAGTAAATGGGGAAGCTGAGGCATCTTGGCAAGCGCACCTTGCTGACAGACGTCTTGCTGAAGCAGAAGAGCTCGCTGCAGAAGGCAAACTAACAAGTTCTATTGGAGCAGAGCTTGAAAGCTCTTTTGAATCTCATGCCACTGCTGCCATGGAGCAGGCAGCTCGAATAAATGAGGAGAAGGATGCAGATGAGAAAGCTGGTGTACTGTCAGGACTTGAAGCAAGTTTGAAAGCCCATGAGGCGGTTTTAGTTTCACTTGAATCTAATGCCGACTCTCAAGCTAAAGCAGTGATTTCTTCTTTAATTGAGAAAGTTAGAGCGAGAATTAACTCAACAAGTACGGCAAGAATTAAAGCTCTAAATTCTGTAAGTGTAAGTGTTGAGGTTGAGGCTGCTGCAAGAGGCAAAATGAAGGCTGCTCAAAATAAAATCAATGAAGTCAAATCCTTCGTTGAAAGAAAAAAGGGAAGCTTATCCAGCCAGATTAAAGCTAGTGTAGATATGCACATTAGTTTGGCAGAAGACTCTTTTGCTTCCGGAGAGGCTGCACTTGTTGCGGGGACCTATGCGCAAGCCTTTGCTAAATTTGATGAAGCAATGCAGCATGCTCAAGAAGCAAAGATCATTGCTAATTCAAACAAAGTTTTGAGTGGAATTATCAATATTAAGATTGAAACTCAAAGTAACTCGCAAGCTACAACTTCAGCCAACACTTCTACAAATGCTGGCGGCAGTGTTAATACAAACACACCAGGTGGAGGATCTGTTAACACAAATACAAACACTGGAAGCTCAGGAACTAATGGAAGTGTGAATGTCGGAGGAGAAACTAACGTTAATGTTAATTATTAAAAACATCGCCCCGTAATCGGGGCGATGTTTTTAATTAGTGTATAATTTAAGAATAATAATTTTAATATAAACAAATGATTAGTTTATTTGGCGTTCTATTAGCAGCAATCGTCGGAATGCTTTTTGGCTGGCTTTGGTACGGACCGCTTTTTGGCAAACTCTGGATGAGGGAGTCAAATGTAGCTGCCGAAAAAATAGAAGCAGTAAAGGCAAAAGGAATGAAGAAGCAATACATTAGCTCTTTTATTTTTACACTTGTTTCTGCATATATACTGGCTTATTTTTTAAACCTTCTTCAAGTTGGAACAATTGAGGGTGTGTCTTCTCTTGTGTTTTGGATTTGGTTAGGGTTTCAAGTCCCTATTCTCATAGGATCAATACTCTGGGAAAATAGAACTTTTAAATTTTTTACCCTAAATGCAGTCCACAACGTTATCGTATTATTCATTATGGGTCTTGTATTGCTTTGGATTTAAGGATTTAAAATATTTGCAAATAAAAAATAATTTGGTAGAGTAGAATTAATTGAGTAACGTCAGATTTAATCAGCAGATAAAAGCTTCAAGCCTTAGGGTAATAGGTCCCGAAGGAGAAAATTTTGGAGAACTTCCCTTTAAAGAGGCTCTTTCTAAAGCAGATGAGCTTGGTCTTGATTTAATTGAAATTTCCCCTAATTCAGTGCCACCAGTTGCCAAAATAATGGATATAGGCAAATACAGGTATCTAGAAAATAAAAAGCAAAAACAGGCAAAAACAAAATCAAAGACAGTAGAAGTTAAATCAATTCAGGTCAAAGTCGGCACCGGCGAGCATGATCTGGCTCTTAAAGCAAAAAAAGCGAGTGAGTGGCTCTCTGAAGGTCATAGGATAAAAATCGATCTTTTTTTGCCAGGCAGAACTAAATATCTCAATCAAAATTTTCTGCGGGAACGTCTGGACAGAGTTCTCAAGCTTGTCAGTACTGAATTCAAAATTGCCGACCCCCCAACCAGAAGTCCTAAAGGTCTTTCAGTTTTGATTGAAAAAGCTAAGTAAGTTGAAAATTGAAAGTAAAAAGTTGGACTTGCATAGGTAAATAAAAAAGGTAGTATAGTAAGCTCAAAATGGCCATGAAAACTAATAAGTCGTTTTTAAAGAGATTGAAAGTCACTAAAAGTGGTGCAGTTTTAGCGCGCAAGTCGGGTCAAAATCACTTTAATGCAAAGGAAGGAAGAAGGGCACAGCTTAAAAGAAAACAGTCTCGTAACTTTTCAATGAGTAATAAATCTCGTTCCCGCTATTTAGTCAACATATAATTTTGATTTTTGATTTTTAAATTTTAAATTTTAATTTATTTATATGACTAGAGTAAAAAAAGCAATCAACGCAAGAAAATACCGAAGAAATATCCTGCGTATGACCAAAGGCTACAGACATGCTCGCAAAAGCAAGGAGCGAGCAGCGCAAGAAGCAGTTTTTCATGCCGGCACTTATGCATTTGCCCATCGCAGAGATAAAAAGGGTGATTTCCGCAGACTATGGAATGTGCGTATCAATGCAGCGCTTCGACCGTTGGGATTTTCGTATTCAAAATTTATTGATGCCCTTAAAAAGAACAAGATCGCGTTGGACAGAAAAATTCTTGCCGATCTTGCTACCGAAAATCCTGAAACTTTCAAAAAAATAGTAGAAAAAGTTTACCCTGTTAAATAAATATATTAAATTGTCATAAAGTAAATTAGTATTATTTTTTAGCATGATGGTCTTACGTATATTATTTAAAATATTTAATTAGGGTCAGGTAAAGAAAATCCCGCTACTGCGGGATTTTCTTTACGGGCTACTTGGTCATATTGCCCTAGTGAATACTAAGGTGGGTGTCCGCAATCGCGCTTTGCTGAATGTGTTAACGCTCATTAAAACGCGACGCTATAGGACTCCCTAAAAATTACTTTAATCTAGATAATATGCCAAATAACCCTGCTCTTAATTATAGACCTACTGTCAATGAAGAAAAGATGTAAAAATTATTAGGAAACAAACCAAATAATTTTCAATTATCAATTCTCAATTTACATTGAATTTTCAATGTTTTTAATCTTCAGAGTTGGTCTTTTTTTGAAAATTAAAAATTTCAAATAATAAATTATTCCAATATTCCATCAATATTAACATCATATAGAATTTGCTCTTGTACCAACCTGTAATTTATTACTTCTTCGGGAGAAAACCAGATATTGATTTCACGCTGGGCTTCTTCCGGTTTATCAGTGCAATGAATCAGGTTTCTAACCGCTCTTCCATTGGTATTTGCCATATCATATGAATCAAGAGTTAGATCACCACGTATCGTTCCAACATCTGATGTGAGTGGTTCTGTGTCTCCGACAAGTTTTTTGACTATTCCCACAGCTTGATTTCCCTCAACAACCATAGCAATCACCGGACCAAGAGTAATAAAATTAATGAGAGCAGTAAGCACATCTCTGCCGTATTCAAGAGCGGTTTTTTCTGCCCCCTTCCCCTGTTTTTTTAAATTCTCAATTGTTTTTTGGCCAACAATTTCACACCACCCATCATTTTTATTATAATGATCCCCAGCTTTATTCCTGTCTGGAACGAACATTTTCAGTGCTGCAATCTTAAGTCCGGTTCTTTCAATACGCTTGATTATTTCTCCAATCAACGAGCGCTGTATCCCATCATGTTTTATTATGACCAGTGTTTTTTCCATAGATTTTTACATGTTAAACATTAAATAACTACTACATTGATTAAAAATTGTAAATTAAAAATTAAAAATTGCCTATTCTGTTAACACAACCGGCTTTCCATCTGTTATAGCTACTGTGTGTTCAAAATGGGCTGCATTACTTGCGTCTTTAGTTTTGTATGTATAGCCGTCTTTGTCTAAAACAATTCCTCCCTTTCCGGTTGTAAACATCGGCTCAATTGCAATTACCATTCCGGCAACCAACTTTTCTCCCTGACCCCTTACTCCGATATTTGGAATGTATGGATCTTCATGAACAGAGTATCCTACACCATGACCACTTAAGCCCTCTGCGATCCCAAAGCCATATTTTTCTGCAATATCCTGAACTGCCTGACCAATATCCCCTGTCGTATTTCCTTCTTTTGCAACATTGACTGCTGCCTTCAGAGCCTCGCGTGTTGCTTTAATCAATTTTTTATCTTCTTTTGAAATTTTTCCAACACCTACTGTTATAGCAGCATCAGTAATCAGATCTTTGTGGATAAGTCCCAAGTCAAAAGTCACAATATCACCATCTTTAATAATTCTATTTTTTTCATTTGGAATACCGTGAACTATTTCATCATTTACGGAGACACACAATGCCGCGGGGTATGGTCTCATTGATCCTTTTGGTTTGTAATTAAGAAATGCCGGCCTATCTCCGAATTCTTCAATTTTTTTTATAGCAAAGTCGTTTAAAAATTTTGTGCTTACCCCCGAAACAGCTTCTTTTGCTATTTCTTTAAGGATTTGCGCATGCCTTCTCCCCCCCTCTTTAAGGGTTTCAATTTCTTTTTTGGTTTTTATAGTTATCATATTATTCGTATGAGCAATATTCGTAACGTTGCAATCCTGCAAAGCGGTAATTTTTTATTAGACAAAGTCAAATTAAAGACGAAATTTTATTCCAAATTTCTTCAAATACTTTCTCCGGGGCGGGCATTCCGTCAATTTCAATAACCTTTCCAATTGAGCGGAAGTAATTTATTGCAGGAATTGTGTGTTTTTCAAATTCATCAAAACGAGTCTGGAGCCTGAGAGGATCATCATCAACCCTTCCTTCTTCTTTTAATCTTTTTGAGATTCTTTCCTTAACAGTGGCCTCGGAAACATTAAGGTGAAGGACTCTGAAATCCCTACCCAGCCAGAAAGCAATTTCTGAAAAAAGTCTTGCCTCTGGTTCCATACGCCCCACCCCTTCAAATATTATTCCCTCATCAGTATTAAGGGAAAAAATTTTTTCTTGAAATAAAAAGCTTGCAAACCAATTTGGCATCAAAGCTCCGGAATTCATAATCTCTCCCACACGGCCTCCAAGATCATTTTTTTGGGAAGCTATTTCTCTGAACCTGCCGCCTGTTGAGAAAATATCGAAGTTGGTTTTTTCTTTTAGCACTGTTGCCTGCCTGCCTTTGCCGCACCCCGGCCTGCCCATTAATATGAATGTTTTTATTGCCATTTAAATAGCTTACTTGCTTACAGATATTTTGCCAAATTTTTAACCTAACAACCGTGTCAGCCTGCCAGGTTGAAATGGCCTTGTGATTATCTAAAGAGAAATAGTTCTAGTCGATTCATGTGCTTTTTTTATTAGCTCCACTTCTAATACCATATATATTTAGTAAATTTTGGACTGTAATTTTGATATTTAAATTTCAAATTTTAATTTTCCTTTAGTATTCGCGTATCGAAACTTGTGCGTCAATCTTCTTAATGAGATCAATTACAACTGAGACAACAATGAGAAGTGCGGTACCGCCTATTGCAAGATTGGCGATCCCTGTAAGAGAGCGCATTAGAAGAGGCAAAACTGCAATTACACCAAGAAATAAAGCCCCAACCAAAGTTATCCTAGTAAGAATTTTTGAAAGATGTTCAGCAGTTGAGTCTCCGGGTCGCACGCCGGGGATGAAGGCTCCGTTTTTCTGCAGATTCGTGGCAATAGAATGCGGATCAAAAGTGATTGCCGTATAAAAGTATGTAAAAAGAAATACCATTACAAAGTAGGCGATCGCATAGAACCACTGGTTAGCAATTATTGCCGTAACAAATTTCCCTATGCTTTGCAGAGTAGCATTATCAACTGTTGAAAGAAAGCTGAAAATCAACTGCGGGAAAAGGAGGATTGATAGGGCAAAAATTATTGGGATTACCCCCGCCTGATTAACCCGAAGCGGCAGATATGTTGAAAGACCGCCATAAACTCTTGATCCTCGCACTCTTTTGGCATAGGTTATTGGTACTGGCCTTTCCGCTTCAGTTATAACTACAACACCGAAAATAATAGCCAATGCAGCAACAAGAAAAGCAAGGTACAAAGGAATCTGGGAAATATCAAATGTATAGACAAGCTGAGTAATCTGGCTTGGAAGGGATGCTACAATGCCAGCAAAAATAATGAGAGAAACTCCGTTTCCGATACCGAATTCCGTAATGAGTTCTCCTATCCACATCAACAGCAGAGAGCCGGCGGTAATAATAATTATGTTTGTGACCATGTCAAAAAAAGGTAGAACTGGTATAACATTTTGCTTAGTTAAAAGTGTAAGAAATGCATATCCCTGAATTATTGAAAGAGGAACAGTGAGAATCCTTGAATATTGGGTAAATTTTTTTCTTCCAGCATCTCCTTCCTCTTGATAAAGCGCTTTGAGTTTCGGAAATACAATCGTAAGAAGCTGCATTATGATTGATGCCGTAATATAGGGCCCCACCCCAAGCATTATTATTGAGAGATTTGATAGCCCTCCCCCAGAGAAGAGGTTAAGGAGTCCCAAAAGCTCATTACCCGAAAAGAAACTGGATAATCTTTCAGTATCAATGCCCGGCACAGGAATATGGGCAAGAAGGCGAAATACCACCAAGGCTCCGAGAACAAAAAGCATTCTTTTGCGCAAGACCTTGTCAGTAAATATCAGTCTAATTTTTTCTTTAAAGTTATCCATTTATCCGCCTAAATTTTAATAATTACAAAATTATGATTCATATTACTTGATACTCATTTTATATTTTAATATACCCCATTTTAAGATTTTGATAGATTAACTTATGGTTGTACCAGCCTTTGAAAGTTTCTCATGCGCATTTTTTGACATTGAAATTGATTTAATGATAAGTTTCTTTGTGATTTTCCCATCAGATAAAATTTTTATGCCACGAGTATGGACTTCCGATTTTTTTGCTATTCCTTTCCCAATGACACTCGAGGGAGAAACTGTCTCTCCGTTCTCGAAATTTTTTTCAAGTATATCAAGATTTAAAGTAACAGGTTTCCACTGAATGCTTTTATTAGAATTTTTCCCCCTACCGCGAAGTTTAGGAATTTTTTTTATAATATCTCTTATTTCTGGACGCTTTTTTCTTCCAGCCCTGGCATTTTGTCCCTTAGTGCCCCTGCCGGAAGTCTTGCCGCGCTTTCCACCTCTACCGACAAGTCTAGCCTTCTTATTTTTATTTTTTCTTTTTAGATTATGTGTTTGCATCCCATTAGAAAATTTTACAAATAATAGTCTGGCCTATTCTACAGGTTTTAGTCTTTTTGTCTTCTTCTTTAATTGTCATTTGATTAAAAAAAAAATTTCTAACGGGACAAGTATTCTACCTTGACGACAGACTTGCTAATGCTTTTATGGTTGCCTTGGCATTATTGGTCTTGTTTTTTGAACCAGAAAGGATTTTTGCATTGATTCCTGTGAGACCGGCTAGCTCCAGAATAATCCTTGCGGAGCTGCCAGCAAGAACTCCTCTTCCTAATGCGGGTTTAATATATATTTCTGATGCTCCAAATTTTGCTTCTGTCTCATGGGGTATGGAATTTTCTTTTGTAAGATTTATCTGAATCATATTCTTTTTGGCGTCTCTGAGCGCCTTTTCAATTGCAAGTGGAGTGTCCCCCGCTTTACCTTGACCAACTCCAACTGATCCCTTGTGATTTCCTGCGGCCAATGTCACCGAAAAACTGAAGCGTCTTCCACCAGCAACAACTCTTGTTACACGTCTAATATCAATGAGTTTGTGATCAAATTCAGGTCTTACTCTTGATTCCTTACGTCGGGAAATTTTTCTGGGATTCTTTTTTCTTTCTGGTCTTTGCGTTCTTGTAAAATTTTTAGCAGGTTCACTTCTAAGCTGCGGAATATCTAAAACAGGTCCATCTGTTTTTTTTACTTCTTCTGTTACTTTTTGTTCTTCTGTATTAATCATTTTACATTTTGCTTTTTAAATTTTGCTTTAGAATTTTAGTCCTCCCTCTCTTGCCCCCTCAGCGAATGCCTTGATTTTACCAGTGTAACCGAACCCGCCACTGTCAAACACAACTTTTAAAATTTTTTTGCTTTGTGCCAACTCTGCTACATTCTTTCCGAGAGCACTTGCTTTCTCCATATCTGTTTTACCTTTCAAACCTTTACTTGATTGAAAAACCAGAGTTTTTCCATCAATATCGTCTACCAGCTGGACATAAAGAAATTTATTTGACTTAAAAACAGAGAGTCTCGGTCTTTCCGGTGTGCCAAAAATTTTAGCCCTTATCTTGCGGTGCCTTCTTTCTCTCTTTGTTATTTTTTTATTTAGTTGCCCCGGCATTTAAGTTGGTTGTGAGTTGTTTTTTGTAAGTTGTTTATACCGTCTTCTTCCCCTGCTTAATTTTTATTACTTCATTAAAATACCTTATTCCTTTGCCTTTATAAGGTTCAGGTTTTTTCAAATCGCGAAGTTCTGCCGCAAAGCTTCCAACTGTTTCTTTATTAACCCCCGAAATACTAATATTGTTTTTTTCAACTGCGACTTTGATGCCCTGGGGAATATCAATTATTATCGGATGTGAAAAACCTAGAGCAAACTGAAGTTTGTCACTTTTGTTTTCTACCTTATATCCAATGCCTTCAATAATAAGTTTCTTTTCATATGTAGTATTTACACCCTTTATCATATTAACCAGATGTGATGCATAAGTCCCCCACAAAGAGACCATCTCTTCTCTTTTTGGTTTTATTGTCAATTTATTTTCGGATAGTTTTATTTCAAAGCCATCTGGAATAATTCTTTCTAATTCACCATGTGGCCCTTTAACTATGATCTTGCCATTCTGAATCTGTACTTCAGTTTTCTCAGGAATAACTATTTCTTTTTTTCCTATACGTGACATTAGTTAAATTATTCGTAGTGATTCGTATATTCGCATGATTCGTAAATTAGTATGCATAACTACCATATTTCAAAGAGAGCCTCACCGCCGGTTCTTACTTTTCTTGCTTCTTTCCCAGTCATGATCCCTTTTGGTGTCGATATTACCAATACACCGTATCCGCTTTTTACAGGCCTCAAACCTGATGATTTAAAATAAATTCTCCTCGATGGTTTTGAAATTCTTTTTACTCCTTTTATTTTTTTTGATTCAGAGTTAAGTTCTACTTCAATTGTTTTAGCTATCTTTTTACCTTTCTTTGAAAAAGATTTAACAAAACCTTCTTTCTGTAAGATTTCACAGATTTTCTCCTTTAGTTGAGAGTAAGGAAAAGAAACAACTTGCCTGCGAGCTCTATCAGCGTTTTTGAGTCTCACCACCATATCTGAAATTGGATCTGTTACCATGATGATTTTTTTATGCCGGGGATTTTTCCTTCATTTGCCAATTCACGGAAACAAATTCTACAAAGATCAAAATCTCTCAAATATCCTCGTTTACGACCACAACGAAAACAGCGCCGTACGATTCTGGTAGAGAATTTGGGCTTTTTAAGCGAACGTGCAATTACAGATTTTTTAGCCATTAGAAATAAAAAACGCCAACAAGCGTGGGCTACATGCTAGCAATCTGGCCATATATTGTCAAACACTAAACTAATTTTTATCCAATAGACTTTTCTATTTTTAATATTAATATGATACATAGATTCTAGGTGGGCAGACACATGCATAAAATGTATGGAGACCCAAAAGTTCTTCGAGAAAGGGTAAAACACCTGAAATTTCTGGATCCAGTCAAGGATAAAAAGGAAATTGCCAGACGTGAAGCTGTCATCAAAGCACAAATGGCGCGCTTATTTGAAGCAGCCAGAGAAGCAGAAAGAATCACAGCTGCTGATCTAAATATGAGATTTGGTTGTTGGGACGATTAATCGTCCTTTTTTATTTTTCTTCGGATTTTCTTCTGACTCTTTTCTGTTTCTTCTCTTTTACTTCTTCAGTTTTTCTAAAAGGAAAATTTATAAATCTTAGGTAGTTCTCTGTCTCTTTTTTATTTTTTGATGTTGTAACAAAAGTTACAGAGATTCCAAACACATCCCTTAAGTCTTCATCGCTGGTTTCCGGAAAAATAGTATGTTCTCTTATCCCAAGAGTATAATTACCCATTTCATCAATTGAATTTAATGACACCCCTCTGAAGTCTTTCGTTCGGGGAAGAGCGATATTAAGCAGTCTGTCAATAAAATCATACATGCGTTTACCGCGAAGCGTAACCTGTAGCCCAACTGGATCACCTTCTCTAATTTTAAAAGCCGCTACTGATTGCTTGGCCCCGCGCACTGAAGGTTTCTGCCCGGTAATTTTCGAAAGTCGATCAATTACAAGATCTATTTTTTTCTTATCTTTAATCGAACCAACTCCAGATGATACTATCACCTTTGAAATCCTTGGGGTTTGCATGGGATTTTTATAACCCGATTTCTCCTTGAGGGCTTCGAATGCTTTTTTCTGTTTTTCTTTTAGACTTTCCATCTTTTTCCTTTTATCTTTTACCTTGTAACTTTCAACTTATCGTTGTACCGCTTTTTCTCGCAACCCTTATCTTCTTTCCTTCACTTACCTCATATCCGATTCTTGTCGGTTTGTTATTCTTTGGATCAATTAACATTGCATTTGAAACGTGAAATGGTGCAGCCATGTCTATTATCTGACCTTTTTGATTGCTTTTTGTTGGTCTTTTATGAACCTTTTTAAGGTTAACCCCCGCTACGACAATTCTACTCTCACGAGGAAGAGAGCGAATAATTTCACCAGTTTTTCCTTTGTCCTTTCCACTTATTATTATGACTTTATCTCCTTTCTTTAATTTCATAATTTTGATTTTCTAAACTACCTCCGGTGCCAGAGAAATTATTGTCTGATAACCCATATCAGAGAGTTCGCGAGGAATAGGCCCAAAGACCCTTCCAGCAAGCGGCTCATGTTTTACTTTATCAATAAGAATTACTGCATTATCGTCAAATCTGATATATGATCCGTCAGAGCGTCTATATGGAAATTTTTGTCTCGCTATTACCGCATACAGCACATCTTTCTTTTTAACTGTTTTCCTCGGTTGAGCAACTTGGACAGAAAGCACAACTATATCTCCAATCTGAGCATACCTCCTCTTTGAACCTCCGAGTACCTTGAAAACCCTTCCGATTTTTGCGCCGGAATTATCTGTGATTTTAACAATGGAACGCGGTTGTATCATATTTAAATAAAAATTTAAAAATCAAAAATCAAAATTACAATGAAAAATTCAAAAAATTGAATCTAAATACATTTTTACTTTTTGATATATAATTTTGCATTTTAATTTTTGATCTTTACATTATTTTGAAGTGTTTATGTCTTGAAATCGGCCTAGTTTCAATAATTTTTACCTTATCTCCAATGTGAACACTGTTCTCGGGATCGTGAACTTTGTATTTTTTTCTTTTTTTGATGTATTTGCCATATCGGGGATGTTTAACAAATCTCTCAACTAGAACAACTGCAGTGTCTTTCATTTTGTCAGATACTACGGTTCCGCTTAATATTTTTCCTTTATTGGCTGTTTGTTGTTGGTCGTTTGTCATTTCATTATTTATTTCTTGAGGATAGCTCTGTTTGTATTCTTGCAATTTCTTTTCTTATAGCCCGACCCTCTCTGACATTTCTCACTTTACTTCCCGCAATTCCAAATCTGAAAGCTCTTAGTGCTTCCTGTTTTTCGCGCAGGATTTTCATTAAATCATTTTTATTTTTTTCTTTTAAATCCTTCATGCCTCTAATGTTATCTATCGGGCCACCACTTTTGTTTTTATGGGAAGTTTGGTTCCGGCTTTACGAAGTGATTCCCTGGCAATGCTTTCTTCTACTCCATCTACCTCAAAAAGAATTCTTCCGGCTTTTACGGGTGCAACATAACCCTGCAAATCACCCTTACCTTTACCAAGTTTGACCTCGGCAGGTTTTGCAGTATAAGGCATATCGGGAAAAATGCGAATCCAGGTCTTTCCTGTTTTCCCCAGCAGACGTGAGATCACTTTTCTTGCAGCCTCAATCTGGTTGGATTTTATTCTGCCGTATTCAAGAGCTTTGAGACCAAATGAACCGAAGCTTACCTCTGTACCACGTGAAGCAACACCAACCTTGTCGGGATGCTTTCTCATCGTGTGCCATTTTCGATATTTTACTTTTTTAGGGAATAACATGGTAGATTTTCTTAACGAACGGTAGTGAGTTTCAGAAAATCACCACCCAGCTCCATTTTTAAAGGTCGACCAAATCTAAGGCTCCACACCTGTTTTTTAAAATATTTTTTTATTTTTTTATTTATATTATTCATAAAAATGGGGTTGGGTTCTCAATAGACATAGTCGTTACGCTCCTTGTCTATTGGAAAATATCTCTCCTCTGTATATCCAAACTTTTATTCCGAGATTGCCGTAAGGAAGTCTAGCCTCATGTCTGGCGAAATCAACATCGGCTCTGAAAGTTTGAAGAGGGATCCTGCCGAGTTTGTGAGTCTCCGACCTTGAAATCGTCGCTCCCGCAAGACGCCCAGCAAGAGTCACTTTTACACCCTTTACATCTCGGTTTGCCATAACTTTTTCAACAATTTGTTTCATAACTCTTCTGTAAGGAAGTCGCTTTTCAAGCCCTTCAGCTATCATTTGGGCCACAATTGAAGCGTTTGATTCAGGAGATTTAATTTCTTTTATGTCAATCTTTAGATCTACCTTTGATGTCGCGACTCCTTTTTTAATCATTTCTTTTACAAGCTCTTCCTTAAGTTTGACTGCACCATCCCCGCTCCTGCCGATTATTATTCCCGGTCGAGAAGTGTCAATTATCACTCTTAAAATTTTTTCATTTCTTTCAATCTCAACTGAACTTACATACATTCCGCGAAGTTTCTTCTCAAGAAAATTTCTTATAACAAGATCTCCGCGAAGATAATTTTTAAATTTTTCTTTTGCCCCAAACCATCGAGACTTCCAGTCTCTGATAATTCCTAATCTATGTGAAAATGGGTGAACAGTATGACTCATAAAATTAACCGACAACTTACAACTTACCACCAACTACTACTTTTTTATTTAATTTCTTAGTTTTTTTTGTTGTTGGTTGTATGTTGTTGGTTGTTAGTGTTATTGAAATATGGCTTGTTCTTTTTCTAATCCTTGGCGATCTACCACGTGAAGCATGACCTCTTCGATAAAGAATCTTTCCTCCGTCAACTTTTAATTCTTTAATGATTAAATTCTCTGTTTCAATATTTCTGTTTTTGGCATTTGCTACAGCAGATTTAAGAAGTTTGAAAATTGGGTCTGAAGCTCTTTTTGTTAAAAACTTTAGATTGACTTCCGCGTCTTTCACCCTTTTACCTCTTATGGCATCGGCAACAACTCTAACCTTGCGAGGAGATTGCCTATAGTCATTAAGTTTTGCCGTTACTTGTTCCATTTCAGTGTTGTTAGTGGTTGGTTGTTAGTTGCTTGCCCGCCTAAATTTTTATTAAAAATTTTGGGCGGGTGAATTACTTAACCGGTGCCTTATTTTCTCCTGACGTTGCTGCTGCTTTGGCGGCCTGAGCTGAGGCTATTTCAGCTTCTTTGGCTTTTGTCTCCATTTCTTTCTGCATCTTACCGCCGTGGCGTACAAATTTACGTGTAGAAGAAAATTCTCCCAACCGATGACCGACCATTTCTTCTGTTACAAATACCTCAATATGATCCTTGCCATTATGAACTCCGAATCGGAAACCCACCATTTCCGGAGCAATTTGGCTGTCGCGCGCCCATGTCTTAATAACCCCAGTATTTTCTGGTTTTTTGCCCTCAATTTTTTTAAGAAGGCGCTCATAAACATAGGGTCCTTTCTTGGATGATCTGGTCATGATTGATTTTTAACGAGCAAAGCGAGTACAAAAATCATCATCCGCACACCAACTTTAGTCAAAGTTGGTGTGCGGATTGTGAAAATCATACTCGCTTATGACTCGTTGATTTTCTACAAAGCTTGAATATACTAGCAAAAACCCCTATCCTGTCAAACCCTGTAGTAGAAAATGACATTGTAAAATATGATTAGAAGTAATTTTTTTTCACTACAGGGTAAACAAAAAGGCTCCGACTTCGCCATCCGCCATTAGGCGGAGCGAAGTCGGAGCCCATAACTATTTCATGGAAAGAAGCACTTCCAAGGTCTCCCTGGCCACCTCTCTGTTCTCCTCATCCTCTCGAAGCTTCCGCTCCGTTGCCTCAGCAACAATCCAGCCGTTACGAACCACCAAAGCGTGTAGTGGATCCATGCGGTGAGGCGCCACAAGGTCAATTACAAAGACCAAATTTGGATTCCACCAACCGTGGGCAATCCATACTTCCTTTGTCGCCAATTCCCTCAAACCCTCTTTTGCAAGATGAGGGATCTCAACAGCTGATTCACCCTCCTCTAGCCGACGATGAGCAAGAACAACAATGTTACTTACTGGCTTTCCGGGTTTTCGGCTTATAGTCACGTGAGAATCTGTGAGTCGAAGCCCGTTATTCACAAGCCCAGTTCGCAAAAGCGCAACCTGGGCTCTCTTTACATTATTGATTGCTTCGTATCCCCGAATTGCATTGGGGTCAGATGTCTTCATCTGAGCCATGAGTTTTGCAAGTCTATCCTGCTCCGGCTTACTTTCCACCATCAGCAGACCCGCAGGAATTGCGTCCGGATTAGAAAAGTGAAACCTGACCAACACTACCTTTGCCTCATCGAGACTTAAACCAGATTTCCGAGAAGTAGAGTTCGGGGGCGCTGTCATTGTCATCCACTCTCCTGGGTATGGGAATTTTTTCAGGAACAACTGCCTTTAAAGTAGCATTTTTTCGTATATAAGTCAAGGATAAATTAAAAACCGCGAAAGTTAAGCTTTCGCGGAAACTCCATTACACTTCTTCTATCTCCGACCCCTCTTCCTCAGGAACATCATTGTCATCCTGAAGACTCTGAAGTGCCTTGAGGGCATCCCTGGCTTCAGCCATCTCAAGACGCAACTTATATGTCTTGTTGGCTTCTCTGCCGGCCTCGAGGTTTGCTTCCTCCATGAGTCGGGCGAGTACATTATAAGATTCTACAACCGCCAACATATTACGCTTTAACGGCTCTTCAGCAAACACATCCTGAAATTTCTGGGACACATCACTTAACCTATCAAACCACTTCTTGTGTGTCCTAGGCGCATAATCTCTCATCCAAACCATAAAGGCATCAAAGTTCGTAATTCGGTTACCTAAGAAACTTGTCAGCCTGATCATGTATCTACGCGCCAGCCAAGAGGCAATCATGTTAACGCGCTTGAGACGGGGTAAATCACCCCTACCTTTTGCTGCTTCAGCTGCGTGTTTTACGGCTTCATCGAGGAAATTCCTAAATGTCAATTCCTCCGAAGTATTGATTCCCTTTGCCCCGTGAACAAGCCTCAGAAGATCACGGTTTCTTCTGATAGTTTTACTGATACTTTGAAGCTCAACCAGAGCCTCAGCGACAGGCGAAGATGGCTTCGGCCGATTTTGAGTCCCCATCATTTTTTTCCTCATGGTAGGACGTTTATAGTATCAGATTCAGATAAAGAACAGCCGGCAAAAGAATACCACACTAATTTTTTTTATCAAGCTAGCGTTGTTTCCCAACTTTTCGTCTGCTTACAATAAATTTGTTTGAGTATTTTTTAACCCTTCTAGATTTCTGGCCTTTTCCGGTTGGTTTGCCATAAATTGAAATTGCTCTCCTTCTTCCGCGTCCTGCTCTACCTTCGCCACCGCCGTGAACATGATCAACTGGATTCATGGCAGTACCACGTACGGTCGGTCTTATTCCCAGCCAACGGGAGCGTCCTGCTTTTCCCAGATTAATAAGACGCTGTTCTTCATTACTAACTTGCCCAATAGTTGCCCAGCAATTTTCAAGTACTTTTCTTATTTCAGAGGAGGGCATTTTTAAATCAACATATCCAGCATCTCTTGCAACCACTTCGATATAGTTCCCCGCAGATCTTCCAAACTTGCTTCCTCCATAAGGTTTAACTTCGACATTGTATACAAAACTTCCAATATTAATATTTTTCAGAGGCAGTCTGTTCCCGGGAGTTTGTGGCGCACTAACTGAAGTCAGATATTCATTGCCAATTATTGCGCCTTTTGACAAAAGAACATATCGTTTTTCTCCGTCTTTATACTGAGCTAATCCTATAAAACCTGTGCGGTTTGGATCATATTCGATGCTTTTAATGATATAAGGAATATCAAACTTGTTATATTTAAAATCAATATCTCTAAAAAGCCTTTTAACCCCTCCTCCCTTATGCCTCATGGTGATTCTTCCCTGTGAATTTCTTCCAGAACCCCTCTTGAATCCGCTTGTCAGTGATTTCTGCGGACTTTGAGTAGTCAAAATGCTTCGGTAGTCAATGCCAGTCATCTGCCTTCTTGATTTAGTTGTTGGTTTATATTGTTTCATATCAAAATTTAAAAATTAAAAGTCAAAATTACAAAGCAAAGTGAAAAATATGATTCCCGTTAATCAATTTCATAATATTTAATGTACAATTTTGCATTTTGATTTTTAATATTTAAATTACTTCTATCTTATCTCCCTCTTTCAAATATACATAAACTTTTTTTCCAGGACCTCTTTTCCCCGATTTCCCTTTGACAAAAAATCTTTTCTCAGGAATTTTGACAGATGCGATTTTTATTGGGTTTACTTTATACAAATCATAAATGGCTTTTTTAACCTGAGTTTTGGCTGTAGATTTGGACACTTCAAAAATGTAAACATTTTTTGCAGATAGACCGGTAGCTTTCTCAGTGACTCTTGGTTTAATCAAAACAATTGAATTAACAGTTGCCCCAAGCCCAACTAATTTAGAATCGTCGGCTTTTTTTTCCTTAGGAGAAATCGTCTCCGCATTCATCGTTGTCTCATTCTTTTTTTCTTTTTTTCTAAATATGGCCATGAATTAACTTATGACTTACAACTTACCACCTACAACTCTTCTTTTTGAAGATAATTTTTTAACTTCTTTTTTTGCTTTTGGTTCTGAATCTATTGTTGTCGGTTGTATGTTGTCAGTTGTTTGTCCTTTTATTTTCGCCTGCAGAATTCTTATTGACGCTTCTGGGTTTACGAGAATCAGAAGTTTTTTATTTAATACTGAAACTGGATTTAAATTTCTTGCTTCATCAATTTCTATATTAGGAATATTTCTGAAACTTCTTAACAAGTTTTCATTACTTTCACCAAGCGCGATAAGTGCAGCATTATTTTTCCTATTAAGCACCAACTCAATTCCCTCTATCTTTTTGAGCGAGGATAGGATTTCTACGGCCTTTTTAGTCTTGGGGGATGGAATTTTAAATTCATCAACAAAAAACAACTCTTTATCATAAAATTTACGGGAGAGAACACTAAAGAGCGCCTTGATTCTCATTTTTTTATTTACTTTGCGTAAATAATTTTTCTCTTTTCTTGGCCCATGAGCCACACCTCCTCCCACCCAGATAGGGGAGCGGATAGAACCATGGCGCGCTCTACCTGTGCCTTTCTGACGCCATGGTTTTTTACCTCCACCTCTAACATCAGCACGACTTTTAGTATGAGCGGTTCCGGATCTTCCACTTGAGCGCATTGATGTTACTACCTGATGCACGAGATCTGCATTCCACCTCAAACCAAAAACTCTTTCAGGAATTTTGATTTTTCCTACTTGCTCTCCTTTTTGGTTGTATACAACTGCATCCATCCTATTAGCAGCGGATCGCGGCCCACTTTTTTTCTCGTTTATTGCGGTTGATTTTTTTTCTAATATTTCTTGCATGCTGTTGTTAATACTTTAAGTCATGACCGTAGATTCTAACGGGATCCATGTTTTACCTTTTAACTTTTATCTTTTATCTCAACTATTGTTCCTCTCCTTCCTGGCACGGCTCCGGAAATAAAAATCCTGTTGTTTTCCTGATCTACTTGTACGACTCTTAAGTTTTTTGTCGTAATTCGATCGGCACCCATCCTTCCCGCCATTCTCATTCCCTTGGGAACTCTGGTACGCAAACCGCCGCCGATAGATCCAGGCTCGCGTTCAGAGTGTTTTTGACCATGGCTTCTGGGACCACCTCTGAATCCGTGGCGCTTAACGACACCCTGAAAACCCTTGCCTTTTGATATGCCGCTTACTTCAACCATATCTCCGGGAGAAAAAATTGACACATCAATCTTGTCTCCCCTTTTCCAGCCCGAGGCTGGTCCGCCTTGGGCAGAAAATTCCTTAAGAATTTCAAAGTTTCCAAGTTCTTTAGTTTCTCCCCTGACACTTTTTGAAATTCTTTTTTCTTTTCTTTTACCGAATCCTACCTGAACAGCTTCATAGCCGTCTCTTTCTTTATCCTTAACTCGTATTACTGTGATTGGTTCTGCACAAAGCAAAGTAACGGCAGTAACCCTTCCGTCTTCACCGAAGATCTGTGTCATTTTTTCTTTTTTTGCGATTAAAAAACGCATGTTTTTTAATTACTTACAACCTACAACATACAACTTGCAACAATTTTGAATTTTAGTTGTTAGTTGTAAGTTGTTAGTTGTTAGTTTACATCAGCTTCACATCAATACTCACCCCCGATGGCAAATTCAAATTTGTCAGAGATTCAATAAGTTTAGGAGTTGGGTTAACTATGTCTATTAGTCTCTTGTGAATCCTCATTTCAAACTGCTCTCGCGCATTTTTGTACACAAATGAGGCACGGTTGACTGTGTATTTCTTGATCTCAGTCGGCAAGGGTATCGGTCCTTGAACTTCTGCGTCATATCGCAGAGCCGTATCGATAATCTGTTTCACCGAAATATCAAGAATTTTATACTCATAAGCACGAACTCTGATCCTTAATTTTGAAGTTACTTCTTCTTTGGAAACCTTTGTAGGTTTTGGGGTCACAACTTTTTTGGCTTTGGTTGCTTTTACCTTTTTCGCTTTTTTAGGAACTGATTCTTCTTTTTTTGTTTTTGCTTTGGGCATTGTATTTCCAATAACGAGTGAGAATTAGTTTTGAAGAGCCTTGCGCAGTCCCGCCATAGCGGAACGAGCAGAGAAAATTTTCAGTAGAAAATTATTCGTGCTCTCTCAAAAACAATTCGAATGAGTCTTTATGCAGTGATCTTAGTAACCACTCCTGCCCCGACAGTTTTACCACCCTCACGGATAGCAAATCTCTGCTTTTCTTCAAGAGCAACTGGTGCAACAAGTTTGACTTTGAAAGTTACTGTATCACCTGGCATTACCATTTCCACTTTTTCAGGAAGAGTAACTTCTCCAGTAACATCGGTTGTTCTAATGTAAAACTGCGGCTTATATCCTGTAAAGAACGGGGTATGTCTTCCACCTTCCTCTTTTTTGAGAATATAAACCTCTGATTCAAATTCTGTGTGGGGCGTAACTGATCCGGGTTTGGAAAGAACCTGTCCGCGGGTAATGTCTTCTTTTTTGAGTCCACGAACAAGAATGCCAGCATTGTCTCCAGCAATTCCAGATTCTAGTGATTTATTGAACATCTCAATACCAGTCACAACAGTTTTCGCTGTCGGCTTAAGACCAACCACTTCCACCTCCTCATTGATTTTGACTTGGCCTCTTTCAATTCTCCCGGTAACAACTGTCCCTCTGCCTTCAATTGAGAAGATATCCTCAACTGGCATGAGAAATGGCTTGTCCACTTCACGCACTGGCATAGGAATGTATGAATCAAGAGTATTTACTAATTCAAGCACCTTTACCGCCCATTCATCATCAACACTCTTTGATTCAAGTGCCTTTAGCCCAGATCCGCGGATAACCGGAGTTGCATCGTCAAATCCGTGCTTCTTGAGAAGTTCTTTAACTTCCTCTTCAACCAAGTCTATGAGTTCTTTGTCCTCTACCTGATCGCATTTGTTCAGGAAAACAATCATTTTGGGTACTCCTACTTGCTTTGCAAGAAGTACATGCTCTCTGGTTTGAGGCATCACTCCGTCAGTTGCAGCAACTACAAGCACTGCTCCATCCATTTGAGCTGCTCCTGTAATCATGTTTTTGATGTAGTCAGCATGACCCGGAGCATCAATGTGAGCGTAGTGGCGATTCGGTGTCCAGTATTCAGAATGGTGCAAAGCAATAGTAATGCCACGCGCCTTTTCTTCTGGTGCAGAGTCAATCTTATCAACACCCTCAACCCTTGCCCCGTATCCTTTGTCCTTGCTCATATCAAGAACGTGAAGAATGGAAGCGGTCAGAGTTGTTTTGCCGTGGTCAACGTGGCCGATTGTACCAACATTGACGTGCGGCTTACTTCTATCAAATGTTTCTGCCATGATAATTATTTGTTTTCTCAATTTACCGCACGAGATTTACCCGTTAAATTTTGCATTGCAAAATTTTTTCGGGGTTTGGTAAATTAAAAAAACAAGAAAATTAAGCGAATAAAAAAACCTGCCCTGTTAAAACAAGAACAGGACGCGATACCCTATACCCTATTAGAGAAGAATTCGCGTGGGCATTATAATAACAGAGGCTGAATTTATCGTCAATCCAGCAGAAAATTTTATTACAAAAGATTTATCAAAATTGTTAATAAGTTTGTGGATTATATGGGTACATCTTGTGGAAAATGAAACCGCGTATCCCATAAGGATACGCAGTTAGCCAAGTTGGCCGCCAGAGTGCTCTACCTCTGCAAACGGCCACAGGCACCAAAAAGTGGCGATTTGGGCTTTACTACTCCACTTCCGCCTGCCTTAATTCCGAAATCCGGCCCTTCTGACGATGGCCCTGTCTCTCTTTAACATGCCGATGAGAGTGGCCATTACCCTTGCCGTTTCTCTTCATGACTTTGAGAATTTCATTTACTCTTTTAAGGGTGTCGGCATGGGATGAAGATCGCGGATTCCGGAAAGCAGGAAAAGTCATTACTTTTCTCCTGAAAACGTGAGAGAGGAACTGCCTTTAAATATCTAACCTGATTTGAATTTTTTTGTCAACGCATGAAGATCTTCCTGATATTTTTAAATCGTAGAAAGTTAGCAGATTGACATTGATAGAGTTGACTTATCTCACTAAAAGACTACGCTAACATTTAGAATTGACCTTAATAAAGGAGAGAATATGACAATGCCAGCTTGGCAGCGGCGGGAGATGGAAAGACAGCATCTCCTTGAGGAAATGAGAACTGAGATGTATCACGCAGATGAGTTAGTTGGAAGAGGATTAGACTCAAGAAACTCCTTTCTTTTTGGGCTAGCGAAAATAATTTTGCGACATTTGGATCTCAAAGGACGACCTCCCGATAGAGATCCTACTGCTTCGTCAAACTATTCTTACTGGCGTGCATTGATTTTTTTTGAGCAAGTTATTTGGAGTAAAATTTTTTGCTTCGGTCGTTCTCAGGAAGAAAAGCTTGCTTTACTCGCCCAGTTTCTCAAAGATACAGTTATTCCGGCTATAACATTTCCTTTTAGGAGTGAGCTTTCTCGCCAAGAAATGCTCGACCCAAAACGCATCTTACTTGCCGACCGTATGGACGAAATTACCATACCTGAATGAAAAAACCCCAAGCATTTCTGCTTGGGGTATTTTTACACTTTAGTTATCAGGATGAGTCTGGCCATACCCGGTTTGGGTAGTCCGGTCATAATCTGCAGCGCTCCGGCTCGCTCCAGCCGCCGTCCTTCCCATCTCGGTCATTGATTTACCAATCTCCGCTCCACCCTTGAGTACTTTGATCCAATGCTCCGGAATACCCATAGAAGCGAAAACTTGCCAAAAGTTGGTATGTCCATCCGAGACAGCACATCCTCCGACAATGTGGACACCTGTCGCAAGCATTTCATCCACCATCGTTTTGACATCTGAAGCAAAAATGCCTCTAGAATCGTTATCGCCGCCATCGGTGAAGATAAGGGTCATGGTGCGAACAGTATAGCCTTCCGCAGTCAGTCGCTTTGCCTCCTCGATAATATTCACAAGCGCTACAGTACTGCGCAAGTAAAGGGGTGTATCGCCGTGAGGTCGGTAGTTATCACGAGAAAGGAGCGTAACATCTGCTGGCGGCACAAAACCACCCTCCGAATCCGAATGAAGAAACATGATCTTCGAGCGCACTTGACCAGGTGCACCGCGAATCTCATTAAGGAAATTGTTATAGCCGTCAATGACGGGTTGAGTGTTTCCTGCCCCTTCAATCGAACTTGAATCGTCAACGAGAAACAGGAGAAGTAAGACCTCCTTTACTCCGGCAACGAGCTCTCCATCCGGAACCCACTGGGTTAACTCACGCTTTTCATCCATATAGGACTCCTTTCAGTAAATGTGGTGAGAGACGGTTAGAAATATGTAAGGGCAACTCTATAACCATTAGACACTTTAGTATACTTTTGTCAAGAATAACGTATAGGTTCAATAGCTTGGCACCACTTGGTGGAATATCATCAAGTATATGTCATACACAAATAGCAAGAACATGCCGAGAATTAGAAGAGAGGCCGCAAGGCTAATTCATCGAGGTTGGAGTGCTAGAAAGGTTGGTC
>DATDVZ010000004.1:0-23523 GCA_036517475.1 Minisyncoccota bacterium
GACAAATTACCAAACAATGTTTTTAAAATCAATTGCGCGCTTAAAAGATATTTGCAATACTACAATTACAAAAGAGTGCATGCTGGGATTAATTACTTAATTCCAATGCAGGTGGTGTGAAGCTATTGGTTAGGATACGATAACAAAATTTCAAATATAATTAAAAAAAGTTTTTAAAATGCCTAAAAATTATTCACCTTGGATTCATCAGCTTGATAAAAACAGAGCTATTGTCAGACTGACTGGAGACTTGCAGACTGATATTGCAATAGTGGGCGCCGGCATTGCCGGTGTTTCTACAGCCTTTTTTCTTCTTAAATACACTGATAAAAAAATAACTCTCATAGATGCTAACCGGCTTGCTCATGGGGCAACAGGACACAATGCCGGTCATGTTGTTACGGCTTTTGAGCGCCGTCTCATTGATATGGCCGCAGAATTTGGAGAGGAGCTCACCGCAGAAGGTTATAAACTTATGGATGGAGGCTGGGAGCTTTTGGATGAGATGTATAAAGATAGCACACTTGATATTGCGTATTTAAAATTTGCAGGATACGGGGCAATTGCAAATTATGAATATTTTTTAGGGGAACTCTTGGACAATGAATATCGTAGAAAATATGGATTGGAGACTTATGATTTCTTTGTTTCAAAAAATGCAACATACTTGAGCCAGATTCCACAGAAATTTAGGAATGATTATAAATTGGTTGATGATGAATTCATAAACAAAATTCTGGAAAATAAAAATCATGATTACTCTGCAATGCATTCATATAGAACTGGTTGCATTAATTCAGCTCTGTTTTGTGAGAGTGTAGTAAATTTTCTTCTTAAGAAATACTCCGATCGTTTTAGTCTTTATGAGCATACTCCAATCAGAAAAATTGTCCTGCGTGATGGAGAAGCGTTACTTGATGCAGACACGTATACAATTTCTTCCAAGAAAATTGTTCTTTGTACAAACGGTTTTGAAAGTATTGAAATCTTTAACAAGTCAGGTCTTGATATAGATACAAAATTTCATCATTTGGTAAACGGTTATATTGGTTATATGAGCGGATATTTTGAAGAACTTCAGGAAGCCTCTGTTGCCCGATACTATATTGATTTAGATGGAGAAGATCTGGAGAAAAATCCATTTGGTGAACCTTATTTTTACGTAACAAGAAGACCATTTGAGTACGAGCCCAGCACCACTTTTTTAAAAGAAAAAGTGGTGCTGGGTGAACCCAAAATTAATCACAGTATTGTCTGCGTTGGGGGTCCGGAATCAGAGCTGGAAGATAGAAAAGAATATGACAGAGACATGCCTTTTCCGGAAAATGTTCAGGTTGAAATTGATACTTTCGTTAAAAAAACTCTGCTTAATAAAGAACTTGAAGATGTTGAATATAAATTCTTCTGGCACGGCCTCATGGGCTATACACCCAACCGTGTTCGTCTGATTGGTTGTGAGCCAAAAAATCCCGCGCTTCTCTATAATCTCGGCTGTAACGGAATTGGAATACTACCCTCAATTTACGGGGGCAAAAGGATTTCACAGATTATTGCCGGAGAGAAATTAGAACCTTCAATTTTTGACCCTAAGACTTAATTTTCTAAATACAGCCCACCCACTTGGACATCGAATGTCCAAGTGGATGTCCAAGTGGGGCATCTATTTGACCCTAAGAATTGAGTGATATAATTTAATAGCAATAATAAATATTATGGATAAAGAACAATCATGGGGCATGCCAAGTAGTCTCTTAATTTATTTGAGGGCTGAAAATGTAGGTGACAGGTTAACTAGTGAAGAAATTGAAGAGCACAATAAGTTAGTTGATGAGCTTATGTTTGGAAATGTCCCAGCGGAGGATCCTCGATGGACAAGACAGGAAGAGCTTCATCAAAAAGCGAATCCCGATTTCTACTTATAATTTAATAAGTCGCATAAAAAAGTTGGACGCCCACTTGGACATTTGATGTCCAAGTGGGACATCTAATGTTTTTTGCTAAGTCACTCATCTTTTATCAGATCTTCAAGATTCCCGTCAGGGTCAATGGGATTTACCTTAAGCCCCTCATACGGAAGCCTTTCATGTACGGGAGAATTTTCAATTATTGAGATCACTTCGTCCAAATCATCAGTAATTCTGAAGTACTTGAAATCCTCTTCGTCAATTGTGCCGCGCTTAAACATAGTTTCCCTGAAAAAATTCTCAACCTCTCTCCAATAATCAGAACCAATTAGAATTATCGGCACTTCCGGCACTTTGTGAGTCTGTTGAAGGGTAATCAGTTCAGAAAATTCATCAAATGTTCCGAATCCTCCGGGGAAAAACACGAACGCTTCGGCAGAATATGCAAGGCATACTTTTCGTGCGAAGAAATAATAAAAATCAATATGATTCGTCAGATAATCATTCATTACTTGCTCCTTTGGAAGCCTGATGGTAAGCCCGATTGAATTTCCCCCCGACTCCTTTGCTCCCTTATTAGCTCCCTCCATGATTCCGGGTCCTCCCCCCGTAATGACAGAATAATTTAAATCTTTAACAATTTTTTTTGCTAGCTGTCGTGCGGAGTCGTAATAAACATTTCCTTCAGTAAACTTTGTTGAACCGAAGATTGTCACTGACTTGGGGTATTGCTCAAGAAATTTAAACCCTTGGGTGAATTCTCTTGATATTTCATAAATTCTTTCTTTTGTGGCCTGTTGTATTTCAGCAAGTGTGATCGGGCCTCGGTCAATCTCGCTTTCCGGCAGATTTATTTTTTTTGTGATTATGCTCGGATCGTGCTTTGAAGGAATATTTGTATTATTTTCTGGCATTTTTTGATTATATCATTAGATAGGGGATCCCATACAAAACAACGGCAACATACTGCCTGTTTTGTACGGGACGAGAAGTGGAAATTTTGCGTGAGCCTATGCAACAGGAAAAGTTCAAAATAATAAGCATTTTCTCCGTCGGGGGATAATTACGTGTGCATTTTCTAACCGTTTTTATATACTTTAAATAGTTATAACTTAGAATTTAAAACATGACAAAAGAAAAATGGATTGCAGTTTCGGTAGGGATATTAGTAGTAGGATTCTTTGCTTTCGGTAGAGACGTTATGAATTTTTTCCAATTGGGGGGTGTGAGTTCTCCGGCTACTCCACAACAACAAGTATCTTTGCAGCAGAGCGTAGCAACAAGTGATGTGGTGGTTGGAACGGGGGATGTGGCGCAGGTGGGTGATTTGCTTACTGTAAATTACACAGGAATACTCCAAGATGGAGTGATATTTGATAGCTCACTTTCGCGCGGAACTCCTTTTCAATTTGTTTTGGGCGCTGGGCAAGTAATTGCCGGATGGGATAAGGGATTTATAGGGATGAGAGTTGGCGGTAAGAGAATTCTGGTAATTCCTCCCTCGCTTGCATATGGAGACAAGACATTCGGGCCGATTCCTGCAAATTCAACACTTATATTTGAAGTTGAACTTCTTGGTGTCGAGAAACCACCCACTCAATAAATTTCTATTTTTAACATTAAAAAACTCGCGATTTTGTCGCGAGTTTTTTTACCCGATTTAATCATCAGCGCTTCTTCTCTTTCAGCTCTTTCAACAGTTCGGAAAGAGGTGGAGCTACAGGAACCATCCAGTCTGGGATTATTCTGGTTGTGACGCCATTCCCGATATAAACTGGGTCAGGTATTGGCGGGATTGGTATTCCCAATCTCCGACGTCGTTCCAACTCAGTTTCTCCTGGTAATGTGCTCTGATCAGGATTTGAATACTTTCTGGTCATATAGCCCTCTTTGAAAGAAAAATTAGTTTCCTTTTTCATTGAAGCATGCTTGAATGAAAGAATCAATGGGTAATTTCTCAATTGAAAAGAGAATTTCTGGCAAGCTTGGGCGCGCTGGAATCCTAAAAACACATCACGGGCAAATAAACACCCCGGCTTTTGTTCCAGTTGGCACCAAAGCGACAGTAAAATCAATAACTCCCGAACAAATCAAAGGCCTCGGAGCCCAAGTAGTTTTAGCGAACACTTATCATTTATATCTTCAGCCCGGAGATGAACTGGTGATGGAAGCCGGTGGGGTGGGGAATTTTATGGGCTGGAGTGGGCCGACCATGACTGATTCCGGAGGTTTTCAAGTTTTTTCACTTGGCACGGCATATGGCAAAGAATTGAGTAAAGTAGTTAGCTCCGCCAGCTGGCAGACTGATCCAAATCTTCTTATTCCCGAGAGAGCAGATGAGGGCAATTTGCCGCGGCTTGCAAAAGTGGGAGAGGATGGTGTTTCATTTAAATCGCATTTGGACGGCTCGCTTCATTATATTACTCCCGAGCGCTCAATTGAAATCCAGCATAATCTGGGTGCAGATATTATTTTTGCATTTGATGAATGTATCTCTCCTTCAGAAGATCTGAAATATCAAAGAGAATCTTTAGAGCGTACTCACAGATGGGCAAAGCGTTCATTAGAGCAGCATAGAAAAATTCAGACAAGTTTACCCGAAAACCAATTGCAGTTTGGTCGTCAGGCGCTTTTTGGGATAGTGCAGGGTGGAAGAAATGAAGATCTGCGAAAAAAGAGCGCAACTATAATCGGCGGTATGGACTTTGATGGCTACGGTATTGGAGGATCATTTGCTAAAGAAGATATGAGCAGTGCAGTGCGGTGGGTAAATGAGATTTTAGAGGAAGAAAAACCGCGTCATCTATTGGGGATAGGTGAGCCGGAAGATTTATTCATGGGGGTTCTAAACGGGGTTGATCTTTTTGATTGCGTTCTACCAACCCGCAATGCCCGAAATGGTACTCTCTACACCTCAGTGGGGAAAATAAATATTACAAATGCCAAATACACTAAAGATTTTTCTCCAATTGAATCTGGTTGTGATTGCTACGCTTGCAGGAATTTTTCACGCGCTTACATTTCTCATCTTTTCCGTGGCAAAGAGATGCTTGCCGCAATTCTGGCAACAATTCACAACCTGTATTTTATAATTAATTTAATTAAACAGATGAGAGAATCAATCCTTGAAGATAATTTTCAAGATCTCAAAGAGGCATTTCTTAAAAAATACAAAAATTACTAAAGTAATCTAAGGCAAATTATAAGGCAAATTGTGGGCGGGCCTCTCAATTGGTATTCGTTGATATCGAATTGATATCGAGGGGAGTCCTCGATATAATATTCAAATGGATAGAAAATTTAATTTCGCTCCCGGTGAGTATTATCATGTATTCAGCAGGGGAGTAGAAAAAAGGAAGATATTTCTAACAAAAGGAGACTATGATAGATTTTTGGCACTTCTATATATATTAAATCAAAATGCATCTTTTGTTATAGGAAATTATTTAAAAAGTGGTAAAAGTTTAGATAGAATTTTCGATGAGAAGAGGGAGAAAACGCTGGTAACCATTCTTAGTTATTGCTTAATGCCCAATCATTTTCATCTACTCATCAGAGAGGATAAAGAAAATGGAATTAGTAAAGCAATGGGGAAAATTCTAACCGGATACTCAATGTATTTTAATAAGAAATATGATCGAACTGGTCCATTATTCGTTAAACCATTTCGCGCTGTACATGTGAATAATGATAATCATCTAAAGCATTTGTTTGCGTACATTCACCTAAATTGCTTAGATTTATGTGAAGCACATTGGAAAAAGGAAGGAATTAAAAATCATAAGGTAGCTGAAAGTTTTCTGAACAAATACAAATTTTCTAGTTATAGTAATAATTTACCAATAATTGATTTCGAAGTAATTTCTTCTGTAATATCGAGGACTCCCCTCGATATTAGAGAGTATGAAGAATGGTACAAGCAATTCGACCCTAATGAGTAAATTTAAAATTTATTCGGAATACAAGCCGGCGGGAGATCAGCCGAAGGCGATCAAATCTCTTGTTGAAGGGCTCAAAAAAGGCTACTTGCATCAAACACTTCTGGGTGTGACTGGATCAGGGAAAACTTTTACAATGGCAAATGTCATTGAGGCCATTCAGAAACCGACTCTTGTAATCGCTCACAATAAAACTCTTGCCGCCCAGCTTGCTCAGGAATATAAAGAATTTTTTCCAAACAATGCTGTTCATTATTTTGTCTCTTATTACGACTATTATCAGCCGGAGGCCTACATGCCAATAACTGATACATATATTGAAAAGGAGGCACAAATTAATGAAGAGATTGAAAGATTGCGCCATACTTCCACTCAAGCACTATTATCAAGAAAAGATGTGATAGTAGTAGCATCAGTTTCATGTATTTACGGGCTGGGTTCTCCTGTTGAATATGAAAAAGTAAATTTGAAAATTGCTAAGGGAAATCCGCCAACTGGCGGATCACGTCAGGATTTTATCCGTAAACTTATTAATATTCATTTTGAAAGGACAAATGCTGATCTGGGGCCTGGAAAGTTCAGGGCTCTTGGAAATGCAATTGAAATTATGCCCGTTTCGGAAAAGGTGATCTATAGAATTGAGATGGACGCAAATAAAATAAAACTGATTCAAAAAATTGATGCGATTTCGCGCACAATTTTAAAAGAGATTGATATTTTTTATTTATTTCCAGCGCGGCATTTCATTACTGCTCCAGAGGAACTTGAAAGAGCAATGAGAGACATAAAAATAGAACTTGAAAATCGACTCAAAATTTTAGATAAGGAAGGAAAAATTCTTGAGGTAGAAAGATTGAAACGACGGACTAATTACGATTTAGCAATGATCCGTGAAATAGGATATTGCAACGGTATAGAAAATTATTCTCGTCACTTTGACGGCAGAAGTGAAGGTGAGCCGCCGTATACACTTTTATCTTACTTCCCGCATAAATCTGATGGCAGTCCTGATTTTTTGACAATTATTGACGAGTCTCACGTTACAGTCCCTCAGATTGGGGGAATGTATGAGGGTGACAGAGCGAGGAAAGAAACTTTAATTGAGCACGGATTCAGATTGCCGAGCGCAAAAGATAATCGGCCGCTTAAATTTAAAGAATTTGAAAAAAATGTTGGCCAGGTGATATTTACTTCTGCAACACCGTCTAAATATGAAGCAGAAAATAGTAAACAAACTGTTGAGCAAGTTATCCGACCGACTGGTCTTGTTGATCCTCTGGTTTCTATAAAACCAATTTTAAGCAGAGGTAAATATAAGGGGCAGATTTACGATTTTATTGAGGAGGTAGAGTTGGTGATTAGAAAAGGCGGGCGGGCTATAGCTACAACTCTCACCAAAAAAATGGCAGAGGATTTAAGTGAGTTTTTAAAGGAAAAGGGAATCAAGGCCAAATATTTGCACAGTGATATAGCAACAATTGAAAGGATTGAAATTTTAACCAGCTTTAGGAAAGGAGAATTTGATGTTTTGGTTGGTGTCAATCTCTTGCGAGAGGGACTTGATTTACCAGAGGTTACATTTATAGGAATACTAGATGCCGACAAAGAAGGTTTTTTACGCTCACAAACCTCTCTCATCCAGATTATAGGGAGAGCAGCACGCAATGTAGAGGGAAGAGTAATTCTTTATGCAGACAATGTTACAGGATCAATTGAGCGAGCGATAGGGGAGACTAACAGACGCCGTACCATTCAGCTTGAATACAATAAAAAGCACGGCATTACTCCAAAGACTATTATTAAAAAGATTCGCGATATCACTGAAGAGTTAAATAGCGATCACAAAAAAGTAGTAGATTCACAGCTTGCGCTAGAAGATGGGCTGTTCAAGCGTAATCCAAGGAAATTAATTCGCCAAAAAGAAATTCAAATGAACGCTTCAGTAAAGATTCTGGATTTCGAGTCCGCCGCTATTTTACGAGACGAAATATTAATTCTAAAAGAGAGATTGAAAGACTTACAAAAAAAATTGTAAGAAGGAGGACGAAGTCCCGTAGCCAAGCGAAGCTTGTGGTATGGGACGAATTCGCCGCTATCTTGCGTGATGAAATATTAATTCTGAAAGAGAGATTAAAGAAAGGAGGATAGAAAATCCCTCCATGTGGTATACACATGGAGGGAGGGTGAGAATGTGTCTCTAACTATATTACGCTTCAACCAGAACTGGTGCGACTTCAGTTGTTCCTGTGGTTTCGGGCGCGGGATTGCACATTAAACTCTTTGCCCGATCGAAATAAGGTCCCCAACCAATTGTGGAGTCGGCAAAACCAAACTTCACGAAGATGAGAAACTCGCGCTTAAAGTGCTCCATCTGCTGATTGGCGAGAGCAAACTCTCCATTGCGCTCAAGACGGTTCTTTTCGAAGATCCATCCGGTAAGATGATTATCCGCGAACGATTGTAATTCATTTGCGCTCATAAAGCCGACTTTTTTACTGATATTATTGAGCTTTATGCAGTCGTTGATGCACTCTCTTGTCTTGAGAATATCATCCAGCAGATCTGCACCAGCCCATATAGCGAATAAAAGAAAGGCTGCACCAAGGATAAGAGCTATTGCTTTGGCTGACACTTCCTCACTTTTAGTAAAGATAAGTGCAGAGAGGCAAACGAGGGAAGTTGTCAAGAAGAATACTAGCCAAAATAATGACCCAGACTTCGGTTCACCAACTTTCTTACTGTTTGCCTTTTCCCAGAGGCCTATCAGTGCTGGGGAAACATACTTCTGAAGGAGTGCTTGTCGAAGAGTCATACAACTTCTCCTATTCCCATTTGGCTTATGGAGGCGTTAGTGCCTCATTCAAGATCGGTTTTAGGCCGCTCTTGAATACTTCATGTGCCACGCAGGGATTGCGTTTACTTTGAAAATATTATATTAGATTACCCAATATTGTCAAGATTAAACTAGGATATTTGGGGCTACTTTCTTAGATAAAGTGTACCCATCCAAACCATAAAAATTGCGGCAATTAAGGCAAACCAACTTAAACCAAGGGGTAAAACAGTTCCGCCAATAACTGCATCCCATCCATAAAAAAGTCTTAGAGCATGAAGTATGCCAATAACTGAAAAAATAAAAATTACTAATTTTAAATATCTTTTTTGATGCAGTTCTTTATTTTCTGGATTCCACATAGTTTTTTATTAAGTTTTAATATTTAAATTATAACAAAATAAAAATCCACAACTAGTGTGGATTGCATAGATGATTATATTGGTCTTAGATAACACCAGTCAACTTGTTCTATACGTCTACCTTTTCTCCCTATAATCCCTTTAGGGAATTTTTCAAAAATCGGCTTACCGTTTTTGTTTAAACTAACGAGCGGACTTTGTTCGCGATTCCTAACAGACCTTATAGTTAAACCATCAGTACCATACACATCAATAAGATATATTTGAATGAATTGTCGATTTTTTGGATCATCTTTCGGGTCAATCCAAGTCACTTTCATTCCAACTACGGGTGGAACCTTACCAGTGGTATTCATTCTAACTCTCCTAGTTTACGGTACATACTTCCTGTACCAATCTATCTTTAAATTTAATTTTGTCAAAGCCATCAAGTCTGGTATAATTTATATATACCCCTTAGGACGAAACAGGGGAAATTTTATGTATTTCATAAAATTTCCCAGAATAATGAAATGAATAATTATGAATAAGGAGAAACAAAAATCATCTACCTACGCTGAAGCTACGACGGACAAAGAAGATAAACTAGTTGTGCGTGGTGCAAGAACGCACAACCTTAAAGACATAACTGTCGAGATGCCGCGCAATAAAATGATTGTTTTTACAGGGCTTTCTGGGTCAGGGAAGTCATCTTTAGCATTTGACACTATTTTTGCCGAGGGGCAGCGCCGCTATGTGGAGTCACTTTCTTCTTATGCAAGGCAATTCCTGCGCCAGATGCAAAAGCCGGATGTTGATGAGATAACAGGACTTTCTCCGGCCATTTCAATTGATCAGAAGTCGCGCTCCAATAATCCGCGTTCAACTGTTGCTACTATTACAGAAATTTACGATTATCTCCGCGTCTTGTTCGCCCGCATTGGTCATCCGCATTGTCTTATCTGCGGGCAAGAGATTAAACGTCTTTCAATTGAAGAAATTAAAAATATTGTTTTAAGTAAAGTTAAGGACAAAAGAAAAAAAATATCAAAAAATACAAACGTAATACCATTTCCGCACTACATTGAAATTTTTGCGCCAATGGTGCGCGGTAGAAAGGGTGAGTATTACCAACTCCTTTATGATCTCTTGGGCAAGGGCTATAGCGAAGTGGTGGTTGATGGCATTCGCAAGAAACTTCGCGAGCAGATTATTCTTTCTAAAACCAAAAGACATGATATTGACGTTTTGGTTGACCAAATCAGTCTCCAGGATTTTACTGAAGACCCAAAGGCTAGTCAGCAGAGACTTTATGAGTCAGTAGAAAAGGCCATTCAAGAATCCGACGGATTGATTAGGTTTTCCTTTTTGGATTCTAGAAAAAGCAACTTGGACATCGAAAGTCCAAAAAAAAGGAAACATCAAAATAATATATATTTAAAGACTAGATTAGACTTGGACATCGAATGTCCAAGTGATGATTCCTATCTTATGTCTGCCAAATTCGCATGCCCTCATGACGGATTTTCATTTCCGGAAGTTGAGCCGAGGCTCTTTTCATTCAATTCCCCATATGGGGCCTGCGAGGCCTGCCATGGTTTGGGGGTCGTTGATCTAAACTGGGAGTATGAGAGAGGCGAGGGTTGGCAAAGGGTGGGGGAAAATTGCCCGACTTGCAAGGGAGCCAGATTAAGACCTGAGGCTCTGAATGTTTTAGTTGGTGACAAAAACATCGTGCAAGTCACTGCAATGTCAATTTCTGCAGTATCAGAATATTTTAATAAATTGAAAATTTCTTCACTTGAACGGGATATTGCAAAAATTGTAATAAAGGAAATTGAATCGCGCTTACAATTCATGATAAATGTCGGTATTGAATATCTTTCCCTTGATCGCAGGGCAAATACTCTCTCTGGAGGCGAAGCCCAAAGAATCCGTCTTGCTTCTCAACTTGGTTCCGGCCTTGTGGGCGCTCTCTATGTTCTGGATGAGCCGACAATTGGTCTCCACTGCAGGGATAATGACCGCCTTATAAAAACCCTCCATGAGCTGCGCAATTTGGGTAATACAATAATTGTTGTTGAACACGATGAAGACACAATTTATTCATCTGATTATATTGTAGACATAGGTAGAGGAGCTGGGATTCATGGGGGAGAGATAGTTGTATCTGGCTCTCTGGAGAGCCTGCTTACCGCAAAGAGAAATATCAGCAAATCATCAACACTTGCTTACTTAAGAGGAGAAGAAAAAATTGAAGTACCAAGAGAAAGAAGAATAGAAAATCGCGGCACGCTCCAAGTGCGGGGAGGAAATATTTTTAACATAAAAAACTTAAGCATTGACGTGCTCCTAGGGCGTTTTATTGCTATTACAGGAGTTTCTGGTTCCGGTAAGTCATCTTTTATGTATGAAATTCTTTTTAAAAATCTTCAGGCGCGTTTTGAAAAACGTCACCGCTCCGCACAAATCTTTAACTGCGCAAGTTTTATTGGCACAGAATATCTGGGGAGGGCAATCCTAATCGACCAGTCAGCTATTGGCAGAACCCCGCGTTCAAATCCAGCAACATATACAGGATCATGGACTTTCATAAGAGAGCTATTTGCGCAGACTTCCGAAGCTCGCGCTCGCGGTTGGAAGGCAAACCGCTTTTCATTCAATGTTAAAGGCGGACGCTGCGAGGCCTGTCAGGGAAATGGCCAAATTGCTGTTGAAATGCATTTTTTACCCACGGTCTATGTACCCTGTGATGTTTGCCATGGTAAGCGTTTTATGAAGGAAACTCTTGAGATTGAATATAAAAAGAAAAACATCCACCAGATTTTAAAAATGACAGTTGAAGAAGCGTTGAAATTTTTTGAAGATATTCCGGCAATTTATGATCGCTTAAAAACGATGGAGAGGGTGGGTTTGAGTTACTTAGAGCTGGGCCAGTCGGCAACAACTCTTTCGGGAGGGGAGGCACAAAGAGTAAAAATATCTTCCGAGTTATACCGGCCACATTTACAGAAGACAATTTATTTATTGGATGAGCCGACAATCGGATTGCACTATGATGATGTTAAAAGGTTAATTGCGATACTTCAGGAGTTGGTGAATCACGGTAATACTGTGGTTGTGATTGAGCATAATATGGATTTTATAAAATCTTGCGATTACGTGATTGATTTTGGCCCAGAAGGAGGAGATGGTGGTGGAAAACTTATTGGTGCCGGTACACCGGAATATATAGCGAACGTTGCGGACTCCTATACAGGTAAATATCTCAAGAAGGTTTTGAAGAAGTAAAACCTATATTTACACCGTACGAAATAGTCCCGCCCTGGCGGGACGATATTTCGTTTGGGGCAGGGCAGTATCTAACAAAGGCCTTAAAAAAATAAATTTGACGCAGTGCATTATTCAATTAGTATAGAAAAGAGTTCATTCAAAAGGGGGATAAGTTGCCCTTAGATATCTTGGAAAAACGCCTGTGGATGGTTTGGTTGCAAGCTGTTAGTGTAGTCATCTGTGTTTCTGCATTAGGTTTGTTTTTAGTTGGTAAATTCGAGAATATTATTCCAGAAGAATTTAGAATTCGTAGCGAATACATTTTGACTATCTTTGGATTTTTCACTGCTTTTACTTTGACCCGAATCGCAGAGAAATGGCGCTCTCCAATTTATCCTGTTTCAACTGGTATTGCATATCTTCTAATGCTTGAAACATTGCTTTTTGCAACTTTTAGGACGAATTTTCTTTTATTCTTTATTTTCTGTTTGTTATGCTCAAATTCCATAAATGAAATTCTTAAATTTGCGACAAAAAATTTCAATCTAAAATATGAAAGAATAGGAAGGATTTTCCTTTTATGGGTTGCGATATTTTTAATTGGTTTATCAATTGTTAATAAATTAATTAAATAACCGCTAACAGCGGTTTTTTTAATAAAATTTATACAAAAAGAGAAGCTTACACAGAACGCTTCTCTTTTTTAAGTTTGAGGAATGTTCCACAGACTCCGCACCAAGGATGTTCCTCGTCGCTTATTACTTCTCTATTATGATCACGTTCACACTGGCTCCGTAGCTCGCTTATCTGCATTATCTCAGCATCCGTGAGTAATCGGTTAACATTATTGGCTCCAATTATGATTACATTGATCTTGTGCTGAAGAACGGCCTCTTTCTCAGTCATTTATTCCTCCTTCCAATATGTACTATTCTTATCTCCCGCAATAAAGATATCTTCTAAATTAAAAACAGTCAATTAAAAACCCCGGCTAAAGTTAGCCGAGGTAGGCACCGCAATTGCCGCAGGAGTCTTTATCCATATCTTCGGGCCGGGGATTATTGTGATTAACGGTACAATCTTTCTTGAGTCGATGCCACTCTTCATTCTCAAGATCGGTGATCATTCCTTGCGCTGCAAGTCTTTTCAATTCCCATGCACGCTGCGGATTCGGATCAGTTCTCATAGTACCTCCGAAAGAACGTTGTCAGTAATCTTAGATTAGCGTATCGTGTGAGGCAATGAAAAGTCAAGATCTAAAGAAATTTAATCTTCCAGATGAACCCGGTGTTTACTTTTTCCGGGGGAAAAAGAAAATTTTATACATAGGCAAAGCCACATCTCTTTATGATCGGGTAAGGAGTTATTTTTTTAATGATCTTTTTACAACTCGTGGACCATGGGTGATAAAGATGATACAAAAAGCCGATTCAATTTCATTTAAAAAAACGGATTCTGTTCTTGAGGCTCTGATTTTAGAGGCAAATTATATTAAAAAATTCAAACCGATATACAATACTCTGGAAAAAGATGATAAGAGCTTTAATTATGTAGTTATCACTAAGGAAAAGTTCCCGCAGGTTTATCTTATCCGTGGTAAGGAACTTTTTGGCGGCTCGCCCCCTCAAATTGCTGTGCAATTTGTTGCGGGCCCTTTTCCTAACGGAAGCCAGCTAAAAGAGGCACTAAAAATAATCAGAAAGATTTTCCCATACCGTGACGAGAAATGCATTCCATATGATGTTCAGATGGAAAAAATAAGGAAAGCTTTACCCGCCAAAATTTTTGCAGAGCAAAAACTTAGGCGGGCAAGGGCCTGCTTTAACCGTCAAATTCGGCTTTGCCCAGGAGTTTGCACTGGAGAAATATCGCACCAGGATTACAAAAAAACTATAAGAAACTTAATTTTATTTTTTCAAGGTAGAAAGAGGCAAGTTGTAAGAAATCTGGCGCGTCAGATGAAGGAATTGGCTAAAAATCACGAATTTGAAAAGGCTGAAGTTATAAAAAGACAAATCTTTTCCCTAAATCATATACGAGATGTGTCACTTCTAAAAAACCAACAACCAATAACAAACAACAAACAACGAAGATTTCGGATAGAAGGGTATGATATTGCTCATATTTCTGGGAAAGATACTGTAGGAGTAATGGTTGTAATGGAGGATGGAGAATTAGCGAAGAATGAATACCGTAAGTTTAAAATTCGCGGTTCTAAAGGTCGAACCTTAAATTCAGTTTCTCAAGGTTCGACCTTGGAAATCAATGATACAAAAAATTTAAAAGAAATTCTGACTCGACGCTTCCGACATGCTCCGCCAGCTGGCAGATGGCCACTACCGAACTTAATTGTCGTTGATGGGGGAGTTGCGCAAATTAATACTGCAAGAAAAGTTTTAGTGGAACATAATTTAAATCTGCCTACCGGCAAGACGAATATTGAAGTTGTTTCAGTAGTAAAAGACGATAAACATAAACCAATAGAAATTTTGGGGATGAAAGAAAATTTAAAAAGGTTTAAAAATAATATTATAGAAATTAATTCTGAAGCACACAGATTCGCAGTTGCTTTTCACAGAAATAGAAGAAGAAAAGGCATTTTTGAGTAAAGAAAACATTACACAACATTTTCTCTGTGGAGAAAATTAGCCTTATTTTTACTTGATTTTTCAGCTTATCCACAGCTGGGGATAATTTTAATTGCATATTTGTTTGACACTAAATTTGTATCTCTGATATATTAATAGTCCTCACTGATCAGGCGCAAGCCAGTTCAAGAGGCCTCACAAGGTGAGAGGCGAAAGCTTCAAACCTACGGGTGAGGAAAGAGCTCTTTCCAAAAATTGGAGTTACCCAAGGGGAGATCACATCAAACCAAAAGGTAAGTATTACGTTTCGTCATCACTGGAAAGACGGCTTGGTAACCGAGCCTCCAATGAATGTAACAACCGCAAGGGCAACCCTGCGAGTTGGCCAAAACGTAATATAACGAAGAAAGACGTCTAAGAGGGGATGCACCTTGGTGCACAACCCTAAAGGCGAGTGACTACGAGCCCAAACCAACGGCTTGTCACAATGATTTGCATGATATCGCAAGATATCGTGCAAACCCAATCAATCTTCGCTCTCCTCGGGCGCACGTTGAAAGCGGGTTAGTGTAAGGAGGCCTAAAAACTTCAATACATTAACAGGCACACAACGTGCGCCAAGCCCAAAAATGGGCGTACCGCTCACATTTTAGACTCGGTCTTTGACCACCAAAGTCGAAAAATGAGACTGTTACGCCCACCTTAATAGGGCGCATTACTAACAATTCGAGGATCGTGAGTCCGCGAGCGAGCGGCAACTCATTATCGTTAGGATTGCAGGTATGCGCCCATGCACTTTACGGATCTTATGATCCGAGAAGTCTTCAGGACCGACGCCTTGCGCTTCGGTCCTTTCTTTTATAGAAAATTAAAGGCTCCTTGCTTCATGATTCATGCTTCATGATTCTTGGGTTATAATTCCACAATGGCTAGTACAACTTTGAACCTAGATAAAATAAGAGTGGGGATCATAAGGGGCGGGCCGTCTCCAGAGTATGAAATTTCTTTAAAAACTGGAGCAAATGTAAAGGAAAATTTACCAGAAAATTTTATTCCGGTTGATATTTTAATTTCCAAAGACGGATTTTGGAATATACAAGGTGAGGAAAGGCCCGCCAAGAGAGTACTTAATCAAGTAGATGTCGTATTTAATGCTTTGCATGGAAAATACGGCGAGGACGGCAAGTTGCAAAATTTGCTTGATACCTTCAATAAACCCTACACAGGATCAAAGACAGTTTCGAGCGCAATTGCAATGCATAAGGGGTATTCCAAGGCAATTTTTGAAATGAATTCAATTAAGACGCCAGTTTACCTTATTTTAAATCATACTCATCATACAAAAAGAGAAATTGGAAATCTTTTTAAATCTTTCCCCCAACCATCAGTTGTTAAACCTGCAAGTGGCGGGTCATCTCTATCAACCACCATTGTTCTAAATCTGGATAGTTTGTTCAAAGCAGTTGAGGATGCATTTCGTCACGGACCCCAAGTGATTGTCGAGGAATATATTTCAGGCAGCGAAGCAACTTGCGCAGTATTAGAATCGGATGATGGTGGTATATTTGCGCTGGAGCCAATTGAAATTGTTCCTGCCTCCGGAAGAAATTTCTTTGATTATGAAGCGAAATATGAAAATAAGTGCGAGGAAATTGTTCCGGCAAGATTCGGATCTGATTTAAGTCGGGAGCTTCAGAGACTTGCAATTGAAGCTCATAAACTATTAGGGCTTCGTCATTACTCACGATCTGATTTCATTGTCTCTGCAAAAAGAGGAATTTATATTCTTGAGACAAACTCTTTGCCCGGGCTCACAGAAGAGTCTCTTTATCCCAAAGCGCTAAATGCGGCAGGAATTTCAATGAGTGAATTTATTAGTCATGTTTTAAATTTAGCCATGAAATAGGCCTATGAATATGGATATTTTTAGTATAATATTTTCAGAACCTGCCCCGTTAGAAATCCGCACGGTACTGCATTTACAGGATCCTGCGAGGGCATCTAGGGGCCATAATTTCTAATGTGATGAGTAAGGTTACAATCATTCGTCAAAGCCCTCTGGTTCTCATTAAGAGAATTATAGAAGTTGATATTGCAGCAAGTGTAATTCTCTTCTTTATATCTTTTATTACAAACTTTGAACAAATATTCAGAGCAACGGTCGGGGGTTTTTTCAGCAGATACGATATATTTATTTTTGTAATTGCCTCCTTCCTGCAGCTTATCATTACTCTGATAGTATTTTTTATCTGGCAAAGCGAAGAATTCAGATTGAAGGAAAAGGAAATCAGCTTCAGAAGGTCATTTTTTTTCAGTAAGGAGAAATCAATACTACTTAAAAATGTAACGTTAGTGGAATACAAAAGATCACTTTTGGAAATGATGCTTAACTACGGAACAATTGTTTTGCATACAGGAGAAAATACAAAACCTTTTCACATCAGAAATATTGAGACTGCTGAAATTTACTCCAACATTATAAAGGACGCGGTAGACAGGGCGCTTCTAAGAAAAGTGGAGTCGCCTAAACGTCACTCAATTCTAGATTTGATTATTGAAGGGGAGAGCTCGCGTCTGGAGCTCAAGCAGACATTTCGCTGGGACACTAAGCAAAAAATAACGAGCAAGTCCATTGAACATTCAGTAATGAAAACTATTGCGGCATTTCTAAATTCTGGAGGAGGGAATTTAATAATAGGGGTGACTGATAATGGGAAAATTTACGGTCTTGAAGATGATTATCAGTCTCTGGTGCGCAAGGACAGAGACGGTTTTGAAAATCATTTTAATCAGGTTGTAAAACACACTATTGGGGCGCAGATGAGGCAAAATATAAATCTGATATTTGAAAAGATTGAAGACAAAGACGTTTGCCTGATTGAAGTTGAATCTTCACTGACTCCTGTATTTCTTACAAATAATGAAAATGAGGAATTTTTTATACGTACAGGTAATACTACCAGCCCTCTTAAAATCAGCGAGGTGAATTCCTATATTGATTCACACTGGGGGAAATAAAAAAAGCACCACTTATGGTGCTATGTAGTACTTAATTGAAACTTCTGATAAAATTCTGCAACAGTTAGATCAGTGAGTTTAGTATCTCCCAACCCAAACTCCATGGCCATTTTGATAAGATTAATGAACTGATTTTGCAATCTCATCAACTCATCTCCACTGAGGGTTCTTGAAGTAAAGACCCTATCGTCAATACTTTTCTTAAGTTTTTCAATGACAGATCTTTTTCCATTCTCAATAACTTCTAGAACCCTGGGAAATTCTGACAAGTCTCCATTCAGAAGCCTTGCCATTCGCCAGAAAAGTAAAATTACGCTCTGTCCGCGGACTGCAAAGAAATCCTCAACCTGACTATTTCCGATAACAAACACTTCAACAGGTGACCCAATTGATGGGTTTTCTCCTGGACGGTTGAACCGCGAATGGGAGTCTATGTTTCTAGCAATTAATACAGGGACACCTTGATGAATTACAACATATTTACCTGTCTGAATTTTATACCAACCTGTCATCAGAGGATCAAACAAAATATCAGAATTTTCAATTACTCCTAGTACCCACTCTTCATGATTAGCATAATCACTCTCTCTATCCTCGCCGGGGAAACACCGAAAGGTTACTTTCGTTCTTTCCTTTCTAATCACGAGAATAAATTCTCCGGAATGGCTAATCAGCTGTTCCTGAAGAGACCTGAATCTTTCCTCAAGTTCACTTGAAGGGAATAGATTCGTTGCAATTACAAAATCTTTGATAACATCACCAGTAGATTCACCCGCCATAATACGCTCTCGGATTTGCTTCATTTTTCCGAGAGTCTCTCCTGCGGCACTTCGTGCAATTGCTTCCGCGGTGTCACTTGCATTTTTCAGTTGTTCAAATTCAACCAAATCCTCAGCGATTGTTCCCATGTAGCGCTCCTCATGTGTAGATCAGTTCTGTGGCTTATATTAAAGGAAGTATTGCAATAGTCAAACTATATTTGAATAAATAATAATTAATGGTAAAATCGTTTAGTTAACAAATTAGCAATTAAACAATAAATTTACATGGTAAGAAAAGCTAATCCAGCGTTATTAAAGCCAATGAATCTCTCTGCCGAGCTTGAGGCGGTAATTGGTAAGGGTCCTCTGCCAAGAGGGCAGGTTGTCAAGAAGATGTGGGAGTACATTAAGAAAAACAACCTTCAAAATCCGCAAAACAAAAGAAACATTATTGCAGACGATAAGCTTCGACCTATTTTCGGAGGCAAGAACGAAGTTACAATGTTTGAGATGACAAAACTTGTTTCAGGACACCTTAGTTAATATTTCAGGTTCACAAATTAAAAATCCCGCGCATATGTGGGGTTTTTAATTTGTAAAAAAGACCGCTGAACTGATTGGCGGTCTTGTGTAATATTACTCTACAAAATTTTTTGCTGATCTGTTGGAGATGTCTCTTTTGCCGATTTTGGTATCTGCTCTATGATGCCGTCGGGGCCAGTGATGGTTAAATGTCTAAGACGAGGATGTCTTCGAAGATCTTGCCCAGTCATGAATTGATCCAATGCCTCTTTAGTCACACTGCGTACAACTAACTCTTCACTCCCACCAAACAATCCAATGAAAGTAACAATCATAAACTCAGGTGGACTGAAGTTCGCTTCCAACTTAAAAGGGAGAGATGGATCATCGGGCAAATCTACATTACTAGCGTTGTGGCGAATCAGCTTAAGTCCAGGTATGACGTCCGGCATGTTGTATTCCTTTCTATGGTGGAGTCTGCAATTCTAAAAAAATACTAACATGCGATTATTTGACTGTCAAATTTGATTGCGTCTGTTATAAAAAGTCAGAACCAATTTTGCAAAAAATCCTAATTGATCGACTCGCGTAGCTTCTTTTCAGGAATAAAGTTATAATTAATTTATGTTTGATCCAAGTTGGCGTACAATCAGGGTGCCTGTGCACATGGTTGAGACTATTAAGGAGTATAAAAAAGCTCAACACGAATTGAACCAAGAGCTTGACCGCTTGCCGACTCGAGAGGAGATGGCCAAAAGGCTTGACATACTTCTGGAAAAAGTCGTAGTCATAGAAAGCACCATGGCTGGTTCTGATCCACCATGGGATGGTTCTACTACCTATCCAGAGCTTGAACGTGCTCTGGAAAAATTTAAGGATCAAGCTGATTCAAGTCAAGATCCCGAACACATTCCAAAGAAGGGAGATTGAACTGTGCGTAGGCTGGGTTGCTTTTTAGTAACGCTGAGCCTAGATAAGTAATTATTATCTTCCGACACACAATTTGGCTTATAGCTACCTACGCCAAAATGGATAACCCCTACGAACGTGGGAGGTATTTATTAAATAGATAGTTCATCAGGCTCAAAAAGTTGTGGTCGCTGCGATAACTTTCAAAACCTGTATCACTCAAGAATTATTCTTTAGTTTTTCCAAACTCTTATGCACGTTTAATCGTCTCGCCATGTTTAAAGCAACTCTGGGAATATAGATTTTTGAAATATCGTTTGGTAGGATTTTCGGTACAGAATGGTAAAGAAAAATGACTTTTTTGTAAATTCGCATTTCGGCCTTAATCATAGCTCTAATTTATAAAACGATATTAACCAGTATTTAAAAAAGATAGCTCTAATGAGACCAAGGCTCTCATTGTCCCGAAAACAAAGGTGGTGTTTGTTTGAAAAAGTCAGAACGTATTTTGCGGAGAATCCTGATTGACCGCCGCCTCCGCATTAAAAAAAGCATCAAACTCAATAAGCAAATGCACAAGTTTCATTTCTTTGTGATCAAGACTTCCTTGAGTAGTAAGTACATTTTTTTCATCTGGATCTCGGCGAAAGAAAAGATATTGTTGTGATGCGTAGATACCTACCTGACTTAAACTCGGCCATGGCCCATCCGTCAGAAGCTTTTTTCTAACCTGAGGAATAAGAATAAATTGGAGCCACTGGGCGAGGCTTATTTTGTCAGCTCCAAAGGCTTCATGAATATCATATGCAGATTTTGTGAGTGGAGAATTCTGCCATAAACCGATGTTTTTCATTTCCCTTTCTATCTCATTTATTTTATTTTCAATATTTTTTTTCATACAATTTCAAAATTACAACGCTTCTTTTTCTTTAGTTTCTTATGGTAATTATATAATCCTAAAAACAAAAACAAGTTTATGTATAAGTTTACCCATTTTTAAAGTCGAGAGGCAGATTAATTTTATAATGCTTTGATTATACTGACCCGGACCCCTCGAACCTCAGCTTTGCGGCGGGAATGCTTTTGGTGGAATTCAAAACCCCCTGGAATTTCTTGGCGGAAACCAATGCCGAGGAGCCCTTCCTTCGTCAGGATAAACTCCGCCCCGAGGCAACTTCCGACCCAAATCTGAAATGGTGGTGTTATTTTAGCATTTGCGCGAACCTTTTTCGAGAAGAACTCCTGACCGCACCCCGCCTCATTTTTCTGGGGGAATGGTGGCGGGGTGCGGAATTCGGACTCGCCCGCGCGGAGGAGGGGTCTGGGGAGGAATCCGCGCGGGCTTAGGCTTTCTTTTTTGAAAAAATTGGCGGCTACAAATTGAGAAAAAATAAGATTCATGTTAGTATAGTTGTGAGGGTTAGTTTCAACGCTCATACTTATACTATCATACTATGGAAAGCAAACAAAAGGAAATTGGGGATAAAATAAAAGTCTTTCGAGCAAAACAAGGATTGACACAGGACGCGCTTGCGAGAAAGTGCGATATTCCCTATACAACGCTAACTAAGATTGAATCAAACGTAATAACCAAGCCATCAATTCAAACGGTTATAAAAATTGCTGCAGGGCTGGATATTTCAATAGATGAACTCTTGAAATAAAAAATATGAAAAATTTTGAAGGCCCTCCACAATTTACACCGGAAGAAGATAAACCAAAACCAGAAAAAGTTGAAACTGGTTCGCCAAAATTGCCAGGTGGCTCTGTGCCCGAATGGTCTCTCTGGGAATCACGAGTCGCACAAGGTTCAGATGGTCAAATGAAAGAAACTGGTGTTCGCGCTCCCGACGGGACTTATCACAAACTGCAAGAGGGTGAAAGATTTGTCATTAATAAAGGAGAAAGAGGAGATTATGAAGCTGTAATTATCGGACCAAATGGCGAAGAAAAGATTTTGAGAAAAAGTGCCGTTAAAGAAAAAACCGAGCGCGAACAGGCAGATAAAGATAAATTAGAAGCTCTTAGAAAAAGTCTGGGTATTACATCCGAAGCAACGGAAAGTGGCATAGAAACGAGAGAATCAAGGGAGTTAAATGAAAAAATAAAAGTTGCTGCGGAATATCTTAATCGTCTTGATCAATATGCCGAATTCGCACAAGTTGACCCTGAAACGGGCGCTATTACTTATGAAAAACCGAAATTAGAGGAAATCAGCGACGATAAAGTAAAAGAATATCAAAAAAAATTTACTGAATTATTGAAAGTATTTTCTGAAAGAAACAAAGCGTATATGGAGGAATTGCGTCGCGACCCCCATGTGCTTGATGTGAAAGAAGTCGCTGGCGCAATTGTTGCTACTTACGATTCTTCTAAGGGTGTTCCCAAAATATTAAAGGGAGAGGTTTTATCTGGAGATAATGATAAATCGCGTGGTAAACTCGGGACAGCATCAGAAAATTATCTGGGTCTGGCCGTGGTGGATTTAGATCCGGAGAGAAGAAAAAAGGATAATGTTTCTCCAACAGTTTCGGCTGTGCATGAGCTAAACCATTATATGCTCTCAGTGTCCGATTATCTTATGTCACAAGACGAATCTTTGCATATGTTGTCTGCGTATCGTAAAGGTCGGACAACCACTTTATACGGCGAAGGAAAGGATCGGGTTACTACTCAGCAGGCCTTTTGGAATGATAAAGAGAAATACGCTAAAATGCTTGGACGAGATTTTGATTTGCGAATCGAAATGCCACGAGTGGAGACACAATTAAGTTATTTGGATGAGCTTCACTCCTCATTTCTTCAGCGGAAAGTTAATTGGTTTAATGCCCAAGAAAATGTTTACTCAACAAAAGGTGAAGGCAAACATTGGGAATTGGTTGGTGACCACCCCGATGATATTGATGCAAGTAAAAAATTATTAGGATACTTACAAGGTTTCTATACTCTCGATAAAATTAGAGAAGCATACAACCAACGATTGAGTAGCGGACTACCAGTTGGAGAGGGTCAGAAAATATTTATGCAAGAGTGCGCTGATGAATTTCGTAGAGTCGGAAGTTTAATCGGAGCCGCGAGGACAATCAAACAGACAGAAACATTGGTAGCAGAAGCATGGAAAACTTTTATTGACAAGCATTCAAGAGTTGCGACATCAGCAGAGTTTACTGGCATGCTTGATCAGTGGGAAAAGGGAGCAGGAGTTGAAAATTTGAGAAGTATTATTTTAGAGAAGAAATAAGTCCGCCAATTTTTTCAAAAAAGAAAGCCGAAGCCCGCGCGGATTCCTCCCCAGACCCAGTATGAGAGAATACTGGTTCTTTTGTATTAGAGTGTAGAGGCGGAAGTTCGCATTTCAGTCCACGACCCTGTCGCTCCGAAAGGAGAAAGACCAATGAGGGATTGCACGAGCTTCCTCCTGTGCACGGCAATGAAC
>DATDVZ010000005.1:0-16498 GCA_036517475.1 Minisyncoccota bacterium
TGAAATTGCCCAATCAGAGGCAGCTACTGGCCAGCCTTTGGCAAACTATTGGCTTCACAATGCATTCCTCAATATGGAGAATGCCAAAATGGCAAAATCTGAAGGAAATATTCTTACATTAAAAGTTCTTGAGGAAAAAGGGATTCATCCGCTTTCATACAGATTTTTTCTACTCCAGGCTCGCTACGGCTCACCTGTTAATTTTTCATGGGAAGCGCTTGAGGGTGCCCAGTCTGGATTTACTCGATTAGTTAAACAATTAAGAAATTTTGAAATCGGAAAAGTAGATCAAAATTATTTGAATAAATTTAAAGAATTAATTGAAGATGATTTGGACACTCCGGCAATACTTGCTCTGATTCAGGAAATCCTAAAAAATGATTCTTTAACTGATGCGGACAAAAAAGCAACGATCTTAGAGTTTGATAAAGTTTTGGGTCTGAATTTAGATAAAGTTGAATTGAGAGATAAATATTTGGAAATCACTTCCCTGCCACAGGAAGTTCAGGATTTAATAAGCGATCGTGAAACAGCTCGCACAAGTCAAAACTGGAGTGAAGCCGACAAAATCCGAAAAACTCTGGAAGAAAGGGGTTACGAAATTGAAGACCAGTCGAACGGTCCCAGAATTTTAAAAGTTTAGAAACCAAGGTCGAACCTTTGGAATTGTATCTAAGGTTCGACCTTGTATTTCCCTTATTTTAAGGCATGTTTTAATGTTCCATGTTTCATGTTATATGTTTTATGATTTTAGGGTTGACAAAAAATTTTGATTTGCTATAATTCTAATAGAAAAAATCGGGTTTCGCGGCCCGTATAAAGTGAGACCAAAAAAAAACGGCAAAGAAAAAACCAAGTAAAAGCCCAAGTAAAAGCGGTCAAAAAAATGGCTAGCTAGTGACTATGGGATCGCGAACCCATGGTAACCGAGAGAGACGGAACGCTCTCAAGGAAACACTAGTGAACGGTTGGGGTGCTGACCCCCTCGCCCTCTGGAGGCTTGAACCTCCAGAGCTTTGACAGCCAGTGTCCGGCTTGCAATCGGGCACTGACAAAAAAGAGGATTCTCTCGAAGTGTGGTTATCGAGACCTAGCGCGTTCCGGATTACCCGCAACGCACCTAGAGAGATTCCTTTCGCCGAAACTACAGGTCGCTACGCGACCTTGTGCATTGAAGGCTCTGGTGGGGTAAGTAAGCCCCAAAGCCGAAACGGCCCCCAAAGGCCACCCTTCCCTAGGAAGGACCTTATCAGAGCTTGAGCGCCATCTTCGGATTGCGCTCTTTCTTTTATAGAAAATTAGTTTAAAGCAAGGTCGAACCTTGATTTGGACTTGATTCGTACTGGTTTAACTGGATTACAAAGCTTGGGCGCCATCTACGATGGCGCTCTTTCTTTTTGCAAATTTAAGCTTCAGCATCAATATTAACATTTTATACGATCGTATAAAATGTTAATATTCCTTATTCATCTTCATCCTTCCTGTTTCCCCATTTTATTCCCAATCTTTCAACTTTTATCTTTTACCTTTTCCCTTTTTCCCTATGCTAAAATATCTCCATGATTGATCCCATTACAAGAATCGGCGATACGCTAATAAGAGAAAAGGTTCGTATTCCCCCGCAGTCAATTGAGGCTGAGATGGCGCTTTTGGGTTCAGTAATGCTTCGCTCTGATGCAATTTATGAAATTGTTGATTACGTAACGCAGAAATCTTTTTATGCGGAAAGAAATGCAATTATATATGAGGGAATGCTTGATCTCTTTTCAAAACGCACGCCCATTGATCTTCTTTCACTATCAGCTCGGCTTAAAGAAAAAAACCAGTTAGATCAGCTGGGTGGAGCAAGTTATCTTGCTGAACTTGTAAATATAGTTCCCTCTTCAACAAATATAAAACATTATGCTGATATTATTCAGAAAAAATATATGCTTCGCAGAATTATTGAAGCATCAGAATATCTTGCTTCACTCGGATATGATGAGGCAACAGACTTGGAAGAAATTCTTGACCGTGCAGAAAAGCAAGTTTATGACATTACAAATACTGGGGGTGTTCACAAGTTTCTTCATTTAAAAGATGAGCTCTCTGAAGCTTGGGAGAGGCTTGATCGTTTGCATAATTCCAAAGGAGAGTTGCGCGGTATTCCCACTGGATTTGCAGAGTTGGATAATAAACTTGCCGGGCTTCAGAAATCAGATTTGATAATCCTTGCTGCTAGGCCTTCGGTTGGTAAAACTTCTCTAGCTCTCGACATTGCCCGCCAAACCGCTGTTAATCATGGCGTACCGGTAGGTATTTTCTCTCTTGAAATGAGCTCCCAACAGCTAGTTGATAGAATGCTAGCCGCGCAAGGAAATGTTGATGCTTGGAAGCTTCGAACTGGCAGACTCTCTAAAGAGGACGATTTTGCTGCTATCAGAAACGCACTGGATCAACTCTCACAGGCTCCTATTTATATTGATGACCAACCGGGAAACAATATTTTAAAAATGCGCTCTGTAGCCCGCCGTCTTAAAAGCGAAAAAGGTCTCGGCCTAATTATCGTTGATTACCTTCAATTAATGATGCCAATAAGTTCAAAGAGTAATGACAATCTGGTTCAGCAAGTTACAGAGATATCCCGTTCCCTCAAACATCTTGCCAGGGAGCTTGAAATTCCCGTTCTTGCTCTCTCGCAACTTTCACGCGCAGTAGAAAGTCGCGGCGGAAAACCCAGACTCTCCGACCTTCGTGACTCAGGATCAATTGAGCAGGACGCTGATGTGGTAATGTTTCTTCATAGAGAAGACAAGTATAAAGAAGACTCAGATAAACCAAACATTGTAGAAGTTCTAATTGAAAAACATCGTAATGGCGAAACAGGAAAAATTGAGCTTTATTTCAATGACAAGAAGGCAACTTTCCAAAGTCTTGATAAATCAAGAGTTCAGGGTACAACAGAAGATGATTTGAGTTTTTAGTTTACCCTCCTAAATTTTTTTATAAAATTTAGGAGGGTAAGTTATGTATTGGCAAAATCCAGTAACTGTGTAATATAATAATAGTTATGTTCCAAGGAGGTGGCACACACTATTGTGGCAGTGTTCGCTCCAGCTTCCACCCTCTCGCTCGTGGAGCCCTCCTAATGAAAACAACTTAACCGCCCCCTCTCGCACAGAGAAATAGCTTTTAATCTGGAACCGTGTGAGAGGGGGTGATCCGTTCCCAATCCCGCTCTTTCTAGAAAGGGCGGGATTGTCATTTATGAAATTTAAGTTAGAATAATGAACCTATGGTAAAAGAACCAACAACTAATAACAAACAACCAACAACAAAGAAAAGAACTGTCGTAAAAAAGGCTAGCCCTAAAACGTCAAACCTAAAACCTAAAACTTTAGGAGATTTTGCTGTTATTGCTACAGGCGGCAAGCAGTATAAAGTCAGAGAAGGAGACAATCTGAAAATTGAAAAAATTACTGGTGATTTTAAGGAAGGAGATAAAATTACTTTTGATAATGTTTTGCTGACTGATTACGGGACAAGTGTAAAAATCGGAGAGCCAGTTGTAAGTGGGGCAAAAGTTACAGCTACTCTAAATAAAATTTCGCGCTATCCGAAGGTACTTGTAATAAAGTACAAGCAAAAGAGCCGTTATTACAAGAAAAATACTCATCGCCAGCCCTATTTTGAAGTAAAAATTGATTCTTTGACCTAGACTATTGTCTATTTTTTAGAGCACTCTGAAGAGTTTCTGGATCTGCGTACTCAAGTTCTGCACCCGTTGAAAGTCCTTTTCCCAAAGTAGTTATTTTGAATCCAAATTTTTCTATTGCTAGATTTAATTGCTCTCTTAAATAATCCTCGGTGTTTTCACCCTCCATTGTAGTATTCATTGCAATAATTATTTCCTTTATTTGACTGCCCTCAGTTTCAACTTTTTTCAGCAACTCATTTATTCTTATTTTTTTCTCCGGCTCCTTTTCTAATATTGGCAGTGTCCCGCCTAAGCAGAAATATTTTCCCTTGAAATTTCCAGCTTTTTCCAAATTTTCTAGATCAATATCTCTTGACACAATCATTATTGTTGCACTCTCTCTCCCTTCATTACTACAGATATTGCAAGTCGGCATTTTGGAGCCGTTATGAGAAAAATATCTAAAACAATTTTTACAAATTGATGTCTCCTTCCTTACTTCCTTTATTAGATTTTGCAGCTCATCTATATAACTTTTATTTCTTGTCAAGAGAAAATACACAAAGCGCTGAGCTTGTCTGGGCCCTATGCCGGGAAATTTCTTAAACAATTCTGTAAGTTTCTCAAAGTTATTCACCCCGTTAAGTAAGATTTATTGTTTCTAATCATCTCTTATTCCTCATTCATTATTCATTATTCTTCCATTACTGGTTTCTCCAGCTGTAATGTCTCAATGTCAATCGCAGAACCTGTGATTTTAAACATATCTTTATCAATTTTCTTAAACTCTTTGCTTGAGGCACTGAAGTGATTGACTGTTGTTGCTAGAGCGTTTCCAAGCCTATTATGATAGTCCTCATAGCTTTTGAGGTGTTTCCCCAGATCATTTACCCTTTTCATTATTTCCTTGGCAGATTCCTCAATTTTAAAGGCTTTAAAGCCATATAAAACAGACTGCAGGTATGCTGAAAATGTCGTCGGAGAGACTATTATTACCTTTTTTTCATTGTAGGCATAATCAATAAGATTTCTGGTATTAACTTTTACGGACCCCACTTCATTGATTAAAAGATCGTAATATATCGCTTCTGCGGGAATAAACATAAAAGCAAATGGCAGGGTTTTTTCCTCAATCTTCACATACTTTGCTGTCTCATCAATTCTTTTCTTCAGGTCATTTCTGAATTCTTTTTCCAATTCCTCCTTTTGCGCATCGTCAATTGCATGCAAAACGCGATTGTAATTATCCAGAGAAAATTTGGCATCGATTGGTATCAAACCCTCTTTTGTAAAAATCACAGCATCCACTGTCTCGCCATCTTTAAATGCGTACTGCATTTTAAATTGATCCGGCGGAAGTATATTTGAAAGTATAAGTTCAAGTGAGGCTTCACCAAGGTTTCCCCTCTGCTTCTGATGTTTCAGAACCTTTTCAAGATTTGCCAATTGCTCCGCTATTGTCATGAACTGGCGGGTGGCTTCATTGGTCTTTGTCTGCTCTTTAGCAACCTCTATTAAGTTTTTAGAAACTTCCTGATTTATTTCTTTAATGAGCTGCTGGGACTGGCTAAATTGGTGTCTGACTGCCTCTTGCATCTCTTGACGAGATTGAGATAGTTTGGAATCAAGCGTTTTTACAATCTCATTTAATTGATTCTGCATCAAAAGAAACTCACCCCCGCTACTTCCCTTTTGCCTGCGAAAAATCTGCCACAAAATAACAGCGTTTAACACAAGAATAACAATGACTGCCACAATTACGAGACTAGAATCCATGCCAGCAATTATAACGAATAAAGAATAGGGAATAAAGAATTGGAATTAAAAATTACAGAGAATAAATAACAAAGTCCAAAAAACAGGATTTGACACAGAAAGTATACTGTGTTAATGTGGCTCAAGAAGTATACCTCACCTCATTGGGGCTACAACATGATGATTCTACCTTGGCTGACTTCGCGTTCGTATAGAAAAATTGTAGCGGCAGTTGCAGATGCACTCCTATTGAGGCCATGGTTCGCGGATATTATTCCTATCCTTCGTTCGGCAGGTTTACCTGTAAACCCCACAAAAATCATCGGAGCAAAGTTCTTCTTTTTCCCCGAAGAAAGCGGCAGACTTCCTGTTTTCTGGGCTGGTAAAGTTGATTTTCTTTGTTATAAGAAACATAGGGAAGAAAATACGTTAGAACTAATATCTAACGCGGGGGTTTTTGGTGGAGATCAGTGTATTTTTCGATTCCGAACAAACACCAGAGTATGGAATTATGCGGAGTTAGACGAAGGCCAAATAATAAAAGAATGGCCCGGACGTCTTGTTATCACATAAGAAGTATCACACCGTAGCGGACGTATCGCACGGTGTTTTTATTATTCTAAAGTCAAATTATAGAAAAAAAACCGCACTAGGCGGTTTAGGGTAATGATTTGAAAATTCCCTTAAGAATCAATATGAGCGAGATTACTGCAAGAATTCGATCTAGTCCTTTTTAAAAAGATCGACTCCGACGGGCCTTTCCCAACCACACTTCATGCACTTCGTTAGACGAAGTTGAAGTTTGAGACCGTTTGAACTTATTGCAGGAGAAATTGGATCTAATAGAACAAAGTTGGAGATACTCTGAATTACAGTCTTATGAAACCAACTTCCGCAATTACGGCACCTGTTAGCAGCCCTTGTAATGACATACATCATCAAAACGAGAAGTGCTGCCATTAAGACCAGTGACCAGGGATGGAATCTAGCGAAAAACTCAACTAAACTCTTCATAAACTCTCCTTTACAAATCCAATATCATATTATTTAAATTATTTCTTTTGTCAATTTTTTAATTATAAATTGTCATTTTACATTTTGCCTTTTACATTTTAAATTCTTGTACCATCCGTATTCATTCGTTGATTCGTATGGATTAGTATATTAGTATGTCTTTATGACTTTACATCAAGATATAAAAAACCAAGTTACTGAAGCTATGAAAGCTCGTGATTCTATTCGACTTAACACACTGCGCGGACTTTTAGCTGCTTTTACTAATGAGGCTGTGGCTAAAAAGATGAAGCCAGATACGCAGCTTACTGATGAACAGGCACTTGAGGTTATAAGACGCTCCGTCAAGCAAAGGAAAGACTCTATTGAACAATTCCGCAAGGGCGGGCGTGAGGATTTAGTGACAGCGGAGGAAGCAGAACTTGAAATCTTACAAAAATACCTACCACAAATGATGGGTATTGAAGATATCCGCAAAATTGCAGAAGCTAAAAAATCAGAACTGGGTATAACTGATAAAAAAGATATTGGAAAATTAATGTCATCAGTAATGATAGAGTTAAAAGGCAAAGCTGATGGCAAAGACGTAAAAAATGTTGTGGACTCGCTCCTCAGTAGCTAGAAAATAAAAAAAATTAACTAGCATTTATTAATCAAACTATTTATATTTTTACTTGATTAATTTATAAATACTGGTTAAATATAGGTAGAGCCTGTAAGGAGACCTAATGCGCAGATTAAATGTTGAAATTGCTACTCAGCAAGTGGCTAATCTTGCATTAAACATCAGGAGACGCCAGAGTAATGGGGTTGCGAATATTGCAATCTTTGATCATTGCATCAGGGAAGCTATGAAGCAATTGGGATACTCACCCGAGTGTTACCAGAATATTTTGTACAAATCAAAAAATCTTATCATTGCATGGTGTCGCTCTGATGAAAGATTAAGAAGAAAGGAAAAAGTTGTTAAAACATCGCGTTTTGCGCTTCTTCTTGCCAAAAGATTCAGCCGTCTGCAACTTGTTCAGTAATACCCGCGGTCGCGGGTTTTTATTTATAAACCTCTGTATTTATGCTAAATTAGTGCTATTATGCCTGAAGAAATTCCCAGTCCGGAGGAGGTAAATCAAATGCGTTCAGCCAGTGAGATTGAGAGACTTTCAGGTAAAGTCATGGCAGTTCGTGGTAATCGCCATGGTCCACGTTCAACTCTAAGAGCTATATGGACAGTACTTGACGAAGAAGGACTTACGGAACCAGAGGAAAGAAATGCTGTTTTAGTTCAGATTTCAGATCATATTGGTCTGGAAAAGAGAGAACCCACGTTACCATCAGTAACTAAGGTGTCTGACGAGCGCCACGAGAATACATGGCAACGTCGCCTAGAGCGAAGACAAGACGGTAATTAACCGTCTTTTTTTATCCGCCAAAAATTTTTCTTATATTTTACCGTTTCTAATTAACTTATACCTTTTAATTGTCTGTTGTTAGTTGTTTGTTGTTGGTTGTTGGTTACTTATAACCTACTAGGCGCTGTTTTCATATCAGGTATAGGAGCTTTCTGATATTTCTTTAAAATTTCTGATTCCACTTCTTCCCTATTTTTTCCGTATTTTAAGTATGATAATTCTTTCACTGTGGAAACATCAGTATTTGTGGGAGCTGGTGGAGGAGAGCATCTTATATTAAATGGTTTCTCTGGCTTACCGTTTACTAACATTTTTATGTATGCGTTAAAGTTATCAATATTCATGATGTCACGAGCGCTGAAGATCGGCTCAAATTGTTTTACCAGGTATTCCGCATCCTCTGCCCCGACCCTAAAAACCGCCATACTGCCAACATTGCCAAATACTGCATTTTTAATATTTTCATCAAGCTGAGCAATGAACTGATGTGCGATAAATAATGAGAGTTTGTATTTGCGCGCCTCTGAAAGAATCGTAGCAATTGACGGCGTGGTGATATTCTGGAATTCATCAAGATAAAGATAAAATGGCGGCAGATCAGTGCCGAGTGAGTCAACACGAGAGAGTGCTGCCATGAGAATTTTACCAACCAGTATTAGACCGATAAGATTGGCATTGATATCCCCTAGTCTCCCTTTAGAAAGATTAACTAGAAGTATTTTTTTACCATCCATAATTTCTCTGAAATTGAAAGCGGAATGCTCTTGAGCCACAATCGGCCGCATAATTTCATTGGCAAGAAACACATCAAATTTGCTTGTGATATAAGGCACAATATTTGCAAGCGCTGCCTCTCCCCCCGCTTTTTCCGCCACTTCTGTCCAAAACTGCACAATTACCGGATTCTTGCAACGAGAGAGCTTAAATTGACGAAATTCTTTATTTGACATTACCCTTGAAACATCCAGTAAAGTTGAGCCCGACTCTGGGTCCTCAATTACAAGCATTGTGGCATTGCGAAAATACTGCTCAAACATCGGCCCCATACTCTCGGGTACCGCTCCGTAAAGTTTCTGGAAAATACTGAAAAGTTCATTTACAACAAATGTTTTCTGTTCGGGAAATCTTGAATCATACTCAAGCATGTTTAATGCCATCGGTCTTGCAGTGTAGGCTGGGTCAAAATAAATAACATCATTTAGGCGATTCTGTGGAACATGAGCAAGAACATCCTGAACGTCAGAACCATGAGGGTCAATAAAACAAACACCATTCCCCCTTTCAATATCCTGAATGATCATGTTTTTTAAAAACGTAGTTTTACCAGTTCCAGTCTGGCCAATCGTATAGAAGTGCCTCATTCTGTCCTCATCAGTTATAAAAACCTTAGTTTGCTGTGAACGATATGAATTCTCTCCAAGCAAAGTCCCCGATTGAGGAAGATTAATCGGGGCAGGAGCATCTCCTGCCTTAGTTGTTTTAAGCTGAGCGACGCCTTTCACGGCAGTGGTATGAAAATGCATTATTGTCGTAAGCTCGCTTAAATTGAGTGGTATTACTTCTTTCCAATCATATGCCCTGAAAGCAAATGAACGCAGAAAATATTTAATTTTACCTCCCTTAACTTTTTTAAATTTGAGGCTGTTGCCTTGCGGATCTGAAAATTGGTTGAAAGCTGACTCCATATCAGAAATTATTTCCTCACATCTTCCCAATGTTGGAGCTGAGACCACCAGCCTTAAGGAGGCTGCAACAATGGGTGTAGCAATTTTTTTCTTTATTTTATCTAGTGCGACAGTATCAATTCTCTCCGGCTCCTTATCTTTTTTTTCTTTACTGCTTCCAAAACCTTCAGAAAGAAAACCTACAACCTCAGCCAAAAATCCCTTTTCTTTTAGTACATCTTTGACTTTTTTGCCTTTTTCAATTTCTTCAAGTATCCTGCTGTACTTTTTTAAATACATGTCTCCAACTGGCGAAATCATTACCTGAAGGCAGGCTCCCTCACCTTCTTTTTTGAGTTTTGAAAAGCTGTTTAAAATAATATTTAGAGGATCATAATCAAATTGCTCATAAGTTTTTAGTGGAAATACTGCATTGTTTCCTGATGTTGCTATTGCTCCTAATGCAACTCCTTCAGGGTTAAAAATATTGTGATCATCGTTTTTTTCAACTATTTTTGCATCATAGAAGACTGACAGAACCTGTTTCTCAAACAAATCCCTCTTGTGGTTTGGAACTGAGGCATAAAATACAAATTCGTCTGATCCGAAACTGTTAGCAATCTCAATAGTAATGTAATTTTCTCTGGGATTTTTTTCGGAGGAAACAGAAAGCATGCCTGCATAAAATTGCTCCATACTTGAGATAATTTCCTTAAGCGTTCTTTTCTCCTCATCTTCTCCCGCAGGTAAAATTACCTCATAAAGCGTCATATTAAGAGCCTTCGAGAGCGGTTCCTTTCTATTCAGGCCCTTTACATCAAAACCTTTTTTTATGTATTGAACTAGAAAACGGTGGAAATCATCCTCTATGTGTGTCTCACTCAACTTTTCAATAATTTTTAAAGTATTTCTTATTCCTTTTGTATTTAATAGCACCAAAAGTTCTGACATTCTCCTATCATGTGTTTCAGGCGAAAGGTTTAGGGCTAGGGCAGCAATTGCTTCTTGCGAGGTCTCATAAGACGGGTGTAGAACATTTTGAGAATTTTTATATTCGTGAATTTTCTCAGAGATTATCTGCTCACGATTAACTTCGGCCCCGCTTCCTCGCAGAATAGCTTCCCTTTTAAGGACCTCTTGTTGGATATGAGTAATTTCCTCCTGAGGGTTTTTAAAACCAAGTGCTTCGGACATGCTTGCAAGATTATATCATGCGAAAATCATGAATCATGAATCAAGAATCAAGAATGAGGAATAATAGAGACAGAAAATTTTCTATGTTGACAAAATATTAAAATATGATAGAAAACTATAAGAAGTGAACCTAAACAAGGAGGACTCGTGACAACTAACAACAATGGTAATACTCAGATGCCCCTGTCGGGTAAGATTATCATTGCTGCAATAATTCTGTTTTCACTTCTCGTAATTTTTAGTTGTAACTGGGCAAAGGTTCAAGGTCCGGATGATGCTGTACCTGTGGGAGCAGTGCTTCCCATTCGCAACAACGCCGCCGAGACAAACCCCGGCTTTATCACAATCATGACAAATGGTGGAACTTTGGTTGAGAGACTCCGTTTCGGTCAGGTGGCAACAATTGACCTAAGTGGAGTACCTGTAGTTCAAGGTTCCATTTATTTCACAGCAGGGGGATACCGGGAGCTTCCTAACGGAACCTTGGAGTACGTCGGTTGTGATAGTTACAGGTTGGATGTCTGGAGTGCGCTGAATTACAGAGACATCCGCCCATGGGCTGTAAGTCGGCTATCACTGTACAACAGCGATTGCTGACGATACCGCCCCGACTGAAATCGGGGCGGTTTTCTATTTTTAATTATTTATCTAATTATTTAAACTAATTCCAGGAACCTCTATTTGTTAATTCGAGCGAATTAACAAATAGATATAAAACATCTAAGCCAGATTTTTATTAGCGACGTAGAGCGAGAGAAATGAAAATAAATTTTCATTTCCGAGCCGAGGAGCTAATATAGTCCAATACTGCACAGCTTGCCGCGCGAAATGGATAAACGAAGCGAGTTCCGTAATTACCTCGGGGCTTGCTCTGAGGGACTATATTTCAGAGTTTTATTCCCTCTTTTGCTAAAAGTTGCATCTTTGATTTTCCTCTCAATCCGTTATATCCGCCCAATTTTCCATCTGATCGTATTACTCTATGACATGGAACATTTTTATTAGTATTTTTTGAAATTATATTTCCTACCGCACGGGACGCTTTTGGCTTGCCGGCGATTCTAGCAACTTGTTTATAAGTCAAAGTCTTCCCTCTCGGAATTTTTCTTACAACCTCGTAAACCTTTTGAGAAAAATTGCTTTTCATAATTCCATTCTACTATACCAAATCCGTACAAATTATTTAATTTTAATCAATTCTCTTATTCGTGAGAATAAGAGAATTGATTGTAGAAATAAAAAACCAGCTTTTAATAGCGGGTGTTTTGATACTACAATTCTGATATCAAACTAACGTACTCTTTTTACTATTTTTGTGTACTGATTTTTCTTATGCGACTCAAAATACGATAAGTCGGTTCTTTATACTTCAATAGATTTCGGCGAATTTTTCTACCATTCAAGTCTAATTCAACAAGTCTGTTGTTAACAAAGGTTGCTGTAAAAATCCCCCGTCTTTCATGCAACTTGACTTCTATTGTCTCTGCCTGGTCTTCTCCATTTTTTGTCCAAACATATAGCGCACTAACATTGGTCCCCCATAATTTTGTTTCATTTTTTCTACCCGTGCCTCTGATAGGTGCCCCTGGTTTAATATGCAAACTAAAATCTAAAAGAACTGCGCTTTCAAAAACATGAATGTTAGGCAACCCACTTTCAATAACTTTATAAAACCATCTGAATAGTTCTCTAATCATCTCTCCCCCAGAGCAATTCTATTTAAGATATTTACACATTTCAAATAAAAAAACCAGTTATTTACTGGTTTTGATTAATCTCAATCTCAACTCTATTTACTAATCTCCATATGGCATACCGAGCTAAATCACTTATAGTAGCCTGGACTGCTTCACAAAGGTGAACTGCTCTCCAAGCCAAATAAACTGTTCTCACATAAAAGGGCCCTGCGCCCTCAGAATTGCGTATTTCAGATTTAACTCTATTGAATACATCCTGTGACAGCAAGTTTACTTTTTCCAATTCATCCATGATGTCCGATATTGCTAGACGAATTAGAGAATCTCTTGATAACCCGGCAGATTCTGCAAGTCTTCTAAGCTTATCGTCCAAATCATGAGGTAAGTAAACGACTTTTAAAACAACATGACCCTCATACCTTTCAGAATTTTTAAACATTATTGTGTCAGCAGCACGAACCGCAGCAATTCTTTCCGGAGTAAAATACACATTAACTCCTTTATAGGTTCTAATTTCAATACTACATGCAAAAATAAAAAAGTAAATATTTTGAAAAAAGTATGACAAAGTTAGAAAAGAAAAGGCCATCCCCCTAGAAAGGATGGCCACCGAAATTTTCACCCGTTGCACTACCAACAGGCCTATTGGTGTGTAGGCGGGCTCGACATTCCCGCTTTACAGGTTATTTAATAATACTCCTCATAAAATAAAAAATCAAATAACTATACTGTCCCAATAACTCTTCTTAGTAATTAAATTTTTATCTTTTTCTAAATAAAACTTTATATCGTTCTTTTCTAAATCCCAGTTATTTATAAATTGTCTCAATATTTTTCCTTTTCTAATATTCTTTTCTTCAGTCTCAAAAAAATTCCAAAAATCACCTTCCCATTCAGGAAAGTATTTTATTATGATTTTTAGTGTGATTAAATCTGCCCACACTTCCAGTAAATCATTGTTTCTTTCTCCAGTGTTTAGTTTCGCATAATCAAAACTTGAATTTACATGTTTCTGATTCGTATGGACAAGTTCGTGAATCAAAATCCATTTATCTCTGATAGCCCCTCTAATTTTAAGCACAACTCCTGGAATTCCTGGTTCCAAATCGAAACGTGAGTAACTATAATTAAGAAACTTATTATTTGGCACTAAAACAACTGGAATCCTGTCCATAAACCATGGAAAACCTGATAAAATTTCAATTTCAGACAGAATTTTAATACCAAATTCCTGTACAAAATTCTTTATTTCATTAACATCTGCATCTAATTTTTCTTTCGGACCATACACACTTGGAAAATAGAAAAGATTAAACAGCAGATTGTGTGTTTGTATATCAATTTTTGGAGTCATTTGACGCATACGGGAGTTGGACCCGTCTTCCAGCCTTGAGAAGGCTGTGTCCTAGCCGATAGACGAATGCGCCTGCAAATTAAAAGCTTACAGCTTGCAGCTTAAAGCTTCAAGCTATCTATTCTGCCATTCTTTATCCTGTCTTACCAAAAGTTCTTCTTTTTTGTCAGGTTCGGCCATTATCTCCTCCACCACCCTCTCCATTCTCATACCCTGCGAGCCTTTTACCAGAATTATATCTCCCTCTTTAATAATATTTTGCAATTCCCTGCCAGCATCTTGAGAGTCGTTATATTGAAATATATTTTTCTCACTCATTCCGTTGTCTTGTGCGGCCTCTGCCAAAGCCCTTGTTCGCAAACCTGCAGCAATAAGGATATCGGCATTTTTTGCTACATATACTCCCAGCTTCCTGTGTTCATCAACAGAATATACACCAAGTTCTAGCATATCTGCCAAAACAGCGACTTTTCTTGCCTTGGTCATGATTTCTCCTAGAGTCTTAAGCGCCTCTTCTAGAGCTACAGGCGAAGAGTTATATGTATCGTCAATTATTATTGTGTCCTTAATTCCCTTTATAATTTTCATCCTGCCGGCTGGAGTTTCATAATTTTTAAATGCCTTAGCTGATTTTTTAAATGGAAGATTAAGAGCATGACTTACCGCAATTGATGCAAGCACTGGGTAGACATGTTGCAGTCCAATACTTCTAAGAATTTTCACTTGTTCGCTAGATTTGCCATTTGAGACAGTGAATGAAATCCCCTGAATTTCATTATTCAGACCCGATGAAATTTTAGAAGAAATTTCTTCGGGCTCGCCCGCCGAAATTCCTAAAGAATTTTTTGCGGGCAAGTACTCAATCACGTAATCCGAAAAAGTTATATCTGCACCCTTCAAGCCATAAAAAATTATTTTATTTTCAACAAGCCCTTGAAAAGCTCTTACATCTTCATCATCGCCATTCAATACCACAATGCCTTCTCTTTTTGTATTCTGAATAAGAAAACTTTTTTCTCTGACAATTTCTGCCACGGACAGGAAATATTCAACATGTACTGGCATTTTTGAAAGTCTTGTTACAACTCCGATATCAGGTTTTATCCAGCTTGTTAAACTAGCAATATCCCCGGGCCTATCTGCCCCAATTTCAAGCACCAGCCATTGAGGATATAAATTCGGGAGCACTATCAAAGTCAGACCTTCAATAATATTTTTTATCCAAACGAAAGGATTATTCCAACCGTTTGGAACACCAAGAATTGTAAGCGGCACACCCAGTTCAGAATTGAAACTCTTTTCGCTTCTGCGTACAAAATAAAATTTTGAAAGCATCGTGAAAATAGCATCCTTTGTAGAAGTTTTTCCCACACTTCCCGTAACAGCGACAATTTTAGGATTATACTTCTTAAGAACCAGTTTGGCCTGCCAAGTCAGGATCTTAATGACTGTAGCTTTTAAAAGTTGCTTGAACATACTTATAGTTTAATCAGTTTATTGTGTTTGGGAAATTTTTTTCATAGAGCATAGAGCATAAAACATTTTAGTATTCTATGACTCTCAAAATTAATGTTCCATGATTCATGCTTCATGTTCTATCTATCTGGCGGTATCTGATAGTAATTAATCAAAAATTTTGCCAAATCAAAAAATGGCGCGGAAAGAGTTTCTGATGCAAATCTAACCCCCTTGGGATAGTAGGTGTAGAGAAAAATTATAAACTTAGGATCATATGCTGGAAAATATCCGAAAAATGAATGCAAGAATCTGTCCTCATAATAACCGCTTTTCCCTCTTGAAATCTGAGCAGTGCCCGTTTTTGCAGCAACGCTATAGTTTTCAATTTTAAATGTTCCCCCACGCAGAGCGTGATCCACAACAGAAACTAGCATTCTGGTGATTTCCTCGCTTGTTTCCGGCTTCAGAACCTGCTTAGGTTCATCGAATTCGAGAGTTTTTGCTGTTCCTATTTTATAATTTATTTTTGTCGCAATATGCGGAAAGATTAACCTACCACCGTTACCTAGACTTGCTAGAGCTCTTATTGTTTCAATGGGCGTCATTGCGATACCTTGACCGAAGGCGGCTGTTGCATGCTCTATATCTCTGGGCGAATTCAGATTATCCATCAAGCCGTGAGTTTCATTTGGCAAATCAATTCCAGTTTTCTCACCAAGACCGTAATCGAACATATATTTGGAGAAATTTTTATTACCCATCTTAAGCGCTACAAACGCTGCCCCGGTATTAAGGGACTGGTTCAGAACTTCCTGCATGCTTACGGTACCGCGGGATTTTAAATCAAAGTTAAATATTGTTTTATTATTGAGAGTGAGAGATCCCGCATCATAATAAGTTGTATTTGCGCTTATTGCTCCGGAATCAATTCCCGCAGCTAGCGTCAGTGGTTTTATTATTGATCCCATTTCATAAACATCTTCTACAAGTTTGTTGGAGAAAATCAGAGGATCCTTTTCATTACGATTATTGATATCAAAAGTGGGATTAATTGCCATAGCAATAATCTCCCCATTCATCGGATTCATTACGATCCCCCCTGAATAATCTGATTTGTAATCATTTTTAACTTTAACAAGCTCATCCTCAAGAAACGCCTGCACAGAAGGTTCAATGGATGTAATGATGTCTCCTTCCAATTCGTGATCTGTGAGACCTTGTTTTATATTTGAGAAAATTTCCGCAAAGAAATTAACAAAAACACTTTTATTGTTTCT
>DATDVZ010000006.1:0-83402 GCA_036517475.1 Minisyncoccota bacterium
ATCGGCACTCCAGAGTGGCCCCAGACATCGGGGCTGGTTTCCGCCTGGCTCGCTTTTCAGCGAGCGGACTCGGAATGGATGCCCCCTTACTGCTTGGGCATCCGCATCGCGGGACATTTCTCCCGCCCACCTCAGAAAATCTTTTTTGAGGTAGTCCCCCGTGGGCTGTATCAATTCACTAGTCGGTCCGCACTTCTAGTACGGCTGTAGGGCTCCTTGGTAGGTCACCCTCGACTAATGCACTAATATTATAGCAAATCCACATTTTTTGTCAAGCAAAAATCATCATCCATGAATCATGATCATAGAGCATTAATATATGGCTCAAAATAAGGCAAATCAGGAATCTATGTTCTATGCTCCATGTTCTATGTTCTATGTTCTATGCTCCATTTTTTATGTTCCATGTTCTATGTTCTATGTTCTACACTATACACTCTTCAGGAAATCAATATTGGCTTGTATGGTTTCAGATTTTTCCATTACCCCATTGCCATAAGTGTAATTAGTCGGTTTTTTATTGTCACAAGCACGTCCTGAGTAATATCTGCAGGCAGCATTTCGTTCGCCGGTATAAGATCCGGCAACAGCGCCTAGGTCAGAAAGATACATTGCTGTTGCCATAAATGAATGCGCCGGGTTCCACGGATCAGCTTGATTTGCCGAAACCCCAACCATCTTGCCAATTCTATCTTTAAACAATTCCCATGTTGAGGGAATAAACTGTGACGGCCCCATTCCCCCACCGTATCCGCGCGATGATGAATACGTATAACCAGGAGGGCAAGACACGGGAGTTATTTTCCAGTCTCGTCCAAGCCGCTTTGTAATATCTGCAAAAGGAACTGTGTCCCTCGGAGCTTTCATAACTTTTTGGAAAAAGGTGCCAGTGTTTTTACCAACACCGTCTCCAGTATCAAGACTAGAAAGAATACACGAACCCTGATTTTTACCTAGATCCGATTCTTGGGTGAGAATTGCCAATATCAAAGCCGGTCTCACCCCAGTTTTTGCCGATGCTTCATTTGCATAGACCAGAGCATCTCCGAAAGAAATTCCCTCCGTGTCTCGAAGTTTGAAGAGCGCGGCCCTGATCTGGGCAGCCCGCTTCTGCTTCTCAGCTAAAACTGTTTGATAATTAGCTTCCTGTACCTTGGTAACGGTCAGAAGCTGTTTTTTTTCAGTTTCTGTCTTAGTAATTGTTTTCTTTTTTGACTCCACAATATATTTGGCGTCAGTTTCCTGATTCTTCTTTATATCCAACTGCTTTTTTTCAATTTCAGTGCTAGCTTTAGCTTCCCTCACAATTGTAAAGTGCTTTTTCATTTCCTCCTTTATAAGAGCAAATGAATCTAGGTCCGAAAAGAAATCCGAGATATCCCTTCCAGTAAGCATTATTTCTGCCAGTGAATAGGAGTCAATTTCATTTGTTTTGCGAATTAGCTGGGCAAGGGAGAGTTTCCCGGAAGTAATCTGTCCTTCCAGTTCTTTAATCTTATTTAACTTCTCGCTAATTTGCCTGCCAAGCCGCTGGATTGCAAGGTTTTTCTGCCTAATTTGAGCTTCGGCTTCTTTGATTTGGGCATTTAAAATGGTGATATCACCCTGAAGGTTTTTTGCCTTAGCTCTGGTGTCATCAAGCACACCCTGCCATTCATCTATCTCTTTCTGAAGAGCATCGTATTCTCTCTGAAGTTTCTCCTCCTGTACTCTTATTTCATCCGCTGTCTGGGCGTGGACATCTAAAACTGGCTCTAGAATATTAACCGCAAGAGGAAAAATTAAAATAGAGATTATTAAAAAAAACTTTGGTAAATTATTTTTCATCACTTGAGAAATCTTCTTTTATATTATAACAAAAGACCCGACAAAATTTTAAAGCTTTAAAATTTAGACGGGCAAGCAACAGTATAATTTCATTTTCAATGGAAATATGTGCGGGACTGCGAATTACTTTTCTGATTTGGATTCAGCCCTGGCTTCAGATTCAGTTGTTTCTACAACCTCTTCCTCACCTTCTTTAGCCTCTTTTCCTTTTGCCTGAACCTCAATTGATTCCAAATCAATTGGAGTAGTCTCTTCGGGCTCTTCCTCCTTTGGTGCAGCAACCAATGCCACCACCTCATCTGGACTCACCTTAAAATCAACACCTGCTGGAAGTTTGATATCTTTCGTTAAAATTTGGCTGCCAATTTCTGCAAGTGTAGAAATATCTACTTCAATTTGGTGTGGTAGATCTTTAGGTAGAGCTTCAACTCTAAGCTGATGCAAAACTTTGACAAAAACCCCTCCTAGATCCTTCACTGCTGAAGAAACTCCCGTAAATTCTAATGGCACATCAACTTCCAACTTGTGACCTTTTTCAAATACATAAAAGTCAGCATGGCGAGGTTTCCCTGTAACCGGATCAAAATCAATATCGTGAATAAGAGTTTCAAGTTCTTGGCTGCCATTTTTTAAAACCACAACTGTGGATTCCCCTGCTTCCTTCCAGACTTTTAGAAAATCCTTTGTGTAAATAGTAATCGGGGTCGATTTTTCTTTCTTACCGTAAAAAACAGCTGGTAAAAAACCGCTAGTGCGCAATTGTTCCGGACTTTCTTTCGTATCTCTATTTTTAACCTCCAAAGTCAACATGTCGGGATATTATATAGATGAATAATTAAAAATCAATCTTTTGCTTATTGTTTTATTGACATAAATTCTTAAGAATATAGATTAACTTGAGAACAAATTTAGGAGTTTTATCTTATGCTTGGAATTATTGACTGGGCCTATGCCAGAAAGAAAAGGAATATTACTCACGAGGATGTAGATTGGAAACCAAAAATAGAAAGAGGGACTCTTTACAACGATAGCTGGTATTGTTTTGTCCCCAAAATTGTTACCAGAAATCAAACGATTGGCGAGGGTATTTTACCAAAAGATGGAAAAGCTACAATTTACACTTTGTCTACTTTGAACATTATCCGGCCAGATGTTGATGAGACTCTTGAAAATCTAAGAGAAATCTATAGAGATGCATTATCGAGAATGAATCAAGATCTTTTACAAGGTAAAAGAATAAGTCTTTTGGGTGTAAGTCTTGGCAATGTAATAGCAATAAAACTCGCCTCTGAACTCCTGAAGGGAAGGCTAAGAAATCTTGTTTCATTGGTTGGCAGCACTAGACTAGGATTTTCTGCCTGGAGAAGCAATCTGACAGGACAAATTGTAAAGCAATCAGGGTTAGCTTCAGCTCTAGAATATGAGGCAAGAGTTTCAGAATTCAGTCCCATACATTATCTTCCATGTCTGACGCCCAGAATGGTCTTTGCAAGATTCGGGGTTCACGACCTAGCAATTCCTTATAATCCCGAAGGAGAAGAGCTCAAAAGAGCATTGAAGAACCTTGAGGCAACGGGAAAGGATATTAAAGCCTATCATTTTGCAGATCATTGTTCGGCAATATTTTTCTCAAGCAAAGCTCACATATATGAGAAACTCCGGTAGATTTTTGATGAAATATTAGCACCCAGCCTAAAAGCTGGTTTTTTATTTAATAAATTTTCAAAAAAAATCTAACATTTAACTTGTTAGATTTTGTTCCACTCTGTATTTGGTGAAATGTCATAAGTTACCCTATTCACTGGAAGAGTGTTGGTAATCTCTGTGGAGATTTGATTTATAACATCCCAACCCGGAAAAGTTCCAGTTAAAACTACAGCCGGCAGATATGTCCTGAAATCTCCTTGCACGCCAACAGAAAAAATATCTTCTGGTAAAAGTTCTGCTTTTAGTCCGTACTTTGAAGCCACCTTCTGTACCTCTTCCAGTAACTTATCTCTTTCCAATATAAGCTCCTTGAAAAATCTACAATTACTATATTTAAAATGCACTATCAGTCAATAGTTCTTCTTTACAACTATTCCTTTACTATATGATTTTTTAAGTATTCCAGTGTTCCGCCCGTGCCCGTCGTAGCTTTAGCGGAGTCGGGGACTTTTTTGCCGGGGTTGAAAATGTTTTGAGGATCAAAAATGTTTTTAATTTCCTGAAAAATTTCAAGCATCCGCGAGTTAAACATTTTACCAAGATAAGGTGTACGGATTATGCCGTCATTATGCTCTCCTGTGATTGAGCCATGGTAGTGCCCTACTAAGTCATACACTTTTTCTGAAACTTCCACTATTACATCTTTATTCCTTGGATCTTTCATATCCATTAGCGGAATTACATGAAAATTACCGCTTCCAGCATGACCATTAATTGTATAAGTAAGTTTATAATCATCAAGTATCACTCGCATTTTCGGCAGAAATTCTGGTAGATATTCTGGTTTTACAACAATATCGTCAACGAAGGGTGCGGTGCGTTTACCTTGAATATGTTTTCGCAGTAAGTTAAAGCTCTCTCGCCTTATCGTCCAGTATTTTTCAGAATCTTCCTTTGATCTAGCTTTATGTGTTTTTAAATTAAACGGAGCAATTATTTTTTCAAGTTCTTCTATTTTACTTTCAACTTCTTGCATCGACTCTCCGCTAAACTCAACAAGGACAACGAGCTTGGGCATTCCGCCGGTAATAATCATTGCCGCCTCAGGCAGAAAATCCCAAAGAATTTTCAAAGCATTTCCTTTTATCTGTTTTAAAATTTCTGGGAAAAATTCTATGGCTAGCTTGAGAGTGCTGTCATCGTAGGATTCAATACTTTCTGGTTTCAAAGGCAAAATTTTATTTATTATTTCGCCTAAATCTGTTAAATCGTGGAGAAATATTGCAAATAACTCCGATCCCTTCTTAACTGGCACGAGACGTAGTTTTGCTTCAGTTACAATTCCAAGTGTACCTTGAGAACCGACAATAAGTTTGGTCAAGTCGAATATGGGCTCCTTGGGTTCACGAGGGGAGCCCTTAAGAACTTGCCCCAAGGGCTCCCCTCGTGAATCACCCTCACTCCATACATTCCAGATATAATAACCGGCTGAATTTTTAGAAACATGGGGGCGATTTTTTTCAATCTCTTCTTGATTGCTCTGTATCAGATCCCAAATTTTTCTGTAAATTTCTCCTTCAAAATCATTTTGAGAAATTTTCTTATCCAGTTCTTCTTTAGTCAGAGGACTGACTTCATATTCTTTTCCATCAGAAAATAGGACCTTAAGTGATTCAATAAAGTTTTCCATTTTCCCATATGAAAGCGACTTCTCCCCTGCAGCATTATTTCCAATCATTCCGCCTATAGCGCAAAGATTTTTGGAAGCGGTATAACAGGGCAAAATCAAATTATGCTTTAGCGTTTCAACTTCAAAATCCCTGTAAAAAGTTCCAGGAAAAACTGTGGCGCTTGAATCCCCAATCTCCCTTATCCCATTAATGTGTTTAGTAACATCAAGAATAATCCCCTCATTTAAAGGCCCGCCGGACATATCAGAACCCGCCGAGCGAACCGTCAATGAAATAGACGGTTCGCTCGGTTTCTTTTCTGCGACAAATTTAACTAAACTTTTGATATCTTCAGAATCTTTTGGAAAGACCACAAGTTGAGGTCTTACTTCAAAGAGAGATGCATCATGACTATATTCAGCAAGAATTTCTTCATCATCAAAAACCTCGCCTTTAACAATCTTCTGAATTTCAGGCTTAAGCATTGTGACTATTATATCTTAGAATAATCATGCGCAAATCAATTTTAATTTATTTGATTTGATATAGTAGATAATTGTGAGTATAAAAAAACTACCAGTTATTACCTGGTAGCTAAGGAATAAATCGAGCTATTAATTTCAGTTAACTCAAGATAATCCACTTTCTCAATTTCTTTCATTCGTTCAATGCACTCAGTTTTAGAGCAAATAGGTCTGATTGTACGAATACCACAATCAGATCGAACTCTTCCTGCTGAAGCGGAATACTTTGCACGGCGCAGACATACACAGCACGGTATAATTCGTCCCAAACCAAGTACTCGAGAAATCTTATCCATCAGATTCATCAACCAAAATCGAAGTTGGTTGGTCATATTGACTCCTTATGGTTGAAGTTAAATCATGACATTCTGAATGAATACTTACGCAAAAAATATATTTTGTCAATAGTATTAATCTGAGACATTCCAACATTCTGCAGAATGTTGGAATGTTTCAGAGCTTATTAAATAAACTTAACTTTTCTTCAATTACCTTCTGCATTGCAATAACCGATGGTCTCATTACTTTGTATGGAGCAACTTCTTCAGGATTTTCCTGCAACTCTTTTTTAAGCGCGCTAATGTATGCTACTCGCAATTCAGTATTGATATGAATTATTGAAACCCCAGCATCAATTGCATTTTGGAGATCTTTATTTGTGTTACCTGATCCTCCATGCAAAACGAGTGGCACTCCTGCTACTCCTCTGATTTCTTTAATTAAAGATATGTTTAATTTCGGCTCATTTCCGTTTTTAAGCATTCCGTGCACATTCCCCACTGCTGGAGCAAAAAGATCAATTCCCGTCTCTCTGACAAATTCCTTTGCTTCCTCTGGTGTAGTCAAACTATCCTCTGTAACCCCCTCTGGAAGAGAATCGAGAACTTTGGATGACTGGCCTATGTAGCCAAGCTCACCCTCAACCAAAATATTTTTGTTTTTTTGTTGAGCATATTCAACACATTCCTTTGTAAGTTTAAAATTTTCTTCGAATGAGAGCTTGGCTCCGTCAATTATCACACCGTCAAACCCAGCATCAATTGCTTCTTTGGCGCGATCAAGAGAATAGGTATGGTCAGCATTTAAAAAAATTGGATGATTCAAATCTTGCCTTGTTACATCTACTAGCGCCTTAACCTGCTTTACCCCAATAAAATCCCTCTCCCCTTCTGAAACTCCGATAATTACGGGTAAATTGAGCTCTTTGGCAGCCCTCACGACTGCCCAGAATCCTTCAATGTTTGAAATATTGAAGTGACCAAGAGCAGTATGATTTTGCTCAGCGTCATTAATATAATCGCGGAGAAATTTTAGCATAGGAATATTTTAACATATAAAAAATTTCAATTTACAATTTACAATCAATGACACAATGAAACATTGAAAATTCAGTGTAAATTGATAATTGAAAATTCTGCTATAATTTATATATGAAAAGCTACGACTTTATTGCTATTGGTGATATTACAACTGATGCATTTATACGCCTCAAGGATGCTTCAGTTCACTGTGATATTGATAAGGATAATTGCGAAATCTGCATGCGATTCGGCGATAAAATTCCTTATGAATTTGTTGAGATTGTTAGAGCGGTGGGAAATGCATCAAATGCCTCAGTTGCCGCTGCAAGATTAGGATTAAATTCTGCATTAGTTGCCCAAATTGGTAATGATGATAATGGCAGAGAGTGTTTAGAAGTTCTAAAAAATGAAAAAGTTGGAACTGATTATGTGAAGGTACATGAGGGAAAGAAAACTAACTATCACTATGTACTTTGGTATGAGGATGACAGAACAATACTGGTTAAGCATGAAAGCTTTGACTATAAGTTGCCCCAATTTAGTGCTCCAAAATGGATCTATCTTTCTTCACTTGGACCTTCGGCTGATGGTTTTCATGATGAAATTGCAATGTATTTGAAAGCTAATCCAGAAGTTAAACTCGCCTTTCAACCTGGAACATACCAAATAAAACTTGGTATTGAAAAATTAAAGGAGATCTATGAATTAAGTGAAGTATTTTTCTGCAATATTGAGGAAGCTAAAATTATTTTAGGTATTCCTAATCACACTGACCCTAAAATACTTCTGCAAAAAATGAGAGAATTGGGTCCCAAAATTATTGTTTTAACTGACGGAACCAAGGGTGCTTATGTATATAATGGCGAAAAAATTTTATTTATGCCGCCATATCCTGATTCAAAACAGCCATATGACCGCACTGGGGCAGGAGATGGCTTCGCCTCAACTTTTGTTTCTGCCTTGGCTCTAGGTTTGAGCATAGAAGAAGCTTTATGTTGGGCCCCAATAAATTCAATGTCCGTAGTTCAAGAGATTGGTGCACAAAGAGGACTCTTGACTAAAGAACAAATTGAAAAATATTTATCTCAAGCGCCGGAGAGTTACAAACTAAAAATCATCGAATAACATCATCTATCCAACAACATTCTAACATTCTGCAGAATGTTAGAATGTTGTAGACTACGGTTTTCCAGCAAAAGATTTAACAAAAGTGGAAAAAATTTTACCGTACGGTGAAAGTTTGTGTTGAACAAGTCTGCCCTTGTAACTTTTATTAACCAAACCCGCCTGCACTAGACTCTTTGTATGTTGTGAAATGGTCTTTATATTTGTTCTTAATATCTCAGAGATATCCTCAACTGAAATATCTTCGTTCTTTTCAATTAAAAGTAAGATATCTATTCTTCTGTGATTAGCAATTCCTTTAAAATGTCTTTCGAGTTGTTTTGAGTTTTTCATTTTTCCCTGCATATATCACATTCTAACATTCTGCAGAATGTTAGAATGTGCTTATTGTGGATAATTGTGGATAATTATTTGCGGGTCAGGACTTTTTTGACCGCTTCTATTATCCCCTTTTCACCCATATTATAGTGTTCAATAAGTTCTTCAGGAGTTCCACTTTGTCCGAACTGATCGTGTACTCCAATAAATTCTTGGGGAACTGGGAAATTTTGAGACAGAAATTCTGCGACCGCTGAACCCATTCCCCCATTCACTTGATGTTCTTCTACTGTCACCACGTTGGGTGCGCGTTTGACTGCTTCTAAAATTGTTTCTTCATCAAGAGGTTTTATGGTTGAAAGATTTATTACAATTGACCCAATCCCTTCTCCGCCAGCTGGCGGATTCTCGAGTTGTTGTGCAGCAAGCAGGGCTTTGTAAACAAGTGCTCCACTCGCAATAATAGTTACTTGAGGATTTCCGCCAGCTGGAGGATCCCAAAATATTTGGGCCTTGCCAATTTCAAATGGAGTTTCGGTTGTTGTCATTACTGGAGTTTTTTCTCGAGCGAGGCGGATGTAAACAGGAGTGTTGGTTTTTGCCGCTGCTATTGTAGCCTTTTTGGCTTCAATCGCATCACAGGGTGAAATTACAACCATACGCGGAATAACACGCATTATAGCTATATCTTCAATGGCTTGGTGTGTCCCTCCATCAGGCCCAACTGATATGCCAGCGTGAGAGCCGGCAATTTTTACTGGCCTGTCGTTGTAGCAAATTGTTGTTCTAATCTGCTCCCAGTTTCTTCCAGGAGAAAACATTGCATATGATGATATGAAAGGAATTTTACCCATTGCTGCCATGCCACTTGCAACTCCGGCAAGGTTCTGCTCCGCCACACCAATCTGTACAAAGCGCTCTGGAAACTTCTTTGCAAAAAAATGCATTTGGGTGGACTCCGTGAGATCAGCGCAGAGTCCCACAACATTCTTATCTGCTTCCGCAGCAGCCAAAAGTCCTTCTCCAAAACCTTTTCTGATAGGAATTTGTTCGACATCTTTGTCAAAAACCTTTTGATTTAAGCTAAAATTTAACATACTAGATTTTATGTTATTTGGTTTAAAGTTATTTCTACTCTTTTTAACGTTTCAATATATTTAGACAGTGGATCAATTAGCTGATCTAAATCAATTTCATTGCTCGTAAGAGTGTATAACAAGAATTCAACTTTTTTCTTCAATCCAGTAACTAGATGCTTAAGAAAGTTTGCTGCCCTTGGATTATTTCTCACCAACTGAACAATCTCTTCAAGAGCTGAGAGACGCTGATCCCATCTTTTGTAGAAATCATTGCTTTCATATGAAAGATACTGACCACTCTCTGTATCTTCATTGTTATTATTAACATAATCCAAAATATAATTGTTTTGAGCTATCAAGTACTCTCTTACATATCCACCCTGAAGAGGTTCCATCAACAAAGAACCACTTAGAGATCCACCTGTGAGCCTTGTGAAATGCTCATTGAGGTCCTTAAGGTTACCTAACAAATTAATAACATGATTACTTTGTAAATCCACCGAATCCACTTGAAGCGGCTCCACGAGATTGAATCCTAGACACCAATGCAACCTTTCTTTATCTGCTTTCTTAATTTTTTTGGGATCAAGTAATGCCAAATAAGATAGAAATGCATGAGGGTTTTCAAGTCGGAATACAATTCGAGGTACATACCCTTTACCACCAAAAGTGGGTGTAGTAGCAATTTCTACGGCAAGTCCAATCCTCTCAAGATCGTTTGTGTATTTAGCCACAAGTTCGTGGGCTTCAAGTGTTTCCTGAGATTCGATAATAACTTTTTCTGTATCGTCTGAAATCACTGGTGTTACTTGCGTAGCAACATGCAACTTAACGTAATTATCATTAAATTCTTTGATCATATCAAAAAAAACTGCGGGAGGAATGGTTTCTTTGAGAGTTTCTATTGACATATTTATTGATTTTAACTTCTTACCTTATTTTGAACCAAATAAGCAAAGCCCATGAAATATTCTTCCAAAGCAGATAATGAATCATTGTATTCCCTCCCACCAAGAATAGTGTCACAAAATACTTCCTTAGCTAACCCAATCTCGTGAAGACGGCTTCCCAATTTTGAATTTGAAAGCGTAAAATCAAAAAGCTCCAGTGCTCGCTCTACGGCGCTCCAAAAATTTTGTTCATCTTTACCCTGCCACTTTGCCGCTCTGCCAACTTCAGAACCAATATTCGCCATTTGTTCAGGAACTGAAAACTTACCCCATCTCTTTTTTAAAATTTCTGAATGGTTCATATTATTTAATAATAAGTCTATCAACTATTTTTCTGATTTTTTCTTGAACTTTTGAATCTTCAACATTTCTCGAGCGGTTGCCGGAGGCTGGTTTAAGGTTAATCATTGAGTCAAACTCAATGAATTCCTCTCCTAATCTATTTAAATAAAGATTAATCCCCCAAGTATTTTGCCCGCTAGAATTTTCGACTTCCGATAGGAGAGTCTGCATATCTACATGGAATTCTCCGCCAACAGCCATTAAATTTTTCTCCACATCAGCTACTGCTTTGATCATATTACCGAACTGTTTTGCGGCAATTTCTTTAAGTTCGGCTATTGTTATCGGTTCTTTAAGAATTTTGATTTCTTGCATGTTATTGATGTTCGCTTTGGATCTTTCCTCCTAGAGTTCGCAATTCATTAAGCGCGATCTTACCCTGCTCGGCTTTCGCCGGCTCGCCCTCAATATCTTGAATTCCCGGCGGAGTGCCATGCCATTTAAAGTCGCGCTCCATGTAAGAAACTCCTTTTCCCGGAATGGTGTGAGCAATAATTACACTTGGGTTTTCAAAAACAGCTTTTGCTTCATTAATTCCTCGGTGAATATCTTCAAAATTATGGCCGTCAATTTCTACAACATGCCAGTTTCTTGCACGCCATTTCTCTGCTAATGGTTCCAATGGCAACACATCCTCAGTAAAACCATCAATCTGGATATTGTTGCGGTCAATTATTCCAATTAAGTTTCGCAGATTAAGTTTCCCTGCTAAAAGTGCTGCCTCATATGTATTACCCGCTTCTTGTTCGGCATCACTCATAAGGCAATAAATTGTGCGGCTAGTATCAATACCATTATCCATTACATCAGCTATTGCCATGCCAACAGCCTGCGAAAGACCGGCACCAAGCGGTCCCGAGCTCGTCTCGAGCGAGGGAAGAAAATCTCGATGGGGATGACCTTGTAAGCGAGTGCCGAATTTGCGCAAAGTTTTTAACTCATCAACCGGAAAATATCCAGCGTGTGCCATAGTGGAATAAAGCACAGGGCAGATGTGACCGTTGGAAAGTACTAGCCGATCACGCTCTGGCCAATCAGGATTTTCAGGGTCATGTTTAAGAGCTTCAAAATATAGATATGTAAAAATATCAGCCATTCCCAGAGGTCCGGCAGAATGGCCAGATTTTGCCTCAAGGAGCATTTCAATAATACTAACTCTTATATCATTTGCTTTTAGTTCTAGCTCTTTTATGCGAGTGTCGGAGAGTGAATCCATATATAAATAATATACCAATCTACGAATATAGGAATGAATACGAATAAGTATTAAATTACTAACTCCTTAAACTCAGAAATAGTTTTGCGGATATTTTCACTCTGGAATATTGCTCCACCGATTATGAGGCGATTTGCACCAGCATCAATCACAGATTTTGCGTTTCCCAAATTTATGCCACCGTCAACGGAAATTATTAGATCATGAAACATAGAATGTAGAGCATTTATTTTATCCAAAACCTCCAGTTCAAATGGGATACCTATTCCCTGAAAACCAATTTTGGAAATTGACATTAGCTGAATAAAATTTATATGAGTAATTAGAGGTTCTAAAACTTTAGTGTCAGTTTCCAAATTCAGTGCAATTCCCAACTCAATATTTATGTAACCAACGGCATATTTTTCTTTAAAATTTTTACAAAAATTCAAAACTTTTTCTGGCCCATCAAAAGATTCGTAGTGAACAAGAACTCTTTTAGCGCCAGCAGAAATCCATTTTTGAATTTCCGCTTCTGGATTTTCAACCATTAAATGGGTTTCAAACTCCAAATCCTGCCAAAACGGGAAACCTTCTTCCTCTTTTATAATTTTTATAAAATCCGGATCTAAATTCGTAACTTGGACATTCGATGTCCAAGTGGACATCGGATGTCCCTTAAATGGCCAGGTCAAATTCTTTGTAAACTTACCATCAGAAATATCAATTTGAACAAGAGGCGCTAAACCAGAAACAAGTGAAAGCTTCTCTTTTAGATCAGAAAAACTTTTTGGAATTATTGCTGGAATAATTTCAACCACGAGATTTTGAAAATAATTTTGAACTTATATATAAGAAAAGGAGTGCTAACAAAAAGTAAAAACGGGGAATAAAGGGAGAAGATCCGGTTTCGCCTGAATGCCAGCCTGCCAGAGCAGCTAACAATAAAAAAACACCAGAAAAAATTAAAATAACAATTGCAAGGAGTATATTAACTGGCTTCCATTTTTTTTTAATGCCTATAGAAAGATTATTGTTGCTCTGCTCGGCATTCATAACCTTTTTTACCTGGTAATTAAGAAAATATGATACCAAACCACCAACTATAGAAACATGTAGAAATAAAATATTTAGACCGAAAATTATATACGAGACAAAAATAATAACACTAATAACGTTAATAAATTTTGCAATATTTTTTTTACTCATGCGCTCGTTCAATTTTATTTATTCTTCTTTTATGCCGCTCGACTTCTGAAAAAGGGGTATCGAGCCACTGTCTAACTGCTTCTACTGCTTGATCGTTGCTAACAAAACGAGAACCAATTGCTAGAACATTTGCGTCATTATGTTCTCGGCTAAGTTCAAGATTGGTAACGTTGCTGGAAAGAGACTGGGCATCAGCGTAATATAGCGCCGCCCTTACATGAGTAAAGCGATTTGCACACATTGCCTCTCCTTGACCTGAACCACCGAGTATTATTCCTTTGACATTTTGAGGATTGCGGGAAACTTCTCTTGCAACCGGTATTACAAAATCCGGAAAGTCATCCCCTTCGTCATAATCAAATGCTCCCTTGTCCTCGACTTCATATCCACCCTCCTTTAGAAACTCAATGATTTGAGCTTTCTGAGATAAACCAGCGTGGTCTGACCCGATAAAAATCTTCATTGTCTTATTTTACACCTGTCCTGTTTTTATAACATGTTCTACTAGCGTATAAGTGTACCCCATTTCATTATCATACCAGGCGCAGACTTTGACGAGATTGCCACCGACTACACGCGTTAGGTTAAGATCAGCAATTGATCCGAACTTGCTTCCAATAATGTCAGAGGAAACTAGTTCTTCTTCTGTAACAGAAAATACATTCTGCCAACGCGGATCTTCTGCGGCATTTTTTAAAAATTGATTTATTTCTTCTACAGACGTATCACGTTTGGCAATAAAAGTAATATCAACTAAGGAACCAGCTATCACTGGAACACGCATTGCTACACCATCAAATAAACCATTTAATTTTGTAAAAGCTTTAGTAACAGCAATTGCGGCACCTGTGGAGGTCGGCACAATATTATGTCCTCCGGCTCTGCCTTCTCTAATATTGTGCTTGTTCGGGCTATCAACTGTCGGCTGGCTATTTGTGAGAGCATGAGCTGTGTTTAAGAGAGCTTTTTCAATCCCGATTGCCTCGTCAAGTATTGCAATAAGTGGGCTTGCTGCATTGGTGGTGCAAGAGGCATTGGAAGAAATATTACAAGTTGAAAGTTCACTCTCGTTTACTCCCATCAAAACTGTTGCTCCTGGAATTTCTGGAGATGGGTCATCCTTCATTGGCGCTGTAACGACTACTTTTTTGGCCCCGGCATCTAAATGAGCTTTTGCAGTTTCATATGTTATAAAAAAACCAGTTGACTCCACCACTACATCAATATTCAAATCTTTCCACGGTAGGTTAGCAGGATCCTTTTCACTCAAATAGAGAATTTCCTTCTTTGCCTCGCCGGAGCTTTGCGAAGGCGGGTCCGTAATAATAATTTTTTTCTTATCATCACTAACTCTTACCTCAAATGGGGCGGTGCCGTACACAGTGTCGTGTTTAATTAAATATGCAATATTATCTGCATCCCCCAAATCATTCATCGCAACAAGTTCAATTTCACTGCGATCCTTTGCAATTTTTATAAAAGATCTTCCGATACGACCAGCACCATTTACAGCTACTCTGATTGCCATACTATTTAAAAGTAAAATTTGTAATGAATATATTATAACAAAAAAACCGCCCTCAACTATTAGGAGGACGGTTCTGACATGATGGACATGGAATCAATTTCCATTTTCTTTCCAGTAATGCCTTGCAACCAACTTTCCGATTCGGCGGGTAATCGCTATAACTGCGACAACATCCTTTAGTACATAAAACCTCAACCACTTTCCTTATTTCCCTTTTGCCATTACATTCAGAACATACTCTTTCTGACATAACTTAATTCTCCTTTTCTAAGGCGGGATGAAAGAGTAATATCTTTTTATAATATATCATAACTAATAAAAAAGTCAATATATGCAATAAACTCTTTCATTTAGACATTATTAGTAATTTAAGATGTTTCTATCAAGTAAAAAAATACTATTAGTAAAAAACGAGCTTTCGCTCGTTTTAAGTCCTCGGCTCCATATTACCGCAACTCTCACATTTCCAGATATTTTCATGAGAGATCATAACTCCAGCAGGCTTAGTTGGATGCTGAAATCCTTTGATCGACTTCCCCATTGTCTCGCCACACTTCGGGCATTTCTTTGTTTCTTCTGGTGTTACTACTTGCTCGGGGGAAATTACCCCAGGATCGTAGAGCAGGCCGCATTTTTCGCATGCATGCAGTGATAAAAAAGCTCCTTGTGGTATCGGAAGTACTGAAAAAATTGCTATTTCAACAATTCTAATCCTACCCCCACACAAACAGGTTTCTTTCATACATCTCTCCTTGTAAAATCTAGTTTTGATACTACTGACCAATTTTGTATTGTCAACAATAAAACTAAAACATTACTTGGCGACCGGATCACCAAGTTGTTGGCTTTATACAAAAAAACGAGCTAGTGCTCGCTTTATCTTTCCTCACCTGATGTCAACTTGTAAGTGCATCAAGCTCGTTTTTGGTAAAACACTTGCCACACCCTTCGCATTGACGCTTCCAAGCTATGTTGTCCGGCCGCCTCATCATGAAGCCAAACATTCCCCTCATGGGAGGCTCAGTGGATGGAGTCCGTTCGATGAATTTGCTAACCTGGCCACCACAAACATTACATTTTTTGCCTGTAGGGCTGGGAACTTCTGCAAGCCGTGAGAGTACCTCGAATAGCATAAGAAATCCTTTATTTGGGTCCTAACCAATAACATCATATCTTATTAGAAAATGCAATCTCCAAAAACATAATGGCCGCGCCCTTCGGGACACGGCCATTTCGCGGACGCTGATCCTCATTCACTATTCGGTATTCCTTATTCCCTATTCGTTATTCTTTCTTTTCTTCCTTCTCTTCTTTTTTTTGTTCAGAAGCGCGTACATCCACTTCATAACTCGTATTTTGCGCTTCAAAGAAGTTTACCAGCTCAAATACATCAGTAGCGGCAGACATCCATTTTGCAGGGTTTGTCGCCCCATAATGTTTAGAGAGGCCTAATTCCTCAAGCCGTCTGTCAGCAACGTATTGGACATATTGATTTACATACTCGCTGTTAAGACCAAGGATCCCATTTGGGAAAAGATCTTTATTGTAAGCAACTTCCAAGTCCACCCCCTCAGTTACAATATCTCTTATTTCTTTGGCAAAATCCTCAGTCACCAACTCTGAACTTTCTTCAAGAATATTATGAATTAAATTCATGCCAAACTTTAAATGCAGTGATTCATCGCGCAGGACCCAGTTAATCATTGAGCCGAAATTACGCAAAACATTTCTCTGCCTGAAAGAAAGAGCGACCATGAAACCGGAATAAAACCAGATACCCTCCATGACAATGTTGGTTGCCACTAAATTGCGGATAAAATCTCTTTTACCTTCCGGAGTTTCAACATCAAGAGTAACTTCAGTCATTCTTTTCATGTAGCGGTTAATGTAGTTTTCTTTAGCAAGCATACTTGGCACATCAAGGTGAAGGTTGAAAATTTTATCTCTGTCAAAAAAAGGAAATGTTTCAAGTACGTATTCAAATGCCACGCAATGATTGGCTTCCTCCCACATCTGCTTTGCAAGATATAAATGGCACTCCGGAGATTTTAAATATGGATAAATGCCAAGAGAAATTGAGCGGTTAACGATAAGCTCTGCAGGATTGAAAAATGCCATTAGGAATTTTACAGCATGGCGTTCATCATCAGTCATCTTCTCCCAGTCACCAATATCTTCTTTCAGAGCAATTTCATGAGGAAACCAAGTATTGCGGACGGCCTGATTATATAAATCATAGGCCCACTGATATTTAATAGGGTGTAGAGATGTATCTTCGGGAGATGCTTTGCCGATGAGCATAATTAGAAAGAATTAAGAATAATGAATGATACGAATAATAAAACGTACTATAACACTAAAAACTAAAACTAAAAATAAAAATAAAAATAAAAATTATTTATTGTTTTTTGTTTCTTGTTTGTTGTTAGTTATTTCTATTTTTTCTTCTGAAACAACAGTTATAACTTCTCCAGATTTGATCGGTTCGCTAACCTTACTGAAAGGAATAGCACCTTGAAGGGAACCGAGAACTGCAAAACCTTTTTTACCCATAGCTTCAGCTTTGTTTACTCTAACAGTTGACTGCTCGGCGGTGTGGCGCGGCTTCATATGAAGATAATAAGTGCTCTTAAGCCCCTTCTGCCATGCACTCTCATAGATTTTCATAGTTTCATCAATGTCGCGCGTTTCCAGATACATATTGCGCGAAATCGCCTGATCCACCCATTTCTGCGCCCTTGCTGCCACTTCTATAAATGCGTGTGGAGATGTAGTAAATGATGTCTTATAAATATTTTTAACGTGATCGGGAATTCCGGCAATGTTTCCAATATCTCCCTGACGTTCAATAATTTCACCTTTAACAGCTTCCCAGATTCCCATATTCTTGAGATCCATCACCAGATTATGATTGATATCAAGATATTTGCCGGAAATTTTATTGCGAGAAAAAACCTGAGAAAAACGGGGGTCCATCCCCGGCACGGTGCCGGCAACAAGACCAATGTTTGCGTTTGGTGCAACTGCCATAAGTGTTGCATTGCGCATTCCTTTTTTGACTTTTTCTCGCAGAAGTTCCCAATCAAGGCCTTTGTGATGAGAATTTTTATCAACTGAAAGTTGCATACCGCGGTCTTCTTCCAAAGATTTTAGAGTATCAATCGGCACCATTCCCTTTGACCATCCGGAGCCTTCAAAATTCTGATATGATCCTCGTTCAACTGCAAGTTTGGCGCTTTCATCTATTGCCATATAAGAAATGAATTCAAAAATCCTGTCGGTAAAGTTATAAGCATGATCACTGTCATAGGCAAGACCGAGTTTTTCAAAAATATCAGTAAGCCCCATTACACCTAAACCAACCGCTCTGTTTTCCTGATCGGATTTTCTTGCCTCCGGCAACGGCAGTTGATTAATATCAACTAAGTTGTCCAAAAATCTTACAACAACTCGTACAGTTTCCTCAAGTTTCTGCCAGTTAACTTCTTTATTAATTACATGTGCAGAGAGATTTATTGAAGCCAGATTACAAACGGCAATATTTTCTCTATTATGTGGCAGGGTTATTTCCGTGCAAAGATTTGAAGAAGGAATTGTACCGGTGTTGTTGTTGAGTGCTCGAAGATTAATAGAGTCTTTCCAAACAAGCCATGGATGGGAAGTAGTCTGGAGAGCAATAAGCATTTTTCGATAAAGTTCTGTTGCGGGCACCTTTTTAAAGGTTCTCATTTTACCTGCTTCCGCCATATCAACATATTCTCTGTACCTTCTTGAAAACCCCTTACCGTAAAGTTCTACCAAATCAGGAGTTTCTTTGGGATCAAACATATACCAATCCATACCCTTCTTTACCCTAAGCATAAACTCATCGCTAATATAAGCCGCAGTATTGGCTGTTCTCATTCTTATGTAATCATCGCCGGCATTATGTTTCCATTCCAGAAAATCCTGGAAATCCAGATGCCAGTTTTCCATATAAAAGCAGAGAGCTCCCTTTTTCTTGCCTCCGCGCTGGATTGCCCTTATTGCAGTATCAATAATTTTTGCAAATGAGACCGGACCGGTGGAGGCGCCTCTACCAGCAGAAACTAAAGGAGATCCAGAAGAGCGCAGTTTTGTAATTGATGCTCCGATTCCCCCCGATGCCTTAGAAAGCAGCATCGTGTCTGATACAGATTTGGCAATATGTTCCAGATCGTCCTGAATTTCCAAAAGAAAACAATTTGAGAGAGCGGGACGAGTCGTGCCGGCACCTAGATTACAGGATCCACCGGCAATGTACTCCATTTTTGACATCTTGTCATAAAAAATTTTAGCTGATGCTGTTGGGTTCTTCTCATTGTAGGAGAGTCCCATGGCAATACGCATAAAAGTGTATTGCGGGACCTCAATTGGATTGTCTTTTTCATCCTTGAGCATGTAACGATCAACAAGAGATGAGATTCCGGCATAGAAAAATAATTCATCGCGCTCTGCCACCAAAGCAGACGAGATTTCATCTAAATTAAATTTTTCTTTCATGCGAGGATCGATTTTTTTATTATCAATCCCATCCTGGATATATTTTGGAAAAATTTCTTTGTGTTTAAGCTGAAGATCATTTGGGTCGTCTTTATCATATTCTCCCAAAACCTTACGATAGACCGTCTTTAAAAGCAGTCTAACAGCCGCCCTATCATATTCAGGGTCATCTTTTACATTCTGAAGAGCGGCGCTTATCGTAGCTTTATCGAGCTCTTCTGTGGTTATGCCGCTATATAAAGTAAGATTTGTTTCCGTGGCAATCTGAGTAACCTTTGCAATCGGATCAGAGAGTCCTTTGCAGGCGCGTTCAATTGACTCATTTATTTTATTGGCATTAAAAGCTTCTTTACTGCCATCCCTTTTTGTTACGAAAAGTGCCATGATTTAAGTTAAAAGTTGAAAGTTAAAAATTGAAAGTTCATGCTTAAACAGGGAAGTTAATCACTGCTAATTTTACAGAAAATTTTGAATCAATTTTGTGTGGATATAGCCTCAGAGAATAAAAATGAGAGACTGTAAAGGACTCTTGTTAAACTGTGGCTAAAACAAAAAATTTCCTAAAGATTTTTAGATGAGTTTAAGTCTGTCGCCAATTTTCATTTCCAAGTTTTGCGCCGATCCGGATCTAATTTCCAAAACATAGCGTGATTTTCTTTGAGGATGTACCACCTCGGGAAAAGATTGCGGCAAAAAATTTGTTTTTAAATCAGTGATAACAAAATCCTGATCCAACCAGATTACATCAATAGGAAAATTCATATCTTTCATCCAGATACCGTGGTAATCATCCTTTTCAAAAAAGAAAAGCAGACCCGCATCGGATTTAAGTTCTTTCTGAAACGATAATCCGGTAGTTTTTTCTACCTCCGTCAAGGCAAAAGCAAGTTTTATCTGGTATCCGTTTATCAAGGCTTCGTGAGAAAAATCCAGTTTATTGGCTGTATTTTGAGTTTTAGAGCTATAAAGGTAAAAAATTGCAACTGCAATTAAAATAACCGCAATTAATAAGAAATTTTTTTTCATTTCTGTAAGTACATTATATAAATTTAAAACTAAAACACCTATCATTACTGATAGGTGTTTTAGTTTTATCTATTAACTACTTTACCAATTGCCCCCTCTGCTGCGATTGTTATCGCGTGGTTGCATTGGACGTGCTTCATTAACAGTGAGCTTGCGGCCCTGGAAATCCTTTCCATTCCACATCTCAATTGCTTTGGCTGCTGTATCATCATCTGCCACTTCAACAAAGCCGAAGCCTTTTGAACGGCCGCTCATGCGATCCATAATAATAGTTGCCGAAACAACTTCGCCTGCTTGCGCAAATAAATCACGCAGCTCAGCGTCGGTTGTGGAATAAGGAATTCCGCCGACATATAACTTCTTTGCCATTATAAACAAATTTCCCGTCTTAAAAATTAAATGTTAGGCGACGGGTCAATCTTCCATCTTCACTGTTAGCTTCACGCAAACAAAAAAATCTGGGAGAAAACCTATACGTTTGCATTATACACCAATTTGTAAAATTAATCAAATATTTATTGAGAATTCCTTAAAATAGTGAATGTTTTGGCCACTTTTTCAATCAGATTTTTGTCTCCTTCCTCAACTGTTTTATCAAAAGGATTGCTTATCAATATAAAGCTCATGCGATTGGGAGTATTCAATGAATTGTTGAATGTATAAATTGGTCCCCGTCTGATTGTGGAAGTTTTGCCCGTCAATTTATTCACTTCTTCCCCCTTCAGGTAGAAAACCTGCCCCGAAACTCCTGAGTCAGATTTGAAAGGAGAAATTTTTACTACATCATCAATTCTTAAACAGGTGCGGATGATTTCAGCAGTTTCTTTTCCGCAGGCAACACGCGACATATCCAAAACAAATTCTTCAAAACTCTGGATTTCAATTTCTTCGGAACTTTTTAATATTTGAATGTTAACTCTTGAATCAGATTTATTAAAAGATTTTTTGCTTAAAATAATCTGATCTTCCAATAAATTAATTTCTAAATTTTCAGGATATGAAAAGGAAAAATTGTATTTTGGGTCTGTATAAGTTCTATCATCCAATTCAATACTGGGATTTGTTGGTGTTGAGGAGTTTTTCTGTTTAAGGAAGTAAACTGCGCCAATTACCACCACCAAAACCAATAAGAATATAAAGAATTTTTTCATGTCATTAGAAAGTTGTCATAATAAGTAATAATCTTCTCCCCAGCATCAATTTTGCACTATCTAACACAACATCACATGTGCAACCGAATAAGTTCCTCCAATATGAGGCGAAGCGCTCCCCATAAGAAAATTCTTCGAATTTCTTACGGGGCAAGGCGCGACCCGGTACATATGTGGGTACTTGCCCGTTCGATGCGAAGCATCGTTTCGGGTTCGCCACTCGCGCTTCGCTTATGGCTAGTCTGCAAAATTGATGCGGGATTAAGTAAATCATATTCTCTTCGCTCATTGATTTTCTAAAAATTCTAAACAAACTGAATTAATACAATAATGCTTGCCTGTACTTGAATGCTCATCATCAAATATATGTCCCAGATGAGAGCCGCAGTTCGCGCATGATACTTCAGTGCGGCGCATTCCGAAACTATTATCTTCCTTAAATTTTACAGCTCCCGGAATTGCATCTGCAAATGACGGCCAGCCTTGTAGCCCCGCTGGCCCTTTTGAAGAATCAAGTTTAACATCCGATGAAAAAAGTTCTCTGCCACATACAGCGCATTTATACATTCCCTTCTCATTTTCAAAAACATATTTTCCAGAATACGGCGGCTCTGTCCCACCAAGACGGGCAACACTATACGCGTCTTCTGAAAGTTTTTCCTTGAACTCATCGTCATTTTTAGGAATTTTTTGTTTTTGGTTATTGTTCATTGTGTATTGTGTATTGTTTCTTATTTCATTATACCAAAACTGTCAAATGAAATTAAAAAATCGCCCTAAAAAAGGACGATCACATACTTACACATCTCTTCTCATTAAGAATTCCGCACCTTTACCTACTCCCGTATTGATTGGAATACCTTGTGAGCATGGACCATTACGAGCGCATTCCTCCTCTTCCCATATCGGAGCAGGAAAATTAAGCAATGGAACGAGTTTTGGAACAGACAGATCATTTTCTGTTGCGTGCCCATTAGTCATAATTGTTCCAACTCCGATAACTTCTCCACCTATTGATCGCGTTCTCTCAATAACTTTCCTAATCGTGTTTCCGGTGGTAATAATATTGTCTACAATAAGCACTCTTTTGCCGGCAACATGTCTTTCCAATTCTCTCGGGATTCGTAAATCTTCTGGAACTTTTATCCAATCCTTTAATTTTCTCTCAAGATCCTCAACATTCATTGGCCTGAATTTTTCTGCAAAAACTGCCAGCACATCCTGCGCGTTGTAATTTTCCAAGTGATAAGCAATCCACTGCGCAATTACTATACCTCCAAGAGCAGGACCCAATACAACTTCTACTCCATCGTCTCGGAAGTATTTAGCAAGTTCACCGCAGAAATTTGAGGTATGAATTGTGTTTGCATAAAGAGCATGTTTGTCAAAATAGTGAGTACTATGCTGTCCAGTAGTGTAAACAAAATGTCCTCCAATTTTGATTGCACCAAGGCCCCCCAAAATCCCAAAAGCCGCCTCATTACTTAACGCTCGAAGAACTTTCATCATTTCTGCTCCAGGTGCAAGTATTGTTCCAAAATCAGATTACCTTTAAATAAAAATAAATCAATGTTTATTCTTAAATAAAAAACCACAAAGTTATTGTGGTCGTTAGAAACATTAGCCATCGGAATTCTGGATTCTTAAGAATTCCTTTTCAGCAAGCTGTAGTGCCATTGCAAGTTGAGAAGCTGTTATACCAGCTTTTCTTTCAAGGTGCGTTTGAAATCCTCGTAGTTCTCCAGCCGCCTGCGGCCAGAGCTGGAGAATTTCCTCTCTTGTCCAAATTTTCTGGGCCATTCTGTTCTCCTATCGGTATTGGTTGATTGCGTCGTGAAGTTTTTGGGTCTCGCGGCGAGCTGCTTCAGCGAAATCTTCTCCACTTGATGCGAAAATGATTCCACGAGAGGAGTTAATTATCATCCCCTGCCCGCGGCTGTTTTTTCCAGCTCTTACGGTTGCCTCAAGATCACCACCCTGAGCGCCAATGCCAGGAATGAGAATCGGCATGTCGCCAACGATCTGACGAACATCCTGGAGCTCATATGGATAAGTCGCGCCTACTACAAGAGCACAATTATTATTCTTATTCCAGCTGCGAGAAACTTGATATGCAATATGAGTATACAGTGGCGCCTGACCCTCAGATGAAGAGACCCAACCGCTAACTATTCCTCCATGATCCAAAGTGTCTGCTTCTTCACCATGAACACTAATGAGTAAATCTTGAAGCTCCCCCGCACCCGGATTTGAAGTTCGGCAAAGAACAATAATGCCTTTGTCGGCGCGATCAAGAAATGGCTGGAGTGCTTCTTGTCCCAGATACGGATGAACAGTGATTGCATCCACCCCTAAATAATCAAATGCCATTTGTACATAACCGGCATTGGTATTACCAATGTCAGCACGCTTGGCATCGAGAATCACTGGAACGTATGGCGCTTTGCTGTGAATGTCTACTATGGTTCCCCGTAGAGCCTCTATACCTTCTACGCCATGCGCCTCGTAGAATGCAATGTTTATCTTGTAGGCACAGACTAAATCTTTCGTTTGAGATACAATGCTAGCATTGAAACCATAAATTGTAGTCCTCACATCGTCATTCATTCGAACTGATTTTGGGATCTTACCAAGCTCACTATCAAGTCCCACGCAGACAAATTTTCCTTCATCCCACCTAGCTTGAAGAAGCTCTCGGAAATCGCGTTGAGACATATTTCCTCCTGTTAAAGGTCAATTCCAAACTTAGACTACTCGTATAAAACAAAAAGTCAAAAGGAAACCTTTTGACTTTTTTGCGGTTCTGCTATGGAACTAATTAACAGGTACAGTGAACTTCTGCCTGACTACAACTTGCACACTTTGGCATGCAGTGTCTGTGAGAAGCAGGATCTCCATGAACATGACTTTCATCATGATTTTCAGATTCAGCTCCGCAAATTGCACATTTATATCCTTTTGCTTCACCCTGACATTTGGCGCATTTCATCCCGTTAGAAGCAGGTCGCGGTCAACGAACTCTGCTTAATAATTTTTTTTGTAATTTTTCGACTTATTTTAAAATTGATTATTATATTTCCCATTTAAACCGTGACCGCGGCTTCTAACGGGATTCATAATTTAAAATTATATATTTATAAGACAGACCTCATTATACAAAAATTTTAAATTAGGGACAAATCAGAGTTTGCGATGTTTGAAATATTCAATCTGACGCAATCTGTTTTGAGCTTCTGCTTTTGTTCTATAAGATCCCATATTGCGACCTTTTTCATAAACTACTTTATAACCACCCTTAATTTTTTTAATCATTAGTTTTTAAAATAAACGAAAGATATGAACTATCAGTGAACTCTGTTCTACCATTCGGTCGAGGGTTCCATAAAATTTATTAAAAAATTCTATAAGCGCTATTTTGTTTTTTTGTATTAAAATGGGCAAGCTTTATGCTTGCCCCCTCCAATCAGTTCTTTTCCAGCCGTGACGCACCAGAACTGCTGGTTTTTTAGGAAGCTTGCCTTGTTTTGCAAGTTTCTTTTTTTGTCTATCGCGTCTACGCCGGACATCTCTTACCCAAAGCAGTGCCTGAGCCGAGAGCCCGTAATCCCAGCCATATCTTTGAATTCTTTTGTTTTCATGAAATTGTCTACGCAGACATGCCCAATATCGTGACTTGATTGCCGGACCTCTTACAATACTCATGAACTGCCTGCATTCTGGGCAAAGCGGCCTGCTTAACACCCGAAGTTGGGCAACTCTAGCATTCAAAAGGAGATTCCATAGAAAATTTTTAGTTCTCCGAATTTCATGGCTGAAATAGAGAGGCGCTCCTGTCTCCTTGATCAGAACCCAGCCAGAATCACTCTCCCGAGCCTCTTGCATTTCTTTAAGCCATGTTGTCCAAGCAACAATATCAAGTCCATTTGCGCTAAATATGAATCCCACTTCTCTGCCTCTGCGCGGATGGGGGGCCACAGCTGCAAATCTCACGATGTCTTTCCTTACTTCACTGCTTTCAAGCGGCCGGAAACCCATTTGCCTGAATTTTTTTTCAAGCCAGCTGAATCCGGCAGCATCAGGCAAAACTTGTCTAGGCAACTTAGAGCTCCTAAGGAACTTTCTACTTATTTTATAGATTATTTAAAGCAATAAATCAATCCTCAAAACTATTTTTTTTCACGTAAGATAATTCTAGAAATTACAATTACAATAAGGGTAAGAACTATAGCGTATATGAATTTTGCAGTTATACCTTTACCCTCTGCCGGATAAATATAATCAATGAAAGCCTTAATTGCATCATTCCATGAAAGAGCAACAATGAGTCCTATGCCTGTCATAATATATCCGCGGACTTGTGATTGGAGTTCGCCTCTCATTTCTTTTTCTTTTTCAATTGCTTTATCAAAAATTGGTGGCATGTAAACAATTCTAAAATTAAAATCCAAAAAAGTAAAAAGCTCCAGCAATGCCGGAGCTTTAATTTAAATACGAATCTTCTCTGTGTTCGTGATACTGACGCCACAATTCCTGAAACTCTGGACAGTTGGTAAGTAATTCCTGAAGCGACCCTGAAGCAATAATCCTACCTTCACGGAACATATAAATAGTCCGGAATAACGGCAGTAGGTGTAGCCTGTGGACCGAAGAGATAATGGTCTTGTTCCGAAATTCGCGAAAGATGTTTCGGTAGACTCTCATCTCTGTCGCCGTATCGAGGCTCGATGTAGGCTCATCAAGAAGCACTATATCCTTATCGTGACAAGCAAGAAGCCCTCGAGCTAGCGCCAGACGCTGTTGCTGGCCCCCAGAGAGGTTAACTCCTTTTTCCTTAATTGATGAATGAAACTTTTTTGGCAATGCTTCCGCAACATCAGTGAAGCATGCCATATCGGTGAAATGGCGCACGAAATCGATTTCATGATCTGCTCCCAAAGTAATATTTTCCAATATCGTGGTAGCAAAAATTTCCGGATTCTGAGGTATTAGCGCAATTGCTCTACTGATCCCCTTAAAACCATCAGTAATAATTTGACCGTCTACACTGAGACTAATAGTTCGTGGATGATAGATATCTCTAACGATGTTGAATAATGTAGATTTACCGCCTCCCGATTCACCGACGAGAGCTATCCGAGCGCCGCGTTCCATCAACATTGATACGTTCTCGAGGTGGAGATTGTTTCTTCCATCGTTTTGATACGAGAAGTTAAGGCCTCCTACCTCCAAACGCTGCCAATTCTCGGGCAATACATGGTTAGTAAAGTTTTCTGTCCTAAAGTCCTTGGTGAGTTTCTCGGAATTTGTGATCAGTGTTTTACGTTTGAGTACTTCACTATACATTTGTGTGAACTGGAAAAAAATCTCACTAATACGATCAAGGTATTTAATGAGTAGAAATACACTTCCTATCAAGACACCTTGAGCTGTACCGATGTTTTGCCAGAAATACACTGACATAACTACGATTACCATCACCGAGCAGCAAATGCTTGTAAGAAACCATTTCGTTTCACCCAAGCGTTGATTGTGCTTAAAGAGTTCAAACGGCTTCTCAACTTTCTTCATAATCGCACTGAAGACCAGTTTCTCAACACGCAGAATAATTACAGTCGTAATATTACTTACGGCGTCAAACACGCTCTCCGAGATCTGATTCTCTGCACGATTAAGCTCTTCGTATTGGCTGACCATTACTTTGTCGAAGCGAATTGTTATCCATGCTGAGATGAGAATCATCACTAGAACAATAAATGCTGCCGGCGGAGAAAAGTATGCAAGTATAAAGTAACTTACGACAAGTTGGACGATAGCGTAAATTATCTCGAAAGAGTCTCCAGAGAATGAGAATATCGCATTTGTCCCCTTTTCAATTTTGTCAATCGTATCCCCAGAATGATGATCCACATGCCACTCCATCGGGAGTGTCATAACACCCTTCAGAAGAAATCGTCTGTAATTGAGCCGCACCTTGAAAGCATTGTAGCGTTCAATACAGCGCGCAGGTCCATGGAAAGACCAGAAGACAAGCTCAAAAAGAAGAGTCAACGAGAGGAGTCCGATCAGTACTCGAATGTTGCCAGTTGTTACTCCCTCTTTTTGGATTATGTTCATAATCTTGGCTAATGCCAATGGGGGGCCAATAAGGTTGACGGTATTGGCCACAATAAACATGATCCAATACCACACCACCTTGCCCCGATTTCCCTCTGAATACCGCCAAGTTTTGCCAAACAGATAGAGAAGCGGATTGCGCCTCTCGCTTTGAGCCTTCATCAGTTTCTCCTTGTCTGTGAGTTTATGAGTTTGTGTGAAAGAACATTAAAGAACTATACAGCGTGCCTCGGCACGCTGTTTCAAAAACTCGATTAAGTAGAGATAATCAAATACTTAAAACAAAATGCCACTCTGATATATAAGATACACCAAGAGTAACCGCTCTGCTGGGCGCGGTTTTGAATATATTTTTTTGTGACATGATTAGATTCATGTATTGAAACGATACCATGTATTAGAAAATATTGCAAGTACTGTAAATCCCATATCAAAATTTTTGAAATTTTAAAAAATATAGTGTTATATTATTGAAATTAATGGAGGGGTGGCCCAAAAAACTTTACTGTCGTAAAGTTAATGGGTAAACAGAGTGATCTCGTGATAATTGCGGAGGAGGAGTGCGAGAGTGGTTGAATCGGCGTCCCTGGAAAGGACGTATACCGGAAACGGTATCAAGGGTTCGAATCCCTTCTCCTCCGCCATGTTCGGGAGAATCCATGCCCGTTCATCCCGCTAAGCGGGATATTTCGGGTCTCACCCCCCAGCATGTTTCGGGACGAATCTTTCACCCTCCGCCATGAACATGAGAATCGTTGCCCGTTCATTTCGTATCGCGAAATGTTTCAGGTTTTACTATTGCAAGCTAGAAATTTACAAATGCGGATAGTTTATCTCGTTAAAAATTAATAATGTTAAAATATTGCATATATCTAACTAATTCTATTTATGGAAAGTGGATATTTTTATTCAAAATCAACCGGACTCTATGTAGCGCGAGGCCCACTGCGAATTGACGCCAGAGTTATTGCGGCAGCATCTCAGTGCGGAGTTAAACTTCATTGGGATGATGAGGGAAGAATTAATAATCTTGACTTCCTAGAGTCTGTACAATTACTCAAAAGTTTTGGCGCAACAATGATGAGTGTAAAAGAGTACTGGCTTATAATGGCCGAAGTCCGAGCCGCTAATGAAGTTGAACTCTTAACTCAATTGCAATCTGACCGTTATGCCGAATGGCTTAACAGTGTTTTTGAAAATAAAGAGTCAGTTATTGAGGATATTGAGGTAATAAATAAAGAAGGAAAAAATACTTATAGCGGAAAAAGAAAATGGGTTCAAATGCCTTACGGACATCCCGGCTGGTTCAATACAGATGAAATTGATTTAGATACCGGACTTCCGAAAAGAGTGGAGTTAAACAGGGAAAAACACGCTACAACATGGAAATATTGGTCGTTTTGCGATTACGATTATGTAGCGGCAGGCGTCAGAGGATGGGTTACTTCTGTCGGCAAACCTTCTTTGGACTTAGGCATTCCGATAGACGCCCGCCAGCCGAATTTATTAATAAGAGAATGCCGGAAAGCGCCGCTTGAAGAGAGTATTGATCCCGATATAACAAAAAAGGCAGAGATATTGATCTCGCGATTTAAAAATATCGTAGAGACCGGAGAGTATGAATCTTTTTATAAGTCGCGTTCAGAATTTTTGCTTTTTATAAAGAATTACGGATATTTATTTTCCAGATCACAGGAAACTAAAATATATAAAATAAGGGAGAAACTGGTTGAAATTGCCGGGCTAATCACACTCCTTGCCAGAAAAGAGGATAAAAGTGAAGAGTTTTTGGAAATACAGGACATTGCCAGAAAAAGCTGGGGGATTGATTCAGATATTACTTATGAGGATTTTGCCACATTTGTAATGACGAGCAGGCAGAGGTTGGAGGAGGCCTTGTGCAAGACTTATCCGATTGTCTTTGTTATCGGACATAAAAATCCTGATACGGACGCGGTAGTAAGTTGTCTTTTTGAAGCATATAGGAATCATATCGCTGACGGAAAAAGAGTTGTCTTTGTGCCGGTTGTAGAGGGATATAAAATGCCATTAGAAATTTCAAGACTTCTGGGCGAGAAGTTGACCGCGAGAATAGTTTTTACCGGAGAAAAACTCTATCAAAATATTTTGCATTTAGGTCAGGCCAGATGGATAATGACTGACCATAGTTTGAATCCATTGATACAAAAATTTGTTATTTCAATAGTTGATCACCATATCCCCTCGGCTATTGCTCTGAGACAAGAGATACCGAAAACAATTGAATTTATTGGCTCAACGTCAGCTTTGATTGTGGAGCGTATCTATGGCCTTGGCCTCACTATCCCAGGCGATTTAGCCAGAATACTCTACGGGGCAACACTAATGGACACGGAGAACCGCTCCCCATATAAAATGACACAAAGGGACGTCTTAATCATGGATGATCTGAAAAATATCGCGGAGGTTCAAAGCGACGGAGAATTTTTCCACGATTTGATGAGCAAATTACTTAATAGTGACGACGCTGAAGATTTGTTTGCGCGTGATTACAAAGAAGATTGGCAATTTTTCGGCTTCGCCGTCGCAAAAGTCAAACACTTTTTTGACAGCAGAGGGTCTGTTCTTAAACCAGAACTTGCGGATAATCTTGTCAAACTTGCTCATAGAAATAATGCGGACAAGAACTTGCCTCTGACGCTCATTAAACTTGTTGATTATCTTGATGATAACAGCACTATAAACCGCGAGAGAGTATATCTCATATTCAATGAAAACATTTTCAGAGAATTCAATGAAACGATGTTTACTTTACTCAAAACTATCATTCACAGCACTTTCAAAGGAAAGGAATCCATGTCAGTAACGAGGGAGTATATTGAGTTTTGGGGAGTAGGCGATCAGTTGTCACGAAAGCGCGTTGTCCCGCTTTTTGATCCTGTGGCTACGGCTTTCAACAGATTTTTCTTCTCACCCGCGTCCGGCTTATACGCAAAGAGAGAGTTTTTAAAAAATACCAAAAGAGTAAGAGATGCTGCGCTATCACTTGGGATCAAACTATCATCGGATAACCAGGAAAGAATAAACCATGTTACCTATGGAGAGGCTATTAGACTTCTTGATGAGCTCGGATTTGAAGCGATGAGTCTGCCGGAATATTGGAATGTCTACAATGACGCAAAAAGTGTTTCCGACAACCAGATGCTCGGCCAACTCAAAAGTGACGGGTTTGTTGAGTTTCTTCACACAATAATTGAGGAGAATAATTCACTGACCCACAAGCCTGAAATTATTCGCGGCAAAACAAGTTTTGTTTATGAAGACTCTGTTGTTGAAATTGAATACAATTATCAAGGGGAGAAAAGCGAGGTCAAAATCCCAGAGGGCAAACCGGGCCTTTTTTCTCCAAGCGATGTTTACCCGGAGACAGGACTACCTGCAAATGTAAAGTCGCCAAACATTTATAATGACCCGACACTTTGGCGTTACTGGTCGCCAGACGCGTCAATAAATGTTGCAACTCGGGGGTATATATTTCTGCTCGGTCAACCAGCACTGGATCTAAAAGTGCATTTGTCAGAGGCTTTTCAGTGTCTTGGGATAAGACCGTGCTGTAAAAAAGTTGAGTTGCCAGAAGTAGAAATATCCGCTAACAGTAGCGGGGTATCGCTAACTATTTGGGAGGAGGGAGAAAAATTTAGTATCCGTGAGGCTGATCTTTTTAAAAACCTTGGTTAAGTATTTTTAATTAAATATTTCGGGTCCCCCTCCGCCATGTTTCCTGTCTCACACTTCTCCACAAAAAATGTGGAAGTAACCAGAATACTTTATTAAAAACTTATGACTTATAAACAAAAAGCTGGTCTTGTAGCATGGATGCATCTTTTCTATATTTTGATTGTAATAGTCAGCCTGCCTCTGCTTTTTTTAATTTCTTGGTGGTATAAAGTTGCTCTTGTGCTCGCAATTTCAACTTTTTTGTCATGGATCCCTTTTAAGGGGTATTGCTGGATAACTAGGCTGGAAAATAAATTCCTCAAACAATATAATCCAGATTCTTCATACAATAATGGTTTTATAGAACATTATTCAAAAAAGTTTTTTAATACAAATTTTTCACCAGTTACACTTATAGTAATACTTGATTCGTATTTACTTTCTCTTTTCATATTATCCTTACTTAATTTTCTGTATTAGCTCATAAAATTTTAGACCTGATTGTTTGCATTTTTGTTTCCCCCATCAAGTGCCGCCCTTGCGACTTCTTTATACCTCTGTTCAAGCCCACCATCATCAGCAATGCTTTTTAAAGTTTGATTACTTACATTTCGGTTGCGAGCAATGATTCTTAATAAATAACCATAACCTCTTTCTTTTGCTTGGCCTGTGCCAAAATTATGTAAAGTTTTGGGACTACAAAGAGGACTGCAAACTATTGAGCCTATTGTTGCCCAATCAGTTGAGTTTTTATATTTTTTTTCAAAATTTTCAAATAATTCTTTTTGTTTAGACTCACTTGCACCCCAAATTAAAGCGATGTTAATCAATGGGTCATCTGAAATAAGTTTTGATCTGACAGATTTAGAAGTATTACTATCATAGGCACTTATAAACTTATTTATCCAATTACCACCCTTAACTTGGTTTGTACGTTCAATAAAATCCAACCACACAAGTTCTATAATTTTTTTTATTGCATCTCTGTGCATTTCAAAATTTTCTCTTGTTACCAACGGGCTTGGGTATCCTATTTTAGTTAACCTGTGTAATGTTTTATCATCTAAAAAAGTTAACCCATTATCAGAAGTTCCGTCGTTTATCTTTAAGACATCAGATCTAAAATTTATATAAAAATTTATCGCTTTTATAACTCTTTCTAATTCTTTTTTTGTAATTATTCCCTTACCTTCTAATTTTTTTAAACCAGTTTTAACCCGCGGTTCATATTTAATAGAATCATTATTCCTATCAAGCATTTTAATATATCTCTCATACCAAGATACAAACAACAAATCTCTGGTCCCCCCATGACAGTATTTTATATTTAGGGCATTATCCCGTACCCTTTGTCTAAAATACTGGTTCAAATAGAATCTGTTAAATATAAAATTTTTTTGTTCTCTCTCAATAGAGTTGAATTTAATTTTCTGCAACTCAAACTTTTTATGTACATTTTTATTGCCAATAATAAATCTTGTTTCTAAGATCTGATTTCCTTCAATTAGACTCTTCTTGAGGTACGTCTCTACTTCGTCAAAAGTGCCCCATGGAGGCAAATCTACTTTAGAAAAATTGAACTTATCTAACTTCCTTGTAAGTAACTCTCTAAATTTTTCTGATTCAACTGATCTTCTCTTCTCAACTAAAAAAATATCTGCATCGGATTCTCTTCCAACCAATTCGATTCTACCTGGTGAACCATACGTATAAAGAGCGAGACCTGATGGATTTTGCTTGTTAAAAATCTCTTTTGCAGTTGTCTTGTAGGCATTTTTAACTAGGATATCAAATTTTTGAGTATCTTTGAGTGCCCTTTCTAGACCATTAAACTTGTTGAGATTAATACTTTTTTTCATTCTAAAGTCCTAGTTTGTTTTTGGCAATCTCAAACATCTCGTCTTCAGTACCCTCGTGGTCAATTAGATAAAGTTCGGGATGTTTTTGCGCTAACTCAATATATAATTTTCTTCGTCTCTCGATTTTCGCCAAAATTTCATCTATCGTATAATTATTATAATATTTTTTATCATCTCTAACTTTTGCTCTACAAAGAACGGTTTCTGCCGAGCACAATAAGATTACTCCAAAATTCGGCTTTATCGCTCCACTAGCTAAGTTAATATTAATAATATTATCAACAGAAAAATTTTTATTTGCCTGATATATTGCTGAGGTGTAAAAACATCTATCAAAAATTAAATAATCTATCTTACCGATTAAAGGTAATAAATATTTTTCATGAACCTCACCTCTTGCTTTGGCTACATCTAATATAAATTCTTTAGAAAATTGTTCGTTACGCCCCTCATTACTCCATTTGGAAATTATTTGCTTAAAAGACTCATAAGCTTTCTCATAAACAATCAGGTTAGTTTTATTTTTTTTATTAAGGAATTCTGAAATTTTGGCGACCAGAGTAGTTTTACCAGTGCTAGTCATTCCCTCAATACATATGACTTTTGTCATCATAATTGGACAGATACTATCAAAAAAGTTCAAATAGAAAAGAGAGCGCTTATGCTATATTTTAAAGACTGTGATTAAAAAAATTGAAAATGTTGCTAAAAAATATTACAGCAAACTACCCTATCATAACTGGAATCATGCAAAAAAGGTCAGGAGTAATGCATTGGAATTAGTAGAAAGATGCAGAAAGTATAAAGTTCCTGTCGATTCTGAAGTCGTTGAAATAGCAGCTTTATTTCATGACGCGGGTTATGCTGACGTAAAAGAAAACAAGGAAGAACACAGTGCAAAAATCGCTAGAAAAGCGCTCAAAAAATATAAATATCCGGATTCAAAAATCAAAGCTGTAATAAATACAATTTTAGCAACCAAAAAAAACGGCCAATTAAAAACAAATGAACAAAAAATAATGCGCGCAGCAGATTTAAGATCTTTTACTTCAAGTTTTAAGGAATTTAAAAAAGCCAGTGATAAGATCCGTAGAGAATATAAAATACTTTATGGTAATAGTGATTTTCCGCTAAAGGGCTGGACTGAGCTTGTCGACGCATATCTAAAACCGAAAATTAAACTCACTCCGGAATATTCTTCTGATAAATTTCACACCAAAGCCAAAAATAATATTAAAAGAATTTTAAGAGAATATAAAAAGACCTGATAATTATTCAAGTTCAGAATATTTCACAAGTCTATTTCTTCCGGTTTCTTTTGCTCTGTACAATGCCTTATCAGCGCAGGCAACTATACCCTGGCAATTCATACCCGAAGTTGCTGTGGCTACCCCGATACTGGCCGTTACAGCTAAGTCAGACGAACTAAACTTTAAATTTTGAATCTCCTGAAGCAATTCTTGCCCCTTCTTTGCTGCATCATCTTCATTGGCACCCAAGAGAGAAACTACAATCTCTTCTCCTCCCCATCTAGCTGCTGTGTCTCCACCTCGTAGGGAAATCATTATTGTCTCTGATACTTTTTTTAAAATCTCGTCTCCAACAGCATGTCCGAATTGATCATTAATTTTTTTAAAATGATCTAAATCAAAAAATAAAATGCTTAAATTTCTGAAACCAAACCACTCTTTTCGATTACTTTTATCTAAATTTGCAATAGCATCTAAATAAGTATCTATCTCCTCTTCAAAAAATTTTCGAGTTTTTAGTCCGGTGAGAGAATCGTGAATTAAATCTTTTTCCAGATTTTTAACTTGCTTTTCAAGTTCAGTAATTTTATTTTTTAATTCATCAACGTCAGACATCTCTTTTTATAAATTATACCATCATTTAATATGAATCTCTTTCTTATCATCTACGCCATGGCGTAGATGAAGAACCATATATAATCAAACATGATTACTTTATTTTCAATTTATAAGTCTTGAATGATTTTCCTAAACCAATTCTTTTCACATAATCAGTAAAATCTAGCGGCAAAGATGGACCAACCCAGACACTCTTCTGAATCATGACAAAATCAAAGCTCTTAAGTTGACGGCGAAACCAATCTCGCTCTTTTTTCATTGTGTGAGGAACATCGTAAATAACTAATAAGTTTTTTGTAGAACCCTTCACATTATAATTTGTAAAAGAACGCAGATAATGCCGTCTTGAAATACTCTCGAGAACTCGCTTCCTTTTTTTAACCAAACTGAAAATATTTGGATCAGGTAGGTTAAAATTACCAAGGGGCACACCTTTGTAAGATTTTTTCCCTTTTTTCATAAATTTATTCTGTCCATAAAATAATACTACTACCATCTACGCCATGGCGTAGATGGTAAAATTATATTATATCAGTTATCAAGTTGATCAGTTATATGCAGATCAGTTATCAGCAGGTGGATTGATAAAATTTCTTATTGGTATCTATCTCAAATTAAGGCTGAAACCTTTCCTCAACCCCACACCACAAAGCTTCGCTTTGGCTACGAGGCAAGCGGGCTTGAATTATCATCTTGACCTCCAATTAATGCACGTATTCTTTCATTTACTGGTGGGTGGGTAGAAAATAAACCTCTAGTTTTGTTGGCACCAAAAGGATTGGAGATAAAAAGATGGGCCGTTGCATGATTGGCGGTTTTCATTTTTATTCCGACTTTTGAAATTTTACGCAAGGCGTTAGCAAGCCCTTCAGGGTAACGAGTAAGGAGTGCGCCGCTTGCATCGGCAAGAAATTCTCTTTTACGCGAGATCGCAAGCTGAATCAAAGTTGCAATAAAAGGAGAAAGAATGGCAAGAATAATTCCCGCCACAAAAAGAATTGCCTGAATTTGGTTTCCTTTACTGCTTCTGCCACCACCAAAACTAGCTGTCCTCAAAAAAAAGTCTGAAACTAGTGTTATAAATCCGACAAGAACAACAACTACAGTGGAAAGTAAGATATCGCGATTACCAATATGGGAGAGTTCATGAGCAACCACACCTTCAAGTTCCTGCTTATTTAATATTTCAAGAATCCCCGTTGTCACAGCAACAACAGCGTGTTCCTTGTTTCTTCCTGTTGCAAAAGCGTTGGGCGCAGGGTCATCTATTACATAAATTTTTGGCATCGGCAGTCCTGCAGTAATTGAAAGATTCTCAACTGCATTCCATAGATCAAAATATTCCTCTCTTGTCGCCTCTTTTGCCTTATGAAGTTTGAGGACAATTTTGTCGGAGTACCAGTAACTTATTACATTTAAAAGAACTGAAAAAATAACAAAGAAAAAAAGAATTGATAGATTACCATAAACACGGCTAAAAACCCAGCCGATTAAAATAAGTAGAATAAAAAAGAATGACATGAATATCCAAGTCTTGCGGATGTTTTTGTCCTGATTTGTGTAAATATTTACTGACATATCAAATTAATCAAGCCATTATTGCGGACCTGTCCCCTATCTGTTGCCATCTTACTTTTTCGAGCTTGGGTTTAAGTAAATTAACAACCTTTTCTATGCTATTAAATTCCTTCTCTAAAATATCTAAACCTCTAAATATATCGTTAACACTCCACAAGCCTTCCAAAAAGAAAATGATTTCATTACCTACTATCTCTATATCGCTTACTATCGACAATCTTAAAATTTCTTCCAGGACATCCGGTGTAAAAACCTGTAGTGCCTCAATATGATAACCACGGGGTATGCTTAATGTAAACTTTTTTTCAAATTCTGTAGGCAAAGACAGTTTTTCGCCAATATTAAGCTCATATTTATTATTTTTATAATTAAGATATAAATGGGGAAAATTGCTTGCAAAGCTTATTGAGTAGATTAAATAATTATATGTTCTTTTGTTCTTTCCATAATTTTTTTCAAAACTGTAAAAGAAAAGTCTGATTGTTTCCCCACTGTTTTTTGTAAACGTAATTTTGTTTTTTGCAGTCCTACTATGTCCCTGCTTAAACATAGCAGCATTTTCATTTTCAAAATTAAAAAATATTTTTGGGTCATAAGTGCCGTGGTTTTCATTTGCTATAATTTTCATCAAATTTTCGCCACCCTCTCTCCAAGGGCGATTATATCCGAAAAAATATATAACCACAGGAAAAATAAAAAACAATGAAAAGGCTGTGAACGGCGTTTGTTCTGCTAGGTCTTTAAGGAAATCTATATTTGCTAAAAAAGCTAATAAAATCAAAATTGCTACTAAAAAATACCAGACTTTCAGATACGGTAAATACTTTCTTTTAAATTTTTCTTTTCTCCTGATATTCTCTTCACGAATTTCGCTAATTTTTGCACTATTGAAATTCATTATTTAATTTATAGCTAAAATTTTACAGCAACTGGTTCGCGGGCTGCGGCTTCAGTTTCTGAAAGCTCGAAAAATTCCTTTTTTCCGAAACGGAAAAGATTGGCAATCAAATTTGACGGAAAACTTTCAACTTTAGTATTGAGGTCGCGGACATTGGTATTGTAAAAGCGGCGCGCTGCCTGAATTTTATTTTCCGTATCAGATAATTCATTCTGAAGCTGAAGAAAATTCTGATTGGCTTTTAATTCCGGATAAGCTTCGGCAATCGCAAATATAGATTTCAGCGCCCCTGTCAGCATATTTTCCGCAGCGCCCTTTTCCGCAGGTCCCTGAGCGCCCATAGCGGCAGAGCGCGCACGGGTTACATTTTCAAATGCAGTCTTTTCGTGTGTGGCATAACCTTTTACTGATTCAACTAAATTAGGGATAAGATCATATCTGCGTTTGAGCTGTACATCAATATCAGCCCACGCCTCTTTTGCCCTGTTGATCAAAGAGACGAAACGGTTATAAGCAAATATAGCCCAAAGTACAATTACAGCAAGAATTATTAAAATAATTATCATTTGTTTTATTAATAATAAATAATATTAATTATACCATTTCTTCCCGGACTTTTTTTCATTTTCAGTTTATGATTAGATTAGAAAAGATCGATCCGGGGGGCGCAATGGCAGATAAAATTGAAAGAATCTTTTTACTCAAAGGAATATTCCTTCTTTTGTTTGCAATCTTTCTTTTGCTTATGCTTTTTAGCCTTACTAGAAAGCCGGATAATGAGTCCAGTCCAAAGGGTAGTGTCTCATTTACCCATTTAACCACACCCCGTTAGGGGTGTTTTTAGTAGTCGTCCATTCCACCACCCATTGGCGGCATTGGTTTTTCTTCTTTTGGCTCTTCGGCAATTGCCACTTCAGTAGTAAGAAGGATTCCTGCAGCCGAAACTGCATTCTGTAAAGCTAGACGAGTAACTTTTACAGGATCAATAATACCCGCCTCAAACATATCTTTTACAAATTCATTCTGCAGAGCGTCATATCCGCCCGTGGCAGAGCCAGCGGCAACAGTCTCAACGATATGCGAGCCATCATCGCGACCCGAATTAATAGCGATCTGTTTGAGAGGAAACTTGAGGGCGTCTACTACAATGTGGTATCCAGCATTAAATTCTGAGTCAGGAAGATTTTTTGAACTTTTTTCCTGATGTTTATCTCTAAGACGTTTTGCAACCTTAACAAGAGCAGTGCCACCCCCCGCCACGATTCCCTCCTCAATTGCCGCCTTGGTAGCGTTCACTGCATCTTCGGTTTTGAGTTTTAAATATTTCATCTCTGTTTCAGTGGCTGCGCCCACTCTTATGACAGCAACCCCGCCTGAGAGTTTGGCAATTCTTTCCTCAATTTTTTCCTTATCAAACTTTGAATCTGTGTTTTGCAATTGAGAGCGAAGTGATGAGAGTCTTGCTTCAATATCAGATTTTTTACCTTTTCCGCCAACAATTGTAGTTGCATCTTTGTTTGCAATTACTTTGGCTGCTCTACCCAACACATCAAGCGGGGCAGTTTCAAGCTTCCCACCCAACTCATCTGAAACAACCTGTGCCCCAACAACTGTGGCGATATCAATCAGCATGTCTTTTTTCCTGTCACCGTAGCCGGGAGTCTTAACTGCCAAAACACTGAAGCCGCCTCTTAATTTATTCAAAACAAAGGTAGTTAAAGCTTCACCATCAACATCCTCTGCAATGATTATTAATTCCTTTTTGCCAGATTGAGCCATTTTTTCCAGAAGCGGAAGGATTTCCTTAATTGCTGAAATTTTTTTATCAGTAATTAGAATCGGCACGTCTTTATATTCTGCTTCCATCCTTTCTGTATTAGTAATCATATAAGGAGAAACATAGCCTTTATCAAACTGAAGGCCTTCTACTACTTCTGACTCAACTCCCATTGTCTGGGACTCCTCCACTGTTACAACACCGTCCTTGCCGACTTTCTTAATTGTATCGGCAATAATTTTACCGAGCTCATCTGATTCAGCGGAAATTGTGGCAACTTGCTTGATTTCTGAATCACTTTTTATTTCTTTTGCCATTTTGCGCAGCTCATCTAGCGCATCCTTTAAAGCTTCTTCCATGCCAAGACGAATTCCCAGAGCATTTACTCCAAGAGTAGTTTTTTTAAATCCGCCCCCTATTAAGGCTTGTGCCAAAAGAACAGAAGTTGTTGTACCATCTCCTGCCACATCATTTGTTTTTGTTGCAACTTCTTTAACAATCTCTGCCCCCATATTTTCAAACTTGTCTTTGAGATCAATTTCTTTGGCAATTGTTACCCCGTCATTAGTGATTGTTGGAGCGCCATATCCTTTATCAAGAACAACATTTCTTCCTCTGGGACCAAGAGTAATTTTGACTGCATCAGCAACAGTATCAACTCCCTTTTTCAGTGCTTTTCGAGCCTCTTCATTAAAAATTATTTTTTTTGACATGGTTTTAAAAGATAAAAGTTAAAAGGAAAAAAGGTAAAAAATAAATTATTTTAATAAAGCGATTATTTCGCTTTCTCGTACAATTACATATTCTTCACCCTTGTAACTTACATTATCTCCCCATTGATATAAAACTTTGTCCCCGACTTTTAATTTGACTGGTATAAGTTTGCCACCCTCAAAACGTCCCTCACCTACCGCTATTACCTCTCCTTGTTTTGTGCTTTTGTCTTCCTTTACGTTTTCTGGAATATAAATTCCTGAAGTACTTTTTTCTTTTTCTTTAATCTCCTTAAGAATCACTTTATCACCCAAAGGTTTAAGACCGATAGATTTCTTTTTATTTTCCTTAGCCATATTTATAAAAGTTATTTTATGAGGGTTATATTATAGAGAGAGCCCACTTGCTGTCAAATTTTAATTTTTACAAAACAAAAAGGGCCCACAACTTCGTGAGCCCTTGTTACTACCACCTTCGTCGATCAGAGATCGGCGAAAGCGTCCTCCACCGCCTGGCCGGCGCGCGAGTGCTTCTTCGCACGCTTGGCGTCCTTCACCTCCTCGTCCGCCGCTCCTTGGAGACGGGCGATTTCCTCGCCCATCTGCCGGTAGAGCTCGACGAGGGTCCCTTCGGAGGCACGAACCTTGTCGGCCTCGCGGGGTCCTTCGCGAGACTCCAGCGCTTCGCGAAGCTCATCGAGCTTCGCTACCGCCGCGTCTGCGTAGTCCGCCCACGCCTCGGGGGCATGACGCTGGATGTAATCCAGCCGCCCAGCGAAGAACTTGGGTGACCCCCCGATGAAGGCCAGGAGCACCTTGCGCATATCATCGCGCAAGACCTTTCCGGCACCGATAACCTTGCGGAAATCGGATTCGGGAGGATTCATCCCGGCTTCGTCCCGCCCCTTGAGGTCTTTGGCCCCATCGCGGAAGTCATGGAACCGCCCCACAAGGTCGTCCGAGAGGTGAAAACCCGCGAGCCCGAACTCATTCCGAGTCCCCTCGCCGAGCTTGTAGAACCACACCACCTCCTTGGCGATCGCCGCGAGGCCGAGGAGATTGGGTGCGAACTCCAACCTCTTCTCCTGCTTTTGACTCTGGGCCATGGGCCCCTTGCCTTTCCTCCCCGTGGGGAAATATTGCGTTATGCTTCGAAAACTTCAGAAAGCTACTATAGAACTGTTACAGTAGCATTATAGCATACTCAATTTATATGTCAAGCAGAAGAACATAAAATATAGAACATGAAACATAGAACATCAAATAAATGGCTTAAAATAGCCATAATTTGCGGAATGGTTGCAATATATTTTTATTAAAATATAATGTTGCCATGAGTATATCTGCAGTTCTGCCCTATTTTCAGATACTCCTTTCAGTTCTCCTAATTGGAGGCATTCTTTTACAGAGATCTGAAGCATCACTTGGCTCGGCATTCGGAGGAAGTGACCTTGGAGGAGCTAATTTTGAAAGAAGAGGAGCTGAAAAATTTATCTTCAGGCTTACGATAATAGTAGGAATACTTTTTGCTATATCTGCGCTGGCAGGTTTATTTTTGCAGTAGAATTAATAAGCAACTAAGAACTTACCCTCAAAAAATTTTTAGAGAAAGTTGGGGGGCAAGCAATTCTCAACCTATAACAGATCTCTTGATTAAAGACTATGAATCCCGTTAGAAGCCGCGGTCGCAGTTTATAAAATTTACTAAATTTTTAAAATGAGTACATCGATAGATTATCAAAATAACTTTATTCAGGAAGCGTTGACCGCGACCTGCTTCTAACGGGATGAATTTGTTTTCTCAATTTAAATTTCCAAAAGAAGAATCATTTCAGAGAGCTTTTTCTTCGTTCTCACTAACTGAAAAAGTTGTTTTTTGGATTCTTGTATTTCTTTTTTCTGTTTCAACATTTCTACTTTTATATAAAGTCAGTGCATCTTTTTCTTTTGAAGTTCCCACTGAGGGAGGAAAAATCAAAGAGGGAGTTGTTGGAAGTGCTCGATTTATTAACCCACTTCTTTCAATAAGTGAGGCTGATAAAGATCTGACTTCATTAATTTATTCTGGACTACTTAAAGCAACACCCGAAGGAAACTTAGTCCCTGACTTGGTGGAAAATTATAGTATTTCAGAAGATGGGCTCGTTTACGATTTCAAACTCAAAGAAAACCTAAAATTTCACGACGGATCAAAAGTTACAACAGATGATATTGAATTTACAATTACTAAAGCTCAGGATCCAACTCTCAAAAGTCCAAGAAGAGCTAGTTGGGATGGGGTGAGTATTGAAAAAATAAATGAAAGAGAAATCAGATTAGTACTAAAGCAACCTTATGGACCGTTCCTCTCAAATGCAACACTTGGAATCCTGCCAAAAAAACTTTGGAAAAATGTCAGCGCCGATGAATTCGCTTTCAGTGATCTCAATATTAATCCGGTTGGTTCCGGCCCCTATAAAGTTGGAAGTGTCAAAAAAAATTCTTCTGGATTACCTAGTGAATATAGTCTGAAATCTTTCAGAAATTATGCAGTTAGGAAGCCCTACATTCCTACTGTCAACATAAAATTTTATTCAAATGAGAATGATTTAATTGATGCGTTAAGAAGTGGTGAGATAAATAGTGCAAATATTTCCTCACAGGCAGCCAAAGATCTCAAAAAGAATTTCAGAGTTGAAAGAACGCTACAACCTCGTATATTTGCAGTTTTTTTCAATCAGAATCAAGCAAATATTTTTGCTGAAAAGGCCCTGCGTCAAGCGCTCGATATTTCAGCGGATAAAAGTTCAATTGTTAACGAGGTGCTTAAAGGTTACGGCCAAGAAATTTCATCACCTATTCCAAATACATCAATAAAAAATGGTTTTGTGGGAGATAGGACTGAAAAAGCAAAAGAAATTCTAACAAAGGCGGGTTGGAAACTTTCTTCAACAACGGGGATCATGGAAAAAAAGACAAAATCGGCAACATTGAAACTTTCTTTTACCATCTCAACTAGCGAAGCGCCGGAACTTAAGGCCACAGCAGAAAAACTCATTTCAGACTGGCAAAAAATTGGAGCTGAAGTTACACTGGCCATTTATGAAACGGGGGATCTCAACCAAAATATCATAAGACCAAGAAAATATGATGCACTATTTTTTGGCGAGATAATCGGACGCGATAGGGATATTTACCCATTCTGGCACTCCTCCCAACGTAATGACCCGGGATTAAACGTAGCAATGTATGTAAATAACAGGGCTGATAAACTTCTGGAGGAAGCAAGAGCGGCATCGAATATAGAGATACGTGATGCAAAGTATGAAATGTTTCTCAAAGAGATAGAAGCTGACGTTCCCGCCGTCTTTGTTTACTCACCACAGTTCCTCTATGTTGTTCCGGAAAAAATCAAGGGAATAAAACTTGGCACTGTTACAACAGCGTCCGAAAGATTTACAGATATTGAAAATTGGTATATGCAAACAACAAGGGTATGGAAAATATTTAGTACGAATGTTACGAATTAGATCGAATGATACGAATTATAGCTAATAATAATTATTATTAATAAAAATGGAACCAAATATAAATCCAAATAGATCATCATCTTACAGCAGAAGAGGAAGTTTCTCTTCATCAAGAGGAATGTCTCCAAGAAGATTCGGCAGACGCCCAAGCCCGTCAATGAGGCATAGACAAACAAATTCGGTCACTGATAAAGAGACGGTAGTCATACCGCCGGCAGGAAATAATATAAGAATTATTCCTCTTGGTGGGGTAGAGGAAATCGGACAGAATATGACCGCTGTTGAGTATAAAGACAATATAATTGTTGTTGATTGCGGATTCCAGTTTAGAGAAGAAGAGACCCCAGGTATTGATTTTATTCTTCCGAATGCCAAATATCTCGAGGAAAGAAAAGAAAAAATCAAAGCTGTATTTATTACTCACGGCCACCTTGACCACATCGGCGGAATTCCCTACATAATGCCAAATATCGGAAATCCTCCCATATATTCGCGCCAATTCGGAGCAATAATGATTTTGAAGCGGCAGGAGGAATTTCCCCATTTGCCAAAACTTGATATGAAAATAATTGAAGGTAGTGAAACTATTACAATCTCGCCTGAATTCAAAGTGGAGACTTTCCCCATTTCTCACACAATTCCTGATTCAATGGGGCTTATTATAAAGACTCCGATCGGAGATATCGTATTTATTGAGGACGTCAGGGTGGATAACATTGAAGGCATACCGACAGAGGAAGAAGTGGAACAATATAAAAGGTTCAAAAATATGAATGTTCTGCTTCTGACTATGGACTCAACTTCAATTGAAAAACCCGGATTTTCTATCTCCGAATCTGTTGTCATAAAAAATATTGAAAAAATCATCCGTGCAGTCCCATCGCGCCTTATAATCTCCACTTTCGCCTCCCAAGTGGAGCGCATTATTGCAATTCTAAACATCTGCCGGAAACTCAATAAAAAAGTTGTCGTGGACGGAAGATCCATGAAGACGAATGTTGAAATAATCAGACAGCTTAAAATGGTTGACTTGGAAGGAATCGTAATTCCTCTTGAGGAAGTTGAAAACTACCCGCCGGATAGGATTGTGATGGTAGTAACTGGGGCACAAGGAGAAGAGTTTGCCGCACTTATGAGAATTGCAAACAAGACACATAAATACCTACGATTGCGTCCTACCGATACAATTTTACTTTCGTCTTCAATAATTCCTACCAACTACAATGCAATTGTAAAGTTAAAGGACAATCTTTACCGTTCTGAAGCAAAAATCATTACTTACCTTGATTCCGATGTTCATGCTTCCGGACACGGTAACCGCGAGGAACTACGTTGGATTCACAATCAGATGGACTATAAATTTTTCATGCCGGTTCATGGTAACCACTATATGTTGCGCCAGCATGCCGAACTTGCCTACAGCAGAGGTGTAACAAAAGAAAATGTTGTGGTGCCGGACAACGGATCAGTTGTTGAGATTTCTGAAGATGGCAAAAGTATTTCAATGCTCCCCGTTAAGGCGCCCAGTTACCCAGTTCTTGTAGACGGATTATCTATCGGAGGCGGACAAGAAATTGTCATGCGGGATCGAAAAATGCTTGCTGAAGAAGGCTTTGTTGTCATCATTGCAAGTGTAAATGTTAAAACCGGCAGACTAAAAAAATCTCCGGACATAATTTCTCGCGGATTTATCTATTTGAGAGAATCACAAGACCTTCTTTCAAATACGAGAATCCTTATAAAAAGAACAATTGAAAATACAACTGTCGGCATGAATCCGGTTGATTTTGACACTGTCAAAAGAGTTCTAAATGAAGCGGTGGAAAGATACCTTTATCAAAAGACTGCAAAGAGACCGATTATTATTCCAGTGGTATTGGGAGTGTAAGAAAAAATTCATATTTCTTGTTTATTGTTTATCGTTTCTTGTTATTATTATTTAAATGCATTTCTTCTTCAGCACTAAGCGAAATAAAGTCGTTCCTTATATTTACCTTGCTAATCTGCTTTTAGCTTTCCACTATTATTTAGTAATCTACATTAACTCCACGTTTCTTGAGGGATTCTTCAGTAAATCCGGCGTAGGAAATCTTTATATTTTAGGTGCAGCCATAAGCCTTTTGATGTTTTTGGAAGCTCCAAGATTCCTTCGCAGATTCGGTAATGCTCACTACTTGCTTGCCGCAATAGTTCTTGAATTCTTGGCTACTCTTGGCATGGCTTTTGCTGATAGCCCGACAACAGCGGGATTATTTTTTGTCCTGCATACCGGTTTAATTACAATGATTGCGTTCTCTCTGGATATTTTTCTTGAGGGGGCAATGCTGGGGGAAGAAGACACTGGAGAAACAAGAGCAATATTTCTAACTTTAGGAAATACCATTCTTGTTATTGCCCCCCTCATTGTCGGCCTTCTGGCATTTGAGGGCAACTTCACTCTAGTTTATATAACCTCGGCAATTTTTTGTATTCCTCTTCTTAGTGTTGTCTTCAAGGACCTCAGAGTGCCAGACCAAGGTGTTGACCATATTGGACTCAAAGATTCTATTGCGGAAGTTGGGGGGGATAAAAATTTACGCAATGTCAGCTGGGTTCAACTTTTTCTGCAGATCTTTTACGCTTGGATGGTTATCTACATGCCGATTTACCTCCATGAGTATGTGGGCTTCAGCTGGCAGCAGTTGGGAATGATGTTTGCCATTATGCTTTTACCCTTTATTCTCTTTGAAATTCCTGTCGGATACTTAGCGGACAAAAAATGGGGGGAAAAGGAATTTATGTTTGCTGGATTTGCAATAATTGCTCTAGCTATGTTTTTGGTGCCTTTTATTGCAACAAAAAGTTTTATTTTATGGACTGCTCTTCTTTTCTTATCCCGCACTGGTGCAAGCTTTATTGAAATTACAGCTGAGTCATTCTTTTTCAAACACGTTAGAGCGCGCAATGTGAGCATTATCAGCCTTTTCAGGATGACAAGACCGATTGCTTATATTTTAGTTCCTTTAATTCTTGGAGTTTTCCTAAAATTAGTTAACTTTAGCGTATCTTTTTTCATTCTTGCCGTTATAATTTTATTCGGAATAAATTTTGTCAGAAGAATTGTAGATACTAAATAAAGGTATTAACCCCTATTTCGACGTCAGTTGGATAAAATGAATATCTAAGATTTTCATCTTACCTCCCGCTCGTCAAATAGAGAATTCAACGTCAGAGGTTGTGAATATTTAACCTCAGATGTTTAATTTTATTAGCGACGTAGAGTGAAAAAGCGAAAACATGGAGCTTTTGCAAGGTCGGAGCACAACGGTGCGAGACAGGATCGAAAGATTTTTCAGTAGAAAAATACTTTTGATAGTGAAATGAAAAAGTTTACTTTTTTACTTCCGAGCCGAGGTGAGGAAGTGAATACATGGAGCTTCCGCAAGACTTTGAGCTCCGATACTATCGGAGCGAAAAGTGTACAGTTCATGTAATGAAATAATATAGTCCGATACTGCGCGGTTTGCAGCGCGAAATAGATAAGCGAAGCGAGTTCCGTAATTACCTCGGGGTTTGCCCCAAGGGACTATATTTGTTGATTATTTAAATCTAATTGGTAATCGCAGACTGTCATCGTTTTCTGGGAGGCCAGATGGATTGTCTTTGTGCAAAATAAGAGTGCCGGTTGACGTAGTAGGAATAGAAAAAGTTAAAGTGCCGGAAAATGGGACAAATTCTGTTGTCATCCATTCGCCTTGCGCCTGAATAGGGAGAATAACTAATCTTGTTCCATTGGCATCTATTATTTCAGCAGGAAATGATGCTTCAAAGTACCAATTACCCCGAGCTCTGCCAGTAATCCCCAAGGGACTTGCCACAATATCATTTGGCCGAGGAATATCAAGTTGGATCAAATTGCTTTTTTCAATAGCATTTCCAATATCTTCAGTAAAGGTCTTACCATCCTTTGTCCGGCATTGCCTTGGGTATGATTCCATAACAAGATTCCCAGCCAAAACACATTCTTCAAAATTTGAAACATCTTCAATTTTTTTTGAAGAACCAAAACCAATTATAAGAACAATAATAATAAAGCCAAGAACCAAAATTACATTTTTTAATTGTTTATTTTCCATAGTTGTTTGTAGTCAGTTGTTAGTTGTCAGTTGTTAGTTGTTAGTTGTTAGTTGTTAGTTATTGCTTATCTCGTTTCTATGAATTTATCATAAAGAACTCTGTAGATTCCGCCGAGAGCCACAAGAAGCAACCCATATTTTAGAATTGGGCCAATATAAGGAATGTAGCTAAAAATAATTGTAATAATTACTCCGATAATGATCGTTTTCCAGTTTACAACAATGGCCTCATCTATTTTAAATAAGTGGTACAAAAGAGAACCTGTAACCACGGGTGCGTAAACATAGGCAAATACTAGAACTAGAGTATATAGAGCAATACCCAAAAGCCCAAACGGAATGCCAATAAAAGTCAAAAATACAAGAACTATTAGGATGGGAACAGCGATAACAAAAATAAATCCACGCAAAAGAGAATGCCAGAAATGATGAATTGATTGGGATACGAATCGTGTAGAAATATTTCGGAAGAACCCGTGCAAAATAAGAGCAGAAAGAAGAAGTATTGCAAAGTGAATAAGTCCCCAAGTACCCCAGACTGTGGGAAGGATTTTTTCTAATCGCGATTGCGCTTTAATCGGTTTTACTATTATCTCCCCTCCGATTTGGGCACCTTCTTGAATTTGCGGGCTATTGCGGGAAGAATAGGAAAAATTTCCACTAATTTGTGCCTGTGGCCCGAGCACAATATTGTTTGCTGTTATATCCGCATCTTGACCGATTTCAGCGTTTATATAAACATGGCCGCCGCCGATTTTTACTTTACCCGAAACAGCGCCATTTATTACAACTCTTCCAGACTGTGCAATAAAGTCTCTACCGATTTTTGCTTCCGGTAAAATCTGGATTTCCTGCGCAAGAACTACCAAGTCTTTCCCGGTCTCGCCGCCAAAATAAGTTTTAGCTCCGATCAAACGCAAATCGCCTTTAATTTTGCTAAAAACATTTGCGTTGGCTCCAATTATAAATGCATCCTCTGAAACAGATCCTGATGAAAAAACATTCAAACCGAGAGTTATTAAATCTCCCATGACTTCTCCTGAGATTGCAGAGTTATTTCCAAATGCGTAAAAATCATCATTGACAACAGTCTCTTTCTGTAAAGACACGTTCTTGGCCACACTGATTTCACCGGCAAATATAAAAGCCGGTGCCAAAAAAAACATAACTAAAAGCAAAAGTGGAGCTCTGTAAGACTTAATCATTTTTTTATATACTCATATAATACTTATATTATTAATTCAAACAATGATATGGAAATATTAGAAATTTTGGGCAGATTGATCTTTGGCGGATTCTTTTTCTTCTCGGGGTTAGAGCATTTCAGAAATCTTGACGGCATGCAAGCGTATGCTAAATCAAAAGGAGTCCCATCTTCCAAGTGGGCAATCATTCTAACTGGTGCCTTGATAGTAATTGGGGGCTTGGGGGTTGCTTTCAATATTTATACAAGTTTATCAGCTAAACTCATAGCAATTTTTCTTGCTCTCATTACACCCCAAATGCATGCATACTGGAAAGAGAGTGATCCGCAAAGAAAAGCTTCTGAAAAAATAAACTTTTGGAAAAATATCGCCCTTTTGGGAGCCGCCCTTATAGTTTCTTTTTAAATTTACAAGGTATTGACAAATATTTATATTAGTATATACTATTAGCAAATAGTTACTCCCCTGCAAGACAAACTCCCGACCTGAAAGGTGGTGAAAAGTGAGTTTTTTGGCGAAGCGCGAGAAAGGCCTGCTCAAGCAGGTTGGCCTCATCATGTTCGGCGGCGGCCTCAATGCCCGCCACTGGATCGACGAGGCCAAGAAGGCTGGCTACTACGTCCTCATCTGCGACGGCCGAGCGGAGCTCTATCGTTAGCCCGCTCCAAACTCTGAGGAGCCTGAAAGGAGACTGAAATGACTGGCTTCCTGTAACTACGTGTAAAAGACCGCCCATGTCCGTTGAAAACGGAATGGAGCGGTCTTTTTTTTAACTATCTTCTGCCGTCTAAACCGAGGTAATTGCCGGCCTGGCCGGCAATCAATGTCAGCAGTGCTGTGATGTAGATAATGTGCTCGTCAATTATATAAGCATGCTCGCCTGCCAGAGGAAAATTAAGTGACGGAAAATAATATAGAGCCATAAAAACAATGCCGGCAATAGATGCGTATCGAACCCAAAAACCTAATATTAAAAGCACGCCCACAACAAGAAGTCCCCATTCATTTATGAAATTGACCCAGCCAATATTGGCGGGCAGAGCAAACCATGCGTAAAGTGATTTGAAAGTTTGGGCTCCTTTGAGAAAACCTGCGGCAGTCCACTCTGGATTTAAAATTTTTGAAAGACCTGCGTAGGCAAAATAAAAACCGAGTGATAATCTAAGAAGTAAAAGTGAATATTTCATGGGGTTATTTTGATTGGCAACCAATAATTATTAATTATAACTTTTATGCCATTCAACTTATCCACCTTTAAAATTGTTCTTAAAAACTTAAGTATTTATAATTTTTCAGTGAATTTTTCAAACATGGATTTAACATGTTATTTACAAAGGGTGGATTTTATGATATTGAGTAAATAGAAAACTAAGGGGGTATCTGTGACAAATTTACATCGCCTGCCGATAACTTGGCAATTTAAGGACAGTATACAAGGTAAACAAGCATTTGACAGAGCAATTAATGAAGAAATTGACGGTTTTGTCTTGAACAATGAAGATCCATCTGTAATCCGCAATCTTTTGGGATTAATCTTTAACAGCAGTAGCCGAAGTCTGCATTTCATTTCCAAGCCGGAAAAAGTACTTGCTATTGCAAGCGGAGGAGACTGCCTGCTTTTAGGGATTCTGCCCTATGTTGCCAATGTTGTGGCAGTTGATCTCGGTTACGCATCAATTGCCGCAACGGCAGTGAAAGCGGCTCTTCTTAGAAGATACCAGACAACTTACATCAAGCAGCAGATTCTCAAACTGTGGCAAGATTTCAGAGAAGCAGTTGACGAAGAGCTCATTGAGGCAGTGCCTCAGGAAATCCGCGCTAGAGGATTTGACTCATACAACTCCATCTTCACTTCATATAGTGAAGAAAGAGTCTATAGCGACTTTGATGGGATAAAGATAGTTTGGTGCTCTACTCCCGACTGGGTGTATGAGAAAGCAAGGATGAATCTTGGAGGACTGCAACTTGAACATGGCTCTCTCAATAGCCAGAGAGTAGCTGTTGATCTAGTATATGCATCAAACATCTGCGATCTGCGATGGACGGGAAGATTGAGATTTCCTTTTATGCCTTTGCAGTTATTGAGGAATCTGCGATATGGGGGATACCTTCTTGTTTCAAATCCCATCTCACCTATCCGACGATTTGGAACGGAATTAGTAGCCCAACTGCCGGACAACGGCTGTTGGACTTACGCACTATATAAGAAAGTGAGATGAGACGACAAAGGCTCCGAATATTGGAGCCTTTTAATTTAATAGACTATCTACACAAACATTCCAACATTCTGCAGAATGTTGGAATGTTTTTTCTTGATTTTGAAAAATTTTAAAAGATTAAAGTGAAGAAGCTTGGAGAACTTTTTCAGGGTGCAACCCTGAAGGATCGGCATGACCGACACCAAGTGCTTCTCCTGCAGCCATCAGGCCGTCACGAATTGCGCTCCAAGTTGAGCCCGGATGAGATTTGATAAAGAGAGCGGCGGCACCGGCTACATGGGGTGTTGCCATACTTGTGCCGCTTATTGTTGCGAAGCCCCCACTTTTCCATGTTGAATAAATACTTACACCCGGAGCACCGATATCTACTACAAAACCAAAGTTGCTGAACGTTGCAAATGTGTCATCTGGTCCGTAAGAAGTTGCGGGGCCACCGCCGCCCGCAATACCATTGGAATCAGCCAGAGCTGACACAGTAATCACAGCATCATCATATGCTGCCGGCACGAAACTAGATGCATTCGCTCCAGAATTTCCAGCCGCAACTACAAATGTAACTCCGGCATCGCGGGCTCGGCAGATTGCCTTGTGCAGGGCATCATTGTTGGAATTGCCACAATTGTTATCACTTAAACCTCCGCCACCCAAACTCATATTGGCAACTTTGATTCCAAGGGTTGCGGCATTTGCGGTTACCCAATCAATTCCACAAATTACGCTTGACCATGTCCCCCCGCCGCTTTTATTTAAAACTTTAACTGCGAAAAGTTTTGCCTGCGGAGCAACTCCTACAACTCCTGAGCCATTATCCAAAGCTGCAATGGTACCGGCAACATGAGTCCCGTGACCATTGTCATCGTTTGCGTTTTTCTTTCCAAAAATACAGCTTTTATTCTGGCTTGCAATGTTTGTTTTGAGATCCGGATGAGTAAGATCAATACCTGTATCAATGACTGCAACTCCTACTCCTGCTCCCTTATTAGTTGTTGATTCTGCAAAAATTCTTGAAATCCCTGTGGGAGTTGTTTGTGATTGTATTATTATAGCTCCCCCTCCCCTTGCGTTGGATCTTGCATTTGACTCTGCTCTCGCTTCTTGCCTTGTCTCTCTGGCTTGGTCAATACTTACATAATGATCTTCGCTTATGAATTCAACTCTCGGGTCATTCTTGAGAGCTTCCAATTTGTCTTCACTCAATCTTGCTGAAAACCCCTTGATAGCTCTTGAGTACCTCATTTCAGCTTCAAAACCATGCCTTGACCTCAATTCATCTGTAATGTTATCAGTATTTGTAACACTATTTTTAAAGACAATAATATACTGTTCGGGCACAATATCAGACCTACCTGATTGTGCATTTACAGATGCGACTGCAAGCCCGCTAAACAATACCAAAAGCACAAAAGATATAATTTTTTTCATAAATGCACTATATCCCAATGGTGTGTACTGTCAATATCTGCGGAGCTTGGGATCGAACCAAGATTCACGCTTTCAGAGAGCGTTTGCCTACCATTAGCAGACTCCGCAATAACGGCAAAACTATACCAAATTGGCCATTCTTTTCAATTTTTTTTGAGCAAATATACATGGGAGGATAATTACCATGATTAAATAATTGACTTAAAATTTTATTTATGCAGGAATATAAAAAGATTGTTAATTAAAACTTGATAAAAAGGAGGAACGGATGAAGACAAATTTTGGTTTTCTAACAGAAATGCGTTGGATTTTGTTTGAAAGAGTTCTGAAGACTATCGAAACTGCGCAAACAGGGCATATTGGAGCTTGTTGTTCAAGTCTTGATCTCATGACTGTTCTGTATTTCGGCGATATTCTACGTTATGACAGTGCCAACCCTCGTCATCCATTGCGTGATTATGTACTTAATCGCGGCCACCTTGGCCCCCTTAAGTACAACATCTTCAATCTGCTCGGCTGGATGGAACAAGAAGAAATGTCGCAATACCGCCAGTATGGATCACGTCTCGCTGGCCATGAGGACATGAAGCTTACTCCTGGAGTTGATATTACACCCAACGGCAGTCTTGGTATGACACTCTCGTATGCAGTCGGTGCAGCAATTGGCTGGCAAGATGCTGAAATGGAAAACAGGGTATTCTGTTTTCTGGGAGACGGAGAGGAACAAGAAGGAAATGTTTCGGAAGCTGCTAGACATGCAGCACATCTCGGTCTCAGAGGTATTATTGCAGTGATTGACCGTAATGGCGGTCAATTATCAACTCGTCTCCCAACAACAGATAGCAGAGTGGATCTTCATAAACTTTGGGAGGGTTATGGCTGGCAAGTGATTGATTTGCAAGATGGTCATGACCTTATCCAAATACATGATGCATATATCAGAGCATGTGAAGCTTGTGAAAATGGTCCGGTAGTTATCATAGCAAAAACAATCAAAGGAAATGGCATTCCTGGTTGCCAAGATGACTATTGCGGCTTCCATGTTTTTCATAATTCAGAACCTGGTGAAACAGTAAAAGTGATTGACTTAAATGGCGCTTTCAATTCAATCCCTCAAGAATACAAGGGTTTAGTAAATCCGGATCTGCCAGTAAAAAGGCTTCCGCCTTTTATTGGCGGAAGCAAAGATGCGACAATCAAGGTTAAAATAGCGAAAGACAAAGAAGTAACAATTCAATATGATGTTGAACTCAATATTATATTGGAACTTGAACGACTGCTCGGAGATAGACTTTACGTTTTAACTTCAGACTATCCGCCCAGAGCTTTCGTCTATGGAAGCGGTAATGTGCTTCTGAAAACTTCTCATTATTACAATGTCGGGCTTCGAGAACAGCACATGACTGCAATGATCCAAGGTCTCTCTACTGTGAGAAACGATGCTCTTGTCGTTGTCCTTTGTGGAGATGCTTTCATTTATCGTCACATGGACCAGATAAATATGCTCGCTCAAGCACATACGCGAGTAATATTCTATTCCGTCCAGGGTGGACTTTCTGGAGCAAAAAACGGTTCAACTCATGAATCTTCCGGTCAGTCAGGCGCTCTTGTCACTATGCCCGGAGTACTAGCTGAAGAACCCTGTTCAGCCGAAGACCTCATAGAATCAACTAACCGAGCCTTGGCATTTCAAGGTCCAATATATATCCGCATGCAGAAACAGAATGTGCCTTGGAAATTGGACGGCAGAAGGTGTGACGGTTTTGAAGTGTTGTCATATTCAAGTTCTGCTGTTGGTACGATCATCTCTGCGGGGATGATTACTCTTGAAACCATCAAGGCGCAAAGAATGTTGGTAAGAGAAGGTAAAATCTGGAATTTGATCAATGTAACCTGTCTTTCTAAGGTTTTATGGATCGGTGACCTGATACTTCCTGGGAAACCACTTCTTCTTTATTACAACGGTAACTCTAGGGTTCTTCTAGTTTCAATGGCTGAAGAACTTTTACGAGTAAATCCTCCTCCATCAAGTGTTGGGTGCCATGGTTTTGAATATGGAACCACTGGATCAATCCCTGAGCTCCTTAGACACTTCGAACTTGATGCGCTCTCTATAATGAGACGCTGTATCGCGTGAGCAATCATCGCATTTGGGAAACCAAATGCGATTTTTTTAAAAGAAGTTATAATCATAAAATGAAATTACTACTCTTAAGCGGGAATTCGATTTCAAATAAAAAATGGATTGAAGAAGTTGGACAGATACTTAATCCACTATTTGATGAAATAAAGATTCATTACTATAAGCATTGGGAAACGGGTGAGGAGATTATTGATCTTGATTCGGAACTTTCAACCCTAACTGCAGAAATTAATGAATGGAAGGACTATATGATCTTCGCTAAGTCTGCCGGTTGTCTTTTAACATTAAAAGGAATTTATGAAAAAAAAATTCATCCACTGAAATGTGTGTTTGTCGGTGCAGCCATTGATTGGGGCAAAGAAAGGCAATTTTTAGTCGGAGATTGGTTAAAAAATTATAATACTACGACTTTTTTTATTCAGAAGACCAATGATCCAGTTATTTCCTTTAAAAATTTAAAAAAAATACTGGAGGATTTAGATGTTAAAAATTATTCACTGAAAGAAATTCCTGGAAACGACCACAATTATCTTGACCTTGAATTTTTACGGCAAGTCATAGAAAATTTTAAATAATTAATTCAATAATATTCACTTATAATTAACTCATGGAAAGCTACAACAAATTAGTAAGAGATGGAATTCCTCAAATTCTTGATGAAAAAGGTATTCCTTATGAGAGAAGAACCGCTACTCCTGAAGAATATCGACTGGAATTGATCAAAAAACTTCTTGAGGAAGCAGCCGAGTTAGCGACATCAGGAACACCAGAAGAACTAGCTGATGTTATTGAAGTAATTGAGGCACTTAAGAAACTGCCGGAATTTGCTGAAGTGGAAGCGATAAGAGCAAGGAAGCTGCAAGAACGGGGCGGTTTTGAGGAAAGAATAATACTTAAGGGGGAAAAATGATTAAAAAAAGATTGAAGAAAAATAGGTTTCATTCAATTTATATTAATCTTGTAGCTGAAACTACTTAGATATAATAGAGGGATGGAAAAATTGTGGCATGCAGCATCTCTAGAAAAGGTTTTTGGCCTGCTTGAAAGCAAGAAAGAGGGTCTTTCGGAAATTGAGGCGCAAAAGAGAATTAAAAAATATGGGCATAATACCTTACCGGAAGAAAAACCATACTCAAGATTAAGGCTATTTTTAAGCCAATTTGAAAGTCCGCTTGTTCTCATTCTCGCTGTTGCCGGCGGAGTATCTCTTTATTTAGGGCATTATTCTGACTCCATTTTCATAATTATTGTTTTGCTTATCAACACTACTGTTGGTTTTTACCAGGAAAATAAAGCCAATTCATCCCTTCTGGCGCTCAAAAAAATGGTTAAAATCAGCGCCAGAGTTTTCCGCGACGGAAACCTCAAAGAAATTGACAGCTCCGATCTCGTGCCCGGAGATATTGTAACTTTGAATGCCGGAGACAAGGTGCCTTGCGACGGAAGAATAATTGAAAGTAAAGATTTAAAAATTGATGAGTCAACTCTTACCGGAGAATGGCTCGCCGTCAAAAAATCAGCTGGAGAAACAGACGAGAAAACAGTGCTTGCGGATAGAAGCAATATGGTTTATCTCTCCACCATTGTTGAGAGTGGCGAGGCTCTGATTATCGTAACTCAAACAGGTAGACGTGCAGCAATAGGAAAAATAGTTTTGCTTTTGCGGGATACCAAAGAGAGAAAAACTCCCCTTCAGAAGCAAATCGCATTTCTGTCAAAAGTAGTCGGGCTTTTCATAATTATCATTGTCAGTTTTGTGGTTATTGTCGGCTCATTTGGCAATGAGACATTTGTTGATATCTTCATTACCTCTCTTGCTCTAGCCGTATCAGCCACACCTGCGGGACTCTTGCCGGCGGTTACAGTAATTTTGGTTTTTGGCATGCGGCGAGTATTGGAACAAAACGGACTTGTTCGTAAACTTGCCGCCAATGAAACTCTTGGCGCCATAACAGTAATCTGCACTGATAAAACCGGCACACTTACAGAAGGTAAAATGCAGGTAAGCCATATCATGACCGGAACACGCGAGCTTTTAAATGACAGCGGCTTATCAAAACATGTAAAAGACAGTAATGGTCTTGAGGCCCATATTATTGCGCTTAAAATCGCCACTTTGGGGAGTGATGCGTTTGTTGAAAATCCGGAAGATGAATTCCATGAATGGATCGTCCGGGGCAAGCCGACAGACCGCGCCCTTTTGATTGCTGGAATGCATGCAGGGTTGAACAAAAAAGAGCTTGATCAAAATTATCGGTTATTGGAGAAAATTAATTTTAATTCCGATGCCAAATATTCCGCTTCATTGCGCATGCATGATGGACAAAAACTCCTATTCGTTCTCGGGGCGCCGGAAGTTGTAATAGAGCGCTCACAAGAAATTTATCTTGACGGCAGACGAGAAAAACTTGATTCAAGAGAATTTATTGAGCTTAACGAAAAATTAATTACTTTAACATCACAGGGTCTAAGAGTTGTGGCAGCGGCAATGAAGGAAGTCAGAGAGGACGGCAATGAATTAAGTGAGATGGTAAATAAACTTACACTGGTCGGATTTATCGCGCTAAAAGATCCTCTGCGTAAAGATGCTAAGCATTCAATTATTACCGCCAAAGAAGCCGGTATTAGAGTTGTGATTATTACCGGAGACCACGCACTAACGGCAAAATCAGTAGCAAACGAGATCGGAATCCCGGCTGATAAAGAAAATATTCTGGAAGGAAAAGAGTTGGAAGAGTTGTCGTCCGCAGAGTTAAGAGAAAAATGCAGGAATGTTTCAATTTTTGCCCGTGTTGCACCGAATCACAAACTGCAGATCATTGATGCTTTGCAAAAAAACGGAGAGATTGTGGCAATGATAGGAGACGGCATCAATGACACTCCGGCGCTTAAAATGGCTGATGTCGGGGTCTGCCTCGGCTCGGGAAGCGATATTGCCAAGGAAGTGTCCGACGTCGTCCTTCTTGATGATAATTTCAAAACCGTTATCAAGGCAATAGAGCAAGGCAGAGTTATTTTCCAAAATATCCGTAAAGTTTTTGTTTATCTTGTTGCTGATGATTTTTCAGAGCTTTTTTTATTTTTGATGGCAATGGTTCTGGGTTTGCCCTTGCCTTTGCTTGCAGCTCAAATTCTTTGGATAAATTTGGTAGAGGACGGTTTTCCAGCTGTAGCTCTCACCACAGAACAAGAAACGAAAGGAGTTATGGAAGAAAAACCAAGAAATCCAAAGGAAGGAATATTAAACAAACCGATGAAAAATTGGATGGCTTCTATTTTCTTCATCACTGGAATAGCCGCGTTTATGACATTTTTTATATTGTTGAAGTTAACTGGAGATTTGGAAAGAACCCGCTCTGTCGTTTTTGCTCTGATGGCTCTTGATTCGCTCGTATTCGCTTTCAGCGTCCGCTCACTCAAGCGTTCAATTTTCAGAACAGATATTTTTTCAAACACTCTGCTCGTGGGAGGCGCCTTTATTGGGTTAATTCTTCTTTTTGCCGCACTGTATTTACCAATGCTTCAGAAAATTCTTCATACGCATCCTCTAATCTGGAGCGAATGGGCGGTAATCGTCTCCGTAAGCTTAATTGAAATTTTATTTATAGAGTGGTTTAAAAAAAGAAACTTTTCACCGCAGTAGAAAATTTAAGTTGATTAAGCATATAGACTGTGATAGTACTGAAACAGAAACATCAACAACTTTCCCCCTAAGGAGCATTAAGTGGACAAGACCGAGATATATACCAGCCTGGAAATCCTCTGTGTCTTCTTCTGGTTTGTTTTTGACGGCTTCTGGCTTCTGGAGTGGAAGGCCCTCACCTACATTTTCTGCGCCCTTTCTCTGTTAATGGCTGTAGCAATGTTTTTCTACATCAAGCGCGAGAAGGCGCTTGTGTTAATCGCCTTGGCCGACAGTTCGTGGCTTGCCTGCAATATCACTTGGGCTCTGGGTGATCTCTCACAAATTCAGACAGCAGTCTCGGCAGCAAAAGTACTTTTTCTTCTCGGAATCATGTTTTTTCTCGGGGCATTCTATGTTGCCGAGGCAAGAAAAAGAATTTCCAACCTCGTCTTGAGCAGGTTGAGGATAATGAAGTTTTTTGAGAGAAAATAAATTTCCTACAATATGAAGCTGTTCATTGACAATAATTAAGTAGTGAACAGTTTTTTTATATTAAAAAAGAGCGAGTTTTCCCGCTCTCAAAAGATATTCAATCTGTTAAAACAAGTCTGGCCATATCATTAAAAGAGCACTCTCTATCTTCAGCAGATACCTGTGTTCCGTGATGGAGCGAATCACTCACTGTAAGAATACTGAGTGCTTTTACTCCATATCGTGCAGCAACTGTGTAGAGTTCCGCACTTTCCATCTCAACAGCAAGAACTCCGTACTGAGCCCAAAGTCTCCATTCTTCAGGATCAGGACCATAGAAAGTATCGGTTGCTAGGATGTTGCCAACCCGGACAGGAATGTTTAGTCTTTTAGACCTCATTTGCGCAACTGCCAACAGTTCCCAGTCAGCAATCGGAGCAAAATCCATTCCCTTAAAACGCCTGCGGTTGATATTTGAATCAGAACAGGATCCTTGGGCTAAGATTATTTCGCGAAGCCCAATTTCTGGCTGAAGAGCGCCGCAACTTCCAAGACGAATGATATCCTTTACACCATAATCACGAATAAGCTCGTGAACGTAGATGCTTAAGGACGGCATACCCATTCCACTTCCCTGAATCGAAACTCTCACCCCTCTTCGGGTTGTTCCAGTAAATCCCAGCATATTGCGAGTGCGATTATACTGAACAATATCAGTTAGCCAATTCTCGGCAATAAACTTCGCCCTCAATGGGTCGCCTGGTAAAAGCACTCTTGAGGCAATTTGACCGGGGTTAGCGCTAATATGAATACTCACAATCTCCTCCTGAGGAATTCCATAAGCTAAACTAGCAGATCAAAATATTAAGTCAATAATTATAATTTTGAATTAAAATTTGGTGCTATGCTTTAGTTACTTGTCCCGTTAGAAGCCGCGATGTAATTTAAAAAAAGTAAGTATACTTATTTAATATGATAAGGTTGAGTAATTATCAATATAACTATTTTCAGAGAACGTCAATCGCGATCTGCTTCTAATGGGATGAGTAGCAACCAAGAACTAATTAAACATCTCAAGCAAACGGGGGTGCTTAAATCTGCAAATATTGAGGCGGCAGTTATGAAAGTTTTAAGAGAAGATTTTGTTCCTATGCAGTATAGTGCTGACGCATATGAAGATACAGCTTTACCAATTGGCGCAGGTCAGACAATCTCACAACCATATACAGTGGTATTTATGCTAGAACTTCTGCGAGTTGAGGAAGGAAATAATATTTTAGAAGTTGGTTTTGGCTCCGGCTGGCAAACAGCTCTCCTTTCACACATGGTCGGCAGAACTGGAAGAGTGAGAGCTTTTGAAGTTGTTAGGGAATTGTGTGAGTTTGGAAAACTAAATCTACAAAAATACTCTGACCTTTACAACAGAGTTGAACTCCATTGCCAGAGCGCGCAGGATGGTTTGAAGGAAGCCTCTCCATTTGACTGCATAATTTGCGCGGCGGAAGTCAAAGATGTTCCAGATGCTTGGAAGCAGCAGCTTAAAGTTGGTGGAAAGATGGTTTACCCCCAGGAGAATTCTTTGGTATTGGAAATTAAAAAAAATGAGAATGAATTTGATAAGAAGAAATTTCACGGATTTGTTTTTGTACCGTATGTAAAATAACAAATAATTAATAACATATAACTTATAACATTGATTTTGTTGAATTTACCAAGAAATTCAAGGAAGTTGAGAGAGCGATCATTTGAAAAAGGATGAGCGCATGGAAAATGACGCCGAGCACACTTATCAGCTGGCGCTTGTCGCTTGGTAGTAAATATGATTTCAGTGAAAATTCATCATTAAACTTCTATCTTGATTATTATGCCTAAGTACGGTAAAAAAGCTCAACAGAAGGTTAAAAAAGCAGTAAGCGAGTATAAAAGAGGCAAACTTCACAGCGGTAGGAGTGGAGCAAAAGTTAAGAATCGCAAGCAGGCAATTGCCATCGGTTTATCTCAAGCAAGAAAGGCCGGCGGCAAAGTGCCTCGCCAACGTAGGCGTTAATTAAAAATTAGAAATTTTAAATTAAAAATTAAATAAAATGCTTACAACAATTGCAATTATACTTTTGGTTTTATGGATTCTTGGAGTAATCGGAGTTTATACTATCGGTTCGTTTATTCATATCCTTCTTGTCATAGCCATAATAATGTTTCTTATCAGGATTATTAGAGGAGAAAATCCTATTAAATAAAGTTGCTTGAAGCAAATTTAAAGAGAAGTTATCTAATAGTTTTGATTGTAATCGCGGCACTTCTTGTCCTATTCATTTCTCTTGTAAGCAAAAAATCTTACAGAAAAACTACCGATAACGGCGTGATCTACTGTGCCACAGATGTGCAAGCTTGCCCCGATGGCTCGTATGTATCGCGAATTCCGCCTGAATGCAACTTTGGGGATTGTGAAGTCAGCATTGTGAACGGAAAACTTGAAACAGAACTTCTAACAAAAATTGATCAGGGAGCATCTGGCCTTGATGTCAAAGTAACACCCAATGAAGTTCTTGAGGATAGTCGTTGCCCAGTTGATGTTACTTGCATTCAGGCAGGAACCGTTAGATTAAGTGCGACTCTAGAAAGTGGTCTGGGCAGAACTCAACAAATTTTTAAACTGAACACTCCGATTACAACCGAGGCGGAAGAAGTTACATTGATCAAAGTTTTGCCAGAGAAATATTCAAACAAAGTTATTGAACTTAAAGATTATCAATTTATTTTTAAAGTGAGAAAAAGATAATTACTTTTTTCCTTGTAAAGCTGCCTTTAAAAATGCTGTGAATAAAGGATGGGGCGAAAGGGGTCTTGCCTTAAATTCAGGATGAAACTGAGTTCCAAGAAAAAACGGATGTAAGTTTTTTGGCAGTTCAGCAATTTCCATGAGCTTCTTATCAGAAGAATACCCAGAGAAAACAAGTCCTGCCTTCTCAAGTTTTTCAACAAGTTTTGGATTAACTTCATATCTATGTCTATGCCTTTCGCTAATTTTATTTGTACCATAAGAATCGGCTGCAACAGAGCCATTTTTGAGGTTTGCCTTCCAAGAGCCCAATCTCATTGTCGCGCCATATTTACCTCTATTTAAATGAGATTTTTGGTTCTCCATTATGTCAATTACCGGATACTTAGTTTTTTTATTTATTTCTGATGTATGAGCATCCTTCCAACCCACTACATTTCTTGCAAATTCCACTACTGCAAGCTGCATACCATAACAAAGACCAAAAAAAGGAATTTTTTTCTCCCGGACATAATGAATTGCTGAAATTATCCCCTCCACCCCATTTGCACCAAAGCCCCCCGGAACAAGCACCCCATCAAAGGCAGAGAGAACATCCAGTTTAAGTTTCTTACTCTCAAAATCTTTTGAGTTAATGTAAGTTAGTTTTGGTTTTACCTTGAGATAATACGAGGAAAATTTAATTGCTTCAAGCACGGAAATATAAACATCTGAAAGAATAAAATTTCCCGAATCAAAATATTTGCCGACTACCGCAATATTTACGTTTTTTTTACCGTTTTTTGTCTTTGAAACAAAACTCTTCCAGTCATTTAGATTTGCTTTGCGCTTTGGTAGGTCCAAAACTTCGCTCAAGATGTTTCCGAGGTTATCTTTTTCAAAATTTAAGGGAACATCATAAATACTTTCAACATCTGGTGCAGAAATAACATTCCTTGCAGGAAGATTACAGAAAATTGAAATCTTTTCTTTTCTTTTTTTATCCAGCGAATGCGTGCTTCTTGCAATAATTATATCTGCTTGTACTCCGGCGCTATTTAATGTTCGGGTAGCATACTGAGTTGGTTTTGTCTTCATCTCGCCCAATTTATCTGGGATGGGAAGATAAGAAACCATGACGAAAGTAACATCTTTAGGTAACTTTGTTTTGAGCATTCTTGCCGCCTCTAAAAAAAGAATGTTTTGATACTCCCCTACGGTTCCGCCGATTTCAATAACAGTAATATCTGCTTTGGCTAGCTTGGCTGCATTTTCAATCCTTTTTATTACCTCAAGAGGAATGTCGGGTACAACTTCAACACATTTGCCTTTATAATCTAAATTTCTTTCTTTGCGAATAACTTCCAAATAGACTCTGCCAGTAGTCATGTAATTAACCCTTGAGAAATTTGAATTTAGGAATCTTTCATAATTTCCCATGTCCTGATCTGTCTCATCACCGTCATCTAAAACAAAAACCTCACCGTGTTCTGTTGGATTCATGGTGCCGGCATCAACATTAATATAAGGATCAATCTTAAGAGCAGTTACGCTAAATCCGCGAGCCTGCATAATCTTTGCAATTGAAGAGGAGGTTATACCCTTGCCGACTCCTGACATTACCCCGCCCACGACAAAGATGTATTTTTTCTTATGCATCACTTTAAATAATTTCCAATTTTCATTGAATTTTTCAATGATTCATTGTTAAGTTTTTATAAAATTAAAAATTATATCTTAAGGTATCTGCGCACAGCCAAGTAACTCGAGAATGCACCGATTAATAGTCCTGATAAAATAATTATAAGAAAAATCTGACCGAAATTGCGTGTATAGTATTCAAATACGTTAAAAGACAGGAATAGATTTGAGGTTTGTTCACCCAGCCAGTATGTCACCGGATAGAAGAGAATGAGTGTCAGTACGCCTGCCAAAGCTCCGTAAATTGCACCGACAACAACAAAAGGCCCGCGCACATAGAAACTTGTTGCCCCAACAAGACGCATTACTGAAATTTCCTCGCGAGAAATATAAATTGCAAGCCTGATTGTGTTGAAAGTAATAAGAACCGAAACTGCGATTAGGATGACAGCAATAATGCTTCCGAGCCGCTCTGTTGTGTTAATAATTTTACTTAGTTTTTCTATTGCAACTTTGTTCTGGTAGTAATTTACCTTATCTACAATTGAGGCTCCGTCTTGTGAAAGTGCCGGCTCGTTCTGCAGAAAATTTGCTATTCCTTCGTACTGCGAGGGGTTTTTTGCTTTTATATTGAGTGATGCCTGCAGGGGGTTCTCGCCCAATTCTTCAAGTGCTTGCAAGGTCAGTTCGTCATTTTCGTGTCTTTGTCTGAATTTAGAAAGTGCTTCGTCTCTAGAAGTGTATGTAATCGAGGCAACTTCAGGAAGGTTTTCCAGTTGTGATTTGAGGGAAAGTATTTCAGATTCGTCAGCTCTTGTAACGAAATAGACATTTATGTCAACTTTATCTTTTATCTCTTGCAAGGATGCATTCAAGGTTGCAGAAAGAAAAATTAGGCTCGCTATCACAGAAAGAGTGATTATCATTATTAATACTGAAGAGAGAGAAACAAAAGTGCTTCTGGAAAAGTTAAAAAACCCGCTTTTTACTATTCTTTTAATGTTTACCCACATTGTCATTGTTCATTATTCATTAAACATAGAACATTTTAATTCATTTTATCGCATTTTTATTTATATTCCATGTTTCATGCTCCATGTTAAATGATGTAGCGGCCCTTCTCGTCATCTCTTATAATTTTGCCTTGTTCCATGGTAATAACTCTTTTCCCAAGTGAATCAATAACTCCCTTATTGTGTGTGGCGAGAATAATTGTTGTGCCTAAATCATTGATTTTTTTGAGAATCTGTACAATATCGTATGTATTTACAGGATCAAGATTACCTGTCGGTTCATCTGCAAGGATAATGTCGGGTTGATTTATAATTGCTCTAGCAATAGCAACTCTCTGTATTTCCCCACCAGATAGTTCATGGGGAAAACTCCATATTTTTTTTGTTAAGTCCACCAACTCAAGTACGTGAGGTACATCTGCCTCAATCTCTTCATCGCTACGACCTGCGGCTTCCATACTGAAGGCAATATTTTCATATACATTTTTATTTGGTATAAGTCGAAAATCTTGAAATATAACTCCTATCTTTCGCCTGTATTCAGGAATTTCCCTGCTTGGTATGGAGTCAATATCTCTTGAACCAAAGAAGATCTTACCAGAAGTTGGCTTTTCTTCAGTCAAGATTAGCTTCACCAGCGTAGTCTTGCCGGCACCAGAATGCCCTACGATTGAGACGAACTCTTTCGGCTCAATGGTAAATGTGACATTATCCAAAGCCACAGAATCACTGCTATATATTTTTGAGACTTTATCGAAATAGAGCATGCCAATTTTGTTTGTGAACGAAGTGAGCAATTACAAAATTGAGCACCCCGCACTATTTTTGCCTCAGTTTAATAATAAAACACTAGATTTTTAGGCTAATTTTAGTTATTTTTTTGCGCGGCGCGTGTCCGAGTAGGACACCCTTTGCCGGGCAGTGCGCCGCGCAGCTATTTCAAATGTAAAAATACTGCGGGGTCGTGCCTATTATACCCGACTTCAGGCAGATTCAAAATTATTAGAGATTCTTTTCAGCTTCAATAAATTCATCTATATCACCATTCAAAACTGCGTCAATATTTGAAGTCTCCATCCCCGTTCTGTGATCTTTAACCATTTTGTAAGGGTGCATAACGTAAGAGCGAATCTGATTCCCCCACTCAATCTGGGTTGTTTTTGAAATATACATGCCTTTTTCCTTAGCAATTCTTTCCTCCTCCGTTTTTTTATACAACTTTGCCTGCAGAATCTGCAAAGCTTTCTCCCGATTTTGAGCCTGGCTACGCTGCGACTCCACATGCACGGCAATGTTTGTCGGAATATGGATCAATCTCACTGCAGTCTCCCGTTTATTGACATTTTGCCCTCCCGGTCCGCTTGAGCGAGCAAATTCAACTTTCAGATCATCTTCAGGAATAATCATTTCTTCTTTTTTTTCAAATTTAGGAATAACTTCTACCATGGAAAATGATGTGTGCCGTTTTTTATTTGCATTAAAAGGAGAAATTCTGACTAAGCGATGTACTCCAGATTCATTTTTCAAGGTCCCATAAACATTTTTTCCTTTAATTTCAATAGTCAGATTTCTGTAACCACCCTGATCATTTTTATTTTCATGCAAGAAGGTTACGTCCCAGCCAATTTTGTTAAAGAATTTCAAATACATATTGAGTAAAATTGCAGAAAAATCTTCAGCATCGTCCCCTCCTGCACCGGAAAAAATTGTCATTATTGCATCTCCTTTATCATATTTGCCTACGCCCGCTCCGCCAGCTGGCGGACTCATCTTTAATTCCTTAATTTCTTTAATTATTCTGTGCGCCTTTTCCTTGTTAGTCCAAAAATCGGCTTCACCCATTTGAAGCTCTAACTCCTCTAGTTTCTTTTTTTTCTCTTCAATATTCATTAATTGATTATAACAATAAGGATTTCAGTGTGCCTAAGTTTAGATTGCTTACTTATGAAAATACTTCACGATGCCATGAGATAAGGAGAAAGCAATCGGCTTTGAGATAAATTTTTGAAGTACACCGCTTATTGGATACTTTCGATGGCGGTCAAATAAATTTCCTCCGAGGTTAATATCACTCTCCACTGCCTCAGCTATGAGATTTCCCAGGGCCGCTGCCCAAGGGAGCCCAGCTGAACCGGCTATGTAATAAGCGTTATTATATTGGCGATCACGGCCAGCAACCGGCAAAAAATCTTTTGTGACGCCGATAAGACCTGACCAAATATATTCAAAATCAATTGTAATTCCAAGTTTTTTCTGTATATATTTCCTGAAATTCCTCAAAATCATTGGCGAATTTTGTCTTTCAAATGGTATATAGGTATACAAGAGACTTCCTCCGCCAAAAAGAAGTCGATCATCGCCTGTTAAGCGGTAGTATTTATAAATAAGATCACTATCCCACACCATGAGTCGCTCTTTCGGAAAAATTGATTTTATTTTCTCGAGAGAAAGTGGAGATGAGACAGTAAGAAAGGTTTGCGCGCTGTATATTTCTTTTTTCAGTACACCCAAGCTCGGTGAAAAACGATCAAGACAGATGATGATTTTCTTTGCATATACAAAATTGTACCTCGTTTTTACCCCTTCGTTAGTCAAAGAGACAGCTTCTGTATCTTCATATAAATGGACTCCTTGTTTTTCTAAAATTTCTTTAAGTTTTTGGCAGTAAAGATAAGCGTTTATCCCAAATGTCCCTCCATATTTTACCCCACCCTCATAATCTTGTGAGTTAATTAGGGTTTCAAGGTTTTCTTTCTCAGAAAGTGTGCTTTCATAACCAGATGATTGACGACTATTATGTTCAGAGATTATTTTTTTAAAAGCCTGCTTAGTATTTGCGACAAAAAATGAATCTTGGATCTGGTAATCGCAGTCAATTTTATTATCAAGAATAGTTTTTCTAATGTGCTCAACCCCGCTTGTGACAAAATCCCACAATTCTTTTGCCCCTTTTGCGCCGAAACGTCTGATAAGATGCGAAAGTTCAAGTTCTGAATCTGGAGTTATGAAACCAGATGATTTTCCGCTCGCGCCAGATCCGCAAAAATCTTTTTCCAGTAGAACAATTCTATATCCTCTCCCAGATAAAGATTGAGCACAGGTAAGTCCGGCCATGCCACCACCAATTATTGCAATATCCGCCGATAAATCAGATGTAAGTTTTTTAATATTTGGCTTTTTTAGCGTGTACCAATAGACTTCATTTTTATGATTCATTGAGCCGATTATATCAAAAAGATTATTTTTAATGCGAAACCCCAACATGTCAACCTGAGAGGTTGGTGAATCTGAGTATAAAATTGCGCACAAAATAGAATGGGCGTCCCGACAAGTCGGGACGCCCAAACGGCCATTAACGATTGGCTTTATCTCGGGTATCTAATCCGAGATCCGGAGGCGCTTCTCCGGAAAAGTCCCAATCATGACCGTAGTTGCTACGCGCGTCTAAGCTGGTGCCTAAGGGCAAACTCAACTTGGGGAACCAGTCCCCGCGACGTTGTATTTGCGGCGCAACCATTCCGCATTCGCGGCGTTGAATCTTTCGATCCTAGCCGCTCTGACCGGCAAAGCAGAGCATTGTGCCGTCGTCGCCATGGTGTGGCCATCACCCCACCATCTAGCTGCTGGCTGTTTCTTGAAAACTTGAAAAGATGATGCTCTTGCCGGTATGTTTATTTTATATAAATTAAAAATGAAATCAAATTTGGGTTTTTTTCTTTAAAATAGTAACCCAATCATTTTCTTTCCCCTCTGTCCCCGTAAATTCTATTTTATTTATAAAAAATAATCCCATCTCCTTGATTTTATCAATATTTTCTTGTCTGGAAGCTGGTGGTAAAACACCGTCTTGATAAATAGCAGGAGTATAAGAATAGAAAAAAATAATTCCCTCTTTAATTATTGCTCTCTCGAAAGATTGCAGAAGTTGAAGAAAAATCGTTATCCTTCTTTCATTTCGTCCAACAAAATAATTCGGTATGTTTGAAAGATTTATTATGTCGTAAGTATTTGGTTGAAGATTTACAGCGATATTGACAATATCTCCAATCATAAACTCCGGTTCTGCTTTTAACATTATCTTTTTCATTTTTTTGTAGGAAGTTTCGTCTTCCAAGTAAGCATTTATTTTAAAAGGTGAGCAAGAAATAAAAGTACGGTTCCTAAAATATTCCAACTTTAAGGGGTTCCTACTCCCCGCCTCAGTATAAATCTGATTAAAAAACTTTGCGGTTTCGACTTGTAAATAGGGTTCAATCTTATCGTAAATGTTTTTATCAAGACTTCCATCGCTAAACGTTTTTCCGAAGAAAGAGAGAAATTCTTGGTATGTTAAATGTTTTATTGCGCAAAATTTTAGATCAACAAATAATAATGATCGCTGATTTATGTCAAAACCTGTTACCTTCTTTGCACCAAAAAAATATGCGTTGAGAATTTGGTCACCGGAACCAATAATTGTTAGAACTGTTTTTCCCTTTATGTCCAGTTTCGAATAATAGCTTGCAACCATTTCGGTTGCATAGATATATATCTTTGACTCAGAGGTCATCGAGTTTCTACCGTCCGCTTCAATAATATCTATAAACATTTTGGAGCCACCTCGCAGAATCGAACTGCGGACCCCATCTTTACGAAAGATGTGCTCTACCAACTGAGCTAAGGTGGCTTTGAGATAATTTTATCAAATTAGGCGGCTTGCTTGAGATTGAGATTAAACCACCAAACACCGGCAAGTGCCAGCACAAACGTGACTAAGCCGACAAGCAAGAGCCCAAGGGAACCAGAAGAAACCACAAGATAACCAAAAAGAATCATTAAAGCTGAGGGAATTAAATGAATACTATTGTGCACAAGAATGAAAAACCAGACGGAAATTTTTGTAAAACCAGAAGCGTATGCGAAGAGCTCGGGAAATCCTGTAAAAAATATTCTTGTTTTGAAAAAAGTTTTTTTATCACTGCCCTTTTCAATAATTTTTTGCACTGTTGGAATATATTTTCTCGGAACAAAAAAGTTCAAAACCTTAATTCCAAATATTCTGCTTAAATAAAAACATGTAACTGATCCTAAAATATCTCCTATCAATGTAATAACGAGTGCCTTCCAAAATCCGAATACTGCTCCGGCAACAACATAAATAGGCCCGCCACCGAGAGGTACGATAATAAGAGTTGTTGCTTTGAGAAGTATTATTATAAGAGGCCCAATGATCCCCGCTGCCTCCACAGTGCTCCTTAAATCATCTACGCCGATTTTAACAGTCACCCAGTAGGCAATAGCAATAGTCACAAAAATAAAAAACAAATTCCTAAGAACCTGCCCCCATTCTGGTTTGGAGTCTAAGTCTGCAATTATTGTTTTATTTTCCATAAAACTTTTTGTACGAAGCTGAGCAAGTCAATGTTTTTGGCGTGATATTAACCCCGTTAGAGCCGATAATCAGATTTGCACTGATGACCTCATTCTTACCATGAATGTGCTCTACTACCTGAGCTATATCGGCTCTAATGGGGCCAACTGAACTATCCTGGCGTGCTCTACTAACTAAGCTACATTGGCACAGCGAAATGATATTACATGGGCTCGAAATTTTCAATTTGGCCCACAAGAATGTTTCTTAATTTTGTATTACAAAAGTGAACAATTAAAACTCCATATTTTTGATTTTTCTCTATATGTACCCAAAGAATTAGAAGGAGTTATTGTTGCTTGAAATTAACTTTAAACTTTTCTGTAGCTTCTTCCCTTTCTTTTTTCAGCTAATGAATTAGCGAAAGATTCATTGAGCAATTCTTTGGTCCGGCCCTCAAGAATTTCTACATAGTCTAAGTTGGGAGCTGTTTTCTTTGCCTCAATCAAACTAAGAAGTGAGCGTGCATGGAGTCTTGCCCATTTAATCTGTTCTGGATTGTTTTCATAATCCAGACCTTCATTTATCGTTTCTTTGCTCCATCCTGCCTCTTGTCTGCCAATTAAGTCATGATCCCTCCATACCGAAAGTAGTGTGTAAGTTAAATAATCCTCGCGTTTTTTTGCTGGATTATCTCCCCCAAAATCATCATAACGTGCAATTATTCCGTCACAAATAGCCCTGTAATCCAGGCCTTTTCTTACAGCATCTTCATCATCAAAGAAAACCCAGAGGTCATTGGCATTAGCTTCAATCTGATTTTTTCTGAATTCTTCGCTATCCTCATCCCAAGTAAGCGTCTCTTCGACAAGCAGAGGTATTTTATCAGTTTCAATTACTTTAACGTTTATTTCTTCGGGTTCTTCAATTTTCTCAGGTTCTTCAATTACCTCCTCAATCTTTGGTGGTTTAATAGGAGTTCTAATTGGAGTAACAATAATGGGTTTAGGAGTTCTAATTGGAGAAAAAATTATCGGTTTAATCGGCTCAGGTTCCTTCGGAGTATCTCCTTTTCTTTTTTTAAGCCATGAAGGAATCCTCAATCTGGAAAGCGCGGGAAGCAATAGAAGAAAAAGGGGAATCGGAATTGCATAACGCGATGCGGACTCATTTTCATATTCAATTTCAAATGTCACTCTGCGCTTTGAACCGATTATTTCATCAAGTTTTGATTTAACGGCAGCATCTTCAATTTTTCCGGCATTGTATTTTTTAACTAAATTAAGTATTTTTTCGTCATCTGCCGCACCTTCCTCATTCTGCGAAAGCCCCGATAACTCAACCATTTCTTGATCGCTAAACTGATCTTCAACTGAACTCACAGCAACCAGTCTGTCAAATTCCTCATTGCTTACGCCTTTTTCTATGAGTATTTCTTTCAAGACATCCATTCCGCCGGAAGCTCTCGCCGCCGCAAGTTTTATATTTTCTGCGTCAACCACTCCCTGCCGTATCGTTACAGCCCCACTGGAATCCCTTCCTTCAGGTGAGGCATGGCCAGTAATTCTTATACTTTTTATCTTAAACTCATGCTCTTCCTCCGGGCCATGAATTCCGCGAACTCTCCTTTCAGCAATTCCTTCTTCACCCCAAAAGTTGCTGCTTAATCCACTGATCTGATCAACAAGCCGCCTTGAAAGATCATTCTTTACCGCCTCCTCCATTTTCTCGTAGTCTCCGGGATTTAGATTTTTTCTTGCTTCCGGACTTAAATCAAATTGTCTGGCGTATTCATATGGTATATCTGTGCTAGCAACCCCCTCTTCTGTTGTAAATCTTGTTACTTCAAAGCTGACGGGGAAAAGGGCGGCTTGCGGACTAATTTTAACTATTTCTTTACTGTCGGGATCTTTCTCCAGCATCGCATTAAAATGAAACGCCCAGTTGGTAACATTAAAGGGTGATGTCTTTTTTTGCTCAAGACTACTTCCCATTCTTGCTGGAATATCTTCAGTTGTTGCTGTAACTTGCGCTTTCTCCACGCTAGATTGCGCTTGAACGGGTTTTGAACCCGAAAGACCTCCGAGTAGTGCCATTGCAATTACCGCTGCCTGACGCAATTTTCTGCTTGCTTTCTGTCTTAATTCAAGTACTGGAGAATGGCCTAATTTATCCAGATAAGCAACCAGTGCTCTGGGTGGGTTTCGTCTTACTAATTCATGCGTCTCATCTATTACATCATCGGCGGCTTCCGCTCTCATTTGTGCCTGTAGCTCACTTAAAACAGGCTCGTCTTCTTTTGGCATCGCACTAAGTTGCGCAAGAAACATTGCTTTTTGCTTTTCAACTTCATAAATCTCCGCTTCAAGCTCAGCAACTCTTTTCTCATCTTCCTTTATTTCCGCATCTTTGATTTGCCCCAATAATTCTTTCCATGTGGTGTTGTATCCGTCTATAACCCTAGATGTTTCCTCATCTCCCGAAGCGCCTGCAAGAACTTCCACAAATTTTGAATTTATGTCTCTATCCAATTGTTCTTGAGGATGCTGTGCGGCCACACCAGATTCAAAAGACTCTTTTGACATTGTAGTTTATATTAATTTTAAGTATAAATTCATACTATACCTAAAAAAAATTTTTGCAAAAAAAATCCCGTTTCAAAAACTGAAGTGGGATGTGAAGTATATACTGTGCGCAACCACAGTTGCGCACAGTATATTTCCTAGAGATTACTAATTACAGCATTAGTAAACTCTTTTGTTGAAAGAAAATCCTTTGAAACAACATCACGAGTGAATTTGCCGTCAGTTAAAGTAAGGTCAACCGCATTTCTTATTCTCAGAGCAGCGTCTGGTCTCCCCAAATGATGGAGCATAAGTGCGGCAGAGAGAATGAGCGCACTGGGGTTGGCAATGCCCTTGCCGGCAATATCGGGCGCTGAGCCGTGCACAGCTTCGAAAATGGCGCACTCATCGCCGATATTCGCACCGGGTGCGAAACCTAAACCGCCGATAATTTCCCCATGCAAATCCGACACGCCGTCGCCATAGACATTTGTCATGAGGACGCAATCGAACTGTGATGGATCGTGTACTAGGCGGGCAAGGTACACATCAAACAGATACTCGTTGAGAGTAATCTGCGGATATTCCTTCGCGACTTCAAATGCCCACTTGCGAAACAAACCGTGGGTGAGCTTGAAAATGTTCGCCTTCATCACCACCGTAATTTTCTTACGACCATTGCGACGTGCGTACTCAAAAGCGTATCGAGCAATCCTCTCGCAACCGATGTCAGTAAAACGTGATACTGCGAGCGCACCGCCGGTAATTTCTCTCTCTTCACCGATATAACCATCCTCTAAATTCTCGCGGAAGAGTACGATATCGACAGAGGTATCCGAGAAACGATTTTTGATTCCCGGCATAGTCCGCACCGGGCGAACGCCGGCATAGAGTTTGAAGGTCTCGCGCAATCTCACATTGAGGGAGCGGTGGCCTTCGCCCGCCGGTGTGGCTGTCGGGCCCTTGATCGCAACTTTATTATCGCGAATGGACTCCAAAGTGGCGAAAGGAAATGGATCTCCGGTTTCTTCGAGCGCTGCTTCACCCAGAAGCTGCTCGTCCCATTCGATTTCAGCACCGCTTGCATCCACCACTTTGACCATTGCTGCCGTAACTTCCGGACCAATTCCGTCACCTGGGATGAGAGTTACCTTGTGTTTCATATGATCTCCTTTTAAAGATCGTTGTACTTTTGATATTGTAACACAAAAAAAACAGAAAATCAAGTCTAGATCTTACTCTTTTTTCAAAAGGAATAATAGTGCAAGCGGTGCTCCCCAGTTGGCAAACCTTTCAACAAAATCCCAGATCGGTTGGCCGATAATCGGCCGCACTAATGCTGTCCAGAATCCCCAAAATACTGCCCAGAGCAATACCGGTTTTATAGGCTTGAAAAGAACAACCAATGCAACAGTAATATCAAGCAAACCGATCAACAAAAGGAGTGTGGAAGCTGTGCTCGGATCGCTTATTCCAAATTTAGAAAACCAGCCTATCCAGTCGGCTTTTCCTTGCAAAGCCAGTACTCCGTGGCCTAAAAACTCGCCGGCAACTCCTATGCGGAGTGCCCAAATTGCTTTTTGTGTTGTAGACATGATAAATGACTAATAACTTACTTGCCCCGTAGCGAGCTTGGCTCTGCTACTTAGGGTAATAAATAACTTATAACAGGTTAATTATAGAACTTTAAAAAATTTTATCATTATATGCTGTGAATAAAACACCAAACCTTTAAGGATGGTAGCGATATTTACTATTAACCAATCTTTAATGCCTTATTTATTCTTTTCTTATAAGTTATATAACCGTGAATTTCCAAAAAAATGAAGATGATACTCAGAACAATTAGTGCTGAATAGCTGATCTGATTCCAATAAATATCCGGAATATATACCATAAAAAAACCTGCAACCCCTGTAACTACATCCATTATTTGATTCTCTAAATGCTCTTTAACGCCGACATACTTTTCATAAAATTCCCAACCAACCGCTAAAACAAAATAGGTAATAAAAATAAATTGATAACCGAAGCCTAACTTTAGTATCCAGCCCGTATATAAAACACCAGAAAGAACGTGGTTAACCGACCATAAATCAAGGTATTTGCCCTCCTCCCAGATATCGGATTTCATTAATAAATATATTGTAATAAAACTATAATTTTAGAGCTTCACTCGTAAGTCTCTCACATAAGACATCCTCTCCCTCCTGCCAAGCTTGTTCGGCAGCTTGTTGAAATGCTTTTCTTGCTGCCTCTCTTAGTCCGGCATCGCGATAAATTTCTGCAACCTCGACATTTAGAGCTAAAGCATCTTTACTGTCTCTCACTTCTGCCTCTCGTTTATCTAAAAATTTATGTAATAGTGATAAATCCTCTGGATTTTGGCGCAGAGAATCAATGACTTGCTCCCTTGTAACCTGCTCTATGCTCTCCTGATTTGGTGGACCTTCACTCATAATTTTAGTATATCAGCTTAATTAATCATTTTGAAGATAAAAACCGCCCGCATTGGCGAGCGTTTAATTCTTGGGACCCTACAAATGATCGATTTTGGAGGCCATAACGAAATCATTGTCTGTAAGGCCCCCGACTGCATGAGTGGTGAGATTCAACCTGACATTCTTCCAACCAAATATTCCCATATCAGGATGGTGCCCCTCTTCCTCGGCAATTTCTGCAACTTTGTTAAAAAAAGCAAGAGCTTCTTTGAAATTCTTGAAAGTAAAAGTTTTCTCAATTTCATTTCCTTTCCTCTGCCAACCCTCAACTGATCCCATGAGATTAGCAATTGCCTCCTCTGAAAGAGTCGGCATCCCTCCCCGGCATGGCACGCATTTTCGTTCATGTAGATCTGTCATTTTTTCTCCTTATTATCTGTGATTACATTATTTTATATGAATGCTAAAGTCAAATACATTAGGAATCAATACAATTTATATTGATTTTGAACTGCAATTTTTACCTACCTAATACGGTACACTGGTAGTGTTGGGGTTTTAGCTTTATTATCGATAATTTTCCCACCGAGTTTTTGATAGGCTTTAAGAAAGATGAAACCAAGGTTTTTATGCGGAGGCACATAATTATGGAAATTAGGATTTTGGGAAAGTTTTTTTTCAATTTTTTCCCATAAATCTGGCCACACAATATCTTTTCCATTTAGAATTTCGGTGTTTAACATCGATAAGATTGGGTCATTTACTAGCATTGTCCCAGTACCTTTAGTTGAGAGAATGTGGGCCTGCGGAGCTTTCTCTAAAACAGTTGCTAAATTGTTATAACCCCCGCAAGAACCCAAAGAAATAATTCTTGCCGTCGATGGAATTCTGCTTATTGTTTGATCAACATGATAACTATGACCACGATGAACAATAATAATTGTTTCAAATTTTCTTTCATCCAAAATTTTTTTAATTTCTTCACTGCCCTCCTCATGATTTGGTTTATTGGCAAAAATTTCGATTTTTTTATTACCATCAATAGAAGTTATTCGAATATAAGTCTCATAATCTGTGATACGCCACTTGTTCTCATCCGCATAGAAAGATAAAAAATTTCTATATGATGCCTCTCCGTCTTTGTCGTTATAGAAAAAATATTCTTGTAGATTTACTGCGTCTTTATTAAAAAGTTCAGCAGATTTGATTCCTTTTAATTCCGGAAGTTCATATTGATCTGACATTTCTTTTAGCCAAGCAGTGTCAGTTACAGCACGATTACCAAACATTCCTGCAAGAAGACCATAAATTTTTTGTGCATCTTGACTTCCTTCTTTTTGCACACGAGCATACTCACTTCTTATATTCTCTTGTATCGTTTTAAGTGTTTGCGGATTACTAATACTTTCAAAAGCATCAGCAACAATCACCGCTTCTTTGACCATTCCTTCTGAATGATCTAGATTTCGGACAAAAGAACCGACTAAGGTAATCTGGCTGTTTTGGTCCATTGTATTAAGGAAATCATCAAGTCTATTGTAACTTGCAAGCATCTTAATGAATGTTCTAAAACCCTCATTATTTACTTCCCTCAGAAGAGTTGATCCTGTGGTTTTTTGTGCATTCATTTTTCTCAATAATTCGTTAAAAATTCCATTAAACGAGGAGGTAAAGACTTCGTCCTCACCGTCAATTAGCAAGTTGTACAAACTTTTTGCGTCTAAATTTTTTAATGAAGCAAATCGTTTCTCATCTGGTTCATTGTGCATCTGGTTAATCTCAAAAATAAATGATAAAGAGGCGTATTGAAGTTCTCTATTAACCAGAAAATCTGACAAGTGCCCTGGCCTAGTACTAATTCTATTTAGAATAATGAAATATTCGGGATTTCTTAGATCAATTTTCTTAGCGTTTTCTATAGTCATATTACCCCTATAAACTTCATCAAAAATAGCGCCATTAATTCCTTGGTCTTTGTTAAGCAAAATTGACATTACGGCCGGGTCCATGCTCTGAGATACAAATTTATCGAATTCATCACCTAATTCATATTCTGGATAAAAACTTCTTTTTAGCGCTCTTTCAATCAGATTCAATGAGTAAGACTTGTCTGAATAATCTTTATAATATTGAAACATTTGCAATAGAGCTTCGGGATTAATTTCCAAGCAACGTTCTAAAGAAATCTTAAGAATTTCTTGAGCCCCCTTTATTTCTTTAAAATCACTGTATTTTTCAATAACCAAAAAGGGTTCTTTTTGCGCAACGTCTTTAATAATTTTTTTAAATATTGAATATTTTTTTAAGAATCGCGCATTGTTAACAATAGATGCCGGATCTTTTTCTAGAGCCCCCACAACTATCCTTTCAATGGTTTTTTTATCCGTAAAATACTTTTTTAAATCTTTATCATATGTGTAATCAATTAATAGATGGGGTTCTGTTTTTAAAACCGCCACAAAAGCTTCCTTTAGTGACTTTTTATAAAAATCCCTATCAAGATAGTCTCGAACCAATGGTATATTTCTCATGATTGCCATTGGTTCACTTGCAGATAAAGATTTTATACTTTGTATAAGAACATCTTTCGCACCATCAAGTTCCTTATATCGAGTAAAATAAAGTACTGCGCCCACTGTATCAACTTTTGCTGCTTTGGAAATAATTTCTAGCGCATAAGGTTCATTTTTAAATTTGTTATAACTACCAAAAATAGTTGTACTATTATCTTCCAATAGATTTTCTAATATTTTGTGAAGGGAAGAAGATGCATCTTTTAAATCTTCGGCATATTGATCAAAATTTACTATTAATGTACGGGGATCGACACTATTCTTATTAAGAATATTTTCTAATTCTTTAACTCTTGGTTCAAAATTTTTAAATTGAGAGTAATTGGCAATAAATGATTTCGGATTCTGTTTGATGGACTGAAGTAAAAATGGCTTAATTTCTGGAATATCTGAATAAGAAATTGCAAAATTGATAATAAAATCATAGTTACTTGCTAGCATAGACACTTTGAGTAAATGGTTTTTTGCTCCAGGGTGGTTTTTATAAAGTGAATAATACATGAAAGATAATCCTGCACTTTTTTGGGAAACGTCCCAAGCCGCGTTTCTTAAAATCTCGTTATCAACTTGAATGTTTCTAGGAATTTCTTTTCCGCTAAGAAGTAAAAATCTTTTTATAATTTCTCGCCCAAATGGCAGTGAGTCTATTTCATCAATATGTTCAACAAATTTATCAAAAGAGGAAAACGCAAGTGCATTCCATACAATTTCATTAATGTTTTTTAAATGCAGAAAATATTTTGCATTTTGCAATACTAATGAGGGGTTTGAGTAAACCATTTTTCCAATATTATTTTCACTTAATTCTGTTTTATCAACAGTATTTTCAACATTACCTTTTGTTTCGAAATCTTTTTGTTTTTGTGGTTGTGGTCCAGCCATTAAAGTTGCGCCAACCACCAAAAGTTTAGCGGCTTGTTTTGCCTTTCGAATAAATCTAGGACCTTTACCTATTGATTTAACAACTGGTTTTTCATGCGGTTCTGGCGCATTCTCTGATCTAGTTCCTTCAAACATAATTTAATTATAACCGATGCGCGGGCTAGCCTGCCACCAATGAATGGCTTACACCCTCACGCACTACGGAGGTTAAATCAATTCGGGAGACATCTCCTAGGTGCGGGGTTTCCTGCTAAATTAAAAAGTCCGTGCTGTCTAAGCACGGACTCGGGAGACCTTAATTGCTTGCAATCTTCTTTTCATCCTATAAGCATCTAGGACGAAGATGAGTGAGAGTGCCTGTTGCACCGCCAACCACTTGTAGTCTTGAATGTACATCAGAACACCCGCAGATCCGTTCATCAGCAGAAACCAGAGATAACCGTCGAGCTTGTCCTTGGCGAGTCTATAAGTCCCGATTAGGAAACCAACCACTACTCCAAGTTCAACCCACTGATTCACTACCGTGATTCCTCCGAAGTCATAAAGGCTGATGGTGATACCCAGAACAGCAGCAACGCGTGCGAATATGTCGAGCCTAGTTTCGAGCTTATTGCTTCGTGGACTCGGATTCTCGTCTTCACGACGAAACGCAAGAAGTAGTCCGAGAAGCATGGAAGGCAACCCTCCTGCTTCGACGAAGGTCACCATCCAATTTCTCTCGTGGGAGAGAATAACAAGCCAAAATGGAAGCCCAATGATGTAGACAATCCAGGCCCAGATCCTCCACTGCCGAGAGATCTCTCCGACAGTTCGCTCCTTGAGACTGAAAAAGATTTTATTGAGAAGATAGAAGACACCTCCTCCGAGCTGCATCCAGAACCTTAGTCCTGATGACACGAGTCACCTCGTTGAAAAGAGTTCTAAAAATAGATTGTCACATTAAAAATAAATGTCAATAGATGCGCGGATTAGTTTATCTTGAGCTTATCGAAAGGTGGGTGCTTGCCTGTTCAGTTTTTGTAATCAAAAACTGTTCGGGATGTTAGAACTAGATTTAAAAAATTTAATAATACAACCGTTTACAATTCGACAATTTATATAAAAGCGAAACCCCCTTTCCAACCGAAGTTGAATTGGGGGCTTTTTGTTCAGATTGCTTCGTACTCGTCTTCAGACAAGCACTCACAATCTTCGACGGTGAGATGGCATCCCGAGCAAACTTCGGTATCATCCGAATTGCTCGAATCCTCCTGGGTGTCATAGCAGTAGCAAGTGCTACCGCAGATGTCACACCAATCGAGATGCTCTTCCTCGTCAGGTACTTCTCTGATGGAGCGTCCTTGCTCAACGGCTCGGAGGTCTTCCTGAAGCCATTTGAGTTCCTTGTCCGAGATTTCACCAGAAGTGAGGGAGGCACTATTGAAGTCGCCTTCCTCGGGAGCACGTCCTCCTGTGAACTCATTCAAGGTACAGCTGTAGCAGATGGGTGAATCCGTGGGACCGAACTGGCTGTTCCGCTCGAAGGTTTTTCCGCACTTGCGACAGGTCTCGATAGACATACGCTCCTCCTTTGAAGGGTTTAATCAACAAAGGAGTTCTCGCCATCCGCTTACTTCCCGAGGGAAGGGGTGAAGGCGGCGAAACCTTACTTGCCTTGTAGCTCTGATTACCCGTAGGGGCTTACAAGGGGACTTTCGTCATTCAGGTTTTCCGTTTAAAAGATATCACGGAACCATTAATTTGTCAAATGCAAGCTAGGAGCTTCTAACTAATTCATTTTGCAGCCTAGGGGCCGACTTTTCTTTCCTCCTCTTCAAGTTTTACTGCAGCTTCGGGTGTAGAAACACTTTTACCCATTAGGAAAAGCCTAATGATAGCAACCGCCAAGAGCCAGTAAACTATCATGGCCAAGATCGTGCTCCATTCAAATACGCTTCCTTCCACTTGCGTTCTTCGGAAAACTGCGAGAAAGGGCTCGGCAAAGGGATAAGTGACTCCATAAATAAACTTGGTAAAGCCTGCTAGCGGATTTGCGCCCAATAATTTCAAAACGAACCTAAAAGCTAACAATGCCTCTACTATACTCAAAATATACCAGACAATCTGGGTACCCTTGTATAAAGGTTTTGTACTTGGTGCTATAGATGAATCCATTTTTTAAAAAGATAGTTTTTATAATTCCGACTACACATAATTATAGCACCTTGCCAAGTTTATGAAGCCTTGGCGAAGAAATGCGCGGGCTAGTGGACGATGTTAGAACTAGGATTCAACTTAACTCTGCCGTCCTTAATCAATTCTTTCAAAAAGAGATAACCAATTACATAGAGAGTTAAAGCAGATACTAGACCTGGATAGTAACCGCCTGCACTAAAAGCTTTAACTAAATGATGTAATTCATAAATATAAACTAAAGCTATAAATAATGAGAACCATTTCGGTAAAATTTTATTGATGAAGAAAACTACAATAAGAAAAGTCCAGAAGAGGATCTGGAAAGTTAAAAAACTTGTTTGATAGTCAGCAATACTTAAAAATGGATTTAGTAGGAACTTGGAATGTGAGTCGACTTCATAAAAACCATTAATATATTCTTCGAGACCGTGAGCAATAAATAACGGTATAGAGATGCCAAAATATAATCTCAATTTATTAGTGGCCACACAGAAACTATATCAGTTCAAAATCCCCTAGACCAGTGAACTTTTCAGGGCTTAAATGCTTAAGAGAAACCGATGCGCGGGTTAGGCCTAGTGGATGAAGTGGAACTGTCTTAGCCACGGTAAATTTCAAGGCGTATGCCATCCGGGTCATCAAACCACACGTACTCATTCCCGAATTTACCAGTTTTGATTTCGCTACACTCTACCCCCTGTTCAGATAGGAATTGCTGGAATTGCTTTAGCTCATCCATTGTTTCTACACCAAAACCAATATGGTTCATTCCTATACCGTCTTTATTGTACTCCGAACCAGTATCACTAGTGGGACTGAGCTTAAAAAAAATTCTTGTATCTCCAACCTTAAAAACTACTAAGTTTTCATTCTTCAAAATCGAACTACCTAAAAATCTTGAGTAGAAACTTTCAGTCCGATTAATATCCTTAACTATTATTGAAATATGTTCAACAATCTTGGGCTGCATAGTTTTATAACCCCATTCTATCATTTTCACTGGCTAGCCTGCCCCGTAGTGAGTTATGCTCTACTACTTGGGTGGATGATGTTAGAACTAATATAATTTATATTCATAGTTTTGAGATGTAACTATCAATATCGAAATTCTTCATCATTTCTTTGTTGCTTAAATAAAGAGGATGATGAGGATGACCTGACAAAGAAGGGTTTCCTATATGAAACCAGGTACAATTATATTTTTTTGAAATATTATATATATCCCTCAGACATTCTTTCAAATACGGTCTTTTTGTTATTAATGTCCCCCAAGCGGCCAATATCTTTTTTTGTTTGTTTTCTCTAAAATATTTTTCAATATAAAAAATATTTTTCTCGTGTAATTTTTTATCTATGTGACTATGCAAACCATTCGGATCTGTAGCTTTTTGGGGATATATATTTAACATCATAAATGTCTCAAAATCGTGTCGTTTTGCAATTCTTTCAACTGACTTAACGGTATTATCTAACTTATCGGGAGATGCTGTACTCGGATTAATTCCAAAGCACAGTAAGTAATTGTCAGCTCTGGGTGACAATGTGTATCTTGCAGAGTTATCCTTTTTTCGATCGTATATCCAATGCATTTTTTTATTATAACAGTTCCAAAATCCCGTCAGTATAAAAAAGAACCATAAATAAGGTTCTATTTTTTTCAATGCGCGGGCTAGTGGACGATGTTAGAGCCTCAATAAAAAAATACCCGACACTGTGGTCGGGCACCTTACTACTTTCCTTTTCTTTTAATCCCTCTCTTGGCGACTTGGTCAGCTACCCAATTGAGAAGCTCACCGAAGTTCTGCACCGACTCTGGGTTTGGGTGACCCTCTTTTCTCACCATCTCAGCTAGTTCCTTTTGGGTACCAATGAATCCTACTCCCATCTGCCCCCCCTTAGGCTAAAGGTTCGTTGTCTAACTATATTGATATAGTAAAATATGTGTTTGTCAAATAGATGCGCAGGTTAGCCTGCCCCGTAGTGAGTTATGCTCTACTACTTGGGTGGATGATGTTAGAACTAGATTTGAGCAAGGACATGGACGATTTCATCTACCGATAGCCCTTTCTGCCTCAACTCTTTAATTTCCGCGCGCATCTTCTGGTGCTGGGGGTACCCTGTATCTTGGTCTTTCCCCGTAAGAGAGACGAAGTCTGTATTTAAAAGTACAGTTAGGGACTCTTTAATATCATTGAACTTTTTACTTTCTATTTTCAATGACTCATACTTTCTATGAGTATAAAAATGTAATAGCTCATGCATAACTGTTTTATTTGGAGTTTGAGAGTCGTAATAGATGTAAAAATAGCCTTCTCTCCACCTATAAGTGCACCTCTGGTTTTGAGACAGAAAGGCAATTATCGGCCCTTCAAGTCTAATGCTAAACAACTCCTCACATCTTGATATAAAGGCCCCCTCGACATGTTGCCATTCTTTCGCAAATGTAGAAGCCCTCTGTTGAAACTTCAGGTCTAGTTTGACCGCTCTTTCCTTTAGGAACTTCTCAACTTTTTCTAAAAAAAAATCTTTTCCAAATAACAGTTCATACTCCTCCTGTAGTTTAGTAGGTTGATTATTATTTACTGATTGCGTTCCACGAATGAAATTGTCAGCATCTTTTCCAAGACTATATTGAAAGATGACAAGGTTCATATTTTGAGTGGAATATCTAATAGCTTTTGATATGGCTCGCTATCTTTCTCCTTTTGAAAAACTCGGACAAAATCAACCTGAAATGGAGGAATGTTATGAAGTTCAAATTCAGCTCTCTTTCTCATAATATCAAGCTCCTCTTGGGTCATCCCTCCCCAGGTCGTTTCTCCTAATGTGAGATGGGGATGGTATATAGAACCTTCATAAAACTTATTGTTAGTCTCGGTGTCGGGGCTCAGCAAGGAAACTAACTGCATGTGTAAACCCATAAGCTCTTGTGAAAAAGTGAGTTTTAGAAACAACACCTTGTCATCAAAACAATCAAGCCCATCGAATGCAATCTGAAATCTATCATAATCGCCCAAAAGGGTTGCAACTTTCACAAGCCAAACTTTGTCTTCCGTCAGACCGCTCGGAGCTTTTAAAGTAATGTGCGGCTCATGGAAATAAGGAACTTTATTTGAGGGGAAACTACTTTGAAACTCAAAAATTCTTTCCTTGGTGACCGAGGGTGGAACAATCCCGATGAAAAATTTCATTTAGTGTATCAAAATTATATCAGTTCAACGTCTAATAGGTGTAAACCCCACTACCAGAGCAAGTTCGCTACGGAGCATGCTTTTTTAAGTTTTATAGTAAAGAATCTTGAAGCATTAGTTTTATAGCTTTTCTACCCTTAGTTGTTTTTAGATACATTTCTCTTCTTTTAGCATCCTTCATTGATTTAT
>DATDVZ010000007.1:0-66887 GCA_036517475.1 Minisyncoccota bacterium
GAAGACCATATGAGTTAGTATATTATGAAGCTTGCTTAAATAAAGATGATGCAAGGTCGAGAGAATTATTCTTAAAATCGGGACCGGGAAAGCGTTACCTAAATAATAGGTTGAAGCGCTTCCTATCTCTAACGGGATGAAAAAAGTTACTGACAGCGCTCCAAAACATCTGCGTTTTGCCGTTCTTGCAGCTGATGTGGCCTTGTTTACTGTATTTGAGAAGAATTTACTTGTCAGGCTTATAAAAGTAAAGCGCCCTCCCTATTTTCCAAATTCCAAAGGAATGCCGGGCGGATTAATACGGCCAAATGAAACTGCTGAAGGAGCTGCTCTTAGACTTATAGAAGAAAAAGGGGGTGTAGGAAGAAAAAAAATTTACATAGAGCAGTTCCATACTTTCAGCAAGGTAAAAAGAGATCCGCGAGGCAGAGTGGTAGCAGTTGCCTACTTTGCGCTTGTGCCATGGCAGAAACTTTCAGAAAAAGAAAGAGGAAATTCTGTAGAGTCTTGGTGGCATGCGGCTAATAGCAAAAGCAAACTCGCATATGACCATAATGAAATGCTTGAACTTGCCCTAAAAAGAGTGCAATCCAGAATAAAATACACTACAGCAATGAAGCATTTGATGCCGGAGGAATTCACTCTTACCGAGCTTGAAAAAATGTATGAGCTTATACTTGATAAGAAACTTGATAAGAGAAATTTCAGAAAAAAAATTCTGAGTTTAAAAATCCTCAAACCATTACCTGCAAAAAGAACCGGAAAATTCCGTCCGGCACAGCTCTATAAATTCAGATCAGCTAAAGTCGAGGAAATTCAAATCATTTAATATAGACACTCGGGGCAAGCCCCGAGGTAATTAATACCGAACTCATTCCATTCGCACTGAAGCGCGGCGAAGCCGCGCGGTATTAAACCTATATTATTTCATTACATGAACTGTACACTTTTCGCTCCGATGGTATCGGAGCTCAAAGTCTTGCGGAAGCTCCATGTATTCGCTTCCTCACCTCGGCTCGGAAGTAAAAAAATAATTTTTTTACTTCTCTATCAATAGTATTTTTCTACTGAAAAATCTTTCGATCCTGTCTCACACCGTCGTGCTCCGACCTTGCAAAAGCTCCATGTTTTCGCTTTTTCACTCTACGTCGTTAATAATCAATTAAAGAAATAAAAAGGCCCGCATAATGCGGACCTATTTCATTTTCAATCTCCAGAGAGCTCCGTCCTCAATATAGAGAACATGGTCGCCGGCATTGCCAAGAGACATTCCAGTAGAAATGTTCTTGTCATCAATGATGACTTTTTCCCCGGTAGAAGGAACATGTATTAAGAGTTTACCATCCTCAATAATGGAGGCGTTCACCCCTTTTGGAAGCATAGCCAGATTCAGTTCCGGCTGGTCCAAAGAGACAACTTCCAGATTGTATGAAGAGAAATCCTTTCTAAATGTAAAATCAAGTCTCTCATACTCGCCTGATTTGGTAACCCTTAGAAAGGATGTGAAGCGCCTTCCAGCCCTGCCGGCTAAAACCGATGAACCGTCAAGCTCTGGCACTCTGACATGGAAGAGTTCTTTGTTTTCCTGAGGAATAATTGCAAACATTGAACCCATTGAATCCTGAACGCAGACTCCTGAAAATAATTTGGTGGCGTTTGGAAGAGCGCTCCATGTCTCACCAGCAGAACAGATCACTTTTGATCCGAATGAATGGACTTTGATTTCAGTCAGTCCTTCACCCAGATAAAAGAGCCTGTCAGCAAATGAAAGAATTCCCCTCGCCTGCGCCTTAAACGGCAGAATTTCCTTCTGTCTGGAGCTCTCATCAACAAAAGAAACCTCTATCTGTCCCGAAGATTTTCTAAGAACAATGTAACCGGAATTATTCCTGATTATTTCAGCATCAGGGGAAATGCTACTGGCAACTTCTCTGCCTGTAAAAATATCAAGAAGAATCCCTGATGAAAGAAGCACTACCCCGCACTCATAGATTCTCACAGCGGGATCGTTTTCTCTTTCAATCATTTTTTCAAAAACAAGAGAGCCGGTTGCTAGAGAGAGCTTGACCCTCATCGTCATAGCCTGCTTTGGCACCGACACCCCCGTTTCAAACGGAAATGGCGGGGCAGTGCGCAATCCGCGTTCAAAGACTTCTCTGTACCAATTCAGCAATGAATTGGGAATAAGAGAAAAATTTCGCACTGCACGGTTCAGTCTGACATTCTTTGAGAAAACTGATGCATTATCCTTCATTCTTTTTTCAAGATCTGATCTGTCATAAGAGGGATGTGTGCCTTTATACGGATGTATTCCTGAAAACAGCTGGAATGTTACTACTGCCCATGAAAACCAGTCGCTATTTTCATCAAATGTTTTGGAATGCCAGTCGCGTATTGAAGGCATCACTGCAATAGCTCCCCATCGCCCTATTGCCCAAGAATCAACATCTACAATAAGTGGCGAAGGATTACTTCCTTTAAACTTCACAAGCCAGTTGAGCTCATTGGGATCAACGAGAATTGCCCCGTTATTATGCGCAAAGGCGACAGTCTCGCGCATCTTTTCTGCAAGCTCTTTTGCGTGAGAGGCGCTGAAGCCTTCTCTTTGCCAGAAGTCGTTGGTAAAAACACGTGAGAGCGGATGGGCATCAGCGTAGGGCATGATGTATCCGATCGGCTCTTTTTTTTCCGAATAAGCAAGATCCAGCGGAGCAACAACGTAGGGACAGTGGAGTTTAGAAAGAATTTTTATCTTATCCGGCAGAGCAAGCGAGCGAAACTGCTTCGGATCACTGTAGATTTTTACAACCAGATCAGTACTTAGTCTGTAAATAGAACCCTGACCGCCGGTTGCAATATGGTCTCTTGATTTAAGAGTCACGGTGCCACGGCTACTCAAGAGAACTTTTATTGCCGCATTGGCGTTACTCATTCTTCCTCCTTTTGGTCAGTAATTCTTATCACCGCGCCGGAAATATCATCGGATGGCTTAGACCCAGCTTTTTCAAAATCACGGATTGCCCTCATCATACGGCGCTTGAGAAATTCTCCTTCAAAATTTTTGAAGGAAAGAAATTCCCTTACCGCATCAGTCCACTTAACCCCCTCGATTTGGGCGACACCGTCGCTAAAGACTGAGAGAATTTCTATTTCATCCATCTCATCTTTTGGAAGAAACTCTGTGACACCAGATATTGCTTCACCGAGACTAAGTTCATGACTCTCTTCACTTTCACCGGCAGTATCAAGAACGTAAGTGCTTCTTCTGAAACGCAGCGAATTGAGATCGCCGCCATGAGCAGAAAGAAAACTTTCCAGATTTCCTGCGTATGCAGGATAAATAGGGATGTTATCAATCCATTCATAAAGATTGGCAACTATCCTTCCGTCTTTGTATTTTCTTGCAATAACTCCGTCTCCTTCTAAATGAAGAATCGCTCTGTCATTCTGAAGGTATGCATAAACTGCAGTTGAAAGAAGATCAGTCTGCGAAAGACCGAGTAATTCGCTTGAACTTTTCATAATTTCTGCTGATTTTTCAGAAATTATTTGGCCTGAATTTGCATCAACTAGAGGCGAATTTATTCTGCCCTTCATTGCCCGCAAGAGTGAGAGTGCCTGAAGGCGGGCGCCAATATCTGTGTGCCTGCCGGAAGAGCAGCCGTCTGAGATGATTGCGCATGCTCTCACTGCATTTGCACCTGAAAGAGCAAAGTCCTGACATGGCAAACCTTTTTGGTAATGCAGACTTCCGATCTGGAAGTAATGGTCAGCATGAAGTATTTTCATTTTTTTCTCCTTTTTTTCTCCAAGGAAAAGGGGAACGGCAGTGCCGTTCCCCGAGTGGTTGTTTTATATGGTAGCCGCGATGTTCTGGCTCGGACCACCAGTGCCCAGAGACTGCGACTGACTGGAAACTGACTGGGAGATGAAGTTAGCAAGCTTTGCAAGCTTGGATGCAGTTGCGTCCCCCGCATCAATGTATTGCATTCCCGCCTCGCTCTCCAAGAGTTCAAGACGCGGGCGGAAATTTTGAGCATTGATGCCAACAGCAATACCGATAAGAGACTCAATCTCTTCACCCTGCCGCCCGCGATCCATTTCTTTGCGGAGCATCTTCGTTGTTGCAGAAGAGGCATTGTCATCTCCATCGGTAACAACAACTACAATGCCGTTAACCAGAAAGTCCTGATCCATGAGCTGTTTGGCATAGGTGTTTGTGGCACCCAATGCCGAAAAGCAAGCGTCATAGAGAGGAGTGCCGCCACCGGGATAGAGATCAGGATAAGAATCCGGATCAATCTCGGTTAGAGGCTTAAAACCGTGGATCTCTTCAATCCCGCCAGCAAAGGCAGTTGAGAAAAGAATCACACGCACAAGCATGTTATCCGAACGGGGCGATTTCTTCAGTGAAGCAATAGCTGTCTTGAGGCACTTTTTCAACTCTGCCTCAAAACCTGAAACCGAACCAGTGACATCAACTGCCACTGTTGCCAAAGTGTACTCGGTTGCACCGAGTTTCTCCACTTTGGTAGCGGAGAACTTGAAAGCCTGCATACCTCTTATGGAGGCGACCTGCATGCTTTTATCAGTAAGGCGCGGCATATGATTCTCCCTTTCTTCCGGCCTTAGGCCAGAAAATCTTTTGAGGTGGTGAGGGTCATGCCGAGCCTCTGCATATCCTTGAGCCAGTCTGCCGCGATTGCCGGAAAATCCGGACCGCCAGGCACTGCTCCCACAGGACTCATGCAATCGGTAATGAGCTCAAACTTCTTGATGTGCTCGGTGCCGATATTCTCTGCAATCTGATTGACAGTTGTCAAAACGCAGTGGCTTGAAGCTTCTCCCGCAATACCGATTTTGTCGGCAGTGGAGAGCATGTCAAGAACTGCTGTATTGAGAGCCGTTCCCGGATCTTCAGCGTCGGGAACTTCAGCCATCAATGCACCATAGTGTTCAGTAAAGGGATTAGAGCCCTTGGTGACATAGTCCACAAGCGCAAACTGATTCTCCGACCAGCGCTGAAGTGAGGCATTGAGATCAGAGTGAACATTGTGACCCCAAGTGCCAATCAGACAATGCTCCGGCCAAACCATCAGAAGATACTTGCCGCCGGCTTCCAGACTTCTTGCATACTGCAGAGCCCTTGTGCGAAGCGATGGGTTTCTTGGTGTCCAGAGCCCGGTCTCAATATCGCCTGCGCGAATGATTGTAAAAGGCGATGGCCTCTTACCGCTTGCATCAGACCAGAAACCCGGGTGAGCGATGTCAATCTTGCGATGACTGTCCAGCGTGACATGGATGTCATCGAGCTTGTGCCCGACCCGGTCAATCAATTTGGCAAGCCGCTTCATATCAGCGTCTGCGCCTTTGACCGGCAGAGCAGCCCCTGCGATGTCGCAGAAGTCATTCTGCGGATCAATGGCCATTAGGTGAACTTTGTAACTGCGTGACATAATTTTTTTCTCCTTTTTGTGGGTTAGTTTTTTGTTACTGTAGCCTGCGAAATTTTACTTCTTTTCCTCCTTTCTTTATTTTGATTTCAATGTACTAAGTGTTCTAAGTACACTATATTCTTATGTTATTTATTGTCAAGCATACACTAACTAAAATGTGGATAAAATAAAAAAACCCTCGATCGTTTCCAATCGAGGGCTCTATACCTTTATACTTTGACGACTTGACTAATTCGGCCTCTGTTGCCGAATATCCAGATATACCTTTCTATCTCCTCTTTCGGGCCGGTGGCTTTGCCAATATTGTCAGAAAGTTTAACGCAAGGTCTGCCATTTGCACTTACTACTTTGCAAACCATCGAGAAGGGACGAAGAAGCGGATACTTGGGGTGACAGCCTCTAAAATCATTTCCAAAGAGTGTCCCCCACCCGAATGATAGGTTGATCTTATCTCCGAGCTCTTTTTGAATTTCAATCATTGAACCAACATCAAGGCCATCTGATGGAATCATTAGCTTGGACTTAGGATCAACACCGTGGCGCTTGAGCCAGTTAATATAGCGATACCCTGACTGCACTGGATCTCCTGAATCCTGACGGAAGCCCTTCCAGTCAAGGAGAAACTTCGGAGCATTCTCAAAAAACTGCGCTGTCCCATATGTATCGGGTAAGAAAATTCTCAGCCCCGGACCATATACCTCTTGCCAAAGAAGAGGCACTCTGTACTGCTGCCGAAGCATTTCCTGCTCTGAATCCTCTAGAGCAGTAAGGACCATGGGAAGTTCATGGGCATTAGTGCCGATGGGAATCAAATCATAGTGAAATGCCATCCATGTATTTGATGTTCCCACAAGCAACTCTGGAAAATTTCTCGCCGTAAAACCAACAGCATGCTTCTGCCAGAGAAAACTATGCCGCCTTCTCTGACAGAAATCTGAAAAGCGAATATTGTTATCTGAAAGCAGTTCAAGCTTTCGGATAAGTTTGCCCTCTGCATTTTCATAAATCTCAATCAGATCCTGATCCGGAATACTTCTCATCACAGCGCGGTTATAGAGCTCATTGACAATTGCTACAGCAATAGTCTCCCACATGGTTGCCGTCTCCCACGGCCCACTGAATTCGAGCTCAATACTCTCGCCTTTCATTTCAAGCTTGTAGGGAGAGAGCCGAAAGTTTTCGAGAAACTCAAGGTAGCTTTCATTGAACATATTTGCCTGATAGAGATTGATCCCCCGCAGGTAATATAAGTCAGTGCGCCTGAATGCAACTCCCATCATGTAATCAAGACTTTGACGTAAGTCATCTTCCCTGATCAGGGCTCCAACTAGCACATCAGGATCGCGGATGATGAGTTTAAATGTAACCTCTGTACCGCGAAACTTGATAAATATAAACTGTCCCATGGTGAACTTATAGAAGTCCACATCCATGAGAGAGCGTACCGGAGGGTGAAAACTCGTCTGCGTCTCGCGCACCATGTCTACAAAATCTCTGGCTTTTAATCCCTTCTCAAACTCGGCGGTCTGCATATCTCCCTCCCTTTTTGTAGTCGTTAATGTAATTGTGAAAGAACACTTGCCTCATATGAGGCAGAAAACTGGAATGAATTTGATTGCAGTTTTCTGCCACCTATTGCTTTACAAGCTATAACATTCTTGATAGTCTTGTCAACATTGATTATGTGTTGTCTTCAATTAAAAATAGTGTATTATTAACACTATATACATGAGAAATAAAAAGTCAAATGCAAATGAATACGGCTTCCTACGCGTTGCCTCAGTAGTACCCGCTCTTAAGCTTGGCAATATTTCATATAATGAAATTGAGATTGAAAAAAGTACCAGAAGTGCCGAGTCGAAGGGCGCAAGACTTGTGGTTTTTCCCGAGCTTTCAGTAACCGGATATTCTATCGGCGATCTCTTGCATCAGGAAATTATTCTTAAAGAAACCAAAAAGGCGCTATTATCACTGGCACTGAAATTAAAAAAACTTAATTGTGTTGTGGTGATCGGAGCTCCCCTAGTTATCACCGATAAGCTATTTAATACTGCTGTTGCAATTTCTAAAGGAAAAATAATTGCAATCGTGCCAAAAACCTATCTTCCAAGTTATAAGGAATTCTATGAGAAAAGATGGTTTTCTTCAGGGAGAGATTGTTCTGTAACAGAGACAATGATAGGTAACCAGAGGGTCTCCGTCGGTACAGATATTCTCCTTAAGATAGATGGCACTCTTGTGGCAATTGAAATATGTGAAGATCTCTGGAGTGCGCTGCCACCGAGTTCATATCATGCCCTCTCGGGTGCGGGCGTTATTGCCAACCTTTCATCATCAAATGAACTTGTCGGAAAAGCGCAATACAGGAAGGATTTGATAAAGAATCAATCAGCTAGATGCATTGCTGGATATGTTTACAGCGCATCCGGAGTAAATGAATCCACGATGGATATTGTTTTTTCCGGTCATGCAATAATTGCCGAGAACGGGACAATACTTAATGAAGCGGAAACCTTCAGGGGCGATACCCAGATGATTATTTCTGACATTGATATTGAACACATACTTGCTGACAGAGAAAGAATTACAAGTTTTGCCGATACGGCATCAGCTAATTTCAGAACTTACAGAACCTTTGAAATCAAACTAAGCCCAAAAGCAAAAACAGATCTGCTAAGAAGTGTGCCACAAAGACCTTTCATACCTGAAACGAAAGAAGAGTTATATGAAGTAGCCCAAGAGGTATTTAATATTCAGGTTGCGGGACTCTCAACAAGGCTCAATCATGCAAAAATAAAAAACGCAGTAATCGGACTCTCCGGAGGGCTTGATTCCACTCTTGCCCTCCTTGTTGCAATTGAGGCTTTCAAAAAAATTTCCTTGCCTTTAAAAAACATCCACGCATTTACAATGCCGGGATTTGGGACAACCAAAACTACAAAATCAAGCGCTCACCTGCTCTCAAAGTCAGTGGGAATTAATATAGAGGAGATTGATATTACAGATGGAGTAAGATCGCATTTCAGAGATATAAAGCACAATGAAAGAGTCGAGGATCAGACATTTGAAAACGTGCAGGCAAGATACAGAACAATGCTTCTTCTAAATAAAGCAAACCAGCTTAGAGCCATTATGATCGGCACTGGAGATCTTTCAGAAATCGCTCTTGGCTGGACTACATTTGGCGGCGATCATATGTCCCATTACAATGTGAACTGCGGAGTTCCAAAAACTTTGGTCAAGCACCTAATCCAATGGTTTGCCGTAGAATCACAAGATAAAAAATTAAAAACAATACTAAATAAAATTCTTGAAACACCGATTTCTCCGGAACTTAAAAGGCATAGCAAGGGTAAGATCATTCATAAAACAGAAGATATAATAGGGCCATACGAATTACATGATTTTTTCCTTTACCACTTTATCCGCTGGGGATCAAAGCCTAAGAAAATATTATTTCTTGCAAAATACGCCTTTTTGAAAAAATACTCTGAACAAAAAATTAAGAATACTCTCAAAATTTTCATAGAAAGATTTTTCAACAACCAATGGAAGCGCTCCGTCATGCCAGACGGGCCAAAGGTCGGATCAGTTTCACTTTCACCCCGAGGCGACTGGAGAATGCCATCTGATGCGGATGCAAAACTCTGGATCAGAGATACTGACACGGCTTGACATTATCAAATAATTAAGATAAAATGCAGGAAGATTTGAATTCCCTAAACGAGGAGGAAATAATGGAGACTATCCTTAAACGAGAAATCCTAGTTTCTCTTGTTGCTAGTCAGGCACATGAAGACTGGCGCAGAGAATGGAAAAGCCAAAATGGTGAAACTGCGAGAGTGAAAAAGACTACAGATACAGCGTGGGCTGCTGCGCATAATGGTAAAGACCATTTGGATATTGCGGCAACCGCCTACGAAGATCTGCCATCTGATTGGCAAAGGGAAAATAGGTTGGCTGCAGAAGTTGCGGTTGATGCAGTCATCGCCGCTCTCGAACAAGGAAGAGTAATGGATAGTTTATTTATTGAGGAAGTTTCCGCTATCTGCCATGAAAAATGGATTGAGCGGAATGCTCTTTGGGCCAGCGCTGAACAAAAACGATCGTATTTTGAACTTCCAGAATCAGAGAAGGAAAAGGATCGCCTTTTTGTTCGACGAGCGATGGTGGCAGTTGCGTAGTGTTTTGCTCCCGACGAAGGAGACTTCGTCGGGATTTTTTTATGGCTTCTCGGCAATTAAAACTACATTGGTCGGAGGATAACCAATCTCAACAAGTTTGCCGTCTGTTTTTTCAAATATTTTCACTTTATCTTTATAGCGATTATCAACAATCCATTGATTTGTATATACTCGGGATGAATGAGATGGCTGATTCGGGTTTTCTATAATCCTGAAGCCAAGGTTTTTTAAAAATCCTTTCCATTCCTTAAAATCAAAAAAAGTAAATTCTTCATTCATCTCGCTTTGCCAGTTATCGGCATAATCTTTCTTGCTTAAGAACTCGGCACTATTCCTCAATGTGGTTACAAAAAAGTTCTTTTCATCTGCTTTTTCCTCTCTAAAGCGGACTTGAGTATCCTTGCTTCTCTTGCCTTGTATCCTCATGTCATTTAGATAATCATTCGCAAATCTTTTGAATCTAGCCTCTGTTGAAAGTTTTTTAATGTGTGTCTCTAGCTCATTTGCACTTCCAAAATTCTCAAAAATATCTTCATTTTCTCCGTCCTCGTTGTTAAGCCACAGATACACTTCCTTATCTTTATTTTCTGGACCGACAACATCGCGAATTATGAGTCTCCCGCCCGAGCGCATTTGCCTAAATTTCTTTTCAAAATATTTATATAAGCTTTCTTTTTGGCTGCCATATGACCAGATTTCATGTGTCGTTGAATTGCAGATTGTCGTATCAATGGAATTATCCTCAAAAATTGAATCAAGTAAATTTTTTTGATGAAAATGAACAAAGGTTCCTCCAAACTCCCCTGCTCTTTGCCTCTCAATACAGCGAGCCATGAATTCAGAAGTAATTTCAATGCCAATAATATCTGAATCGGGAAAATCTCTTGCTAAAAGAACAATCAGAGACCCGTCAGCACATCCTTCATCAACAATTTTGCCCGGAACTAGAGCTTCTTTTATATCCTGATATTTAAGGTTAATAAGTTCGGTATGCCCCATGCCTTGGGCATATGTCGAGTAATTCCTTTCTTCTGTTAATGAACCAGACTCATTTAAAAGCGGGTCTCGCCATATGCGCCTTATAGTCTCTGGAATTTCAGGAAAATCCCTCCACATAGAAAGGGTTTCCTCGGAAATCATTTCTTCAATTTCCCCAAAACCCTCATCAGATTCAGCAAATATTTTTATTATTTCAACAGGAGTGTTTTGTTTTCTTTCTTTTGCATAATAGTCATATTCAGCGGTTAAAACTCCAAATCCTTTTTTAACATAATCATCAACAAGTTTAGGTGTTGAACATAAAACTAATGTATTTTGAGGATTTAGAGTCAGATGGTCATATGTATTTTCATGAATTTCTTTAAGAATAAAATCAATATATCGTTCACTGGGAGGATAGTGCGGAATGGCAATAATTCTGTAAGGAGTTGCTGTTTTTTCCTTAACTTTGCTGGCAAATCTGTCTATCGCAACTGCTCTTACCCAAAAGGGAACGGGATTATATCTGGAGTTAGATTGATTTGCAGAGGTCACTGCAAAAATTATTTCAGTTATTTTTTCATTATCCACCATCTCATGCTTCCCAACTAAATCCATCTGACCAGTAGGAATATTAATTAATTTCTCAATATAATCCTTCTGAAACTTTGTGTTAATAAGATGTCTGCCTGGAAATAAGAGATATGCCATAAAATTTATGATTGAAAGCCATTATTTATACAAATAATTCTCATTCATTTTAATATATTTTAAATACTTTTAGTTGCTGGTGTAAGATTAGACTCAATTTCTTTCTTTTTGCTGGAGTAATATTGCTTATGAAATAAAATCGCAATATCTTCCATTATCACTTTATTCTCCATTCTATTAATGGCTTCCTCACATTCATTGAAGGTTTGTGGTATATCTTTCTCGCCAAGAAGTGATAGCGCAACTTGAGTATTGGTTAATATATTTGACCGGTAACTTTCCTCACTCCTCTGTCTTTTATAATTTTCCAAAACTTTTATATAGTCATGAGGATTTAAAGTAAGTCTTTTTTTAAAATATGGGTTACTAACCTGCGGCATCTTGCTATACCAAAGATCGCACCAGACAATATTGTTTTGCTTGAATTTCCTCATATAATCAAAAACTTTTTGCGAATCAGGGTGGTCTCCAAGTCCGCAATCATCGTTATTTAGAATTATTGATTTTCTTAATTCAAGAAGAAATTCAATAGAGGGAGTCTCTGGATATTTTTTAATCAAAAGGTCGTAAAGGATAGTGTAGGAAAGGCTTTTTTCGCGAAGTGAAGGTATCCTATAGTAGGTGTACATCTCAGTATCGTTTGATGCCACGTATTCGTTGTGGTTTGCAATTTCACAGAAATATTCATAATTTAATCTTCGCGGATTAAGAGGGTTGTCAAAAACCATATGCACAAGATCATGAGTAAAAAACATATCGCTCACATAATCACTCTCATAGCCACGCATTAAAACAAAATTAAAATATTGAGTGAAATGGGCATATTCATAATCTTTTGTGCTCTTGAAAAATATGGGGCTTCGATGATCAATAATAAAATCGAGGAGTCCTCTATAGAAAGGGTGTGTTTTAAACTCATTGGTTTTAATCACCTGTGTATTTAAAAAATACTCGTACTCTTCCAATGTTGGAAAAAAAGTTAAATCTCTCATAATTCAATTCAATCACTTAAGAGATTTTAGTCAATAAAAAAATCCGGAGGCTTATGCCTCCGGTCCGGAGTTTACAACTTCCGGTATCAAACCCAAACTATGCTCAAAAGCATCCTGATTGAAGTTGTATCCTTCACCAAGAAATTCAACCACCTTCAAAGCATCACGTCTGGCATTGTAAAGACAAACGGAGGCTCCGGGAGAAGGTGTTGTATTGAAAATGCAACTATCTCCAATAATTGTCTTGTCTCCCATTTCTAGCTTCCAAGTCTTCAGATTCACAATTTGAGGCCTGATCCCACCAGCACCTTCCCTACGCTTGATATCACGATATCTGATACCCGGAACAATTTTGCGAGCCTCCTTAAGAAGTAGGAACTTGCCAACAATCGGAAATCTATAAATCAGATTTCTTGACACATATCCGAAGAGTCTATTGGCAAAGAGAATATAAAACATTACCGCAATTCCTCTTAAAGAAGCGGTTGGAAGCTTCATATAGTCAAAGAAGCTTCTGTAATTATATCGTTCCATAAGTGGCTGAGGTACAGTAGTCGGGCCAAAATGATTCTCTTGCATCTTAAGTACGTCAGGATCCATATGAAGTTCAGCGAAAGGTCTTCCTTCAACCTGAGGCCGATAAACCTTATTGTAAACCTGCAAGCCAACTGAGTAAAAATCACCGGCTACTGAGAGAATTCCGTACTCATACCCGTAACCAAGCTTCTGAGCAAAAAGTAAGCTGTAAGCTCCGGCAGCAAAAACTACAACGCGAGCATGAAATTCTCCACGATTTGTTTCAATAACATATCCATCTTCTGCTTTTCTTACGTCAATAACTGCAGTTGCGAGAAATAAATCCCCCTTTAAACTAGGTAATCCATCAGCAACAAAACATTCTGCCAAAATCTGGTAATTTACCGCAAAACCCTCTGAACTGACTAATGCGCAAATTTTTTCCTCAGGGTTTCGCCCTTCCATGACTTTCGGCTCAATCACAGAGAGCTCATCTTCATAAGCAATACGTAAATCAGGATAATAGTCTCTGAATTGTGTATAGCGATCCTCAAGAGCTTTTACCTGATCAGTCCCAACTGCAAGCACCATGCGCAAAGTTTTCTTGAATAACCCGTCTGTTTTGCGCCTTGTTATATAACCGCGCAAAAGCTTGGCCGCCTCCTGAACCTGAAGTGCGTGTTCAAGATCGTAGTTGGTTTCTGTTCCGCCATCATGTGATGTTTGGGCATTATTGAGCGGATGAGAATTTACGAGCGCAACTCCGTTGTTTTTTTCCAGAAGCGCGATACTTCTTATGTTGCTGAATCTGGAAAGAGCATAAAACAGAGATGTGCCGGTTACCCCAGCACCCACAATTGCAAGATCGTAGTGTCTTTTCATTTTCATTCATCATCCTAGAAAGTGTGAATGGAAAAGAACTCTAATAAAATAATATCACTAATTTGATAATGAGTCAATAATTAGTTAAAGCCGTAAAGTTTTTTGAGTTTTATATATTCCGTTGCCTCTTTTGCCATAAATTTCTCAAATGGTTCTCCATTTGCAATCCTGTTTCTTACTTCAGAACTTGAGGCACCCTTCAACTTTACTTGAGCTATTTCGAAATTCTCTGGCAGCATTAATTCACTTGGGTCTTTATATCCCTCTCGTGGAAAAATTAAAAATTTCCATTTTTTAAAAAGCTCTTCTCCCCTTACCCAACGTGCTTGAATTTCATTCAATCCGCTGAATTCTTCTCTTTTTACTATTGAATCAGCACCTGTAAACCAGATAACTTCATTATCAGGATAGATTCCTTTATATCTTTCAAGCCATTCAATAGTAGGTGTATTTTGCTTATACAAATCTTCAAATGAAATTGTAAAATCCACATCTTTTTTTAAAAACCATTCTGTTGGAATGGTCAATAAGGTAATTATAAGCCTATGTTCTGGATCAATTAAGTTTTTTTTATCATTCCTTTGGCCAGATATTATCCAAATAACTTTGCTGAATTTTCCACTGTTCAATAGCCAACCAATAAGTTCCCTATGCGCAAGTATCGCTGGATTTGCAGCTGAACCACCTATTGCAATTGGAAGCATTTATAAAAATTAAATTAATTTACCTAAATAAAATACCACATCAGACTGATGTGGTAGAGTGTTTAGCAAGGATTTCTCTGATTTTTGGATGGTGTATAACGCTAAAAATTTTCATATCAACCATTACTCCTGCCGGAGGATTGCTTAAAAAATCATGAGCCTCAATGAGAGGAACAGTTACAACTTCAATATCTTCTCCCGTCTCAAGTTCTGGCTCTGTCACTTTCACGGCATTTAATCCGAGATAAATCACCATATTGTCTTCAACCAAACCTGAATTTATCGGCCCTGAAAAAAGCCGGATGACTGAAGAAACTTTATAACCAGTTTCCTCAGTGAGTTCTCTCATCGCTAAAGATTCTTCCTCCTCGCCCTGCTTATCCATAATACCAGCACAAAGCTCAATAACCCACGATCTAAGAGGAATACGGTAATTTTTTGTAAGAATTAATCTGTCATCCGCTGTGATTGCAGCAATGCCGACAATTCTTCCGAAAGTTTTGCGCTTTACACACTCCCAAATTCCCTCTCCGCCTGTTGCATTGTTGCGGAAATGGCGATTGGTAACTGTAATAAACTTGCCGTCATAGACAAGTTCCTCCTCAAGAATCTCTAAGTTTGTATTTCTCATTATCCTCCAAAATATTTTTCTACTCTTAATGGATACTACATTAGGCAAATAATAAATCAAATAGTTTTTATCTCCTTGCAAACTAAAAACCGAGTTATTTCTATAACTCGGGCTTGTTTAGACACTATTTTTCCATTTCTGCTTCCGCGCGCCTTTGGGCAGCCAACCTTGCCAAAATCCGATTATTCTCATTATTCTGGGGAGAAAGTAAATAATCGGGAGCGGTGTATCTGCCACTTGGGCGGTCTTCGGGAGAGATTTTCATACTTTTTCTTTTGCCTGAATTACGATCTCGGCGCGGTCCTCTCATGATATACTCCGAATTTGGATCTGGGTTTAATTATAATCAGAAATATTTTTTTGAAAAGTGGAAATAAAAAAATTGTTTATTATTCGTTATAAGCCCTTTTTAATCCTTCAATATCAATCTTTTTCATTTGAAGCATTGCTTTCATCACCCTTTCAGACTTTACAGGATCCGGGTCGCTCAAGTACTCTCCTAGAATTTTAGGAATGATCTGCCATGAAAAATCAAATTTATCGGCAAGCCATCCGCACTGTTGCGCCTTTGAATCGGCTTCTTCTGTCAACTTATTCCAGTAATAATCAACCTCATTTTGATCTTCACACTCAACATGAAAGGATATTGCCCCACTTACTTCGAACTTATGTGGAAAACTGTTCTCCATTGCCCGAAAAGGCTGCCCCTCCAGAAGAAAATGTGAATATTTTATCTTTCCCTCAACGTCCCCTTCGTCCTTCTCGTATCTTGCAATAGTTTCAATTGAAGAATTTTTAAATATTCCCATATAAAAATTTATCGCCTCATCGCATTTGCCGAAGTGTTTGCCAATAAACATCAGTGACGGAATTATTTTCCCACCATTCTTTTCTGTGTTTATCTGCCAAGATACTCCGAATCTGTCCTGGAGCCAGCCATATTTTTCCGCCCACGGATATTGCTGAAATGGCATCAGTATTTCCCCATCAGCAGAAAGTTTATCGTAAAAATTTTGAGCCACGTCTGCATTTGCGCAGGTTATTGTAAAAGAGACTGATGGATTGAATTTGAAATGCGGGCCGCCGTCGAGGGCCATAAAGCGTTGTCCCATAAGCTCAAAGACAGCTGTTATAATTTTTCCTTGGAATCCTTCCCACGCCGGGTGAAGCGCTTTTTCAGGATAGCGTTTGATGCTTACAATTCTTGAATTATCAAAAATTGAAATATAAAAATTCATCGCTTCCTGGCAATTCTTGTCAAACCATAAAAACGGAGTGATTTTTTGAATCATAGTTATTTGGTTTTATTAACAGTTTAAAAAAACTACAGATTAAAGTCTTTTGCGTTTTGCTGAAAGCCTCGCGTGTTTTATCGCCAGGCGTTTTTTTGTTTTCCTGGAACGAGAGGTTTTATTTTTTGTATTTACACTAAGTCTTTTTGCCATGGTTCAATATTACTCACCATGGCCCTGAATTAAATTAATTGAAGGGCCATAAGTTGTAACTATACCCCGTGAGATACAGATAATATACTAAGTATTGTAACATGGGAATCATTATCTCATGGGGTATACACTAATTAACTGACAGCGCGAACAAATTATTCTAATTTTTAATAATCAGCGGATACCAGTGTCACATGAAAGGGTAATATTTTGCGTGGGACCAGAAATTTCAAAACTTTCCTCCTTGCATAAAGGATAAGGATTGCCGCTTCGCGGTATAAACTTATATGCTCCATAAGAGAGATAAAAAGTGACTTTCCCCTTCCCATCGGTTGGCCTGCTCGTAACTAAGTTTGCATCACTGTAAACATCAACTGATGTCAGATAAGGTTTTGGAGCACAATTTGGATCTGGAGGAATTCTTTCCACCGGACAAGTCGGCCCAAGCAGAACCTCTACATAGACAACCGTACTCTTGGCGGGGGTGGCCGGGCATGCCTTAAACTGGCAAGTTGGCGGGGTCCGACTGACATATGAACCATCTGGACAGAGTTTCACATCGGCCGTACAGAAAATTTGCTCCGACCCATCTGGCAGTGTTGAAGGCGTTGATGTCGGAGTAATTGAGGTAGATGTACTAGACATTTTTTCCCCCGGTAAAATACTTCCGATCGGTAAATTATCTTTTTGCCAAAAAAGTACAACCAGAACAGCGGCTGCCACAATAACTCCAATTAATATTCCGTTTTTTGAATTCATATTTGATATCAAAAATTGCCTGCCCGCTCAAATCCTGCTTACGGGATTTGAACGGGAAAATTGAATTTTTAGTATATCAGACGACAAAATGATTATTTAATGAACTTATTTGCCGAGGAATACTAAAACTAAAACAATAAACACAATTACGATTCCGGCAAAAAATCCTAAAGTTTTTAAAAAATAGTTTACCGCTTCCTGCTTAAGCCCGTCCATATATAACTTGAATGGCTCAAAAACAAAAAGATACCCCATTAAGGCCGCCGACAACACAAAAAGACCAATCATAACCATTGGCATGAAAATTGTTCTCTCCAACGATGTAATGGAAGTTGTCGTCTGCATAACAAAGACAATAATCACGATGTATATTGCAGCCGCTATTGCATTAACTATTGGGTTCTTGTTCATGAGCACATTGTATCATTTTGTAAAATAACCGCCCAAATGGCGGTTATTTTTCTTAACTTCTCTCCTTCATGATTTCAATGAGAAATTCCGCCTTCTTGCCTTCGGATTTGAGAAGTGTAGGTAGTGTAAGATCACTTCTCAAACTTTGCATATCTTCATCAAAATCCGGATCCTCAAAACTACATTGAGCAAACCCAGCAAAGTGTAGAGATTCAACCTTATCACCAAGAGTAAATTCAATAATAGCTACCATAGCATGCTTGGCATAATATGGTGATCGTTTGTTTACTACTCCAAAAAAATGATCACAAACCCTATCTCTAATTGTTTGGTGATCTGTGCCTAAAGTGAGAAATGGTTGAACAATTTTACTCACTCCCTCTCTTTCAGGAACGCAACCTTTTGGCAACATTCCTAACACAAAAGATAAATATCTTTCAACAAGTTCTGATGTTATGCCGGGGAATCTACCTTCAAGAAATGTTAAGAGTTCCTCAACTTCTTTTCCCTGTCGTGCAGTAATATCAATTATATCCTCGGGAGTAATCTCTGGAAATTCATGAACATTCGACCAAGTAAGTAATGCCCCCAGTCGCCGATTGCTCATTTATACTCCTCCTCTTTGAAGTCAGGTTTTGATTACAATTCTATTGACACCCTACACTTTTTTAAATTACGGTCAATTTAAGTATATCTATACTTTTTATTCATTGTTATTTATTCATTGTTCCCTGCTATATTTTCTCGTAAAATACGGCTTTCCCTTTTATTCCAACTTGTCTTATCCTCCCCTCACTCTCCAACATTGAAAGATATCTTGTGGCGGTAGCATCAGAGACATGCAAAAGCTTCTCTACTTCATCGTTCGTGATCCTTGTTCGCTTCGCAAATAATTCCATAATTTTTTCAATTTTTTTTCTCTTCCTTGCCCGAATTACATTTCCGGCTTTAGTAAGAAGTTCGCGAACTGGATTTCGAGTAAACGGCTCAATTGGTGGGAATTGAGCCGTTTGATTTAAAACCGGAGGTGTTTCCTTGGGTAGCGGAGAGGACAGAAGTAAATCCTCAGATTTTTCTTCAGTATTTTCAGGGGCTGTAGTTTCTGCAGGTGCTGTCGCATCACCCCCTGAAACCACTTCCGTGGTTTCAGGGGGTATGTTTTCATTTATCGCATCAACCGGCACATCAACTGTTTCAGAACTTGCTTGTGGTGAGTTAATCGAATCCACCTGCGGTAAGCTTGTCGAATCCACCTGTGGTGAGCTAGTCGAATCCACTTGCGTCTCCGCAGGCACTTCAGGAATCACAGTAATAGGATTTTGATCAGAATTTTGATTTTCTGGTTCATTAGTCATGTTGAAATTATATCAATTCTCTCAATAAGGGATTTAAATATTTTGGCAATTGTCGCGATAAGATATGTATTCTATGCGTAACCAGCTTATTTGAACACCGTGATTGGTACAAGTTACTGCATACGCCCTATCACGATGTATACTTTCAAAGTCATGCCAACTTGTACGAAGATTCAAAGCAAATATAACTATAATCAACGAAATAATTATCCCTAACAAATATAGATATTTCTTCATATTAAAAATTTATTTGTTAATCCAGCACCCGATAAACACTAACATCCCCATCTTTTACCATTAAAATAATATAGTAAATTTATTATAAACAAACTATATGCTAATTTGCGCCTGCCCCGTAATGAACGTAGTTCTACTATTGGGGTAAATAAGCATATAGTTTGACTTAGGGTTTATAGTTATAAAAATTAAATAAAAAACCCGTATTAACGGGCTCTCTTTTGGAGAATTCTTTCTCGCGCTTCTGATGTTGCATTCAATCCTTTTTGCCGGATTTCTTCAGGGCTATCATAGGCATTCACCACAACAAATGCAACCGCTAATCGCTCCCTCTGACGTCTGATTTGAAAATAGCGGATTGCTCTGTATGAACTTTTTATCTGAACAAAGATCTTACCAACATCCGTATGTGCAATAGCGTCAATTCCCCTATAATCCTCTTCTCTACTTGCTCTTTCAATTCTGTAAAGCCATTCCGGCAAAGGTACACCTTGTGAAAAAGCAGAGAAGAATTTGTTTTCATTAATTCTCCCCCTCTCTTGGCCGATTTTCCCAATCAAGCTTCTTACTCTAGACACTACCCCTCCTTTTTAGATATCTTAAACTAATTTAAAACAATCCCCCAATTTTGTCAAAAAATTTTTTAGAATTTTGATTCTCTTATTCGTCTAGCAAGATCAAATTATATCAGTCCACAAATCTATTCTCTTATTCTCGAGAATAAGAGAATAGATTTGGCAAAGATTATCAGCGGAGTTGGCTGCCCAGATCAATTGAAGGTTTCTTGGGTTCAATAAGCACCCAGCCGTCTCCCTCATTATTGCGGAAGCCGAGTGTAAGGACTTCAGAAGCAAAAGGTCCAATTTGTTTTGGCGAAAAATTTATTACGCAACACACTAAAGAATTCAATAATTCTTCTTTAGTATGCGCTCCGACAGCTTGAACACTGGATTGTTTCGTCCCTACTTCAGTTCCAAAGTCAATTTTTAATTTATATGCCGGTTTTTTCGCTTCAGGAAAATCCGAAACCTCAACCACTTTCCCCACCCGAATATCAACTTTCTCAAAATCTTCGAATGTAATCATAAATTTAGTATAGCAAAACTGCCTCGTCTTAACTTAAGACTTTTAATATAGACCCTCGGGGCAAGCCCCGAGGTAATTAATACCGAGCTCATTCCATTCGCACTGAAGCGCGGCGAAGCCGCGCGGTATTAAACCTATATTAGCTCCTCGGCTCGGAAGTAAAAAAGTTTACTTTCTTACTTCTCTCGCTCTACGTCGCTAATAAAAAAACCCCTCCTTATAAATGAGGGGGTGTGGGATTAAACCCTTCGCTTGTTGGTATAGAGGCTTCTCCACCAACTTGAGGGTGACTCGTCGTACATTTCTTTACAAAGAGTTTTCGCTGATTCTGTAGTAAGGTATTTCATGTATGCATATGGCCGTGGAGTACTTTTGCCGGCAAGCCATGCAGCCGCCTCTTTATTGCCCTGCCACTCGTATTCTCGCAGCAGTAGGACTTGGTCTAGAACGTCGGCATCTTTGGCAACAAGGGCTTCGCGACTCTGGCGAGCAGCATATTCACGAGCAATTTCTGCTAGCTCTGGGAAAGGTAATCCGCCGAGCTGCTCATCAAGCACAGCCGCCTCGTCTTCACTTACATAGCGCTTGTGAATCCAGTTGTGATCATTAGTTCTGGATTCGCCGGTATCGTGTAGAAGGCACATCATGACAACTTTCTGCCAGTCCACTCCTTCCATTTTGGCAAGAAAGTAGCCAATGAACATTACTCGAAATGAATGCGTGGCAATGTTATCGGACATGTCATCAGTTAAGAGCGACTGGCGATGAATCCGAGCAACTTTTCGCATCGTGCCAACTTCAAACAGAAACTGCACAATCCTCTCTGTGTCCACTTTTTCCTCCAAACAAGATCTGAACACAACCCTAGCATTTTTACATTAATTTTTAAAGCCCTCACTACAAAACCATTCTCTTATTCTCGAGAATAAGAGAATGGATTTTGCAAAGATTATCAGCGATACTGGCTCAAGCAACACTAGCCCATTCCGGTTTTCTTAAGAAAACCGGAATTGATTTTAAAATAATCATTCCAGTTAATCAGAGGAAACCTCAAGTCTTCCAGTAATAACATATCCCGCAGATTCTAGTGCTTTCTTTTTATTGGAATTATTAGAAAATGACACTATTGTTTTTGATATATAAAGGTCTCCAAGTACTTCAACTTCAAACCTATAATCATTTGGATCAGATTCAACAAGTCCGATTTTTTTGAGAGCTTGTGAGGTGCTAATACCTTCAATACGCTTAATTTCCATGGTCTTTATTTTATTTTCTAAACCAACCCCCCTACCTTCATCACAGTGAGAATAAACTATTACTCCGCCTTTGTTATCTGCAATTGCTTTCATTGCTTTTGTAAGTTGAAGAGCACAATTACATTGTGTTGAGTGAAACGCCTCGCCAAAAAGACAAGTCGAGTGAATGCGTACAACGGGATTTCCAGCCTCCACATTGCCCAAGGAAAGTGAAACAAAATCTTTTCCACTAATTTTGTGATAATTGATTTTAAACTGACCGAATTCAGTCTGAATAATTGTCGTGGCTGTAATTGACATAATTTTAGAAAATGAATTGGATTAATTAATCTGTCTCATCCCCCATTTCACAGTTGTCAGTTTTTCAATTTTCTCAAAAATCAAAAATTCTGCCGCAATGCCAACCAATGCGATTATAATGATCCCCGCTATTACCTGATCGAACTTGAAAACCCACTGAGAAAGCCAGATGTATTTACCAAGCCCCCCAGCAGTTACAACAAGCATTTCTGCCCCAACAAGCGATCGCCACGCTGAACCAAAACCGGTGCGCAGTCCGCTTAAGATATTGGGCAAAGAACCCGGTAGAACAACCATCATTACTGTTTTAAATGTACTCAATTTAAAATTTTTGGCAGTGAGCCACCAAACCTGGTCAATACTTCTTACTCCACCGATCACACTGTAAATTATTTTTGTAAAACTGGATATCGCAACCATCGCCCAGATCGTTTCGCGAGTAAAACCAAAAATAAGAATGAGAAGCGGAAGCCAGGCTAAAGACGGAATAAGATATACGGCAGATATTATCGGTGAGAACATTTTCCTCACTGTTTCATTTATACCGATAAGGGTTCCCAGAATAACTGCAATTAGAGATGCAAAAACAAAGGCTGGGAAAATATTCAATAAACTAATAATAAAAAGTCTTGGCAAAACACCGTTTATCAATAGTTCCCAGAATTTAGGGAAAACCTCACTCGGAGGAGGAAAGAGCATGGTGAAGAAATTACTTCCGGTAGCTAACAACTGCCATATAATTATTACGGCTATAAAAGGCAGAGCGCCCAGAAGTATATTTTTAGTTTTGTCCGCCATAAATTTCTTCCTGTAATTTTTTTAATTTGTCTGCAAACCTTAAATCATATATATCTTCCAGAGACAGGTCTTTGTCTATGATTCCCAGTTCTTTAGACTTTTTGACCATCTCCATGCCAATTTTAGGGTCCTGCCAAACCGTGTTAATTACTGATGAGTTCCATTCGGACACTATTGTGTCTGGAGAATAGTCTACCGCCCCATTGGTTTGTTCAATAATATCTTCCGACACAAGTATCGCTGCGGCGAAAGGATCGTTCTTGATAAGGGCGTGTGCCTCGCCATAAGCGTCAAAGAATTTGTCTAGCAAATCCTGGTTTTCATTGAGATATGCTGTGGTAACTAGAATTGAAGTTCTGGGTTGTAGTTGTTTGAAATGTTGGCTATTTTCCCATTCTGGTAAAACAATCGCGCCTTCCTCAATAAATCTACTTGCATCTTGCGCCCCCACAATAGCAGCATCTGACAATTTTCTTTGCATTAGTGTTGAAACTCGGTAAGGACCTTCAATGTCTATAAAGTTTATTTTACTGACATCTATATTATCTTTGTCCATTGCCACTCTAAAAGGGACATCATCTGAACCACCCGGAGAGACCGAGACTGTTTTCCCGTATAAATCCCTAAAACTATTGATATTACTATCTGGCCTGACAAATATATATGTTGCAGAAAGAGACATTGGAGTAATAACTCTGGCGGGAACTCCGCTTGCAATAATTGGAATAAAATCAACCATTCCGGCAGAACCGATATCAATATGCCCAGAGATCAACGCCAGCCTTACTTCTGCTCCGCCTTTCATTGGCACCATCATTACTTCTAGATCGTGTTTTTTGAAATATCCGCCTTCTGAGGCCACCACAATAGCTGAGGAACCCAGACTTTGCGCACTATATCCGATTCTAATCTCACTGTTAGTAATTGGCTTATCCTTTAATAATATTGCTCCAATAATTACTATTCCAATAACTACAATTATATATATTGATTTATTCATATTTTTTTAATTTGGGTTTCTAAAATCTGACCCAATACCTGCCTGTCGCTCAAATCACTATTAAGCGCCAGGTCAAACTCCAAAGCGATTTCTTTTTCGATGTCTTTGGCGATAGCGACAAACCCAGAGCTTCTTGGATCGCGTGGACGTGGCAGATCTATTTTATAAGTTTTTCTTATTTTTGCTGGCAAATTTGAGAAAAGGTAAATCCGATCAGCCAGGGTCAGAGCTTCATTGACGCTGTGAGTCACAAAAATTATTGTTTTTTTTGTTTCCTGCCAGATTTTTTCAAGATTTGATCTCATATACTTCCTATACTCAGGATCAAGTGCAGAAAATGGTTCATCCAGAAGAAGGATTTTAGGGTTTGAAATAAGAGATCTAGCAATTATCACTTTTTGTCTCATGCCCCCAGAAAGCTTGTGCGGGTACCAATCTTTATATTTCTCGAGTCCCACCAGATTCAGATACTTCAAGACCATTTTATTTTTCTCTGCCGATAGTAGGTTTGAGTTCTCTAAGCCAAAAACAATATTTCCATGGACAGTTCTCCATGGAAATAGTGATGAGTCTTGAAATATCATCATTTTATCTGTATCTGGACCAATGACTTTCTGCCCACCAAGAGTAATCTCACCCGAAGTCGGCTCAAGAAAACCTGCTATAAGATATAAAAACACAGTCTTACCAGAGCCACTCGGACCAAGTATGCAAACAAATTCACCCATCTCAACCTCCATACTTATCTGATCAATAACATGGTGTTGATTAGAGTCCTCAAAAACCTTACTTAGGTCTTTAACTTTCAACATTATTTTAGTCTTTCAGAACTAGTAACTATGTCAAGTATTAATCCAGATTAAAATGTTTTGAAAAATCTTCTTTTTCCCAAGGAAAAACAATTTTCTCATCATCTTCACTCAAAACGTAAAAATCAGGAAGCTTTTGGCATTTATTTTTATTAGTAGCAAGAGTGGCTGTTTTAATTTCAGATGGTTCATATTTTTTTACAATAATCTCTGCGACTGTTTTAAGAGTGAAACCTGTGCTTGAGATTTCATCAACTAACAATAATTTTTTGTTTTTTAAGTTGATATCAGGTAGGTAAGTAATTTTTATTTCTTTTTTATTGTCCTTTTCCATTAATTTTGATGAAACAATCAACACATTACTTATGCCGATCTTCTTTGATAAGAAATATAGAGGTATTAGCCCACCTGTTGCAAGACCAACTATGTAATCGGGGTTAAAATCACTTGTCTTGATTACTGAAGCCAACGAGTTAGCAGCGACTTCAACTTCTTCCCATGTAATTTTTCTAACCATAGATCAATCAATAAATCATTAATACTAGAAATTTCCTACTTTATTAATTTTATATTCAATAATATTTCCATTATCTAATAGGAATTCTCCCTTGAAGCAAGTGTTATCAATAACATACTGCAACCAGAGCCTGTCAGTTGACCACATTTGATTAAATGGTATCTCAGCAAATTTAAACCATTTGGGTTTCATCTCGTCAGTTTCCATCGGGGTACCGCTAAAATCTTCAATCTTAAATATGTGGGTTTCAATTTTCTTTTGCTCATCCTGAGAAAAAGAAAAATTTAAAACACCGATTTTTTTTAGTTTGTTTGGAATTACTTTGCTTTCTTCAACTACTTCACGTATCGCAGCATCTTCGATCATTTCATTGCCTTCAACTTTGCCACCAAACCCATTCCATTTCCCTACTCCTGAACCTCTTTTTTTCAGCCCAAGTAAGATAGAATGTTCATTAGATAGAAACGAGAGAGTCATGACTTTTTTCATAAATTTTCAAAAAAACTCTAGCATTTTTAACCCGTCATCGCCACTCTCCATTGCGGACAAGTCTTATTTTTTATACCCCACTACAAATTTATTCTCTTATTCTCGAGAATACAAGAATGGTTTAAATCATCAAAATTGCACTTCATAAAGAATTCATTTTTATACTATGAAATGATTATTATTTTGTTATAGTGTTGTCATAATGCGTTAATGTAATCGTCATTATAAAAGTGCGTTATTTAATTATTTATCATTTATAAAATCAAGAATATGAAAACATATTGGACAGTGGCAATTGTTGCGGTGGTACTCATCGGAGGATTCTTCCTTCTGAAAAGTAACCCAAGCACCAATGAAAATACTGGGGATAATAACCAAACCAGTACTACCACAGGAGAAGGAAGAGTATTTTTTTCAATTACTGACGCGGCCGCCTCAATGGGAAATATTTCAGAAGTCAAAATGACTGTAGGAAGTGTTGAGATGTATAACCAGACAAAAGGCTGGGTTTCTGTTTCAACGGCGCCTAAAACTTATAACCTTCTTGAGCTTAAGAGCTCTGGTAAAAATGCATTAGTTGCTAGTTTCAGGGCGGCGGCGGGTACATATAACCAAGTGCGTTTACGGATTGATAAAGTGGTTGTCAGAACTAAAAATAATACTGAGGAGAATGCTGCCCTTGTTTCTTCAAGTATGACTCTCAATAGTAGTGTCAGAGTAAATGCTAATGAGGATTCAAGCGTAAATATTGATGTCCTTGCAGACAAATCTCTCTACACCACAACAAAGGGCGGCTATGTGTTTGCTCCCAATGTTAAAGTTGAGAGCAGAAGTGATGCAAATGTAACAACTAACTCTGACAGTACTGTTATCATAGACGGCGGAACAGTAGAGAGCTCCGGAACTTATGGAATGAATTTGGAGGGTAATATGATCTTGAATTTTCGACTTGATGTAAATGCTTCCTTTGATGTAACCGGTAATGTTCTCAAGGTTATTATGGGTACCACGACAACAACAATAGATCTGAAGCTATAACCCGTACTAAATTAATTGACTGATAACAAACAACTTATCCGATATAGCGGATAAGTTGTTTTCAAATAACTTGATATTAAAATAATAATCTTTATAATCTTGAACCTGTGTTACATTAATAATATATAAATATTTTATGACATTTAAAATGACGTGCTCGTGTGGAGATACAATGAATGTTGAGGCAGAAAATCGAGATGAAGCAGTCGGGAAGTTCAAAGCAATGATGGATGAAGGAGCAATCAAGACTCACATGGATGAAAAGCATCCGGGAGAACCCCTGATTTCTGTTGCCGATTGCCACAAAATGATTGAAGAGACAACAGTTGCTGTATAACCAAACAGTTAAATATCCTTCTCCCCGCACTCACTGCGGGGTTTTCTAGTTAATGAAAAGCCCCACGAACATAAATGTTCGTGGGGCTAGGAAACTCCTTCAATGACTCCTCTGAGTGTATTCTTGAGGTTTTTTACCCAAGTAGAATGATTTTGAAGGTACCAAGCCCGAGCCGCCTGGCCATAGCTTCGCCGCTCGCAGCATGACATTGATATCGCCTGATCACAAACTCGCTCAAGATCACGCGAGTCAACAAAATGGGCGACTCCCAGATTTTTTTTTACGCGTCTTTGGACTTTTACTAGAAGTCCCCTTTCAGGCGCTACGATCTCATTCATCGGTGCTCCATCAGTCGTGATAACAAGAGCACCGCATGATAGTCCTTCAACTATAGCGTGCCCCCATCCTTCTGCTTCTGAAGGGCAGACGTGAATGCCTGCACTATTTTGCAGTTTTATTACTTCTTCATCAGGAATCCAATTGGAAATGTAGCGGATGTTCGGGGCAACAGGCTCGTGGAGCGCGTCTTGCCAATCCGGATAAAGCATCCGGTGTACTACCACAAGCTCTGGCCACTCTGGGTGTCTGCACCATATATCTGTGATTTCTTTGGTGCCTTTTTGTGAGCTACCCCCGGCAATGTGAAGAACCATATTGATAGGTCGCTCCCAGACAGGACTCCCCCAAAGGTGATCTTCAGATGTAAAAGAAACATATTCCGAAGGAATTTGCAATTGCCGGAAAATTTCATGAGCGTGTCGGGTTTTACAGAGTACCAGATCAATGTTCCTAAGATCTTGATAATTTGTCCACTCCTGATTCGGTATCAGGAAATTATGCCTGCTTGTGAGAAGCCAGCGTGATTGAACATGTTCAAGGTGAATGTTCGCCCTAAACGGCGGCTCACGGCTGAGTTGGTATTTTGCTAAATGCCGCACCCAAATTTTCCAGTCAAATTTCGCTGTATTTGTTACTGCACTACCAAACGGCCCAAGAGCACGCTCAAGAATTTTGGCATCCCGAGTGAGCCCGCCGCCATTCAAACGGGAAATAAGATGGAGCATTCTGAAACCTCCTGATAAAAACTATTACAATATTCGTTCCAATATTCACATTACTGTTTGACCAAAACTTGTCAAACCTTAAGAGCCGACAGAAAAAAAAGTTAAGTTAATTGAATTCAAAAAGTTTTGACTCAAAATTTTTGACCCTGTCTCTCTTGTCTATTTCAATCCCCTCTTTTTTGTAAAGACCCATACGGGATTTGCGATACTTCGCATTTATCCAGATTTTTCCGTTTGAGTAAACAATTCTATGAAAGGGAATATTTTTTGCGCCTTCATCATAGGCATCTCCTAAAATTTTCGTAACTTTTCGCGCCATCATGGGATGCCCGCCAGCTGCCCGGTTTATTAGCGACGTAGAGCGAGAGAGGTAAAAAAGTAAACTTTTTTACTTCCGAGCCGAGGAGCTAATATAGGTTTAATACCGCCTGTCTTTGTCGCGCTTTTAGTGCGAGCGATAGGGAGTTCGGTATTAATTACCTCGGGGCTTTGCCCCGAGGGTCTATATCCTGCCATAAGTAGTTACCTTTCCTCTGGGAATTCTTAAAGCCATTATAAGAACCCTTTCATTAAAACTGAGCATCTTCTATTTTTGGTATGGGACAATAAAAATTGCAATGATATAAGCGATAACCCCAGGGACAAAACCGGTGAAAATCACAACAAGAACCCAAAAGAGGCGTAAAATCGCCGGGTCAATATTAAAATACTGACCCAACCCTCCGCAGATCCCAGCAAATACTCTATTAGTCTTGCTCCTATAAAGTCGTTTTGTTTCCATGTTAATTGTTTGATTAGGCTTACTAATAATTACAACGATTTTACCAAATTAAATTTGATTTCATTTTTTACTTTTTTTATTTCCCTTTTTAGTTTGAGTTTTCTTTTTGCTTTTTTCCTGCTTTTTATAGTTTTTGTATCTTCTTAAAATTTGTTCTATTTCAGATTGCGTTATTGTCCCGTCATCTATTCTGTCTAAAAAGTACTGAACCTGTCTTTCTTCATCATCCAAAATACCAATATCTTCCTCTAATTCTTCATATTCTTTTTGTTGATTTTCTCCTGATTCACCACTTTCCTCCATATCAGCAAAAAGATATGCCGCTTCAGCACTGACATCATCGCGCAATGCAGATAAATCCTCTAAACGATCTTGGAGAGCTCGAGTAAGCTCCTTTGGATCAGGAGTCTCTTCAAACGGAACGCCCCCTTGTTCAAGTAACCCTTCCATTATGTAGAAATTATAATCTATTTAATAAAATTATATTAGGTCACATTTAAAACTTGACTTAGAGGCAATAAAAATATAAAACATCTTCAGAAATGCACCTAGTCAAAAATTAAAGGAGATAAAAATGGAAATGATGCCAAGGACTCTTACTTTGGTCCGTCATGGCGAGTCAGAGAGCAATGCCGTCAAACGCAAAGCAGAGAAAGGCATACATCACCCGCGCGAGGCTGAGCTTATGAAAGTCCACACTTCGCGCAGGAGGCTCACAGCACGCGGCGTAAGACAAGCAATCAGTGCTGGTGAATGGCTTCAGAATTATTTCGCTGAGGAAGCAAAGCATCGTGGAGATTTTGTTTATGAAAGAGTTGTCGGGTATGTCTCACCATATGTGCGGGCGATGGAAACTGCGGGAAACTTAAACTTGCCAATAACATGGCGAGCGGACGCTAGGCTTGCAGAGCGCAACTGGGGCGATCTTGATCAGCTCACGTATGAAGAACGCATTGCTAAGTATGCAACAATCAAAAACCGCGAGAGTCATGGGATATTCTGGCCGGCTGGCAATGGCGAGACATTGCAGATGCTTGGCACTCGCATGTGGCAGCACTTCGATATGCTCTGCAGAGAGCATGAAGGCGATGATGTTGTAGAAGTATCTCATGGCGAGACAATCCTCACTCAGCGATTCATGCTGGAGAGATGGTTGCCTGAAGATCTGGTTCAAATGATGCTTTCGACTGATTCCAAGCTCGCAAAGGAAATTCTCGGCAGAGAAGCTGACTTGCAAAACAAGATTATAAACGGACGAATCATTCAGTATACGCGCGAGCGAGAAGACGGTACTTGGGATACCAAATATTGCCGAGTACGGCTTGTGGCGCCATCTGCCCTAGATGATCCAAGAAGGAATCTGGATTGGAGTGCTATTGTCCGCCGGCAATTCACCACAAATGAATTGCTTGAATATGTTTCTAAATTTCCTCATTTCCTAGAGGAAGTTGCATAATACCGCTCTGCGAGCGGTTTTTTTATTAATAAAAAGAGACCGCCCGAAAGCGGTCTCCAAGTAGTAACCCCCCACAGATATATCCCAGGGCATGCTCCTTGGGACGCCTAGACGGTGGCCCGTTGCACAAAGGTGCACTCTTTGTGTTTTCAGGGTGTCAGCCCAACTCCGAAGAGTTGTTAACCTGCTGTGGGGGCCGGCCGCTCGCCACCTTAGTATTCAAGATGGGGCTTGCCGAATTACTGATCTAAATGCATATTACTTTACTCGCCAATAATGTCAACCATTAAATAATGCAAACTATGATTTGCCCGTCTCAAGTTATAACTGCGTAGTGTCGTTATCAAACTTTCCTTTGTTGCTCCTGAATTATTAATTCAATCGGACTATGGTCTGAAACTTTATTAGGAAGAATGCGAGTATTTATTTTAGATTCAGTCGCAGTTTTTCGGTCAACAAAAAGATGATCAGTTTTTAGAGGAACTCTTATACCAAACTTAGCCAGAAATACTGCGATTCTATTTGTGAGTACTGGGACATTTTCAGTGTAACGGCTATCAAGAGTCGGGCCAATATCCTTTGTGACGCTCGCAAATTCCGGTGAGAGAATTGTGTTTGTTCTTCTAACTTCTCCCGGAAGACCGAGGTTAAAATCTCCTCCGAAAACAATTCGTGCAGCCGACGGCAGAGAGACTCTAAGAATTTCTTTTAATTTTTTAGTTTCTCTCATACGTATGCCCAGCCTAAGTCCAGAATGTTGATGAACTGAGCCAATATATATCTCTCGTCCATCTTTCTCAAACTGTCCCAATAATAATCCGAAGCCTGGATGTATGAGAAATGGCGTTGGGTGCATAAATGAAAATGAATGCAATGTGCTTTTCTTCAGTAAAAAGTTGTCTCGATAAAGAATTGCAAGATGACTTTGTTTTCCGAGTTCATTATTAAAACCGTGAAGAATTTTATATGAAATTCCTTCTGGAATTGCGGCCATGGCAACTCCTGTAAATTCCTGAAGAAGCAGAAAATCATACTGGCCATCCTTAAGTACTTTATTCAAAAATTCTTTCAATCCCGTTTGATATCCTTTCTGGCAGTTAAGACTGAGAATTTTGATATCTTTCATAATTTACAGCTCATAGAGTTAATACACTATTTCCACAATTTAAAGCTGCCTGTTATTTCTTTGAGAATTTTTTTGTCGCCAAAAACTCCAACTCCTAAATAATCTAGAGACTCATCATTTTTTAGAGATATGGATTTCTCAAGTTCAATATCATCTGTAGTTTCAATCATATCTCTGATGAAATTTATAGAGAGTAAATTTCTTCTTCTAATTTCTTGAATAAGCGGGTACAACTCTTCACTATTTGCACTTAACACCACAATCGCGTATTGAGAATTGCGCGGATGGGTAATTTTATCCTTACTTAAAAAATAGTTCCCTGTTCCAAAATTATCTTTAAGTTGATTGCCAAAATATGCGGAAATATGGGCAACAGTATTTAATACTTGCCAAGATTCCAAATCCTTTCTCACAACAATAACTATTCTTTTTGAAAAATCCTGAACCTTGTCCATTTATACAATATAGCAAACCCACAAGTTACCGTCTGGTATGAGATTGGAACTTTAATTAGATTCCAGAATAGTTTTTAGCTTTTCTATATTTGACTGTTTAAATGGGTTCAGCAATTCACCCTCTTCTACCCATTCAAAGTATTCTAATTCTACCTTGTCCAAAGAGATATTATTGTAAGTATAACGAACCTTGTATGTAGAGGTGCTTAATTTGAGTTCAAAAATTTCACCATCAACAAACTGAGTAACTTTGTAAATATTCTTATTTCCCTCTTTGTCAATATTTGTATATAAGGTACCCACTCTTATTGGCCTCTCATTAACCGCTTCTGAAACAATCCCGTCTATCCACTTTGGAGTATTGTCTGGTTCAGTTGTGAAATCAAAAACTGAAGGTGAATTAATTGTAATTTTGAGTTTATTTTCTTTCATACTCTTAGAATATCATGAGCTAGCTACATTTGTAGGGAAATCTTTATGAAATCTTGCAAACATAACCATCTGCAAAACAAACTAATACACCACTCGCACTAGATATCATTCCCCAGATGGCATTTTCTTTTTGCAGTGCGGGTTTAATTTCAATGATTTTTTTCAACTGATGACTATCCAAATCAAAAGAAAAAAGTTTCCCCAATCGTGTCCCTACAAGCAAAACTCCTTTTGAAAGCCGCTCTATACAGCTTATATCTTCACCGATATTGAATGATGTTATCAATTTAAAATTTTTGTCAAAAATAATTAGATCTCCCCAGCGAGTGCCTATGACAATGTTATTACCCATAATCTCAAGCCCCCATAGAGATGGGCCAAATCCACCCTTTAATCTTTTGTCACCGGTGTAGAATTTTTTAATATCTAGAAGTCGGACTTTTTTTCGAAAAAATTTCTTTCTCTCTACAATATAGAGAATGCCGTCATAATCCCCCGCATAAATAACTTCATTTTTTGCGTCAAATTTTAAAGACCAAAGTCTTACTTTCTGTGAGGAAAGTTGAATTTTTGATTTCAGTCTTAGAGTTCGCGAATCTATTATTTCTAATTTGCCAGAGCGCGTGGTTAGTATTATTTCCGATTTTTTACGATTTAGGATTGCGTTATAAACCCCCTTTCCATCTTTGTCGTCCCTGCTAATTAGTAGATTTCCCTGTTTATCAATGATAGTCATTGTATCTTTTTCTCCTTTGCAACCAACAAAAAGAGTGCCATTTGGCAAAACTAAGATGGTATAAATCATTGACGGAAATAAAACCTTTCGGTTTGTAGTGAAAGTTTTACCCGTGCCTTTCTTTTTTAAAATATATAAAACTCCTTTAGCTTTGCGGGCAATATTTTTTGAATATCTAACAGCTCTTCTATTCCAATTGCTTCCTCCGACATATAAATTTCCAGCGCTTTCAGCAGCCGCATATACAGAACTTGGAAACCGAAGTTTGTACTGAATTTTAATCATTGTTTTCTTAAAAAATCCTGCACCTTATCCATTTATACAATATAGCAAACTAAGAGATTGTAAAAAAACCTCACATATTGTTGTGAGGTTTTGTCAGCTAACCTTTACTTCAGACGAAGCAGCGCGTTAGCTCTGGTTAAAACTTCCTTCATTTCTTCTATAGGAATGCCTCTCCAGAATTCATCAACTTCCAGATTTCCTCCCAGAACCACCAGATCATGTTGAGAAAAGTAATAATCCTGACTCGGTTTTATCTCTGTTGGCCAGAGCTCTTTATCCCCTTCCGCTGCCGCCCACCTTAGCCTTTTGAAATGACTTGAATCTTGATTGTGATTTCTGAGAACATCAATCTTGCGAGAGATTACCCTTTCGGAAACATGGCCTGGAATGTGCCCAACGCGAGCTACAGTACCGGGAAACATCCTTATTGCGATGTGTTCAGGTATTAGCTTGGGATTCCATTTCCGTAGATGACAAAGCATTTCAGAAAGTTCCTCTTGGTGCCCGCGCTTTGTGGCATAGTGGATCATATCAGGACCAGATACATCATAACGATCAATTCTTCCTGTCTGCCAGTACTGTGCAAGCATGGTTGCAAGAGGCACCATCACCCCGTCATAACATGCGCCACCAACTGTAGTGAGAGGTTCATCACTAAATAGAAGTTTATCAAGCTCTTCAAGTACCTGCAGAAAAGAATCTGCCAAATCTTTCTGTTTGATTCCGCTTTCTTTGATCGGCCGCATAACACCAGATGAATCAATGAAGCGAGAAAAAACAATACTTCCCCTAGTTTCTGCCAGATAGGAGAATACTTCCAAAACCTTTTCTCTCTCCTGAAGTAACAGCCGAGAGCAAGAAGAAATAACTCCCGGAAACAAACCCTCGCAGACTCGGACATGAAATCTTCCAAGTCGCTCACCTGTTGTAGTTTTCTGATAAGCAGTAACGAATCTTCTGCTGTGATTCGTTTGTGACATTACCTGCTGGTAGAAAGATTCCTGCACCAAAAGTTCTGCCTGACCACCCACCAGACGAAACATCGGCCAATTATTGGCATCACTCTTACAGCATGTCACATCCCAGAGGTGCTCCGGGATACCGCACTTCCAGAGAGTGAGTTTGTAAAGCGAAGCGTTACCAGGGTGTGAGGTTAGTGTCACAGGAGCGCCTGCAGATTTAAGAGCAATCAGGTCGTTAATGCTCGAGGGGTTTACCTTGATCATTTTTCCTCCATATTTGTGGTTGATGTTTGTGTTTGTGAAAGAACAAAATAGGCCCCTTTCAAGGCCTATTTTTATGTTCATTATTGGAGCTTCTATTTAGACAGTTAGGTAAGATGAACGCAAAAATTGACCCTCAAAGCGGGGGCATTCCAATAGAAAGCAAAATGCATAGCTTTCAGGTCAATTTTTGGTTGTTTTGAAACCATGTTAAAATTTTGTACCAATACGCAAATTATGTCAAGCATATCAAATGAAAAAATAATTATTGATAGTGATATGTCTTTAGAAGAAGCTCTTGCCACCAATCCTCAAAATCCGGCTCCAAAAGAAGTTCTGCAAATGATGGAAATGATTTCAGTTGATTATTTTGGTTTTGACGGATCAATACATAGAGGTCTGATTGTTGTAAACAAAGATGTGATTGATGATATTAAAAAATTTTTTGAATTAGCACAAGAATTGAAGTTTCCCATCAAAAGCGTTATCCCAATAAGTAATAGAAAATATTCTTGGGATGATAATACATCATGTGAAGACAATAATTCCTCCGGTTTCAACTACAGATTGGTGGCAGGAACAAATAGAATTTCAAAACACTCAGACGGACGAGCATTTGATATTAATCCTGTTCAGAATATTTATATCAGATACGAAAATATGAAAGAAACCTTCAGAGCGCCAACTGATGGTATATATGAGATAGGAGTTTTAGGAACTCTTTCTGCTGATAGCCTCCTTGTTTTACTGATGAAAAAATTGGGTTGGGACTGGGGCGGAGACTGGACACCCGAATTAGGCAGAATTGACTATCAGCACTTTGAGAAAAATACTTAAAAAAAATTTAGAAATCTAAAATTAATTTGTATATTCTTTAATCATTTATGTGTCCTTTTCATTTTGTTATCTTCTTGGCATTTTTGCATCAGGACGCCGTATAAGTCCACAAGTTTTTGAGCAATGATGTTGCTGGAAAACTGTTTGGCCGTTTTCATTGCTTCTGAAGAAAGACTTTTACGAAAATCCTTATCCCTAATTAACAACTTAGTTTTTTCAATTGCTTCAGCTTGTGAAGAGACAATGAAACCATTTTCTCCATTTCGAATAATCTCTGGAGCAACACCAACTGGATATACTATAGGCACAAGCCCTTGAGACATTCCTTCGATAAGAGAAAGGGAGAACCCTTCATACCGTGACGGGATGAATAGAATGCTGCCGCGCAATGGATTTAATAAAGATGGAAGTTTATCTTTCTCTACATTTGAAAACACCGTATGATTTGCAATCTCAGATCTAAGCCAGGAAAGAAGTGGTTTGTTAGTACTTATACAAAAAGTTAATTTTTGTATATCGGGAAATTGTTGATATAAATGCAAAAGTCTATCAACTCCTTTCAATTTCAAAGTAAAAGCGTCACTTCCTAGTCTGCCGAGAAATACTATGCTCGGGTTGTCTACCAACTCCTGAGAGGGTGTGTCGAACCAATAGTCTTCTATTGCATTGTGTATTAGATGTATATTCCCCTCAGGTATTTTGGCCGCCAAGAGCTCTCGTTTTACGTTTTCTGATGTCGCTATTACCGCGGTTGCGCGAGAAGCCACATATTCTTCTATATCGGCAATGTCACGAAGCGGTCGTCGTGTCTTAACATTCAGTTCGGTGATCGCGCCATGCTTCTTGAGGATATACCAAAACTTTCTTGTAACCTTTTCAAGATTATTGGCCATTGGCGTAGCATTCAAAAATCCGCGAGTAGTTGACCCAAAATGACTAACTACTGGCACGGGATAGGCCAGAAATGGCAAAGGTGTATAGGTGGTTCCTTGAATGATATTGAATTTTAAAATCTCTTTTCTTCGTTCAAGAAGTGAGTAGAAGAAGAGGATACTTTTAATTCCCCCTAAATGTGCCGGCGTATCTACAAGTGAAGTTCTTGGGTAGAAGTTTTTTATTTCCACACCATCCTCATTTAACTTAGATGCCATTAGGTCATTAATATAATGAGCACCTGTGCCAATTTTCTTTTCGTTGTGTATAAATGCAACCTTCATGGTTAAAAAGCACCCATTATTAACCTTAACAAAATTTAGAACACCTGATGCATTTTTCCTGCCCCGTTCTAGTTTTAATATATTTATTTCCGCAGGAACAGATCAAAATCTTGGTAGCATGGGGTTTTACAATCCACTTGCCGTCTTTTTGGAAGTGCTTTTTTGAAACTTTTAGGTTTGGTTTGATTTTTTGAGACACGGTTATTCAAGAAATGTCAGGGCTTTGCCCACCTTATTGCCACGCCCGGTTCTACCAATGCGGTGTACGTAATCATCGTATGTTGCCGGAATATCAAAGTTAATGACGTGGCTCACACCGGTGATGTCCAGACCGCGAGCGGCTACATCTGTTGCCACCAAGACTTGTGAGTGCCCGCGCTTAAATCCTTCAAGAGCGCGCTGCCTTTGCGACTGGCTTTTATTTCCATGGATAGATTCTGCTCTGAAATTCCGTTTACTAAGTTCACGGGAGAGTTTCTCAACTCCGTGTTTTGTTCTTCCAAAAATAAGAACTTTACTGAAGTCAGTTTGTTTTAATAAGTCAGAGAGCAGATCAATTTTTGTGCGGCCGGGAAGAACCTTGATTATATCCTGATCAACGCTCTTGGGTGTCTCACGGGTTTTCACGGAAATCCTGATCGGTTCGCGCAAAAATTCTCCAATAAGTTTTTCAACCTCGGGAGAGATCGTAGCGGAGAAAAACAAACTCTGCCTTATTTTAGGCATTAAAGAAACAACATAACGCATGTCATTTACAAACCCCATATCAAGCATTCGATCTGCTTCATCTAGAACTATGTTTGCAAAAGTCCCAAGATTAATCATTTTGCGGGCAATTAAATCCTTCAGCCGACCCGGAGTGCCTATAATAAAATTATTAAAATGCCTCAAATCTCTCATTTGTGCAGTGATACTGGCTCCACCAACACAACAAACGGAAAAAATATTCATCATCTGTGTAAAACTTTGCAGTTCTTCTTTAATCTGCATGGCAAGTTCGCGAGTGGGCACGACAATAAGCACCTGCTCTTTTCTGTTGGCTAGAACTTTATTAATCAGTGGAATAAGAAAAGCTGCGGTTTTGCCGGTTCCGGTGTTTGCAACTCCCACAAGGTCCGCCCCTTTAAGAATATGCGGAATACTTCTATCTTGTATGGGAGTGGGGTCCTTGTAACCACGAGCTTGAATTGTTTTCTTCAAACGTTCGTCAATTTGAAAATCGGCAAAGGAATGCTCCGGTACAAAGTGTTCTATTTCTTCTGTGATTACTGCCTTATTGATAAAACGAGAGGGATCAATGTATTGACCTCTGTTTCCTCGTCCGCGAGAAGGTCCTCCTCTATGTGTCATTCGAGATCTTGAAGTTGAAGTAAATTTTGATCGAGATCCGCCAACTGGCGGAAAACTCTGCGCCACCCTGTGACGAGAGGAATTAGAAAATTGTTTTTTATACATTACAAAATATTTAGAGTTTTAACTCTTAACTTCTAGTCATTAATGTAAATTGCGACTAGGCTCTCGCAAGTTTTAAAGAAGTTTTAACTCCAACAAGGCAAGCGCCTATGAAACCATTGAGATTTAAGTTACCTCATAATAGTATACCAAAACAGATATTTTGTCAACATTTTGGGAAGTGCTATATCATACTGGCCAACTCGAGCTTGAACCGTAGTCGGCCAAGCCCAGATTTGCCTGCCCGTCCGTAGCTCGATGCAAAGGAGGAATGGAATTAACTTATTTTACACTATCCAAACGACGGGTCCTGAGCGCAAGTAATTATAATAAATTCTCAACTGCTTTATGAACTCTTATATATAAGGCCGCGCTCCAAATTTGTTCAGCACTACCATATCCCTTACCAGTTAGAGGATCATAAAATTCAAAAAATCCATCTAAATTACTCCATTTACTGAATTGTCTTAGCGCTATTTCAGTAGCTCCAGATTTGAGAGCCGCCAAAATCATAAATCCATGTATGAACGGCCAGATCACTCCGAATTGATTAGTTTTTAACATTATCTCTGTTTCTTCTTTAGATTTAGGCGGTAAAGTCACACCGTTTAACTTGTAGCCATATGAGGTATCTAATACTTCAGCACTCTGTAAAATTAAAGGAAGATATTCAGTCGGAGCAATCTCAAATAATATTGCCAAAGCATTACCCAGGGTGTCAAAATCATCAACTCCAACATAATCACGATAATATTTGCCAGTCCATAATTTTTCGTTAATAGTCCTTTTTAGTTTTTCTGCCTTACTAGCTTCGCCTAGTAATTTATATCCTTGAAATAAAAAACAATTATTAGTAAGTAAGAACTTATCATCCAAATCGGGGCAAGTATCCCGCCAGTCGCCACCAAAGACCAAGCCATCTTTCATAAGATTTTTTTCTACATAAGCTAGGGCATTACTAATTCGTTCTTTATTTTCGCTCAGCAGCTTCTGGTCATTTGTTTTTATAACATACTTCATTATTCCTAGAACAAATAGGATTTCTGAATCTTTAGTCCATGGGGATAATTGTCCAATGCCGTCCTTGCTAAAATATCCTCTCAAAAGAAAAGAGATTCTTCGATTAGATATACTGTTCCAGATTTTAATAGCTAGCCATTTAACGGTATTATCCAAAAACATAATAGGCATTCTCCCGTCTGAATATTGATGCCTTGCTAAGTTCTCAATATGCTTTTTGACAATATCGTCCTTGCCCCACTCAAGTAACAAATCCTCTGTTGCAATAACAAAATCTCTAGTCCAGCACTGATATTTATATCTAAAAGAACTGGCCCAAACTCCATTTTTACCAATACAACCCTCGACTATCTTTTTTGCTTCTTCTAGTTTTAATTCGTTCATATTGTTAAATCCAACACTTCCATAAGATATTTAATTTTCTCAACTTCCTCAACATACTCTGCTCTTTGTTCCAAGCCAATTTTATCTCGCCATCCGATTTTTTCTTCAATAATGTATTGCGGTCTCAGGAATAGTGCTTTTTCGCCCAAGAATTCTATTTCCTCGCTTGCTTCTTTGGCACTGGTACTTAATTTTAGTTCTTTGCCTAGTAAAGGAATAGTTACCCTGCTGTTTTCATCTTCCCAAAAATAATGAATATCACAATGACAGTGCATTGGACTACCTGGCTCTGCCTGATCCACCTTTAAACACTCACCCTTAACTTTATCTGGCTCATATACTGTATGCCCCTCTGATTCTAGGAATATCTTAATTTTTTGAGCGGTATCCCTGGGGGTCATTAAATCCGCATCGCGATGTTGACGAGTTAAATAACCAAAATGAGCATCAGTTGCTAATCCTGACAAGAATATAACTTGCCAACCCTCGTTAATCGCCTGCCTAGCTATTATTTTATATATAGCAACTGCTTTTAAGGTTCTCTCGCTGGGCTGACTTAATACGGGATATTTTTTCTGAAGTTGATTTAATAATTTATCATTCATATTTTACGCTCCTTGAGCATCTCTCAAGTTGTCTGGCCGTCTCGAGCTAGCTCAAAGTGGTTTTATAATACTGGTTTACCAAACTCTATCAAATTTAGTTTCTTCTCACGTCGCCAACCTTTGAGTTGAGCCTCTCGTTTTAGTGCTGAACTTCTATCTTGATGTTTTTCTGTATATAACACGCTAACGACTTTACTTGATTTCGTATAATGACCACCTTTTCCGTTTTTGTGCTCATTAAAGCGCCTATTAACATCTGTTGTAATGCCTGTATATAAAGTTCCATTTCCACATTTTAAAATATATACAAAATACATAAAGGCTTCGGTTCCGGGCTTCGACTGATCTCAGCCGAATGTCCTCAGCCCACTTCGCCTGGCTCGCACTGAGCGAGCGTAGCGAGTCGAAGTGCTGCCGGACTTGGACTCGAACCAAGATACTCGCCTCCAAAGGGCGATGTCCTACCATTAGACGATCCGGCAATACGAAAAATATACCATAAAAAATAACAATATTTCTATTTGTTAATTCGCTCGAATTAACAAATAAGTAGGTAAAAATAATATTGCCATGCTAAAACTATAACTCCTCAATTATTTTTGAAGCAATTCTTTCTAACTTTTTTGATAATGAATAATACATCTCAAGGCTTCTCTGTTCCTTGTCTACTATATCCACGTTAAATAAAATCAAGAGATGTCTAGAGGTAGCACTGAATGATAGTTTTATCGCACCGGCAATCTCGCCTACAGTTGCTTCGTTATTCTTTTTTAAATATGAAAGTATCGCAAGTCTCCGTTTATTACCAATTGCCTTTAATATTTTTTCTAATTGCTTCATTATTATTGTTTTTTATTTTTAATAGTCTTATTTGTTAATTCGTTCGAATTAACAAATAATGATGTTGATAGTATTTTATACTTGTTCATCTTTGTTGAATAATTTAATCAAGGCAAGCTCAATGGGAAGCTCGGGAGTGTATGCCCGGGAGACAAATTCCTGAGCCAGGAGAAGTTCAGAGAGCACTTCGGATCCAATGGCGCATTCGGGATCCTTTGATACTGCTTTTATAAACTTAAAATCATCATCTGATAACTCCCCTTTTACTTCATCTTCTTCCATACCTCCTCCAAATTTGAGAAGTAAGACAAATCTCATCTTCTGCAGAACAAGTCTCATAAAAATTTTCATATCAACATTTTGTGATGCAGCTTTATGAACGTATCCTAGAGCTTTTTCAAGAGATTTATCCGAGACAGATTTTACAAAATCATTAATCAGAGTATTTTGAGGCGCTCCGGTAACTGTTTCTACTTCTTCAATTGAAATTTTCTTATTCTTGCTGTAGCTCATCACCTTCTGCAGTATTCCCTGCGCATCGCGAAAAGAAGCATCAGCCAAAAGTGCGATGAGTTCTGCAGATGAGGCATCAATCGTAAAACCCTCTTTTTTTGAAATATTTGCCACCAGTTCTCTTAAAATTTTCTGGCTTGGTCTTTTAAATTGGTAAATTTGGCAGCGCGAAAGTATAGTTTCAGGAATTTTTTCCATTTCTGTCGTTGCTAGAATAAAAATCACGTATTCCGGAGGCTCCTCAAGAGTTTTGAGGAATGCATTCCAAGCTTCTTTGGTAAGCATGTGAGCCTCATCGATAATGTAAATCTTGTATTTTGATTCAAACGGGACACTTGAAACAGATGTCTTGATTTCCCTGACATCATCAATCCCGCGATTGGAAGCGGCGTCAATCTCATGCAGATCGCTTGGCGAGACATCCAAGTCCTTGGCAATAATTCTAGCAACAGAAGTTTTGCCAATTCCGCGCGGTCCGGCAAAAAGATAAGCGTGAGAAATGTTTCCCAGATCAAGGGCTCCTTTTATAACTTTAACTATATGATCTTGGCCTATAACATCCCCCCACTTTTGCGGGCGGTACTTGCGATAAAGAGAAGTAGTCTCAGATGACATGAAAAAGATTATAGCACCCGTTAAAATTTTTACTAAAACTTTAACGGGCAAGAAAAAGGAGCCCTTTGCAAGCGGCTCCTATGTGATTACGGATCAACGAAGACCTTAGTACCCTTCGTGACAGGCTGGTTATTGGCATCGAGGCCAATAGTCCGCACAGTCACCGGAGTATAAGAAGGAGTATTTACGAAAATCCCCTTCACCCTGCATTTTGTTCCAGTCGCAGTCGCTGTGACATAAAGCGCACTGGAAGAAAAGCAAATGAAGTTAGTGGATACACCCGGATCACCCGTAATACTTACCGAGAGATCCATCTCCTGCCCGACTTTTATACGAACAGAGTCTGGCACAACTGAGAGATTAGTAACTCTTGAGAGAGGAACTCTCACGAGTACTGAATCCTTTTTACTCTGATCAGCTGAAGCAGTGCAGACTACCCATGTTACTCCTGCAACATTTCCAGTTCCGGGCCAAACTGACATAACAGTACCAGCAGTATCAACAGTAGCAATCTGCGCATTTCTTGATACGCAAGTTGAAGCGGTTGATTGACCCGCGGGTACCGTCACGGTGCGCCGCAGAACATAACTCTGCGTCCTAAAGACTGAAGTGTCCTTCGGCGCAAGAGTAATGCTTACTGGAACTGGGGGTGGTGCGTTCACTGTCACCACCGCAGTGTCAGATGTGGCTTGATGGGTTGCAAGCTTCGCCCAGATTTTTGCAACTCCAGGCGAAACACAGTTGACTTTACCAGTGCTGTCCACCACTGTTGCAGTGGTGGCACTCGTTGAACCCCAAGCTACTTTAGCGCTCTGTCCTGCAGGCACAGAAACTGTGGCACCAAACTGCCTATTCTCCCCAACCGTGCACGTTGCCGACTTTGGACTCACAGTAAGTGAGTAGTTAGAGGGCGGAGGTGGCGGAGGCGGGGGGGGCTGAGGTGGAGGTGGAGGCGCTGGCGGCCCTGACGGGCACGAAACACAGACATTCTGCTCCTGCTTGCACCCTGCCACTGTCAACAATACCCCCAAAAGCAAGACCTTGAATCCTTTCATTTTTCACTCCTTCCTTGTTTGGTCATATGTTCAAGAACGTTTACTAAAATGGAAACTACCATTTTAGTTTTTAAAAGTCAACCCCGTCAAATAATTCGCTTTGCGAATTCCTGCGAAGCGGGATTTAACAGGGTCAAGCCTAGAGTAGGAACAATGAATAAAGAGTGAGGAATAAAAAAATGAACCTTTTGGGTTCATTACTTGACACATGCAAATGGCAATTTGCCGCTCATTTTTCTAAATACTTCATCAGCACGTCTGATTGTTTCAAGTCTTTCTGGAGTATTGGGAGTCCCCTCTTGGATCTCCTTCAATATTCTTCTCGCGTCTTCTCCTCTTACTACCGGGGAAACCATTTCAGAAACTGATCGAGCCATTTTTTTTCCTCTTTATTTTTTCTTAAAATAAGATATCACAAATTTTGTAAATATCAAAGGGCGGACCTCGCTGTCCGCCCTTTTTATAAAGCACTAAATCAGTGCTTTTCTTTCTTCCAACTTGGATGTTCAGGCCAAGTCGGAAGGCTCACCGAGTTAGAAACGCGCTCGTGGCGTTCCATCTCCTCGATAGTCATGATTCCAAAGCCCTCCTCTGGCCAGAGACCAGGTATTACTTCAGGATCTCCAAAGGCATCCATATCCTGAGGAGCAAACGGCTCTTCACCACTACTGTCCCGAAGTGCCGCTATCCTGATCTCTCCGGAGTCATTGAGAGGATCAAAAGGATTCGAATCATCGGGCATATCCTCATCGTCCTCAACTAGTGCTTCCGGGCTCGGGTTCACCGAGTGAAGCACGAGTGCAATACGGTTCGTGCGAGGATATGGTAATGCCATTCTTTTTGCCCGTTCTTCTCTTTCTTCGGCAGGTGTGAGATTTCTTCTCGGCCTCTTTCTTCTTTCAACGAAATCAGAAGGAGGAACAAAGTCGCCCACAAAGGCATCTGCACGAAGTAAGTGGCCCATAGAACGTCTCCATGGAAGGGGGATGAGGGGTACTACGAAAAGTACATCCAAAATGAATTATACATGAAAATAAATATTTATCAACAGTCACTTACCTTCTCTTTATTACAGCTTTATTTCCGTACCTCAAATCAATTGATTCAACTTGTAATCTGCCGTCCCTTATTGCAAAGAGGCTCTGATCTTGAAGGATTGAATCAAGATTAGAAATTATTCTGGAGGTATTCTCTTCAAGAGGAAAAATAATTTTACCCCCCTCAGCGCTTATTTCAAATTCATTTTCATTAATCGGCTCAACTGACAATGGAGTAACCCCCATTTTTTTTATCTCATCAATCAATAAATTTAATTTTACAAAAAACTCAGGCAAATAATTCTGCCTCATTGGGCTACCCTCAAACCCTCCCCTATAAATAAAATAGACACCGGCTGTTGCATTTATACCTTCAGCGTAAACATATCCTTTACTGTCCATAAAATAGCATTTTTCAGGATTCTCGCTGTCACACCAGATCGCAAATGGTTTTCTTTCTTTAATATTAATCTCTGCATCCTGCAGAGATGTCAGATTCACCTCAACACCTTGAGTTCTCGGAAAATCGTTCAAAATCTTCTTTTCAAGAGCTTTCTTTGGGAAGATAAGAAAATTGGTTTTTGGTAAAAGAGTAAAATATTTTCCCCCAGAAACATCCACCGCAGTTTTTTTGATATCATCTTCATTGATACTGACTGCCCCGAGAACAGTAAAATTTCGAACCTGCAGTGAGGATATTGAAAGTAATTTTGTAAGCGCAAACACAAGCAGTACAAGAACAAGTAAAGAAAGACCGAGCTTAAATACAAATCTCTGTCTTCTTTTTTTTCTTACATTGTTACTTTGAAATTTGTTCCTTGCCATTCATGTACTTACGCAATACTTCAGGAACCGCGACCGAACCATCAGACTGCTGATAATTTTCAACTATGCCGACAAGAATTCTTGGCGTCGGAATCGCGGTATTGTTGAGCGAATGGGCAAATCTCTTCTGCCCATTGTCATCGTATTTGATTCCAAATCGTCTTGTTTGGAAATCATGATAATAGGAAGAGCTTGCGATTTCTCTATAACCATTCTGTGAGGGTAACCACATTTCAATTTCATATTGCTTGACCTTGCTTGCAGAAAGCTCTCCCGTACAAATAACAGAGCGTCTGTAGGCAAGACCTAGGCTTTCTAAAAATTCTTCGGTGCGAACCGTGAGCTCCTCATGCAACCTCTCGCTTTCCTCGTGTCTAGCTTCGCATAAGACCAGTTGTTCAAATTTATAAAACTCATGAACCCGAATTAACCCCTTTATATCTTTGCTGTAGCTTCCCGCCTCCCTGCGATAACAGGGAGAGAAAGCCAGAAATTTTTTTGGCAAATCAGATTTGCGCAAAGTTTCTCCCGAGTAATAGGCCATCATCGGCACTTCTGCTGTGCCGGAGAGATAATCGTCATCCTGTGTTTTAAATAAGTCCTCCGCGTCATTTGGCAGATGGCCCGTACCGTAAAAATGCTCTTTTCGCACAATTACCGGAGTAATGACTTCTTCAACCCCCTCTCCGGAAAAAAACTCTCTTGCATGATTCCAGATTGCCCAAGAAAGTTTTGCCCCCTCTCCTGTAAGAAAATATCCGCGAAACCCGTGAGTCTTAACCCCTCTTTCAAAATCCACCATTCCAAGATTTTCCATCAAAGCTATGTGATCTTTCACAGGAAAATCAAACTGCGGAGTATCTCCCCATTTTTTTATTTCAACATTATCTTCCTCAGCTTTACCTTCTGGCACTGATGGGTCGGCAATATTGGGCACGGAAAGCATAATTGAATGCCACTCATTCATTATTCCTTTTAACTTCTCTTCTTCTTTCTGTAATTCTTCTTTGACAACCTTCATCTCATCAATAAATTTAAGTTTGAGGGTTGAATTTTTCTCTTGAGGGATTTTTACATTGTATTCATTCTGTATTCGGCGCTTCTCCTCGACACTTACAAGAACTTTGCGCCTTTCATCATCAACCTCAATAAGCCGCTTTAAATCAACCTTGATTTTTTTCTTTCTTGCGGCTTCGGCAATCAGATCCTTATTTTCTATAATAAATTTAATGTCTAACATGATTTAAACTGGATACTTCGGTGGTAAACCTATATCAACTCTTAATTCATTCACTATATTTTTATAATACCCCATATCTTCATCTTCAATTTTACCCCCTAAAACACCGCCAATAATGTGCTCTATTTCAGAAATAGTCAAAATCTGAATAATTAGGTTGCGCCTTTCTACTCTGCTTTTAGCCCCCTCCAAAAGATCTAAATACTCATTTGCCTCACTTTCAATAACTTCCTTGACATATCTTTTCGCTATCTCTCTTGGCTCATCCCCAGAACTGGGTATTTCGTCTGGATTTTCACTCATAATATTTATTAATTGTATAATAACACGAAATGCCTTACTCAATCCGTGACTTAAAACTTGAAGAATTCCCCCCTTTGCTAAAGGAAATTCCAGATCCTCCTAAGAAACTTTTTCTGGCGGGAAGTCTGCCAAAAGAAGAAAATAAAATTTTATGTATTGTAGGTTCGCGAAAATATACTCAATATGGTAAGGAAATCTGTGAGAAATTGATTAGTGAAATTAAAGGTTATCCGATAACGATAGTATCTGGTCTTGCTTTGGGTACTGACTCAATTGCTCATAAAGCAGCCATGAAAAATGGTTTACAAACCGTTGCCCTACCCGGTTCAGGATTGAATTCTAAAAATCTTTACCCGAGTTCTCATCTACCTCTTGCGGAAGAAATTATTGAAAATGGCGGCGGGCTTTTATCAGAATTTGATCCTGATTTCAAAGCCACTCTCTGGAGTTTTCCACAAAGAAACAGAATTATGGCAGGAATTTCCCATGCAGTTTTAATAATTGAGGCAGAAATTAAATCGGGAACTCTAATTACTTCTAGGCTCGCTACAGAATACAACCGTGATGTTATGACCGTACCCGGATCAATCTTTTCAAAAAATTCAGAAGGTCCGCATATGCTGATTAAACTTGGGGCAACGCCAGTAACTTCAGGAGAAGATATTTTAAAAGTACTAAATATAGAAACTTCTATAACTAAGAATAATCAATCATTCGATATATCGAATGAAATGCTTTCAGAGGATGAAAAGAAAATTGTTGAACTTCTGCATAACCCAGTGACACGAGATGATCTAATCCGCCAAAGCGGCATGCCTGCAAGTAAAATCAATATGATAATTACTGCAATGGAGATAAAAGGAATTATCACTGAAAGTGTGGGGGAAATCCGAATTAATTAAAAAATGTTCCACTTGGTGGTGAAACCGCCACGTGGCTGCTGTGGTAAGTATTGACTTTTTTTGTTATTAATGTATATTAACTAAAGAAACCCAGACAGAGGAGTTTAAAATGAAACTCAGCCCCAGTGAGCTAGATTTGCTTACTGAAAAGAAGGTTGTAAAAACGAATAACAAAAAGAGAAACTTGCTTTTAATTGGAGTTGGTGTGGCGGCTTTAGTCTTTGGGACACCCGTCGGTTGGCTCATCTTCGGAGCACTTTGGCCGGCGATGTCATTTTTGGTAAGTGCTGTCACTGGACTTGATCCCAGACTTGCCTCAACGATTGGGCTTTTTCTTTCTTTCATCGTTTTTGGCGCCGGGGTTCTGACCTTATATAAAATCGTAAGAAAAAAGTTATCTCGAACGCAAGCTTAGCTTGCGTTTTTCTTTTTAATTTATTATTTCTATCCTTTAAATTAATATTGATATTTGCAAATAAAATCTTTTTATAGTATCAATTCACCCATGAGTAAAAAACTTTTAATTGTTGAGTCGCCGGCAAAAGCAAAAACGATTGGAAAATATCTCGGAGATGAGTACGAGGTTGTTGCCTCAGTCGGGCATATTCGTGATTTACCTAAATCAAATAAAAAAGCAATTGATATTGAAGGCGGATTTATACCCCATTATGAAATCGTTAAAGGAAAAGAAAAAGTAATTTCAGAAATAAAAAGAAAAGCTTCAAAATCTGATGAAATAATCCTTGCTACAGACCCAGACCGCGAGGGGGAGGCTATTGCATGGCATATTTCCGAGCTCATCAAAAATAAGTCAGCAGAATCAGGAATCAAGAATCATGAATTAAGAATCAAAAGGGTTACTTATCATGAAATTACGGAAGATGCCATAAAAGAAGCGCTCGGGAATCCCAGAGATATTGATGAGAATTTAAAAACCGCGCAAGAAGCACGCAGGGTTTTAGACAGACTTGTCGGCTACGATCTTTCTGGTCTAATCTGGAAAAAGGTTCGATATGGCCTCTCTGCCGGCAGAGTCCAGTCCCCTGCTCTGCGAATACTAATGGAGCGTGAACGTGAAATAAGAGCATTTAAGTCTGAAACATTTTGGACAATTACCGCATTATTAAAAAATAAAAATAATATTGAGTATGTTTTCACATGCGAAGAAGAACCAAGGGATAAAAATGAAGTTGAACGAATAATTGATATCGGCAAAAAGGAAGATTGGGAAATTAAAGACATAAAAGAAACAGAGGTAAAGCGATCCCCCAGACCGCCATTTATTACTTCTACACTTCAGCAAGCGGCAAGCTCTCGGCTTGGATTTGCACCCTCAAGAACAATGGGTATTGCGCAAAAATTGTATGAATCCGGTTTCATAACTTACATGAGAACTGACAGTACAAATTTAAGCGAGAATGCAAAAAATCAAATCGCCTCGGTAGTGGAGAAAAAATTTGGCAGGCAGAATTTGCAATTACGAAACTATGCAAAAAAAAGCAAAAACGCTCAAGAAGCGCATGAAGCTATCCGACCTTCAGATTTATTCAGGGAAGGTGCCGGCCACAATGAAGAGCAAAAAAAGTTGTATAAATTAATCTGGGGAAGAGCAGTTTCAAGCCAAATGATTGATGCAAAAGTTTTAAGGACCAGAGTCTTGGCGAATACTATAAATGAAAATATTCCTAATTTTGTGCTGAACGGTTCCCGCACAATAAGCGACGGCTGGCTTTTAGCTGATCCCATTGCCAAAACAGAAGATGTTGAAGTACCAAAATTTCAAAAGGAAGAAAAACTGAAATTATCTTCAATTGATTCAGAGGAAAAGCAAACTCAACCTCCGGCAAGATATTCAGAGGCAGGATTAGTTAAAGAGTTGGAAAAAAGAGGCATTGGAAGGCCCTCAACTTATGCTTCAATCATAAAGACACTTCTGGACAGAGGTTACATTGTTAAGGAGCAGAGAGCGCTTCTTCCGACAGATACTGGAGATGTTGTGAGCTCATTTTTGGAGGAAAATTTTGCAAATTATATCAGCGACACATTTACTGCGGAGATGGAGGATGAACTGGATGAGATAGCGGCCGGTAAAAGAGGTTATGAAAAAACCTTACGCGACTTCTATACCCCCTTTTTAAAAGACGTGAAGTCAAAGGAAAAAATCACAAAATTGACAAACCTCGGTGAGGCCGACCCAAAATGGAAATGCCCAGTTTGCGGCTCCTCAATGATTATTAAGCTTGGAAGAAGCGGAAAATTTCTTTCATGTTCAAGATTCCCAGATTGTAAAGGCGCGCGAACAATAGAGGGTGAGGAGCTCGCGGGGCCAAAAGATACTGGGGAAATATGTCCTGAGTGCGGCAAAGCAAATTTGGTAGAAAGGGATGGTAAATTTGGGCGTTTCATTGCCTGTTCACGATATCCAAAATGCAAATTTGTTAAAAAAAGTCCGGAAGAGGAAAACCGCAGCAAGACAGGTGTAAAATGCCCCGTTTGCAAAGAAGGTGAAATGGTGGAGCGCCGAGGTCGCTTCGGAATTTTTTATTCATGTAGCAATTATCCTAGATGTAAAAACGCCATCAAGGCCAAGCCGACAGGAAATATCTGCCAAATGTGCGGATCATTAATGATGGAAGGCACAAAGACTATACCTGAGCGTTGTAGTAATAAACAATGTGTAATGCATAATCCTCATAAAAATAAATTATAATTGGTAAGCAGGCACACTACTGTGCCTGCGCTAATAGTCTTTGTGAGGCACAGCGATGTCGCATCAGCAGATGCGACCGCGAGCCGGGGTCGCGAGCGCTTTCGCTCGACGGAGCGAAGGCGACTTGTGACCTAAAACTATCCCGGAGCGCTGTTCTAATAAAGCGTGTCCAAACCATAATCCTCATAAATTAAAAAATGCAAAATAAATGTGGTTATATTAAAATTACTATAGTGGATAAAAAGAAAAAAAAGGCCTCAAGTGCATTTACATTGATTGAAGTATTAATAGTAATCGGGATAATTGCGGTCCTCGCAGGAATAGTTCTTGTTGCCATTAATCCCGGCAGGCAGTTTGCCCAAGCTAGGGACACTCAAAGGATAAGTAACATCAATGCAATTTTAAATGCAATCGGACAATATACAATTGATAATAAAGGAATGCTTCCGGTTGGAATCCCCGCAAAAGGAGATAACCCAATTGAAATAGATCAGACTATCTGCTCTGCAATTGTACCGACATACCTGCCGGCACTTCCAACAGACCCATCATCAAGTTCCAAAGGTGCTTCAATTACTGACTGTGATAGTGTTGCAACAAGCACCGTTCTATACGCAATATTTCAGGACAATAATGGCAGGATTACTGTAAGCACAGAAAGGGGCGAGATCGGGACCTCGACTATATCTGCTACCAGATAACAAAATTAAGAGATTAAAATCCAAAAGAGGAAAATCTAAAATTTAGAATACGTGAAACAAAAACCCGCATTTCGCGGGTTTTTGTTTTGCATGCAATATAGTCCCTCGTGGCAAGCCCCGAGGTAATTACGGAACTCGCTTCGCTTATCCATTTAGCGCGGCAAGCCGCGCAGTATTGGACTATATTAGCTCCTCGGCTCGGAAATGGAAAAGTAAAACTCTTCCATTTCTCTCGCTCTACGTCGCTAATAAGGATAGATTACATAGCTGCGCCTCCTGACTGCTTCTTGTAGGTGAAGAGAGAATAGAGTGCAGAAAGACCAACCAAAATATAAACAATCATAGAGATACCGCTGCCCAGAATACTCTCAACTACGTTACCAAGACCAACCCCCATCAGGCCCCAGTTTAGGCCTCCGATTACGAGCAGAACCCAGGCAACTGTTTGTAAACCTTTCATAATATTTTTTAAAAAAATATTTATTAAATCGACTCTATTAAATTATGAGGCATTCCCAGAAGCTTACAAGACCTTTTTCCCCAATATCTTATAGCTAAACAGAGCCCTAGAACGCTTTCTGTGTTAAAATAGTAAATTAAATGAAAATAATCTGGGACAAAGTAACATCTTTTTCAAAGTTTTGCGCGCTGATTTTTTTTCTTTTAATTCTCCCTCTTTGGATTGTATATGTGATGAATATTTACAAAGAAACATCTCACCTGTTAAGTAACAATAGCTCGCCAGTTTGTGAAGGAGCAAGTTGTACAAAAGAAACACAAGCAATTGAAAATTCAGGTGTTATGGGAACTGTAACAATTGGGGCCAAGTGCTCTGAAACCGAAAGGAGTAAGTGCAGTGGCAAGCCATATTCAGCACATCTTAAAGTTACTTACGAGAGCGGGAAAGTTATTACCCAAACTTTTGTTTCGCCAGACGGTAAGTTTCTTCTGCTTCTTCCTCCGGGAAGCTACATGATTTACAACGGCTCTGATAAGAATACTGTCAGTTTTTCTCCCCAAAAGATATCAGTGGAAAAAAATAAAATTTCTTCTATAAATCTCTACTTTGAAAGCAATAGAGAGTAGTTTGATTTAAATTTCTTGATGTGCTAATTTGATATTGGAAGAAAGGAGGGCCAAATGGAACCCCATCAAAAAGATCGTGAAAAAACAGCTATCTTTGAAAGAGCCTGTGCGGGTTGCAGAGCCGTTCTGCAGATCAATCCACAAAACATCAACCCAAGGATCCCGTATATTCTATGCCCTACCTGCGGACTTGAGTGTATGATTCCTCAGGACGCTATTTATATGGCCGAGCTGATTCTTAAGGAAAAAAGAAGAAAGTACGGCCGACGAAACAAAGCTATAAATCCCGAATAGGGATTTTTTTATAAACGACGTAGAGCGAGAGAAATGAAAAATTCTTATTTTTCATTTCCGAGCCGAGGAGTTTATATAGTATCCAATTATATAAACGACGTAGAGTGAAAAAGCGAAAACATGGAGCTTTTGCAAGGTCGGAGCACGACGGTGCGAGACAGGATCGAAAGATTTTTCAGTAGAAAAATACTTTTGATAGAGAAGTGAGAAAGTTTACTTTCTCACTTACGAGCCGAGGTGAGGAAGCGAATACATGGAGCCCATTCGGGTCTGAAAGACCCTCAGGGTCTTAAACGACTTCGCAAGACTTTGAGCTCCGATACTATCGGAGCGAAAAGTGTACAGTTCATGTAATGAAATTATATTGTACCAAGTTATATTGATATTTTTAAATTTTTTGAATGTTAACATTCTGTACGATCGTACAAAATGTTAACATTGGTCTTTAAGTTGCCAACCTAGTTAAATTTGATTACAAAACTACTGCTCTATACAATTATTATATTGCTTAACCTGATCGTTATATTTTGTAATATCTGATTTTACAACCGCAATCAGGTCATTAATCTGTCTTACAAGTAAGTTATACTCCGATACTTTTTGATTATAAGCTTCCCTGTTTGAGCGATTTTTTTCCATCTTTTCTAATTCAACTTCAAGTTGCTTAATCTGGGTTTCTAAACTTGAAATTTCATCCTTTTCACTATCTATTTTAGATTTTAGGGAAACACTCACCTGAGAGCATTCTGAAAGGGGTCTAGCAAACACTTGTACCGCCATCCACGTACTTTTACCCTGATAAATTCCCTTTCCAACAGCAATGCCAATTTCAGTAAATTTTGTACTTAAAATATTTGCCCTATGACCCGAACTAGCCATCCATGCGGCAACCAAAGTCTCATCATCCTCAAAATTTCCTAAAGCGATATTCTCCCCTATTGAAATATATTCATAGCCAAATCTTTGTGCTTCTTTTGAAACACTTCCTCCCGTGGGAGATATATGCTCAAAATACTGATTTGCAAACATATCATCTAGCCTTGCTTTTGCTACTGCATTCAGAGTGGCATTTGATTCAAGTGTATTTAAATCAAGTCTAACTCTCTCTGCATTAGTAAATTGAAACACTCCCCCAACTGTTAGAAATGCCCTTTCAGATTCAATTTTAGCAACAAGAGCCCCGGGGGTATTAACCTCCTGTTTTATACCCTCAATAATTGATTCTATATTTAAATTTTCAAGAAGATTTTTTGCTTGTTTTCGAATCTCATCTCCTTTTTGAAAAAAATATAAGCCAAGGGCTAACAGCACTAAAACAAAGATATACAGCGCTCTTTTCCAGTTCTGTTTCATCCCAGTAGGAAATTTTTTAATGCTGGACTACTAATATTAAACAACATTTTATTAAAGATTTAGTCATTTTGATGAATGGGTGTCTGTTGAAAATTCCTACGGGACAAGTGCATTTATTTTGACTGGTCTACAATTTTAACTTCCTGAATACGTTCAATCTGTTTGTTATGCTGCTCAAAAATCACCTGCCGCACTTTATCGGGATTTTCAACTTTATTCATCATGTAATCCTCACTGTGTTCGGCGGCGGTTTGAACTCTAATATCACCGAATTTAAGAAATGTTGCTATAAGCCCGCGTACATTAATAGTTACATCCTGAATTTTATCAAATGGCAGATTTGAAATTTCTCTATGAAAAAGAGTCATCTGCTCTATATCAATAATTCTTTTTTCGGTTATGTACCAAACGTCCAGATAGTAATTTGTCCATTGAATGAAAAACAATAACCAGAGCACGAGAAGCCATAGACTATATCCAAAAAAGATAAGAACCCAGAGTTGCCCGGTTATATCTATTGAAGACTCAATATAATTTTCAATTACTCCAAGAAAAAACAGGGGAATAATTGCCGCCAGAGCCAGAATAAATCCATAAACGAATATAACAATCCAGTGTCTGCGAACCTCAAATACTATTGTTTCTCCTGGATCAAGATAAAGCATTTAAAAAATAATTAGGAATATTAAAGACCCAGACAATAAAATTCCGGAGACTGTTAAAAATAATTTTTTCATTTTTCTTATGACAGGAGTATTGAAAGAATAATTTTTCCAGTGAAAAGAAAGCATCCAGGCAAAACCGGAAAAAATAACAGCTACAAAAATAAAAACCGCAAGCATTAAAATCTTGAAATCTATGCTCTCAAATGGCATGTAGGCAAGGGCTAAAAGTGATTTATTGAGCATGTATAAATTATACAATAATTAGTTAATCTTTAGGGTAATCTTGGGGGGAGCCCTCAAGATTTTACTTACTGACTTGATTTTATTTTTATTTTATGATATAGTTTTTCATAAACCTGATCTTTCACAATCTACTACCAAGGAGGCAATGTGCTCTCTGTTTTTAAAACGATTGCTTCGCATGCAGACCAAATCATCATTCCCCGCATTTCAGGCGATGGTAAAGTGGAAATTGCTATGATGCCCTACACTAAGGACAGGGGCACAAAAAATGCTTACATCACTCTCCGGCTGCCAACTGAGAGCCGAAGGAATGGCGAGAGTCTTATGGCAACTGCCATTCGAGGTGTTCGAGAAGAGGCAGCAAAAGATCCCAGTGACTTTGATATTGAGGTTTGGGGTATGTGCTATGCGGAATTTTTCCAAGATGAGCAGGATCCTGAGGGTGCGCATGTAAAAGCGGCAATCGTAATTCAACATGTCTGTAATCAAAAAGTTTGCACCCACCTTAGGGATTTCCCCAAAGTGGATCAGGACGATGCAGATGAATTCCATGACCCGATGGAGTGGTTGGAAGTAAATGAAATTCTTAACGCACTAAGGAGACGGCGTGAGGGGAAACTCAAGCTCCTTTACTCTCATGGAGTTTCAATTTGCGCATTCCTTAGAATGCTTTCGACTCGCCTTCCCGAGGTTGAAATGTATTATCACAACTACCTTGAGGAGTATAAGGGAGTGCGGCTTACACCCCAGCAACACACTGAGCTCGAACGCTATATGGCTCAGGTGAAGTAGGTCATTTGGACTTCGGTCCCGGCAGATAATGCCGGGACTTTTTTTATGTTAAAATCTCACTGATGCCTAAAAAACTAGACACTTCTCCATACAAAGGCGTTCGGGATTTCTACCCGCAAGACAAGTTTGTTCAGAACTATATTTTTTCCGTATGGCACAGGGTTGCGGAGAGTTTCGGTTATGAAGAATACGACGCGTCAATACTTGAACCATCAGAAATTTTCAAGGAAAAATCAGGAGAGGAAATTGTAAATGAGCAGACTTTTACTTTTACCGATAGAGGCGGACGTGAGGTAACACTTAGACCTGAGATAACCCCCACTCTTGCCAGAATGGTTGCCGCCCGCAGAAGAGAATTGGGTTTTCCTCTTCGCTTGTATTCAATCCCCAATCTTTTCCGTTATGAAGCAACCCAGCGAGGAAGACTTCGTGAGCACTGGCAATTAAATGTAGACATAATCGGCGCCTCAATTCTTCAGGCTGATATTGAAACAATTCTGGTTGCTGACAAAATTATGAAAGAGTTCGGAGCAAAATCACAGGATTATGAAATCAGATTGAATGATCCCGCCAAAGGAGCAAACATTGATCAATTGATTGGGGCCCTGAAAGATAACGGTATTACAAATATAAAAATTGATGATACCTTGGCGCGCGGGCAGACCTACTACACAGGAATAGTATATGAATTTTTTGACACATCTTCCGAGAATCCGCGCTCCCTTCTTGGGGGCGGCAGATACGATAATCTAACCTCCATGTTCGGAGATTCTTCTAACTTGGGGTTTGTGGGGTTTGGAGCTGGGGATGTGACAATAAAAGATTTTCTCCAAACACATAATCTTCTTCCGACCTATGAGAGTAGAACCAGACTTTATATTGCGATTACTGATATTTCACTCTCACAGGAAGTAATTAATTTTGCTCTTAATTTGCAAAGCAAGGGAGTAAATACGGCTATTGACTGGTCAGAGAGAAAAGTTGGCGATCAGATTAAAAACGCGGCAAAACACGGGGTAAAGTTTGCCACTGTATTCGGAAGTGAAGAGAGTGAAAAGAAGGAATTTAGAATAAAAAATTTAGATACTGGCGAAGAAAAAACTTTAAAGGAACAGGAAATTCCGGATTTTTTGAAAGCTTCTCTGTAATCTGTTAAGATTCAAAAAATTATATATGCGTAAAATTTTTTTTGATATTGAAACAAGTGATGTATTTTCCGATGTCGGGATAAATGACCCTTCAGCTCTTAATATTTCCGTTGTTGGCATATACGATTCCGAAAGAGAGGTATACGAGCATTTTCTTCAGGAGGATCTGACAAAATTATGGCCGATTATTGAAAGCGCCGATGTTTTGATTGGCTATAATAGCGATCACTTTGATATTCCCCTACTTAATAAATATTACTCCGGCGATTTAAGAAGTGTACGAAGCCTAGACCTTCTTAAAGAAATAAAAAACTGCTGCGGCAGAAGAATGAAGTTGGATCAAGTGGCAGAAGGAACACTCGGCATTAATAAAACCGGCGCGGGAATGCAGGCAACAGAATGGTGGAAGAAGGGAGAAAAACAAAAAGTAATAGATTACTGTCTCAATGATGTAAAAATCACCAAGGAAATTTATGACTATGCTCTCGCTAATAATAAAATAATTTTTAAGGAGGGCGCTGAACTTATAACTATTCCTCTTAAGACATCACACTGGGAAGAAAAAATAGAAAAAGTACTGAACCATACGCTGCCTTTTTAAGTCGTACTATAAAAAATGTTTAAATTTATCCAGCAATATTTTCTGAAAGAAAATAGTGCTGGGTTTACACTAATTGAATTACTTATTGTAATCTCCCTTATAACAATTATTTCCGGTCTGACATCAGTTTTAGGTTTTGATCTCATCAGAGTAGGAGGAGGCAGATCCGAGAAGGACAACCTTGTGAGTCTACTCCAGAGAGCAAGATCAAAATCACTGAATAATATAGGAGAATTGCGCCATGGAATTCATTTTGAAGTTAATCCTTACAAATTAACCGCTTTTTCCTGCAAGGACTGTGAAGGTTTTGAGGGTGCATCAATTGAGTCGGAGTACTCCCCCGCAATAAAAAATTTTGAGATTATTTCTCCCAACATTCCCTTTGATATTTTATATGATCAGCTAAGCGGCAATTGCATTAGCGCTCCCTGTGGAAGCGGAGTTGTAATCAAAGTAAGCGATGGCACAAAAATCAGCAACATTTTTATAAGTAAAGTCGGACAAATTGACGCAAATAAATGAAAGACCGCAGAAAATCCCAAAGTGGTATTGTCACTATGGAGCTATTAATCGCTCTTTCAATTATCATTCTGACACTGACCTCAGCTACACTTTTGACATTCGGCGTGCAATCAAACTTAGTCACAGCGCAAAATTATCAGAGATCAATCTACGAAACAAAAAAACTTATTGAGGATGCCAGAGCGCGGGCCCGTGTTAATTTTTTAAGTCTTAGAACTATACCGGAGGGCGATTTTGAGATTTATAAAAAAAACCTTTTCGTCTATCCTGAAGGAGAATTTGAAAAAAGAATTCTTGGGACTCTGGATTGGGCTGGCGGCAGTGTCTCCTTGAGAACCGCCCTGACTGACTGGAATAAGGGGAAATGTAATATTGATTTGAGTAAAAACTGGAGAGAGCCCAAAGAGTATGCTTATGCTGATCTTTCAAGTCCAAATAGTGGAACTGGTATTGCAATCAAGGACAAAGTGGCCTTTCTTACCTCAGACCCCTCCTCTGCTCCTCTATATGATTTTTATGCCTTTGATATCAGTTCTGTTTTTTACGGCAAAGGTGAGCTCCCGGTATTAAAAAGTTTTAGCACAGGACTGGGTTTAACGGATGTAAAAATTTCAGGAAATTTTGCCTATGCAAGCGCTCATAGCGCATTGAATCAGTTAGTAATTATAGACGTTGGAGACCCGACAAAGCTCGGTGACCGGGGCGTCAAATCAAGTCTTGATGTCACAGAGGTTGGAGACTCTGCATACGGCAACACATTATTTTTTAACAGCGATAAAATTTATTTAGGTCTTACAAAATCAAATGGTCCGGAGTTCTACATCATTGATGTTACTGATCCTGCAAGCCCGAGTGTGATAAATGGTTCAGAGTTTGAAGTAGATGGGGCCGTCAACTCTATTTTTGTTGAAAATAATACTGCCTACATTGCCACTGCTTCCACCTCGCAGCTTCTCACGCTTAATATTGAGAATCCCTCATCAGTAAGATTAATTGACAAGTACAGCTCAAGCGCTCTGACCGGGCAAAGTATTGCTAAAAACAACAACATTATTTACTTCGGCAGAATCGGTGGCAGTGGAAATCCAAAACTTTTCTCGTTTTCTGATAATAATCTAAATTCCCCTCTCTGGAACATGAATATGGGAAGTCAAAGCGGAATATATAATATGTTTTTTTATAATAATTTACTTTTTATGAATAATTCTGACCCCAATGATGGATTTCAGATTTGGGATATTACCGGAGCCGATGGAGAGACTGCTCCAGTACGGTTTGATACCGAAAATCTCAATATTGAACAGGGCCAGCCAACAGGGATACTCTGCAATGAAGGTTTACTGTTTGTAGCCCAAAATGGAGAACGTGGATTAACTGTAATCGGTCCAAATCCAATCCAATGAACAAAGGAATAACTCTAATTGAGACTTTAATCTATATTGCGCTTTTCATTATAATAATGGGCGGCGCCCTTTTTGCTTCCTATTCAATTATTCTCTCACAGGAGTCAAACAAAAATAAAATAATCCTTCAGGAGGAGGCGAATTTCATTTATCGTAAATTCACTTGGGCATTAAACGGTTCTGTAATTTCCCAGATCAGCACTACTACCCTGAAATTAATAAAAAATTCTGGTGAGCAAATTAATTTTAGTTATGAAAGTCCTTATCTTTATATAGAGATTTTACCTGAGGGCAGATTACCGCTAAATTCCGGGGTTGTATCTGTATCAGATGTTGAGTTTAGAAAAACGACGGAGTTTGGTTATCCTGACCGAATTAGTATTGATTTTATTCTTACTGTATTTGACGGAGGAAGAAGTAGTTCAGAAAATTTTAGTTTCTGGAAATATTTAAGACAATGAAAATAAACTTACAACAGATAACAGACAACAAACAACTTGGACAGCAAAATAATACTGCCTGCCCCGTTAAAGGACTGCCCTGCCGAAGGCAGTCCGTACGGACCATGGGGCAGATTTCCTTTAACGGGGGGTTTACAGCTTTAATGAGCGCTATAGTGCTTTCATTTCTTCTTTTAACTGTGGCTGTGACCATCGGAACAGTGGGCTTAAATAACCGACTCAACATTTCTGAAACTGAATTTAAGGAAAGAAGTCTAAATCTTGCAGAAGGCTGTGTAGATATTGCCATATCAAGCATAAACGACGGTTTCTTCCCAAGCAATCTAACAATAACAATAGGCGAAAATTCCGAAGATAAATGCATCATTGTTTCTGCTTTGCATGGAGTTCCGGCAGCCAATTTATATGAGATAAAGACTAGGTCAGATATTCAAAACGCAGTTACTAATCTCAAAGTCGTACTGGATAAAAATAAAAATGTAATCACATGGGAAGAAGTTTCCAATTTCTGATTTTGAGATTTACTAAAGCTGTGATTATATACTCTCTTAGAAACAGCCGGAGTAGTTTTATGCCCCAAAAGGATTGTGGATACCGTAGCCTGTATGAAGCGCTTATGATTCAGAGGTTGGCTGCAATTGATCAAAAGCAAAGAATTGAGAAGGAAATAGAGGATCTCAAATCAAGGTGTCCCCATAAAAATACAAAAACAAGGATTTTTGGTAATGCACCCCAAATGGTTCGTTATGTCAGAAAAATGTGTCTTGATTGTAACGGTGAGCTTATGTTTCAATTTCTTAAGCCAAACCCATAAACCAATTCTGTCTAAGAATTGGTTTTTTGATTTTTTTTATTACAGAAGTACAATGTGAAATATGTCAGGCCCAGAGGAAATTATAAGTTTAATGACAGAGCAAAGAGAAGACAAAGTTCTGATTGAAAAAGCGTACAAGTTTTCAGAACTTGCTCACAGTGATCAGAAACGTCTTTCAGGAGATGACTATTTTATTCATTTGGTTGAAACCGCAAAAATTCTTGCAGAATTTGGTATGGGAGCAGTGGTTGTCGCCGCCGGACTCTTGCATGATTCACTTGAGGATGGAAAAGTGACTGCAAACGAACTGAAAAAAGAATTCGGCGCTGAAATTCTATTTTTAGTGGAGGGAGTTACAAAGCTTGGAAAATTAAGATACAGGGGGGCAGACAGGCATAATGAAAGTCTGCGTAAACTTTTTGTGGCAATGTCACAGGATATAAGGGTGCTGATGATTAAATTTGCTGACAGACTTCATAATATGAGAACTCTTTCTCATGTGGATAAGGACAAGCAAAAACGAATCGCCGGAGAAACCCTTGAGATTTTTGCTCCCATTGCCTACCGGCTGGGTATCCGCAAACTCTCTCGTGAACTTGAGGATCTTTCTTTCCCCTACGTTTACCCTAAAGAGTATGAGAGGGTAAAAGCAGTCACGAAGGAAAAACATGAGAAAAATGTTAAAAACCTTGAGGATTTCCTGAAGTCCATAAAAAAAGCTCTGGCAAAAGAGGGTCTAATCAATGTTAGAACTGAATACAGAGTCAAGGGTTTGTATAGTTTGTATAAAAAACTTCAGAATAAGGAGCATAATGAAGAAAATATTTATGACATTATGGCGCTGCGTATTATAGTGCCGGAATTAACAGACTGTTATAGGGCTCTGGGTATTATTCACGGCAACTGGCAGCCGCTTCCAGGCAGAATCAAGGACTACATAGCCCTGCCAAAACCAAACGGTTATCAGTCAATACATACGACAGTTTTTACAGGTAATGGCTCACTTGTTGAAATTCAAATCAGAACTGCCGACATGCACGAACATGCCGAATATGGCATTGCCTCGCACATTTCCTACAAAGAAGGCAAGAGGGGTGGCAGTCCGGAAAATCTCAATTGGATAAGTACACTTTTACCAAAACACAACTTCAAGGAGGTTATTGATCAGGAGTCAGTTCCAGCTCTTATTTCAAAGTTTCAGGATATTCCTCATTGGATAAAAGATTTGGTGAAATATAGGCAAAGTACGGATAATCATGAAATATTCAACGAGGATTTAAAAAATGATTTTTTTCAACATAGAATTTTCGTTTTTACTCCGCTAGGAGATGTTGTTGATCTACCAAAAGACTCAACCCCCATCGATTTTGCCTATTCAATTCACTCGGATATCGGCGATCATATGTGGGGAGCAAAAATTAACGGTAAACTTGTATCCCTTGACACCAAACTTCAAAGCGGCGATATTGTTGAAATTATTACAAAATCTTCTGCCAAGCCCACAAGTAAATGGCTTAATAGTATTAAAACCACCCTTGCCCGCAGACAAATCCGCGGCGCCATCCTCAAGGAAAAACTCAAATAATTTTTCTGGCTAAAAATTTAAATACAGAGGTATAAGCAATTATTTTATACTATGATATATCATAGTAAAATAAAAAATTAAGACCTTAACTAAATAATAAACTTAAACAGTAAAGTTTTTTATTGAATAAATATCTTCTTCATCTTTCTTTTTCTCATCAATGGATCTATCATCTTCGAGCGTTAAATTCACTTCAGAATTTTGGGTCTTGTCCGAATCTGGGGTTGCTTGCCCTGTTAAATAATCCTGCTTTTGCAGGATTCCAGCTTCGCTGGATTTAACAGGGTTAATTGGTTGTAAGTTGTTAGTTGTAGGTTGCTGCAATATCTGAATTAAACTTTTCAAATCCTCATTTGAAAAGAAATCAATCAAAATTTTTCCTCCCACTTCCTTTCTTTCAATCTGCACCCTTGTGCCGAGTGCCTCCTTTAGCTGCTCCTCCAAATCAATAGTTTCTGGGTCAATAGCATGTTCTTTTTTGCGGACTTTGTCATAGGCAATCCGGCGGGCAATTCCTTCCGCCTCGCGAACAGTAAGTCTTTTAAGAATTATTTCCTTAAACAAAACTCCCCTCTCATCCGGCCTGTCATTTAACATCATAAGCGGACGGGCATGACCTTCGGTGATCTTACCTCCCGAAAGTGCGTCCTGCATGTCTGAAGGAAGCGTCAGTAGTCGAAGACTGTTTGAAACATACTCGCGGCTTTTGCCGATTTTTTGGGCAATTAACTGATGAGTAAAACCAAATTCATTTGCAAGCCTGTCAAAAGCCCTTGCTCGATCAATAGGATTTAGGTCTTCTCTTTGCAAGTTCTCAATAATTGAGAGCTCAAGCTTCATTAGGTCAGTGTCATCTCCGGTTTTTATGAGACACGGCACCTGGGAAAGGCCTGCCATTTTGGAGGCGCGCAGTCTTCTTTCTCCGGCAATAAGCTCGTACTTAACACCCATTCCGCCTTCTGGCTTTTCAAATTCTTTACGAGTTACAACTAATGCCTGAAGGACTCCGTACTGGCGGATTGAATCAGAGAGGCTCTGCATTTCAGCTTCGCCGAATTCACGGCGTGGTTGAAATGGGTTTGGCTCAATCTTATCAACATCGATCCAGAAAACCGAATCATTTAAAAATTGGGACATGATGATTTTTCTTATGAACGAAGTGAATTATAAATAATCATCACCCCGTTGCAATTTTGCCGTAAAATTTCTTTATGCAGTGCGTGTGCCGAATAGGCATATACTTCTGTGGGCGTAGTGCTGTATGAATTATAAACAAACTGATTATACAAATGTATCATCCTCATTTAAATATTTGCAAAATTGCTATGGGGTTAAGTGCTAATCTCACTCTGTTATTATAATTTTAACACAACCGACAACAAACAACTTAAATATTGTTTCAAAATCAAAATTGTTGTAAGTTGTTAGTTGTTAGTTGATTTGCCGGGGTGGCGGAATGGCAGACGCGATGGACTCAAAATCCATTGTCCGCAAGGATGTGAGAGTTCGAGTCTCTCTCCCGGCATAATGAAACCCAAAATTCTCGTTATTGTAGGACCCACAGCCTCCGGGAAAAGCAATTTGGCTGTAAAATTGGCCCTTCGACTTCGCTCAGGGCAAGCTCAAAAAATTGGAATTAAGGGTGGAGAAATAATTTCTGCTGATTCAAGGCAGGTTTATAAAGGACTAAATCTTGGAACAGGAAAAATTACAAAAAAAGAAATGCGAGGTGTCCCTCACCATTTACTTGATATTATAGACCCGAGGAAATCATTTTCAGTCTTTGATTTTGTAAAAAAAGCCAATCACGCAATTACTATGATATATCATAGTAAAAAATTGCCCATAATCGTTGGCGGAACTGGATTTTATATTGATGCTTTAGTTTATGATCAGAAATTTCCCAATGTAAAAGCCAACTTAAAACTGCGAAAAAAACTTCAAAAAATGAGTGCTAGCGAGCTTTATAAAATTTTAAAAAAGAAAGACTTAGCAAGAGCAAAAAGTGTTGATAGAAATAATAAAGTGAGGCTTATAAGAGCATTGGAAATTGTGGAAAAACTCGGAAAAGTCCCCAAATTAACTAACAACTTACAACCAACAACTTACAACGCATTATTAATTGGGTTAAAATCTAATAATGAAATTCTGCGAAAAAATATTCACAAGAGACTGATTCAAAGAATAAAAAAAGGAATGATAAAAGAGGTCAAAAAATTGCACTCTGGAGGTCTTTCATGGAAACGTATGGAAGAATTAGGGCTTGAGTACCGTTATATAACAAGATTTTTGCAAAATAAAATAACTAAAATAGAGATGTCAAATCAGCTTGAATCGTCCATCTGGCAATACTCACGCCGGCAGATTACTTGGTTTAAAAGAAATAAGCAAATACTCTGGTTTAATCCGGAAGAGAAAAATTCAAGTAAGAAAATCGAAGATGTTGTAAAAAAATTAGTCCTTGACAAAAATAAAAAAGACGATATACTATAAACAGACTGAGCCAAAGGAACCCATGAAATACGGACTAACTTTGTTTACTATGGGTCTTCTGATGTTATTTTGTGTAAGTTGGATCGTCTCCCGAAACTGGGGAATGGTAGAAATTTTCGCCTTAGTCCCGGCAGTGGCTGGCCTCATACTTACACTTGCCGGATTTTGCTGGGTAACGGTTAACTCTTTTTTCTGGGTCATCAAAGCTTTTCGAAGATCTGTCGCCAAAAGGTGACAGATCTTTTTGTTTGAAACAAAGAAGTAATTTGATACGATACAACACATTGGGAGCTTAGTTAAGTGGTATAACTGCGGTCTAGTTAAAAAAATAAAGAAAAGTTTGGGTGGTTAGTTAAGTGGTATAACTGCGGTCTCCAAAACCGCTATCGAGGGTTCGATTCCTTCACCACCCGTAATGAAAATTAGACAGATGGAAAAGACGGACATAAGAAGGGTTGTCAGTCTGTATCTAGATGCAAACACCTTTGCGACAAAAGAAAATATCAGCAAATGGACATTAGAAGGATTACTGAAATACCCTCTTCTTAATTTAGTCGCAGAAAAAAACTCTAATATCGTAGGAGCTGTATCTGGTATATTAAGAAAAAATATTGGAGTAATTAATGATATTGCAGTAAAAAACAACTACAGAAACCAAAAAATAGGAAATTTATTATTTCAAAAAATCCTAAACAAATTCAAAAAACTTAAAGTCCAGAAAATAACTCTGTGGGTACATTTCAGTAACATCAGGGCAATACCCTTTTACTATAGATTCGGCTTTAAAATAAAGAGAATTTCTACTACAAAAAATATTAAATTTGTGCCAAATGGAGAGCAGATTTTCCACCTAGAAAAGAGACTTTAAAAAAAATTATTATTTTTTGACTTCCTTAAAAACAACTCTTTTTCGAAGCTTTTTGGAGAATTTTTTAAGCTCAATTTTGCGCTCTACTTTGCGCTTATTTTTACGAGTGAAATAAACCTCGCCTGTTTCCTTATTTTTTAAAATAATTAGATTATCCTGCGACATAAATTTGAAACAATAATAATACAGAAATTGCTCAATTAAGCAAATCACTTTTATCTAATCTATTCTAATGTTCTTAAGAACATTAGAATAGATTAATCCGATGCGGAAAAAATTTCTGAACCCTCCTTGGCCTGCTGAGAGAGTTTAATTGCTACCTCCTGGCCCTTTTTACCACTCTCAATTGCACTGTGCTCTAATTGCATTGATTCCACACTATCTTCAAACTCCTTATCCCCATGCTTTACTTTGACTTTATCTCCAACTTTAAGAGCTCCAGTTAGTTTAACTACTGCCACCCCGATTTTATCGTACCAATGTACAACTTTTCCTAAAGATTTTTCCGCCATGTTTACTTGCCCACCTAAGTCCCGCTTAGCGGGATTTTGGTGGGTAAAAAATTACCCTGCGACCTTCATTTAAGATTATTACAATAAAAACAAATTTCAAGTATTCTCAATCCTCCAATGTCTTTTCTCATTATCCCAGACAAATTTCACTGGAACAGCCCTTATTTTCTGCTTATAAAACTTTTTATATTGATCTTCTGTAACCGCTTTTAGAGTTGGTTCACTAACCATATCAGAGGTAATGTAATCATAAAAAACCTTTCCTACCTCGTCTTTTCTCGGCGCATAAAAAGAGAAACCTTCTCTTATTTCACCTTGAATTCCTGAGTGCCAGACATTGCCAAAATTTGACTCATCTAAAACAATTTCGGCCGGAGAACTGTTTTCCAGACTATACTGTTTTGATTCTTCTGCTGTATCAAAAGATTCACTCATTGCAACACAATAAAGGACGTTAGAACTTAATTAATGAGTATTAGCCCTATAGTCCCTGTTTCCCTAATCTATCTTTTTGGCCTTATCGCCAAGTCGAATTTTACCATTCTCATCGGGTACACGAAATCGAATCGAAGACAAAAAAGGATAGTACGGAGGCTTATTAATTGCATGGAACACCTCACGAGGATTCTCGTATGAAAGCTTAGTTTCTAAGAGGTGATTGTTATCCATATCCCGCAAGATTACTAATATTGCTTCCACCCCAAGAATCATTAATCCGATAAATATACTTATCCACCACTCCCCATTTCGAACTGTAAGTATGGCAACTACTACTAAAACAGCCAATGTTATTAGAGTAATCCAATGCAGGGGAGTCAAAGTTTTCTTTGCAGCAAGAGTCATTTCTTGCCTAGCACTATTTATCTTTTCTTCCATTGTAAGAATGTGATCATATATGATGTTATTTTCGGGCGTAACCATAAGTTGATGAATACTAGAGTGAAGACGGTCCATTTGTTTCTGGGTTTGTGAGAAGTGATTTAATGTATTTAAATCAAGTTGCGCAATCATATATTCATCAATAGCTTGGTGTACTGCGATAAAACCTTTTTTGTCAATTTGCTCTGCATCATCAGCAATAGTTATCAGTGAAGAATTTTCCTCGGCAATAAGAGACTGAAGTCGCAGATAATTAGACATCGCATCAGCGATAAGAAAACCAGTAAAAATGGCGAATATGGTTGATATGGCGGCAACTAAAGTATTTGCATCTATACCCAACCCATACAACGGAACCAAAAACGGAAGAGAGAAGAGTATGACGCCCAGGATAATTTCTTTATTATATTCACGAACTACGGCTAACATAATAGCAATTATACCAAGAAACTTCCGTTTGTGC
>DATDVZ010000008.1:0-38681 GCA_036517475.1 Minisyncoccota bacterium
GTATCTTGAGGGCTCCCCTCAAGATTTCACCCCTCAAGATACACCTTAAGGTTTTACTTTTTAGATTTAATTGAAAAACTTTTATTTCGTGTTATAATGTTGGTAACAAATCAAATTAGAGATTAAAATGAAAAGAATGAAAAAATACTTCATCCCCCACAAAGAAAACGACTACAAGCCGCATGTAATGCGCAAGACTTCTCTTGCGGTAATCTCTCTATTATCTGTATTTGTCTTTTTCGTTGCTGTTCTACAGACAACAATTCTCCAAAAAAGTAATTTTTTAAGTGCTGTTATTCCCCAGTCACTTGCAGTTCTTGCCAATTCTGACCGGGGTGCAAACAATCTGCAATCCCTTTCTTACAGTCCTGTTCTTGAGGCAGCTGCGCAAGAGAAAGCCAATGATATGGCAGCCAAAGGTTACTTTGCTCACAACAGCCCAGAAGGCATTACTCCTTGGTACTGGTTTTCAAAAGTGGGGTACAGTTATGTTTACGCGGGAGAAAATTTAGCGGTTAATTTTTCTGATTCTGCTGATGTTAATAATGCCTGGATGAATTCTCCCGGACACAGAGCAAATATTTTAAATGATAAATTTTCAGAAGTCGGTATTGCAACTGCACTTGGCTACTATAAAGGTGCGGCAACGGTTTTTGTGGTTCAGATGTTTGGAAGACCATCGATTTCTATAAATCCTCCTGTTCAAGTGGCAGCAGCTCCCACTCCGATTACTTCAATTACTGAATCAAATGAAACGATAACTTCTGAAAATGTATTGAGTGAATCTCAAACAGAAAATCAAACTTTCATTGCAGTGGAGAATCCTGATGTAAAAGAGGTAGAGTTTAGTCCGGAAAGTGAAGAAGTAAGCGCCTCATGGATCCAGAAGGCGCTCTCCAGCCCAAATAGAATGCTAAATCTATCGTATTTGATTATTGGCCTATTTGTTCTGATTTCGCTTCTTCTGATGGTATTTATTGAGATCAAGCACCAGCATCCCAGGAATGTCTTGGCAGCTGTAGGGGTGCTAGTTCTGATAGTTGCTCTAGCTTATATTTACCGAAGTTTTCTCCTTTCAGAAGTAATCGTCTTATAGCTTTCAGCCGCTAGCTTTTAGGTTAAATTTAAATCCACTTGCAAACTTAGCGGGGGGGGTAGCATTTAAGTATTAGAAATAAAAAAAATATTATGGCACTTGAATCACCACAGGAGTCTCAAGATAGTAAACCAAAAAAGCCTAACAAATTAAGGAAGATCGCTAGAGATGTTGGTTTAATGGCGGCAGGGGCTGTTGCAATGGAGGCGGGTCACACAATAAGAGATGTGTATGATCGCCATCAAGAAGAAAAAAGGCAGGAACAGGGAGTTGAGGCAGTAAACGGAGAATCAGAAGCGAGTAAATACGCAAATGATTGGTTTGAAAAATACTATCACTTGAAAGAATATAACACTTCGGAGAGAGGTAACCAGTTAGTTCAGGAGTTTTTGCAGCACTTTCAGGATTTAAGTGAAGGTTTAGCTAAAGATCAGATTACGGATTTAACTAAGAAATATACACACTGGGATTTGGTTAGTATCAACAAAGTTCTCTATAGTATTATTGGAAATCCCGGTAATACAACCATTACTGGAGAACTAATTATTTTTAATAACAATATTATGAGGTACTTGGGTGCTACTAATAAACCCATGTTTCCACAGCATTTAGAAAAATAAAAGTTCCTCGGGGAAAGCCCCGAGGTATTGAGGGGATCCGCTTTACTCGTACGTTCACGCGGCAGAGCCGCGTGGTATTAAACCTTTGTTTCGACTTCTCTCGGACAGAGTGCAAAAGATTACTTTCGCACTCGTCTCTCGCTCGTCGAAATAAATTTTTAGGTTTTAATTAAAATTTTTTTGTTGAGTTCAGAGTTTATTTTTTGAAGAGCTAATTTACCATCTTCAGTAAAAGGCCAAGCGAATAGTGTGGCATCTGTAGTGAGAGGGATTCTGGCAATTGCTTCAAGTGTAAGTTTTTTTGCATGACCTTGTTTCCTAAATTCTGGGATTGTTATCGCAGAACATAGATAAAGGGCAGAGTAATTTTGGTCAGGCAATGTTTTCTCAAGGAGTTCTCTTTCTGTTATTTTATCAGCGAGAAAATCATTCACTATATCTTTTGTAGTTGGCACAACCACAACCCAAGAAATTAATTTTCCGTTTTCTTCCTCGTACAATACACAGTTTTCATTTAATTTTTGAAGTTTATTCCAAGAATCCATTGTTATCGGCATTTGATTGGGGTCATTGCGTGTGCCAAAAATAGATTCAGCGACCCTCATCATTTCATCAAGAACTTCCTGATTTGGTTTATTACTTATCATTTTATTCCTTTATTTCTTATTACTATTCCATACTATGATATATCATAGTATGGAATAGTAATTATATTATTTAGGAGTAGGGAAGAGCAAAAAATAGAGCGGATATTTTTTCTTTAGTCTATAGAGCGCGCTTTTTGCATAAAGCTTTTTTTCTTTTCTACTTTGAAATTCTTTATTCATCTCTCCAATTGCATTCTCAAAACCAGGAAATTTATCCTTGAGCCACCTATCAACACGGCCAATAGTATCAAGCCCGACGTGCATTGATTCGGCTATTTCTTCCCATATCTCGCCATTTATTAGTCTTTGCGCGATCAGTATTCTTCTTCCTAGCATTATACGTTCACTCTCTGTTAGAAGATCTCGCAATAATAACTTCATTGCTTCTCTTCCATGTATTACAGAAGCTGCCGTATAAAGCGCGTCAAGCGTTTTAACTCTATCTTTGTTAGTTAAATTCTCCTTTTTTATTTTCATTGTGTTGTTTGTATTATTTGGGCGCCTAAATACATAATTTACATACTATGATATATCATAGTATAAAATAATTAAAATTAATGGGTATTAAAATACTATGATATATCATAGTATTTTAATTAACAATTGAGAATTCACAATTAATGATTAACAAAAGAATGTATTTGGTGCAGATTCCAGGTTAATTCTTTAGTTATGTTTTTCCACTTGCAAACTTGGCGGGGGGGGGTAGTATTAGCTAATAAACATAAACAATAACCTTTATGTCAGCAGAAAAATACACACCATCGGATGAAGAAGTGCGTCTGGGGCAAGAAATGTCAGATCTGGTAAAACGTGAAAATGACAAGGAACATCTCAAGAAGTCAGGAATTTCATGGCTAAAAGAAGAAAAGGCAAGGGTGGAACGCGAGAGTTCGAGCGAGATTGATTATCTTTCTGCGGTTCATGGCACAACAGGACAGACACGAGCACAACAAAAATATAGACTTGGTTTGCTTGATGAAGTATTGAAAGAACTTCAACTTGAAAGTGATATCAGGAGAGAAGCAGAAAGCATGAGTGTTGGTGAATTGGAAAAGTATATCTCTCTTTTTACGAGAATACTCCAAAAGAAGAAAGGAAACTAAACTAAACAGAATAAAATGAAATCTAAGCAAGGTCGAACCTTGCTTAGATTTTACTTCGCATGTAAATGCATGTAAATATCTTCTAGGGCGCGGACGGCGTCGCCGGCGGCGATGTTATTTTGATGGTAAAGGGTGTCAGTTGAATCGCCAGCTGCCCAGATTCCTTTTGTTTGCGTCTGGCTTGTTCTTGGGTCAATTATTATCTGACCGTATTGATTTAAAGGCACCAAATCCTTCACATAATTTGTTGAAGGGATAAGACCGATTTCAACAAACACTCCCTCAGCTGGTATTTCCACCGTTCTTTTACTTATTTCATCTTGATAAATAACTGAAGTCACAAATTTATTACCTTTTATTTCAATAGGGGTAGCATTTTCATAAGCCTTCATTTTAGGATTTTCCAGAACCTTTTTTATTGTAACTGGATCAGCGCGGAAAGGGCCGTGTGTAATTAAAGTTACACTTTTGCAATATGCCAGAAGCTGGGCGGCAGTTTCAAAACCTGCATTCCCCCCGCCTATAACAACAACATCTTTATCTGCAAATAAGGGACCATCGCAGGATGCGCAGTATGTAATGCCTTTGTTTTCAAATTCTTTTGCTCCCGGAATTTGGAGTTTTCTTCTCTGACTTCCGGTTGCTATTAGAATGGTCTTAGCTTCATATTCTGATTTATCAGTTTTAATTGTAAAAGTTGCTTGCCCTGAGCCCGTCGAAGAGTTTTTTGTTACTTTTAGTACTTTTTCTCCTGCATGAATATCAACTAAATCTGCCGCATATGCCCTCAAGTGCTTTTCAAGAATTTCGGCAAATTCTAGACCACTTATTTTCACCGTTCCTATCCAATTTTCAATCCCCATTGATTCCGTGCTTTGCCCACCCCAGCTTTCAGTGATGAATAGAGTTTTAAGGTGTTTTCTGGCTGCATAAACGCCGGCTGCCACACCGGCCGGCCCACCCCCTAAAATAGCAAGATCATACATAGAAGTAAGAATCATGAATCACGAATAATTAATACAAGATAGCAGAAAAGGAGGGAATTACAAAATTTCTTGTTTATGATGATGAATGTTAACAAAATATACGATGTTATTTTATTAATATTTGAAATTAAAAAACCACGCTATATGCGTGGTTAAATTTTCATTTAGTAAGTTCCTTTCCCAATCCACTTTTGTTGATTTACAGGAAACGATTTAACTTCGCCAGATACTTCAACTTTTGGTCGAAGGGCTTCAATCTGCTCCTGCAAGTCATCAAGCTTTCTTACAAGTCCAGCATCGCTTACGTCTTCGCGAATTTCGCGAAGACCATCGAGATAATTGCCTAAACGCCTGCTTGCTACACTAATACGAGGCTCGTCTTCATCAATTTTTTCATCAGCAAGAGCAAATTGGTGTTCTCTCACCACTTCAAGTGCTTCGGCGGTTAGCCGAGAGCAAACATCCCGAGCAGCCGCACTAATAGCTTTTCGCTTCTCCACCGCTCTTGCTCTGAGGATGTCGTTGTCGCGGCTCGACATGATGTGAAGACCGAGCATCGCGTATTCTTCAAGATCAGCCGTTACTGCCTCAATGAGAGGAGTAGCTTCTCCTGGCACAAACTCGGTGAGCTTCTCAAGAGCCAGAACAAAGCCCATTGCAATTTCATCACTGCCTACCAGCTCTTTGAGCAGATTAGCAAAGGTTTTACGCTCTTCTTTTATTTCCTCTTCTCTCTTTTGTTTTAATGCAAATTTGATTTTATTATTTGCATAGATGACAAGTTCTCCGAAAGAAATAAAGCCAACAGCTAAAGAAATGATAATTACGATCAGAGCTAAAAACTTGGCGCCTATCACAAGTGTGGCAAGGACTCCCAGCGCTGCAGCGACCCAGCCAACCACTAATGGAAATCTGATCTTATCTGGAATTGTCTGGCCGATATTACGTTCATGGCCACATAATACTATTAGTACAAGAAGTGAAAATATAGCTAAAATAGGAACATTGACTGTAGTTTTCGGCACAAAAAAAAGTAAATATGAGATTGCAGTTATCAAAGGAAAAATGACTGCAAACCTCATGAAATACATGATCTTTTTAAACATCAATGAGCTCCTTGTGAGTTTCTGATGCAATTATAATACAAAATTTTAAAATAGCAACAGTAAAAAAATATAATTTTAAAAGCAATCAAAAATTCTGCTTGTGGCAGAATTTTTGATTATTGTTAGTTGTCCGCCTAAATTTCTCTTGGAAATTTTGGGCGGTCAAATTATTGGTTATTTAAACTTTGATTTTAACGTTACCAAGGGGAGCCCTTGGGAATTCTTTAAGGGCTCCCCTTGGTATTTATTTTAATTTAGAGCGACGTAGAAATGCCGGCACTGCTCCCCAGTCATCATCCTCCTTGTCCTCATCAGTTTTTTTACTCTGAATAGTCGGCTCTTCTTTCTGGGGTACTGCATTAAAAATTTTACCTCTTTTATCATCATCGGATGACCCGAAAAGCGACTTTTTTACTGTTCCTTCGGGGAAACCGGTTGCAATAACAGTAACTTTGATTTCTCCTTTCTTCAGCCTTTCATCGCGAACCGTACCGAAGATAATCTTGGCATTTGGATCCACTGATTCGGTGATTATCTTTGCCGCGTCCTGTATTTCAAACATAGTGAGGTCATCTCCGCCGGCAATTGAGAAGAGCACTCCTTTTGCGCCAGCAATTGAAACCTCAAGAAGAGGTGAGTTAATGGCAATACGAGCAGCCTCCTCTGCTCTTTTCTCGCCAGAAGCATAACCAATACCCATGAGAGCCGGTCCGGCATTTTCCATTACTGCTCTGATATCAGCAAAGTCAATATTAATTATTCCCGGAGTCGTAACCAAATCAGAAATTCCTTCAACTGCTTTTCTTAAAATGTCATCACACATTGCAAAAGCTTGCTTTGCTGTAGTGTCTTTATCTACCGTTGCAAGCAGTCTGTCATTTGGAATTACAATCAAAGCATCAACGCTCTGTTTTAAGTCATCAATTCCTGATTCTGCCAAGCGCATTCGTAGCATCCCTTCGAAGAAAAACGGCTTAGTGACAACGCCTACTGTCAGCACGCCGGATTCCTTAGCTACTTTTGAGATTGCCGGCGCCGCACCCGTGCCCGTACCTCCTCCCATACCGCAGGTTATAAAAGCCATATCAGCACCCTTAACAACTTCTTGAATCTCTTCTTTATTTTCTTCCGCGGCGCGCTTACCAAGGTCAACATTCATTCCGGTGCCCAGACCTTTTGTAAGATTTTTTCCGATGTGGATTTTTTTCTTGGCATGTGAATGGTGAAGGTCTTGAGCATCCGTGTTAACAGCAATAAAATCAACTCCACGAACTTTTGAGTTGATCATATGATTAACAGCATTCTTGCCTGAGCCGCCAACTCCGATAACTTTGATACGTGCAAAAGCTTCTATATCCGGTTTAACTTGGGGCATGAATTTAAATTAAAAATTAAATCTAAAAAATCAAAATTTAAAGTTAATAAAATTAAAAATTAAAATTGTTATTCCTAAATACTACCACTATAATTTTTGCAGTAAAGTCCATTAACGATATACACAAAAATATTGCTTTTCACTAAGGCAAAAGAGGGTCGATCCAGTTTTTTATAGCCTTAAAAATTTTTATCGGGGCCTTAATTAGAATAGTGCTGCCTGACGGGTCATCATCACTAAATCCGGCAATGCAAAGACCCAGTGCAACAGCAAAAAATGCCTCTCTGATTCTACCTTTATCTTTTTCAAGAAAATTTATGTGGCCGACGCGCGAGGGAAGTTCAAGAGAAGCTTTTGCCAATTCTTCAACTACAGCCAGATTGCTGCCACCGCCAGTAATGACAATGCCGGCTGGGAGTAATCCGCTTTTACCGATTTTTTTCAGATGAGCTTCAATCAGTTCAAAAATATCCGTGAGTCTGGCAGAAATAATTTCATCCAGTTTTTTTCTCGGATAACTGTTTAGAGTAATTCCTCCGAGTTTGATACTTTCTGCCTCTTCAAGAGATATTCTCATTCCCAGAGCTATATCATTTGTAATATCAGCTCCACCGATGGGAAAAACCTCAAGTGAAATGGGCTTATTATTCTCATATACAACTATTGAAACTGTTTCTGAACCGATGTTTGCAAGGACAACTCCAGCAATTCTCTGGGTTTTGGTCAAAGTCACGAAACTAGCAGCAATGGGGGATGCCACAACATCAACAACATCAATACCCGCTTCAATTACCGCCTCAGTCAGATCCCTAAGATGAGTTTCAAGACATGTTATGAAAAGAGCCCTAACTTCAAGTTTCACCCCCTTGAGCCCGACCGGAGAATGACCCAACACTTCCTTGCCATCAACTCTGTATTTGACGGGAATCTCATAAATAATAGTTCTGTTTTGCGATGCATTTTTTGGAATTTCTTCTCTGGCGACTTCCATTGCCGTTTCAGTGTCTCGGCCCGTAATCTCCAGATCACCCCGAGAAATCATGGCAACTCCGGTAGATGTCACGGCAGAAAGTCCTATACCTCCTACAGAAACATAAGCTTTCTTGATTCTCATCCCCGATGATTTTTCAGCCTGACTTAGGGCAGAGCGGATTGCTTTTGAAACTTCCGGAATATTAACAATATAGCCATGGCGCATACCCCAGGATTGAGTTATACCTGTTCCAAGAATTCTCGGATGCTCGTCGTTTTCGGAAGATTTTTCCGCAACAACAACCTTTATTTGATATGTACCTATGTCTATGCCTACGGCGATGTTTCTCATAAATTTACTAACAACTTACAACTGACTACTAACAACAAAGATTCAAAAGAGCCTAACTTTTAGTTACAAGTGGTAGGTTGTTGGTTAGCAGAAATTAAATTTTTTAAGAAATTTAATTTCTGCTCGTTCCATTCTACTGCCATGAGACATTCCTTTCAAATGCAGTAGTGCGTGGATAAATAGCCGCAAGACATGAAGTTTGAAGCTTGAATCATGAATCATAAATTCCTTTTTTATAAGAGAAAGATTCAAAAAAATTTCTCCGGAAGTTTTTGATAAGGAAAATGACAAAACATTGGTAGTTTTGTTTTTCCCTCTGTAAATCCTATTTAATCTTTTAAGCAGGGCATCGTCGCTAAAGACTAAAGACAACTCATATTTTTTGCCTAGAACAGCATTTTTAATCTCTACAAAAGGCAGAGAGGGTACTCTGCCTTTTGTGAGGTTTTTTACATAAAATTTGCTGTTATCTCCTTGTCTTAACATTCTTTTGTTCTACGAGCTTTCCAAGTTTGATTAAATGTTTGATTTCTTCTCGCCTTCGCAATAATTTCATGGTTTTTTTATGCTTAACACTTTCGGAGATTGCTCTTGAAGAGTAGCGGATGGATCGGACACGGTTAAGAATCCCGGCGCCTTGAACCCTTTTTGTGAATCTTCGCAGAAGCGAAAGATTATTCTCATTTGATCCTTTCTCAACTTCTATATTAATCATAGGGGTAAGATATTAACACGGCAAGAATCATGAATCAAGAATAAGAAAGATTATTCATAGAACATAGAGCATGGAACATTAATCATAAAAAATGGAGTATGAGACTATAAAACATGAGACATGAATCAAAAAATTATGATTTAAAGTTTTAGTTTTTTGATGTATGAGACGAGATTCCCTAAAGGAACAGTTTCTTGAACACGGGTAGAGACATTGCGGATAGTAACGGAGTTCTCAATCGCTTCTTTTTGTCCGACAATCAGAATATAGGGGACCTTGAGATTTTCAGCGCTCAAAAGCTGGCTTTGGAGCTTATCTTTAGCAAGCGAGTGAGCTAGGAAGATTTTGTTTTTTCTTAGGATATCTATTACTTTGAGGCTTAACAATCTTGCCGGGAAGCCTAGCTGAATTAAATAAAATTTCGGATCCACCCTTTTTCTCGGTGTACTAGCTTTTACTTTTTTTCTAATAAGAAGTGTGGCCCCAATTGAAGGCACTTCTTTTTTGAATATACCGAGTTTTCTTGAAAGTCTGCTGTACCTGTAGCCGCTCGCTAGAACTTCCGGCACTAAACCCTTGAGTGTTTCAATTTCAAAAATAGTTTCAGAGCAAAAATAAGGTGAGGCTACCAGAGTGTGATCAATGGTATAGGGAATGCCGAAGCTTTCAATAAACTCCAGAGTCTCTTTCAGGTGATTTCGCGGGATTTCGGAAAGAAAGTTGATTGATTTTGGCACACTCTCCAGAAACTTTTCTGGCGCCCCCTTCCTGCAGATCTCAAAAAAGTCTTCCTTAACGAGCTTGCGCAGCTCAGCGGGGAATTCGGATATATTTTTTCTTATGAAACCGCCCACCGCTCTTTCAAATTCATTTATTGACTCTTTGTCACCCAGACTGTTTATCCTGATATTTAAGTTAGTGTATCCTTCATCTTCAAGAATTGAAATCAGAGTCCGAAGAAGAATTCCTTCGGCAGAACTTGACTGAAGCCCGAAAATTTCAAGGCCGTAAATCACAGAATTTTCTCTGCGGCGGTGATCGCTGCCTGAAAGAGGCTTATAGAAAGAGACGAAAACCGGATGCCAGAGCGCCGAAAGACTCCATTCATTGAATGTTCTGAGCAGTGATATTTTCTCTAATGCCTCGGGTCCGAGGGGAAAATCACTCTTTGCTCGCGGGAGCTCGGAATAAGGATCATTTATTATTTTAAAAAGAGTTTGATCATTTTTTATAATTTGCGGAGTCTTTATAGGATTGAAACCAAAATATGTAGCACTTAAAATATTTTTATCAATGACTTTTGCTTCATATGGGATCTGCCGGTTTTTCTTTTTAAGCCTAGATCTTGCCATATTAGTTCGCCTTTAAGATATCTCTTTGATCTCCAGGCATAAAATCAAGCTCTGAGAGGGGCAGAAGCCTGATGATCGGTCTTCCAACGACATTCTCTTCTGGAACTGGCCCCCAGATACGCGAGTCGGCGCTGCCTGCACGATTGTCTCCTAAAACAAAATACTCGTTATCATCAAGAGTAATGGTAAAGCTATCTTTCTTTTCATGCTCAATATAGGGTTCATTCAGACTGAAGCCCTTTGGGTTGGAAGAATTTTTAATAGTTACTTTGCCGGAGTTTAAAGAGATGGTTTCATTCGGAAGCCCGATAACGCGTTTGATAAAATGTTTTGAGGGATCTTTGGGGTATTTAAAAATAAGAACAGAGCCTCTCTCCGGAGGGTCAAAACGATACGAAAGCTGATCAACAATCAAGTATTCGCCGTTTTTAAAGGTCGGGTCCATTGAAGCTCCATTTACAACAAACGGCTGTGCAACAAAGACTCTGAAGGGGATTACTATAAAGACAGCAATAAGAATAAAATCAATTATTTCATTAAGAAATCCTTTAGTTTTCTTTTGTTGCTCTGGAGGTGTTGTGATGGTGCTCTCTTGTGTTTCTGTGTTCATTAGTAATTTGAGTGAATTTTAATGATTGTAGTTTGACTTAACTATTGACAGCAATAGAGAAAATGTTCCATGAACAATTACAATAAAAAAAATAATGCTAAAAAATAATTTTTAAATTCTGTCATTTTATTGAACTTGTCCATTGTGTATCGTTCATAGTATATTGTTTCTATGTTTATCATTGTCGGTCTTGGGAATCCTGGGCAAGATTATGAAGATACGCGCCATAATACTGGGAGGTTAGTTACCGGTTATTTTTTGAAGATGTTTAGCTTTCCAGTAATGGTCAAAAGCGCCAAATATCAGGCGTTGGTTTCTCTAGGTAAGGTAAAAAAAGAAAAGGTAATGGTTCTTTTTCCGGAGACTTTTATGAATAAATCCGGAGCAAGTCTGGCATCTCTAATAACAAGTAAAAAGAAAGCAGAGACTCTCATTGTTATTCATGATGATTTAGATCTGCCATTGGGTAAAATTAAAATCTCATTTAACAGAGGCACCGGCGGTCACAGGGGCGTTCTTTCAATTGTTAAAAAAATAGGTACAGAGGCATTTGTAAGAATTCGAGTCGGCATTAGCCCCGTGAGCCCTTCCGGTAAAATTAAAAAGCCTCTAGGCGACAAGGAAGTGGAGAAACATATTTTAGGAAAATGGAAACCCAAAGAAGAGGATCTAATGAAAAAAGCCTCAAAAAAAATTGCTCTTGTTTTAGAGATTCTCGTTACTGAAGGAAGAGATAAAGCAACCATGTTTGCGAATAGTGATTAGCCCCGACGCCTAAATCAACTGATTGGGTCGGGGTCCCGACCGAAGCGTCGGGATAAACAGTAATAAGTAGACAGAAGAATGGAAACAAAAAACCCCATCTGCGGGGTTATTCTCCTTCGAGTATTTTTTTGTATTCGGCAATAGGCTTTTTCGAGGCTTCGCGGGCGTCGTCATAATCCACGAAGTATCGTAAATATGACTCGACTTCTGGAGCGTCTTTGGAGAGAAATATTTGATCATTCTGGTCTAGCGTTTTCCGCCAGATCCGCTGGTGTGTCATGAGCTCAATCACCGCGGCATCGAGCTCTTCGTATCTTCCGTCTTCACCTCGGTGAAAACCGCTCTCCTGCACTCCCAACTCCTTAAGCACCTCGAGAAATTCAGGAAAGACGCGATGAAGCAGTTTTAGATTAACCCCTGAAATATTACGACGAGAAAATTCAGTAAGCAAAGTTAAAACGAGGTCTCTCCGCAGTCTCTTCTTGTCAGTGCCAGCGCCTCGCATATACACTCCACTCTGTCCGACGTGCCGCTCTCGCATGGATTCTCCAAGGAAAAGGTTCTCGTTTGAGATTATCAAGTAAAAATAATTTTGCAACAAAAAAAGCCTCAGTTACACAGAGGCTTTAGGAGGCACAGAAGAGACCCGGTCCATTTCGTCATAAGCACTCATGAAGGAGTGTGCAGCTTCGAACAACTTATCACGCTCTACTCTCGCGCCTGCCCTGAAGGCAACTTGTTGTCCTTCAGGGAGCTTTGCTCTACTACTGGGGTTAAATTTTAGAAAATTAAAACCGCAAAGTTTTGCTTTGCGGAGTAAAATTCAAAACCCCAAGTCTTCCCACTTTGCTTCATGCCGATAAGCGGCGCTGAAAGATGCGGCGGCTTTCTGCACAAGATCAAATTCAGGATTTCTCATTAACCTCTCTTTCATGCGCGGGTCAGCAAGACGGAAATAAATCAGATCTTTGATATCTCCACTATGGTACTCAATCATGCCATAGATGTGAAGATCTGAGATTGCTTTATCAATATCGCGAAATCTGCCAGAAGTTATATCCCGATAAAAATGAAGCCCACGAACATTTCCGCCAAGGGCACAGTAGAAAGCAAGAAAAAAGGGAAATGCTTGATGAAGTTTCTCACGTTCAAGAGACTGGAAACCGAAAGCACAATAAAGTGTATGAAATAGAGCTAAAAGAACATCGCTTTGCAGATGAGCTGTATTTCTTTTACTGGGATCATAAGTTTCAAAAATGCCCCCTTTTGGCATCAAAACCTCCCTTGAGAAATTTGAATCTGGCAACTACACTATCACACTTTTCTAATTAGTAAAATATAATTCTCTTTTTATTTTGCCGGGTTTGCTTCCATGAAAGAGAGAGCCATCTTTTGTTCCTGAACATCAAAGAGAGTAATTTTAAAATCGTAAGTTTTGCCAAGTTCAAGAGCTTCTCGAAGTTTCTCCTCGCTTCCGAATTCTGAAATATGAACAAGCCCGGCAACACCTTCTTCAATTGAAGCAAGAGCTCCGTGCTTGTTGAATTTAATAACAACCCCTTTTACTAGATCGTCTTTTTTATATTTTTTAGCGGCTTCAATCCAGGGATTTTCTTTGAGAGCTTTTATGGAAAGTGAAATCTTGCCGTCTTTGATGTCAATTACCTTTACTTTTACCTTATCTCCTACTTTATAGAGGGTGCGCGGATTTTCTACCAGTGCCCAATCCATTTCAGAAATATGAACCAAACCCTCAAGCCCCTCTTCCAGTTTTATAAAGACCCCGAAGTCAACCATTCCAGTTACCTCTCCTTCAATCTCATCTCCCAGAGTGTACTTGTCAATCATTGCAACTTTCTCCTTATCTTCCGGATCTTTTTCAGAAAATATGAGTTTTCCTTCCTTCGGAATGGCGCCGATTATTGTAACTGAAAGCCTCTGACCGACGAGTTTTCTCAGTTCTTCTAAAATTTTATCTTTGTCGCCATCTTCAACTCTGGGATAATGTTCGCTTTTAAGCTGGGAAGCAGGCAGGAATCCCTGCAAACCCTGCCAATTGATAATGAGTCCGCCTTTATTGGCTTCATTTATGGGCAGGTCAAAAATTTTCTTTTCTTTTATTGCCGCTTCAGCCTCATTCCAGATCAGAGCTTGTCTTGCTTCTTTGAGAGAAATCTCAATATAGCCGTCTGGGTTATCAAGAGCGATAACTTTACCGGCGACAGTATCTCCAATATTTATTTTTTTAATAATATCGCGCGCCTGAAGGAATTCTTTTCCATAAATAATACCTGTGCCAAAAGGCGGAAGATCAATGTAGACTTCGCCTTTTTCTATAGCCATTACTTTTCCTTCAATGAGATCATCAATCAGGGGTGGGGTGGCGGTGGAGATCATTATATCCTCCATTAGGTCGTTCCTTTTAACAGTCTCTTTTTTAATTTCCTTTTCTTCAGGTTCTTTAACAGTTGTTTGATTTGTCATGAACAAAAAAATTGCTAAGTTTCCAGTCTTGCCTTAACCGCAATTCTCCGACTGAAGGTTATCTTAGCCCCTGTTAAACAGGGAATGCTAATAATTGAACCAAAATATACTACATAAAACTTTCCTAAAAGCAAAGCCCCCTCCGAGCGATCTCGGAGGGGGTTACTTCACAAACTGTTTTCTGCGCGCTTTTTTTCTTTCTTTTCAAAGGAGTATTTTCGAGCCCGAGGAGCTTTCCCGATCGCAATGCTAGGGGTTGCAATCAGGCCTCTTTTCGGGTGTGACGACATCACTCTCCTTTCTTTTTGAGCGCATGTGCGGCTTGTGTGTAGGCGGCGTTCTCATCGTGACGGAGAAGGCCGCAGCGGGGCCCGATCGCTGTCGGGCCAAGTTCAGATCTTTAACAACCATATCAACAATAGATTTTCTGTCAAGTGTCAAGGTGTAAAAAATTAAAAAAAACCTTTAAAACACTGGCTTTTTGGGGTAAATGTGCTATTATTAATCTATGGTAATTTCATATCAGGGGCTAGAATCTTTCAAAATCCAGTTTGGTGAAATAGTGGTTGCGTATAACCCGATTTCCAAAGATTCCAAGCACAAGGGCACTAAATTCGGTGCTGATATAGTTTTAATTTCAGCAAATCATCCGGATTTTAATGGTGCCGAAAATGCTTCTCGCGGAGATAAACAACCTTTTGTAATAAACGGGCCAGGAGAGTATGAAATTGGCGGAATATTTGTGAGAGGTTTTCTTTCAAAAACTAATTACGATGGATCCGAATCGATTAACACTGTTTATCTTATGAATCTGGAAAATATGAACCTCTGTTTTCTGGGCCCCCTAAATTCGGCAGCAAGTCTTGATGCCGAAACAATTGAAGCACTCGATGATATTGATGTTTTGTTTTTACCAATCGGAGATGGAATGAATCCTGCGGAGGCAAACAAGCTCTCAGTCAAGCTTGAACCTAAAATTATTATTCCGATGCATTATGAGGAAGGGGACAGCAAAACCCTGAGAACTTTCCTGAAAGAAGCTGGTGAAGAGTCTGTTATGGCAGAAGAAAAACTGACACTGAAGAAGAAAGATTTGGAGGGTAAAGAGGGAGATGTGGTGGTATTGAAATACAGCGTTTAATGATTAATATAAAGGCATGAGAGAAACATTGATTACGAAACTTGAAAGGATGCGCTCCCGTCCCGATCACCACAAGAGAGGTATTGCTCTTGGGGTCTCGGCATTTTTGACTGCCGTAATTTTTTCAGTGTGGCTCTCGGTAAATTTTCGCACAAATACGTCTCAGATTATTGTCGAGAAACCAAAAGAAGATTCTCCAATAACCAATCTTAAGAAAAGTCTGGCTTCTGTATATTATGCCATCAAGGGGTTGGGTAAAGAAAATAATATTAATTTTCAAGATGAGTACGACAGGATTAAAAATCAGGTTGAAACAGGGCAATTAAGAGTTGTGCCAAAAAACGACAGTTATTAATATTTCGTAGTTTTTATATTTATTTTTATATTTTTGATTTAATTTTGTGGCTAAAGAGAAAATAAAAAATCCGACCCCAAAAGGAAATATCATTGAGCGTTCGATTGTTTCTGAAATGAAAGAGTCTTTCATTGACTATGCCATGTCAGTTATTACTGACAGAGCTCTTCCGGATGTCCGAGACGGCTTAAAGCCGGTCCACCGCCGGATACTTTTTACTATGCATGAAATGGGGCTTAATGCGGGAGCAAAGTTTAGGAAATCAGCGGCTGTTGTAGGAGATGTATTGGGGAAATATCATCCGCACGGCGATATGGCTGTGTATGAGGCTTTGGTAAAACTGGCACAGGATTTCAGCATGCGCTACCCCCTTATTTTTCCTCAAGGAAACTTCGGCTCCATAGACGGGGACAATGCTGCCGCTCCCAGATATACGGAGGCGAAGATGAGCCGTATTGCCGGTGAACTTCTTAAAGATATTGAAAAAGACACGGTGAGCTTCAGACCAAACTATGATTCAACAAGAAAAGAGCCGACAGTGATGCCGACATCCGTGCCGAATCTTCTTTTAAATGGCACTCTGGGTATTGCTGTCGGAATGGCAACAAACATTCCCCCGCATAATTTAAACGAGGTATCTGATGCGATTTCATTTCTAATTGATAATTCCGATGCCACAACAGAAGATCTTTTGGAATTTATAAAAGGCCCTGACTTTCCGACCGGCGGAATCGCTTTTAATCAAAAAGATATTCACCATGCTTACGCAACGGGACGCGGAGGAGTGGTGGTGCGCGGAGTGGCAGAAATAATTGAAAACAAGCTGGGAAACTTCCAGATTATAATAAGCGAAATCCCATATCGTGTTAACAAGGCAACTCTAATTGAAAAAATTGCCGAACTTGTAAAGGATAAAAAAATAGAAGGAATCAGAGGGCTCAGGGACGAATCAACAAAAGACATACGGGTTGTTATAGAGCTAAAGGCAGGAAGTCAGCCACAGAAAATTCTCAACTCACTTTATAAGCATACTCAACTTGAAGAAACTTTTCATTTTAATCTTGTTGGCTTAATTGACGGTGTGCCACAAACTCTTTCATTAAAGCCGATTCTTGAGGAATTTATTGATCATAGGAAAGAAGTTATCCGCAGAAGAACTGTCTTTGATCTAGCTAAGGCAGAGAATCGCGAACATATTCTTTTAGGGCTAAAAAAAGCTCTTGACCATATTGATGCAATCATAAAACTCATAAAGGCTTCAAAAACGGTTGAGGACGCAAAATCTGAACTTATAAGGCAGTTTAAATTCTCCGAGATGCAAGCCATTGCGATACTTGAAATGAAGCTTCAGAGACTTGCTGGACTTGAACGCAAAAAAATTGAGGATGAACTTATAGAGATGCAGAAACTTATTGCAGAATTAAAAGGAATTCTAGCAAGCCCCAAAAAAATACTTTCAATAATTAAAAAAGAATTGGCGGATCTTCAGGAAAAATACGGCGATGAAAGGAGAACAAAAATCGTAAAAGGCGGAATAAAGGTTTTTTCAGTTGAAGACTTGATAGCTGATACTGATAATGCCTTGGTTCTGACAGCGGGCGGTTACATTAAGCGCACAAATCCTGATGAATTCAAAAAACAAAAGAGGGGAGGAGTAGGGGTAATTGATCTAGATACGAAGGAGGAGGATTTCGTGACCCATTTTCTGACAGCATCAACTCACAGTGATCTTTTATTCTTTACCGACAAAGGCAAGGTCTACCAGATAAAAATGTATGATATTCCGGAAGGGAAGCGTGCAACACGCGGCAAATCTATAATGAATTATATTTCTCTTGGAAGCGAGGAAAAAATAACTTCAATTTTACCCGTTCCCAAAGACTCTAAAGAAAAGGAGGGGTTATCACTCATTATGGTTACTAGAAATGGCACAAGCAAAAGAGTAAGCGCGGGGGTTTTCCGTGATGTCAGGACAAGCGGAATAATTGCAATAAAACTTACGGAAGATGATTCCCTGGTGAGCGCATCTTTAATTGAAAAGGGAGATACTGTCTCTGTCGTAACTGCTAAGGGTCAGGCGATCAGATTTAAAGATTCGGACGTACGTGAGATGGGAAGAGGGGCCGGAGGAGTGAGAGTCATAAAAATACGCAAAGGTGACCTGGTTGTTGGAGCGCAAGTTGTTAACCACAATTTTAAAAAACCAATGCTTTTGACAGTAACGCAGAACGGATACGGAAAGAAAACAGATTTGGATGAATATAAAATTCAGAAAAGAGGTGGAAGCGGAATAAAGACAGGAAAAGTGACTTCAAAAACTGGAGAAATAATTGCCTCAGCTGTTGTGACGGAGGAAGAGGAAGAGATTGTGGCAATTTCAAAAAAAGGACAAGTGATTAGGACAGGGATTGCGGAGATTCCGGAGTTAGGACGTCAGACACAAGGTGTAAGAATAATGAAACTACGCGAGGGGGACAACCTGGCTTCAGTCATTTGTCTATGATTTCACACTTGGACATCGAATGTCCAAGTGAGTTATAATAAATATATGAGAAAGACACCGCTAGTTACTGGGGAATTTTACCATGTATATAACCGGGGAGTAGATAAAAGGAAAATATTTAATAATCATTATGATTTAGAAAGATTTCTCCAAAGCATGGAGGAATTTAATTCTGTTGAACCAATTGGAAGTATTTACGAAAATTCTTACGTAAAAAATAACAAGAAAACTCAACTTGGACATCGAATGTCCAAGTTAGAACTTGTTGAATTTATAACTTATTGCCTGAATCAAAATCACTATCATCTTTTATTGAGACAAAAAGCGGAAAAAGGTATTGAAAGATTTATGCAGAAGCTTGGAAACGGATATACAAAATTTTTTAACAACAAATATAAAAGATCAGGAGTTCTTTTTCAAGGAAGTTTCAAATCAATTCACGTTGAGTCTAATGAATATCTTCTGCATTTAAGTGCTTATATTAATCTAAATAACAAGCAAAAAAACAACAAAACATTAAGTAAAAGCAGTTGGGAAGAATACACAGAAGATTATCAAAACCGAGTTTGCAAAACCGAAATTATTCTTGATCAGTTTAAAAATAAAAAAGATTATAAATCATTCGCAGAATCATCTTTAGAAGATATAATTGTCAGAAAAAAAATGTTGGATGAATTGGAAGAACTTGAATAAGCAACTGGTTTACTTGGACATTCGATGTCCAAGTGGGGGTCGATAAAATGTGGAATTTTTTTGTATAATTAGATCATGTCATTCTCTAATCCTGAAAAAAATATTGAACAGTTTGCATTAAGACTGGGTTCATCAGTTGCAGATTTTGGATCAGGCTCGGGGCATCACAGTTTATCACTTGCGGGCGCTGTCGGAGAAAAAGGGAAAGTTTACGCAGTAGATGTTCAGAAGGAATTACTTTCAAAATTAAAGAAAGAGGCAAATAATAAGGGGTTTTTTAATGTCGAAATTGTCTGGGGGGATTTGGAAAAAATTGGTGGCACAAAAATTGCCGATTCGTCTGTAGATGCGGTGTTGATTTCAAACCTTTTGTTTCAGGTTGAAAAAAAAGAAAATGTAGCAGAGGAGACCAAAAGAATTTTAAAAAAGGAAGGCAAGCTCCTGGTGATTGACTGGCAGGAAAGTTTCGGAGGAATTGGTCCTCACCCCGATCAGGTATATGAGAAAAAAAGCGCAAAGGCGTTATTTGAAAGCAAGAGGTTTATATATGACCGTGAAATTGTAGCTGGGGAGCACCACTACGGATTAATTTTCAGAAAAGCCTGAAAGTTAGTTTATAATTTTTAATTCTAAATTTTTGTTGAATTCCTATTTTAAAAATTGGTTTATTGAAACATTTATTAAAAATTAAAAATTGGAAATTAATGAATGTTATTGTGGAAATCAGATGGTTATTAAAGTGATATAATTTTGGGATGCAGCAAAGTAAGTTCCAACTCATATTAATAGGTGTATTTACGGTATTTATAGTTATTGGGGTAATTCTTTTTGCCATGTCAGGCAGAGGATCAAGCTCTAAAATCGCAAGACTGACCGTCTGGGGCACAATGCAGCAGCCGATTTTTCTTAATATTTACGATCAGTCCTCGCTTTCAAAAAATAAAAATATAGCAATTACTTATGTAGAGAAATCTCCGAATACATTTGATTCTGAGTTTGTGAATGCTTTGGCTGAAGGCAGAGGCCCTGATATTATATTTTTAACTCACGATTCTTTACTTAAGAACACGAATAGACTCATAGTTATCCCTTATGACAGCTATTCCGAAAGAACTTTCAAGGACACCTTTGTTGAGGAAGGGGAGCTATTTTTAACTCCGTCGGGTATTCTTGCCCTACCTATAACAATTGATCCTCTGATTATGTACTGGAATAGGGATATTTTTACAAGTGCTGGAATTGCAGAGCCCCCAGCATTCTGGGATGAATTCTTCAAGCTTTCACAAAACCTCACTCTTAAAGATGGAGCATTTAATATTAAAAGATCAACAATTGCACTTGGTGAATACAGCAACATTAATAATGCTAAGGAAATCTTCTCGGCTTTGCTAATGCAGGCAGGCACTCCGATAGTTGCTAGAGTGAACGGCATTCCCACAAGTCTTTTAAGCGAGAAATTTAATCTTCCTATACAACCGGCAACATCTGCGCTTTCTTTCTATACTGAGTTTTCAAATCCAAGCAAACCGCATTATTCCTGGAACCGCTCCCGTCCGAATTCAGTCGACGCGTTTCTTGTTGGTGATCTGGCGGTGTATTTTGGTTTAGCATCAGAGCTTCCAAAACTTAAACTCAAAAATCCGAACTTGAATTTTGATATTAAAGCCCTGCCGCAATCAAGTAATGTGAGAACTGGAGAGAGAAAAGTTACTTTTGGAAGGATGTTGGGGGCGGCAATTGTCAGAAATTCCACCAAAGTCAGCCCGGCATTTGCTGCAATACTTGAATTTTCCAGTGCCAATTTTTCAAAACGATTTGCTGAAGTTAACTCTGTGTCGCCGGCCCGCAGGGACTTGCTTTCTCAATATCAAGCTGATGCTTTTAAGCCGGTGGTCTACAGCTCGGCACTTTCTGCTAAGGCGTGGCTTGATCCGGATTACGCAGGAACTTCTTCAATTTTTGAGAATCTGATAGAGTCTGTTACTGGCGGACGACTTAAAATGGAGGCAGCTATAACTGGAGCAAACTCCTCAATTACTCAATTGCTAAGAAAATAATGAAATTAAATTTTTTTATAAATATATTTGTTCATCTGCTGGTTTTTTGTATTTTAATTTTACCCCTGTCATCTATTGCTCAAGATACTAATTTGATTGTCTGCGATCCTAAACAACCAAATGCAAATAATTTGCCGGACTGCGGATTTAATCAGCTTATACAACTTGGAATAAATTTAATAAATTTTCTCATTGTTCTAGCTGTGCCTCTTGCCGCAATCTCTTTTGTCTGGGCTGGGGTGCTGCTTCTAACTTCAGGTGGGAGCGAATCAGCAAGGGATAAGGCAAAAACGGTTGCTACAAAGACTGGCTGGGGTCTTATAATAGTTATCGGAGCTTGGGTAATAGTTAAGACTATACTTGTGGTTCTACTCGGGGATGATTCGGGTTATTCACTTCTAACATTTTAGAATATGAAAATATCTACTAAAATAAATAGCATGAAGATTAATTCCTTATCAGCAATACTGGTAATTTTAATATTATTTGTAGTATTTCCCTACACTGCAAGTGCCGCTTGCCCGCAAGGTTATATTGAAAGAGACGGAACATGCTGGCTTCAAGACATAAATGTAGAAGGCCAAAATGATCCGGGGCCTGATGCAGAAGGAAGTAATAGGGGTTGTCCTGCCAACACTATCTGTATAGATAATCCAGTAAGCGGAGAAGATACTCTGGAGGGATTTATTAATTTGATTATTAGAAACATCATAATGCCAGTAGGGGGGGTTATTGCTGTTGTATTTATAATTTACTCTGGTTTTCTTTTTGCTACTGCAAGAGGTAGTGAAGAAAAAATCAAAACTGCCAAGAGAGCATTTCTTTATGCTGTAATTGGGGCTCTCATATTGCTAGGGGCAATGGTTATATCGGAGGCCATAAAGGGAACTATTGATCAAATAAGAACTTAAATGTTTTATAAAAAAATTAGTCTGTCTGCATTTTTTATTCTAGTTCTGATTTTTGCGCCCCTTTCAATTGCTAATGCGGCTCCGATTTGTGAATTTAGTTATCCGCCAACCGAACCTCAAAATTTTAAGGATTTTACATGCGTCCTCATAAATGGAATAAGTATGCTCGTTCCGGTAATTATAGGTCTCACACTTATTATTTTTCTCTGGGGACTGGCAAGATTCATCTGGGCTGGGGGAGACGAAGAAAAAATAAAATCCGGCAAATCTCTCATGTTCTGGGGAATTGTCGGGCTGTTTGTAATGGTTTCAGTCTGGGGGATTATAAATATTTTATACGGAAGCTTTTTTAGCGGAGGCATCAGGTTGCCGCTTTTAAGACAATAAAAAAATAATTTTATGAATGTTATAGGTCAAATTTGTCCAGCTATTCTAGGTTCACCAGTTGCAAGGCTTCAGGATCTGATACTTAAAATTAGCTGCTTAATTGGTCCTTTAATCAATGTTCTTATTGGTTTGGGTTTGGTATTTTTTCTCTGGAATCTGGCAGTATTTATTCTTAAAGCCGGCGATGAGGAAGCAAGAAAAAATGCAAAAAAAATGATGTTTTGGGGGATTTTAGCCATTTTCATAATGGTTTCAATCTGGGGGATAATAAAAATACTTCAAGGGGAATTTGGCATTGAGGCTGTTAGTTTTTAGTTTTAATTTGGCTATATTTTTTGGAAATTACTTGGACATCCGATGTCCTTGGACATCGGATGTCCAAGTGGGTGGTACTATCCACAACGACTAGAATTTTGGCTAAAAGATGCTATTATTTATTAATACCCAAAGGTATTAATAATTAATTATTAGTTTATGAAAATGAAAAAATTAGTCTTGATTTCTGGCGGTATCACAGCTGCCCTTTTGCCTGTAATGGCATTTGCTCAGCAATTTACATATGCTTCCTCGTTTCTTACAACGTTGAGCAATCTTATCAATCAGGCAACACCTATAATTATAGGGCTGGCTTTACTTTTCTTCCTTTACGGTTTGATGACATTTATTCTTGCTGCGGGAGATGAGGAAAAGAGCAAGAAGGGTAAGAAAATCATGGTATGGGGCATTGTTGCTCTGTTTATCATGGTTTCAATCTGGGGAATTATCCGATTGCTCCAGACAAATACCGGTGTTCCGGGTGATGTTAATGCTCCGACGGTGCCAAGACCCCCAACAGGCTAATTCTCTAAGGCATGAATGGGTACACTGTTGAACCGCTACTACGCAAAATAAACGCGGCAATATTAAATCCGCTTATAACCTTACTTTTTGCAATTGCGCTTTTGTATTTTCTATACGGAGTTTTTCAGTTTGTGAGAAAAACAGATGACACTAAGGCAATGGAAGAAGGAAAACAGGCTATGCTGTGGGGGATAATCGGAATGTTTATAATGTTTGCAGTTGCCGGTATCATTGGTGTTGTTCTTAATACGTTTGGAATAAGCACTGACTATCTTCCATTCTAGCCCTGTTAAATAATCAAAAATCCCGATTAAGTCGGGATTTTTGATTCTCAGGCAAATTTAACATGGTAAATTGAATAAATATTTTGCTACTATATGATAATGGGAAAATTCAACCGGGGGGATTCTGATACACTTTTCATTATAGGAATTGCAGCGCTACTTTTGGTATTTTTGATTGGCGGAAGAAACTTTCTCAATATTGGTGGGACTGGTTTTCTTTCAATTCCTGGAGGCCCATCTGTTTTTGAGTCTGTTTCAAGAAGCGATCAGTCTATTCAGGACCCAAATAGCTCCTATTGGCGAGGAAAAGTCAGTTTGAGTCCCGGCAATGTCTATGAAATACAGCCATATTTGGAATACGTGACTATTAATGCGGGGGATGTGGGGGAGAGTGGAGTAAATATTTCCGGCTGGTATCTTACAAACAATAAGGGGCAACGCCGAGTGCAGTTTGGTGGAAATGATCAGTATTTTGCCTCTGATAAAGCAGTAATACCTTATGTTGCCAAACTTTTTTTAACTAACAATAGTAACTATCTTTCACCAGTAGTTCTGCATTCCGGAGGAAGTGCGATACTTATAACAGGAAGTTTTGGCAACAGAAGTCCATTTCAAGTTACCAGTTTCCAAGTGAATAAATGCAGCGGCTATTTGGAAAATGTGACTGGTTACGATTTTCATCCACCACTTTCTCAAAGCTGCCCTGTTCCCTCAAAGGAAGTTGGTGCTGATGCACTTCAAAGTGATTGTTATGATTTTGTAAAAAGAATGCCTTATTGTCACAAACCCGAAATGGATAAATTTGTTAAGGTCAATGGTGTGGAAGAAAGCGGTTATGTTGACGGAGTCGGAGGTCTATCAAACCAGTGTAAAACATACCTTCAAGCGCATTACTCATATGAAGGGTGTCTTGCGTATCACGCAACTGAAGAAGATTTTTATAAGAACGAATGGAGAATATTTCTAAATAATTCCTGGGAGCTCTGGGGCAAGGATAGAGAAGTTATAACTCTTTATGATAGCTCGGGTAAAGTTGTAGATCAGGTTTCATATTAATCTGTTAAAAATTTAATTAAAATTTGATAGCAGTCTAAATTTTTGATTAATTAATTTTACTATGATATATCATAGTAAATCATTATTAACACAAAGCAGACAGTAAATTTATTATCAAGTAAAAAGGCAAGCCTATTGGCTTGCCTTGTAAAGTTACGTTAGAGGTATTTTCATTAGCGCATAGCGAATTCTGACAACTGTGTCAGAATTTGCTTTGAACGTCAGTGATTTGATGTCTCTTCCCAATTGAAGCTTTGGGCTTCCGGGGATGAAAAGAACACTATCCCCATTCTGCTTCCTAATCCAATAGGGTATTGAATCCAAACTTATGATCTGGATTTTATATTTGCGTGGTATTTCAACCGCATTACTCCACTCCATCCCTACGATAATTACCGTGTCAATCATGTAATTACCGGCGATATATCGATCAGGAAGTCCATATCCAATGGGGCGTTTGTTATAGTGTGCGTACCAGCACCAGGAGGATTTCTGCCAGTCCTCGTAGCCGGTCTTACCTTCCTTGCGTTTCTCTCTGACAATGTGCTCCGCAAACGAAGCATTGCCATCAAGTGTATGAATATCAATGCCTGCTGACTTTGCGCTATCTCCCCAGATCTTTTCGTTGATCTGGAAAATTCCCACATCATTGGGGTCAGTACCGCGAAAGACGGTTTTTCCATCATCATCATATTGCCTGAAATGAGATTCACAGGCCGCAATGTTACGCAGTACTGTATCTGACACCAGAGCAAAAAGAGAATCACGGTCAGGTCCCAAAAAATGTCTCCAAGGGCTTTCCGTGAATTTCTCTGCCACGCTCGCGCTTCTCACCGGCACTGTGCTTGAAGGGGGAACCTGTTGTAGCTGTTGCAGTTTTTTTCCGTATAGTAAAATCATGACAACAGGGATAACAAACGCCCCAGCAATAATCAGACCATCTTTCCACTGCTTTCCTGCCTTAGTTGCAGACTGTTTTGCAGGCGCAGCTGTTGCTGAAACTGGAGTGGCACTAGCCGAAGTTTTTGATTTTCTGAAAGCGTAAACCAGAATCAAAATGACGATAGTTACTGCTAACGCAATCAGCCCAAACTTACCAACTGATGACCAGTTGATTATCGGCCAATCAATCCCTTTTAACTTCTCAATGAGATAGACTACACTTACTGCAACCAGAACCACAACGATGATGGCGTTTCGCCGCCATCTTGGCAGAAGTTTCTTTTTCATTTTGTAACCCAAAGCCTTTCTCCAGAGAATATATTGGTATGTCCTCTTATGAACTGTGAATCTTGCTTTGGTGTAGAGCCATTGGCGGCGAAGATAGCGAGTAAATTGATGTCGCCACATTTGGCCCAACAGAAAAAGCGAATTGGATAAATCCATACTTCCTCCTTTGTAAGATCTTTTCTTTTAACATACTAACACATTTTTTATACATTTGTCAATTAAAAAAGCTAACCAGAACTTGGTTAGCTTTTGATGAACATTACTTCTCAGGCTGAGCTGATTTTCCTTTATCAGGCTGAGGAATAATGATACCCATACCCTTGCCACCAATAGAGAGGGTGGTAACGGTCTCATTGCTCTCATATGCTTCAGCAAACCTAACTGCAGGTCCTCCTGGTTCGCGGGCAACAGGCAGAATCACTCTATTTACGCGATCTTCATCTGCCTCATTGGCAAGCATCTGAACTTCCTTCGCCGCTTCTCCAGCAAGAATTGTAACTTTCTTGTCGGCTTCTGCCACCTGAATCTTGGCGGCCTGCTCAAGCCGAGTTTTTTCTGCAAGCTGAAGCAGTTCGCGCAGTTTCTTTTCTGCCTCATCCGGATCAATTGAGAAGAGGGAAGCATCGGTAATAAATATTCCGAGTTGACTGAGAGTATCGCCAGCGATTCCTTCTATCGCGTCAGTAAGCTCTTCTTTCTGTTTCACATCTCCATATAAGTAATAGTCAGGCGGCTTGCTGCCAGTTAAGGCAATAGTTCTTGCTTCTGCCTTCTGCGAAAGTACAGCATTGGCATCAGCCACTCTAACGATGGCTTTAACTGGATGTTTTCTTTCAAAGATTATGTTGTAAATGATATCAAGTCCGAAGGCTCCGGCAGTTTCGGCATTATCAACCTTTACCGCCTGATTACTTGAGAAGAAGACAAACTTTGTTTTCTGATCCTCTGGGAAAACATGATATGTCTCTTCTTTATCCTTCCTTCCATATCTAAAAGACCGTAATGCATTCCGGCGAAGGTCTTTAAAAGGTCCTTTCCAATGTACGCCGTAAAGGCGATGGAGTAGACCTCTATCTTCCTCTCCTTCCACGAACTCAGCGTTGAAAAGATTGTTATCTGCCGGAATTATTAAGCGGTGTCCAGGGATGTCATGAGCTATTCCAACAATCCCGCCACCACCTTCAGTGAGATCTGTGGTCTCGTTACCTTTTCTTACTAGAAGGGCATACGTGTTTCCTGGAGTAAAAAACCAAAGAATCTCCTTATTGGCAAGAGCTCTGATTGCAAGTCCGACGAAGAACCATAATCCAAAAAGTGTCGCAGCTATTGCTGCGGCATATATAAGAATTTGCGTCAGCACATTTCCTCCTTTGAATAGTTTCAGAGATCTGTTCCAGTGAGGATTCTATAATGAAGTTGGAGAAATGTCAACTTTGTAATGAAAAACCGCCGAGCGCGCAAGCACGCTCGGCGGCACTGATTTTCTAAAGCTACCTGATTGACTCTACTTCGGAAGTTGGCGAAGTTGATAGGTAAGCAGATCAGTGAAACTCCAGTTCTTGCTCACACCTGTTAACTTTCCTCGGACTGGATTATCGACACCATCGATTGTCCTGACCACGAATTTCAATGGCCAGCCATTATGTCCCGGAATTGAATTCATGGCAATGTGGAAATCGGTCCACCAACACCACGGCGCGAATTTCCCCATAGCCATGCACAGGCGTGGACCAACCTCTGGCGGACAGATATCAATCTCCTGTCCATAGAGGTGATGTGCGCTCCAGCTGGCAAGCCACTCGGAGTTGAAGATTTGCTTTGACTTGTATGTGCCGAGAGCCGCCGGGGTGATAAAAACCAAGTCGATCTTCTCCTGCTGAACCAGAGTGGTGAATCCTGGGTCAGCAAGCATTGTGTGTGCGTTTTCTTCTACTTCGCATGCGCTCTCGACTAATTGCGCCAACTCCAGAGGCCTTGCGCCTCCGATCTCCAGTCCATCGTGGTTTACCGGTAAGACCATTCTCATTCCCCGAGATACCTCTTGTCCCTCAGCGATTCGTTGAAGTTCACTCATTACCCAACGAACGGGAATGGCGCGATCGTCTAGCCGTTTCCTAACACCCATCCATCGACGATCAAGAGCTCCAACTTCTTCGTTCGTGAGTCTTCCGTCCGCGACAGCAGAATATGCCGTCATATGACAGTTCCTCCGTTTTTGAACCCGGATTAACGCTCTGGTTGGCGGCAAGTCTCCGAATGAGACAAGCTCTCCAACGTCGAGTTATTCGACGGCAAAGAGCTTGTCTCAGATTCAAATGATTGAAAAGATCTATGCTGTGGTGATCCTACAATAGCTTATTGTTTTGTCAAGGTAAGTAAATAAATTTGTTTTATTAGTATGGGTGGGAGAGGACTTGATTCTTACAGAATCTGTACATCTTTCGCATTCTCCGCCAATTGGCGGATCATATATGCTCAAGGTCTTCAAGTCCTCTCGCGAGAACAAATAAATTTGTTTTCTCCTTATGGGCGGGAGAGGACTTGAACCTCCACTCCTTGCGGAACTAGCTCCTAAGGCTAGCGCGTCTGCCATTTCGCCACCCGCCCACCAAATATGAAGGGTTAAATCTGCCACTTGCCCCTTATGAAATCGATCACTTGTGATCGTAATTTCATTTTGGGTTTTGTCACCCGCTTGTAAGAAAGAATACTATAACATTTTGAAATATAAAAAAGATCCGTTTAGGATCTTTTGGCTTTTAGGATCATTGTTCTGGTCCCAAGAAAATGTGTGGCAACATTTTTTCTAGGGATACTGAGTCTGTCTACTTCTTGCAAGAGAGCTTTCATACTCTTAGCTAAAGCTACTGATCTGCCATTATGGAATGCAACATACTGGTTAGGAAACTTTTTTTGAAGTCTTCTTAACTGCGCATCCATTGATCTAACGTTTGCACTAAATGATCTTAATTCTCTTGCGACTTGAGACGGATTATCTATAAGATCCTTAAGTCGGTGCATTTTTTCTCCCGGAGATTTCTAGGTTAAAAGTATTAAAAATTGTAACTAAAGTCAATTTGAAATCTTGATAAACCTCAACTTTTTTCGTATTCTTTAAACCTGAATTTTATGGCCACGTAGCCAAGTAGCATGAGCGTAGCGAATTATAAAAAAGCCAGCAAGCTGCTCAAGGTTAGTATTGTGGTAGGATTTTGTTGATTGTAATAAGTTAATTATGGCCACGTAGCCAAGTAGTAAGGCAGCTCTCTGCAAAAGAGCTACACGCGAGTGCGATTCTCGCCGTGGCCTCCAGGCAACGGAGCAAGCAAATTGATTTGCTTGCGTCGAGAATCGCAGGCCGGAATATCTTGCCACAGGCAAGAATGAGGCGGGGTCGCGAGTTTGCATTGCAAAACTTGTGACCGATTCTCGCCGTGGCCTCCAGCCCGAGTGGTGGAATGGTTTACACGCACGACTTAAAATCGTGTGCCGCAAGGCATGTGAGTTCGAGTCTCACCTCGGGCATTTCCGCCCATAGCTCAGCTGGTCCCGTACCAAAACCTTTTAAAAGGAATTTAATTTGTATAATATTGTATTTTATGTAATTTTCCGTCCCTGTGTCCACCCATAGCTCAGGCTGGTAGAGCAGTTGCCTCTTAAGCAAACGGTCGCAGGTTCGAATCCTGCTGGGTGGACACAGGGACGGCAACAAAAAATTATTTAGATAAATTTGGTACGGGATATATGCCGCAGTTGCGTCCCTGCCCCGTAGCAAGCTTCGCTTTGCTTCGGGGTTAAGCAAACGGTCGCAGGTTCGAATCCTGCTGGGCGGATATGATAGAAAAATAAGAATTGCTTCATATTTTTCGGTACATATCCGAGACGGAGCCATGTTTTTGCAGCTGCAAAAACAGGCGAGTCGGGGTCGCGGAAATTTCGTTTTAACGAAAACGAAATTATCTGTGACGATAAAAAATATTATTGATTAGAAATTTCCTCAATTCTTTGGCGGTTTTTTTCTCCGACATCAAGGGTAAACTTCACTTCGGGCATCCTGCCAATTCTGGCATGAGTATCAACAAAACTCATGAAAACTCTTTTATTTAGATCCAAAAATTTTTTTACTGCATTCTCTTCGCTTTCCGGCAAGACTGTGTATAAAATATCAACGCTTTGCTGGTTGGAGCTTATATGGGCTCCAGTAACTGTTATTAAAGAGGAAAAGTTCCACTCCCTTTCAATAAATTCTGCCGCTAAGCGCTTTAAGAGTTCCGGCAATTTTTCTTTTCTATATGAAGTGTGACGCATCTAAAAGTTAAAAGTTAAAAGTGGCTATTATTTATTTACTATTATGAATGATTCAATCTTATCGCCGGAGGCAATTTCAATTTTTGATTCTATTTTTGCTCCAAATTCATTACCCTCCTCAACTGTGCTGGTTTTATTTTTTTGCATCTGAAGTTCGCGGATTCTGCCCATTCCGATTTCAGTCTCGCGCCTCCAAATCTTTACCGGCTCATTAACAGATATTTTCCCGCTTTCAACTTTTCCCCCGACTATCTGCTTGTCTTTTGTGCTGCTGAAAAATTTTAAAATCTTTGCTTTTCCTGTGACTTCTTCCTGTAGAACTGTGGGAGTGCGGGCCTTTAATTCATCTTGGAGCCACTCTGTCATCTTATAGATAATGTTAAAAGTATTGATTTTTATTCCGAGTCTTTCAGAAAGAGACTGCGCCTGTTTCTGCGTTTCAGTGTTAAAGGCGATAACTATTGCAGAATTGCTCTCGGCAGTTCTTATGTCATTTTCAGAAATGGGTCCGAGGCCGGTAAGGGTGATCTTAGCTTCAATCTTTTCATTGGCAAGTTTTTCTATCTCATATAGTAGAGCATCTAGACTACCTGTCGTATCTGCTTTAATGACAATTGGAATTTTTGCTCTCTCATTTTTCTCCGGCACTTTTTCTGGTTTTTTTTCTGACTTAGATTCAGAAATTGCCTGCAAAGAATCTGGTTTACTTGAAAAAATTTTTATTTGACTTCCAACTTCCGGGACAGAGTCCCATCCGATGATTCTAACTGGAGAAGAGAATGTGGCGCTATCTATATTTTGCCCACGGAAATCTTCCAACATACGCAAGGGAGAAAATGATTTACCACAGACAGCAAATCCGCCCTTTTTTAAAGTCCCGTTTGTAATTATGGCTGTGGCGACAATGCCTTTTCTGGTATCCAGATGACTTTCTATTATTACGCCTTCTGCATCTGCCTCTGGATCGGCTTTCAATTCTTCAAGCTCCGCAGTCAATAAAATAAGATCCAAAAGTTCAGGAATGCCAACTCCAGTTTTAGCAGAAATTGCCACCCATGAAATATGGCCACCATAACCTTCCAAGTAAACATCGTTTTTTGCCAGACTTTGTTTCGTTTTCTCAATATTAGCCTGAGGTTTATCAATTTTATTTATTGCAACAATAAATGGCATTTTTTCTTCGTTAAAAATTTTTATTGCCTCCTGCGTCTGTGGCATAACTGCATCTTCAGCTGAGACAACCAGTATCCCAATATCAGCCACGCGAGCGCCTCGCGAGCGTATTGCTTTGAATGACTCATGCCCTGGAGTATCAAGAAATGTAATTTTTTGACTTTTTCCTTCTTTTTGATGTATTACTTCATAGGCTCCGATATGCTGGGTAATGCCACCGACCTCCATGTCGACAATATTAGTCTTTCGGATGTAATCAAGAAGAGTTGATTTCCCATGATCAATATGCCCCATAATTACAATTATGGGGGGGCGTTCGATTAGATTTCCTTTTTTGTTAATTGTTTTCTGCATTTAATAATTTCTCTTTAGAATTATTGATTACTAGTTTCTCCTCGTCTGTCAGCTCAAAATCAGAAGAGAATTTTTTGACTGGTTTGGAAAAAATACTTGTCTGATCTCTATAACTCATGCTTGAGGTTACTACTCCGTCGCCCTTCTCGTTTAGAATTGCTGTAGAAAAACTATTATTTCCTCCCGATCCTGTGCCCTTGAAAGGGTTGAATCTTATGGTCTCCACTGCTTGAACAGAGCGTTTCAATCTTCTTTCAACCGATTTGAAATACTTCGTGGATTCATCTCTGAAGCGCGAAATATCATCCAAAGTAATCCTTAGGTTTACAATTGCTTCCTCCAGACTTTTGCCATCCTTGCCAGAAAAAAATTTTCTTAGTCTATACTCAATCCTTATGAATAAAAGGATAAGGATGATGTCTAATCCGATAAGTGCATAAATTATTATTTGAGAATCAATTTGAGGCATAAAATCAGGAATGGTTTGTAATTATATATCTATTTTCATTTTTTTGAAAATCATTTTTTCTGTTATATTTTTAAGAAATTTGTTAGGGTTTACCCTGTTAAATCCCGCAAAGCAGAAATTCCGCAAGTAGAATTACTTAGCGAGGTTAAAAAGTGAAAAAACAAGAAAAAATTTTTATGGATCATGCTTCAACAACTCCCGTATTACTGGAGGTTTTTTCTGCAATGAAGCCTTTCCTTATGAACAAATTTTTTAATTCACAAGCTATATATGAAAGGGGGGTTGATGTTAATAAAGCGACTGAAAATGCTCGAGAGAAAATTGCAAAAATACTTAATTCTCATAGCGATGAAATTGTATTTACCGGAAGCGGTACTGAGTCTGATAACTTGGCCTTGTTTGGAGTTATTGAAGATGCTTGGAAGAAATTTAAAAAACCTCATATGATTGTCAGTTCTTTCGAGCATCCCGCGATTTTAGAAGCTGCCAAGAAAATTCAAAAATATGGTGGGGAAATTACTTATCTTGGTCCTGATCATGATGGAATAATTCAACCTGCTCTGTTAAAAAAATTTCTGAAGCAAAACACGGTTTTGGTTTCAATAATGTATGCAAACAATGAAATTGGGGTAATCCAGCCAATTCGTGAAATTGCAAAAGTTATCCGCGATTTTAAAAAAAATCGGCTTGCCCGCAAAAATTTTGCAAGGCAAAATTTCGGCGGGCCCTACTTTCATACTGACGCAACTGCCGCAGCAAACTATTTGTCATTAAATACTCTTGAGCTACATGTTGATTTGATGACTCTAGATAGCTCTAAAATCTATGGTCCTAAAGGGGTCGGGGCACTTTTCAGAAGAAGAGGAACTCCTATTGAGCCGCAAATAGTAGGTGGAGGGCAGGAAGGAGGAGTTCGTTCAGGGACAGAAAATGTTGCAGGAATTGTCGCCTTTGCCAAAGCTCTCTTTATCGTTCAATCTGATAGAGAAAAAGAATCAAAGAGGTTAACAAAATTGCGAGATTATGCTATTAGTGAAATTAAAAGAACATATAAGCACGCAAAATTAAATGGGTCTTTTGGCAATAGGTTGCCCAACAATATTAATTTTTGTTTTCCTGGTTTGGACTCTGAATTTGCAGTAATAAAATTGGATACATTGGGGATTGAGTGTTCTTCAGCAAGCACGTGCAAAAGCATGTCAGAAACTACTAATTCCTACGTCATTGAGGCGATTGGAAATGGTGGGTGTGCCGAGTCTAGTTTGCGTTTCACGTTTGGAAGAAGTACGACAAAAAACGAAGTTAAAAAAATGTTACTGGCTCTTAAAAAAGTATTGAAAAATATTTAAATTTAGTTATAATTTTTACATATGTCCCGCCAGTATCAGAGCCCAGCAGGGCTGTGCGAGAGTACCTCGGGGCAGTAATTTCTAACGGTATGGAGGATTTGAATAAAACACAATTAATTCTACTCACTCTTTTGGTGAGTTTCATGACGTCAATTGCGACGGGTATTATTACTGTGTCGTTACTTCAGGAGGCGCCCCAAAGCGTGACTCAGACCATAAACCGCGTCGTGGAGAGAACAATTGAGCAAGTGGCGCCAGCAACGGGCAGCACCGAAATCAAGACCAAGGAGGTGGTAGTGGTAAAGGAGGAGGACTTGGTAATTGATGCGATTAACAAAAACTCAAAGAGTCTTGTCAGAATCAGAGATAATGCGCTTGTCAACGGAGTTTCACCTTTTTATGCAATCGGCATTCTCCTTAATAAGGACGGAATCGTGCTCTCTGATAGAAGGGAAAATATTTCAAATACAACAACATATACAGCCACACTCTCTGATGGGACATCTTTCCTTATGAAAGTGACAGCAATTGATGATAATGCCGGAATAGTATTTTTTACAATTGTTAAGAATCCAAAGGTTCAAATTGGGGCTGAAGGAGCGATATTTGCCGATAAGGATCTGCAGTTGGGGCAATCGGTTATTGCTATAGAGGGCGAGGAAAAAAATGTTGTTTCAACCGGAAGGGTAATTTCATTCAATTATTCTGATTCCGAACAAAAAAATATTTCAATTGTGGAGACTGATATCAATCCAAAAACTTTCACTTTCGGAGGCCCGCTTGTAAATCTATCAGGGGAAATAGTTGGTTTGAGGTCATCCAAACAGGCTTCTTTAAGTGGTGGTGAATCTTATGTATCATTAAACCTTATTAAATCTTCAATGTCAGCAAATAATATTAAAAAGTAGAATTATATTCATCTTGATTTTTGATTTTTAAATTTTAATATAGCGATTATGCCTCCATTTAATCAATTCACAACAAAGGCGAAAGAAGCGATAAAAAGAGCCCATGAGCTTGCTATTGAACGTGGCCAAAATCATGTAAATCCGATGCATTTACTGGCAGCTCTTATCATGCAGGATGAATCCGTGGTTACCTCGATTTTTGATAAACTTGATATTGATACAATACTTCTGACTGATCATATACTTGAGTCAATTGAATCTCATGATGGGTCTTCAACCATGACGCCCTCGTATCAGATTTTTATAACACCCGAGCTTGCCCAGATTATTGAAGGCAGCATCAAAGTCGCCCAAGGTTTGAATGATGAATTTGCCTCGACCGAGCATCTTTTCATATCAATTTTGGAAATGCCCGGCCCCGCAAGAGATTTACTTTCACGATTTAAAATTGACAAACAGACCGTAATGCGCGTTTTGGAGGAACTGCGCTCAAGTAATGTTCATGTTGGTAAAGAATCAAAAAAACTCAAATCCCTATTAAAGTACACAAGAAGTCTTACCAAACTTGCATCGCAAAACAAACTTGACCCCGTTATTGGTAGGGATATTGAAATTTCCCGCATTATTCAGATTCTTTCGCGCAGAACAAAAAATAATCCGATCCTAATTGGTGAGGCTGGGGTAGGAAAAACGGCAATAGTCGAAGGGCTGGCCCAAAGAATGGCAGGAGGCAACGTTCCTGAATCCCTCAAGGAAAAAGAGCTCGTTATGCTTGATTTGGGGCTTTTGATTGCAGGAACAAAATACAGGGGGGAATTTGAAGAAAGACTCAAGAATATACTGAAGGAGATTGAACGTTCAGAAGGAAAAATAGTTCTTTTTATTGATGAGATTCACACAATTGTAGGCGCCGGAGCGGCGGAAGGCGCACTGGACGCTTCTAATATGTTAAAACCTGCTCTGGCCAGAGGGGAGCTGCGCGCAATTGGTGCAACAACTCTCAAAGAATATCAAAAACATATTGAGAAGGACCCGGCTCTGACAAGGCGTTTTCAACCGGTTTATGTCAATGAACCTTCAATTGAAGATGCAATTACAATATTGCGCGGCTTGAAGGAAAAATATGAGCTTTATCATGGTGTCAGAATCACAGATGATTCGATCGTGTCTGCTGTGAACCTTTCTACCAGATATATAACCGACAGATTTCTGCCGGATAAGGCGGTGGATTTAATTGATGAAGCGGCCTCACAACTTAAGATCTCACTTGAGAACATGCCGCCAATACTTGAAGAAACGCACTCTAAAATCATGAAGCTGGAAATTGAAAGAGAGGCGCTTAAAAGAGAAATAAATACTGAAAATAAAAGCCCAAAGACAAAAGCAAGAATTAAAGAAATTGAGAAAGAGATTGCTGATCTTAGAGAAAAAACCTCAGAAGTTGAGCTTAAGTGGAAAAATGAAAAGGAGACTGTAACAGATATAAAAACAATTAAAAAGGAATTGGAAACTATGAGGCTGGAGGCTGAGGCGGCTGAAGCTCGCTCTGATTTATCTTCAGCCGCAGAAATCAGATATGGAAAAATTCCAAATCTGGTAAAGGATTTGGAAACAAAGACTAAAAGATTAAAACGTCTTCAGAGTTCACGCAGGATTCTAAAAGAAGAAATTATGGATGCAGATATTGCGGATGTAGTGTCTCGATGGACAAGTATTCCAGTTTCACGAATGCTTGAAGAGGAAGCAGAAAAACTTTCCCGTATGGAAGAATTTCTCCAGAAAAGAATTGTGGGTCAGGATGAGGCGGTTAAAAATATTTCTGACACAGTAAAAAGAAGCCGCGCAGGCATTGCAGATCCCAACCGACCAATTGGCTCTTTTATCTTCCTTGGGCCAACCGGTGTAGGCAAAACTGAGCTAACCAAGGCTCTGGCGGAATTTATGTTTGATGATGAAAGGGCTCTCATCAGGGTAGATATGTCTGAATTTATGGAAAGGCACTCTGTTTCAAAGCTTATCGGGGCACCACCTGGGTATGTCGGATTTGAAGAGGGGGGGCAGTTTACAGAAACTGTTCGCCACAGACCTTACTCTGTAATTCTTTTTGACGAGATTGAGAAAGCCCATCCGGAAGTATTTAACATTCTGCTTCAGGTACTTGATAATGGAAGATTAACTGATGCCAAGGGCAGAGTGGTGAACTTTAAGAATACAATTATCATTATGACCTCCAATATTGGTGCTCAATATATTGATAAGATGGAGAAGATAGGCTTTGCGGAAAATAATGCTGATCAACAAAATTACGAAGATGCAAAAACAAAAGTGATGGAAACCCTGCGAGAGCAATTCCGTCCGGAATTTCTCAATCGTCTTGATGACATAATCATATTTAATATACTCTCTCCTAAAGCAGTTAAGAAAATCGTTCTACTACAGGTAGATCAGGTTATGAAGCGTCTCGCACAAAAAGAGATCTCACTTGAACTGACTCCGGCTGCTCTCGACTATCTTGCTAAGGATGGTTATAACCCGCAGTACGGGGCAAGACCTCTAAAGCGCTTGATTCAAACTAAGATTTTAAATCCTGTTGCAAGTATGATGATTTCAAAAGATGTTGTTAAAGGTGGGGTAGTATCAGTTGGTGTGAAAGGCGGAGAATTGACTTTTGAGGTTAAAAAAGGAAGAAAGGGGAGTCTGTGGACACAGAGTGTAATTGAAACAAAACAAAAAACTAAATAACAAAATTTAAGTCTGGATATGAATAAAAAAAATATTTTTATCTGGACACTGTATGATTTTGCAAACTCAATAGTATCAATTGTTTTTTATTTGCATTTCTCGCAATGGCTTGTAATTGATAAAGGGGTAAGTGATTTTTGGTATAACATGATTTTTACTATTGGCTCGGTCCTTTTATTACTCACTGCTCCAATACTAGGAAGCATCGCTGATAGAACAGGTAGACAGCAAAAATATCTAAACAGTATTACTATTATTACTTTTTTTTGTTTTTTAGGAGCTTCCATCGTAACCCTCTTTTTGTCAGACAAATTTTTCTTGGCCGCACTATTTTTCTTACTAGCAAATTATTTTTATCAATTTTCCTTTGTTTTTTACAACGCGTTATTATCTTATATTGCACCGAAAGAAAATTGGGGAAAAGTCTCAGGTATAGGCCAAGCCGGCAATTGGCTTGGGCAAATTGCCGGCCTTGCTGTTACTTTACCGCTTGCAGGCGGGGCCGTTTATCTAATAGGCGAGGTTGGCCGGGCGCAGGCTTTCCTTCCTTCAGTAATAATATTTTTTATTCTAGCTATTCCAATGCTTATATTCTTTAAGTTACCAAAGAAGGAATATGTGCCAATTCGAATAAATCTTAAAGAAGAATATAAAATTCAATGGAATAAATTTAGAGATTTGATCAGTGACGTCAATATGAAATATTTTCTATTAGCATATTTCTTTTTTAACGATGCTATTATCACAGTAGCAAATAATTTTCCAATCTATTTACAAAATGTATTTGAAATCAATGACAAGACAAAAACAATGATACTGGGTGGGGCACTGATCACTTCGGTCTTTGGTGCTTATTTTTCAGGCATTATCGCTGACAAAATTGGATTGAAAAAAACACTGAAGTTTGTATTGGGTATCTGGGTAATTTTTCTCCCTTTATTAGGAATAATTAACAACCTCAATATATTTATTGGTTTATGTATTATTTATGGTTTTATTTTTGGTTCAATTTGGACAATTACCAGAGCAGCAATGACTGCTCTTACACCTAAAGAAAAATTAAACTACGGATTTAGCTTCTACACGTTAGCCGAGCGAGTTTCTACTTTTATTGGCCCACTTTCATGGGGGCTAATAACACTTCTTTTGGCAAGCCTTGGAGCAGTTCGGTACCGAGTTGCAATGATTGTAATGGCGATTTTTATAGCAATTGGTCTTTATTTAATAAAAAAAGTAAAAATTTCTGAACATAAGGAAAATGAACTCAGGGCAAGTTTAACTAGATAGTACTGGAAATCAGTCTTAAAAGTTGGTAAATTTATGATCTGCGTCGGTGGTAGAGTGGACAATTACAACAGACTGTAAATCTGTCGCCTTCGGGCTTCGTTGGTTCGAATCCAACCCGGCGCACAAAACAAATATTCGAGCCTTACGCTCGCTAATTTTGTTTTGCTGAATCATGGGTGGGATTCGAACAGGAAGAGGGTCGGAGAAACTCTAGTTTCTCCGTGAAGGAAAACAGCGAGCTAAGCGAGCGTTAGAAACCGTGGGTTTCTAAAGAGCGACGCAGTCGCGAGTGAGATTCCAACCCGGCGCACAAACGGAAGTTTCTTGGTATAATTGCTATTATGTTAGCCGTAGTTCGTGAATATAATAAAGAAATTATCCTGGGCGTCATACTCTTCTCTCTTCCGTTTTTGGTTCCGTTGTATGGGTTGGGTATAGATGCAAATAC
>DATDVZ010000009.1:0-97989 GCA_036517475.1 Minisyncoccota bacterium
CCTTCCCAAAGTTGAACGGAATTTTGAAGGCAATGAAACCCTTTTTTTCTCATCAAAGGTATGTGTGTATTCTCCGATAAACATGATTGATTTTCTTTTTCCTCGCCCCGTAATAATTTTGCCGTTGTATTTTTTTGCGAAGTGCGGGTGGCGAATAGCCACTTACCTATTTCGCGAAGTGCTTCGCCACTATTTACAAAATATTGTTAAGAATTAAATTTTCTCTGTAATACTTGAGCAAAATTATTATGGGGTACCACTTCTTCCCACTTAATTGAAAGTATAAAACACTTTATCCCCTTTCCTCACAGTTTTATCCACATTTTTAGTGAAACTTAGTTCACCCCGTAGTAGAACTTTCTAAGAAGTTTCACTACAGGGTTCACTTCGTACAAAACAACAAATAACACAATTCATCTTGTTTCGTACGGGGTAAGCCCTTCAATAAAATAAAAAACCCGACTCAATTAGTCGGGGATTTTGCTGTCGCTGGTTTTGGAGATAATGAAAATTTCTCCAGCCATTCCTTTATTTTGCCTTTTTGGGGATGCAGCGGCTCTACGACTCTGAAATAGCAAAAAAATAGCAGTCCATAGCTAAAAAGTGGGGCCACTGATGTATGAAGAAGAGACTGATCAAAACCATGTCTAATTATAGATATTAATACAACAGTACTTAAATAAGCAAACATTAATAAAAACACTCTCCAAACTGGAGAATTAGGAAAAATGAATTTGATGGCGACTTTTACCTCGGAATCTTTGTGCTGTCTTTCTGCATTATCCAATTTCATCGTATCTAGAAACAGACCAATCAATACCACAACACTTACAGTAAACATGAAGCCAGAAGTCTTCCTGCCAGGGAAAATCCTGTAAAAATAATTTACGGCGTCTAATCCAACATTTAATGCGACCATAGTAGTGCCAATCTTTGCGAGAAAGTAGTTTGTCTTTCCCGTAAGTCTCTGAAATGCATGCGCTATCTTTGTGAATAATTTCAGCACCACAGAATCAATTTTTTCGATAAATGTCATTTCACCTTCCTTTCTAAGAACCGTCTAAATTATATTTATACATAAATTTTATAAAAAGTCAAACTAATTGAAAAATTACTGTTTTTATGTAATCTATTTTAAGAAATGAACTTTGAAGAGGCATACAGTGCAAGATGATAGATTTGACGGATCATTCCTACCTTTCAGCAGGGCGCCTGAATATATTGAAGTAAACAGAATTTGCGCAGAGTCTTGGGCCAATCATATTCAGGCAAGCGGACTACAAGTTAATTCAGTCTTGGATATTGCAACAGGTGTCGGGACAATGGCGAATCTTTTTATGAGAGAGCTATGGAGAGTTGAATTTAACCCGACTCTCACTTGTCTTGATAATTCCAAATGGGCATTAGAGCTGGCTCGGCAGAGTCTGCTCATTGACCTTAAGCGTGTGGTATTCACAAATGCAGATATAACGGAAACAGAGCTTCCTCAAAAATTTGATGTCATTATCTGGGCAAACGGAGTCCATTATCTCTACCCGGATGAGCAAGAAAAAGCGCTTTCAAAAATCAAAAGTGCTTTAAATCTCGGAGGATTTTTCTGTTTCAATACTGCATTTCATACGGAGGCTATTGCTCCCGAAACTCGCCCGTTTTACAGCACGAAAGTTAAGAAAGCAGCAGAGACTCTCAAGGAAACATTAAGACTTGAAAGAGTCAGAGGTATAAAGAAAAAAGCTGCCGCAATACCCCAAAGCAAAGATCATTATGTAAAGCTTCCGCAAAGTGCCGGCATGAGAGTAGTGGAAGTACAGGAACATGTTGTCCGCGGTTCGCTTTTTTTCTGGCAGGCAATCGGAAGTTTCCATGATTATGCTGAAGGTGCGCTTTCGGGTTACCCTGTGGCAGATGCCGTACAAGCTTTGATTGAAAGTACGGAAATTGCCTTTAATGAACATGCCTCATGCGGAGAAAGTGGAGAAAGATTTATTGAGCGGCGTTGGCTATCAGTCATCGCTCAAACTGAATAAATTAAGAGAAAGCAGTGCTTTCTCTTTTTTAATTCCTATAATTCCTAATTGAAACATCGCGCTGTCAAAAAGAAAAAACCGTCCTGCAAAAGGGCGGCGTTAGTCGTTTGCGCTATTTATGTAATTACACTGCGGACATACTTGTTCATCTTCCTCCAACTTGGTCCCACAACGAGCGCACCTGTGCTCTTCATCGTCACCCCCAGTAGTCACCAAAACGGGTGGTGCCGGCGGGAGATGCGTTCTCTTTGGATCAGTAGAAGGGACACGAGATTCGTCGTCAGAACTAGTGTACATTAATCAACCTTTCAGCGAGAAGTTTTCCGATAAAGATTATACAATATTATGTCTTTGGACGCAATGTCGGAAACAAAATTACTTCTTTACCCTGTTAAATGCATCCCGATTTAACAGGGTGAATATTCTTTAATCTTTTGGTCGTAGGGTGGGAAATAGTATGACCTCCTTGATATTCTTGGTATCTGTTAAAAGCATAGCTAGTCGGTCAATTCCGATTCCAATGCCTGAATTTGGCGGCATTCCATACTCCATTGCTTCAATGTAGGCTTCATCAGATGGGGAAATATCTCCCTCTCCAGCTTTTCCCCTTTTATCCTCTTCCAGATAACGCTGTCTTTGTTCAATGGGATTATTGGTTTCAGAAAATGCATTGACTAATTCAATACCACCCACAATAAGCTGAAAACGGTCAATAAGATTTGAATTATCTTCCTTTCTTTTTGCAAACGGATTCATAGCAACCGGATGATCAACAATAAACGTCGGCTGAGTTAATTTTGGTCTGGCGACTTTTTTAAAAATATTATCTAGAATTTTTTCTAGAGATTCATGTTCCTCTACTTTTACTCCCAGCTGTTTAGCTTTAAGAGCGGCATCATTTCTTGAAATACTTTCCGGCTCTGAAATTAGCGCATATCTCTTCAAGGTATCTAGAAATTTAATAACAGCAAATTTTTTTCCGAAATCTATAAGTTGGCCGTCATATTCAACTTTGGTTTTGTTGAATAGTTTTTTAACAACATACTTAAATAAATCTTCAATAAATTTTCTGTCTTTTTGCGCATCTCCATAAGCAATATTGGATTCCAGCATTGTAAACTCCGGATTGTGCGTGTGATCAATTCCCTCATTTCTGAACCGGCGTCCTATCTCATATACTTTAGTAAATCCGCCGACAAGAAGCTCTTTCAAATATAACTCCTGCGCTGTAGGAAGGTAAAAATCCATATCAAGGGCATTGTGGTGAGTTATAAATGGTCTGGCATTTGCTCCTCCTGCAAGTGGCTGAAGCATAGGTACCTCAACTTCAACAAACCCCTGTGAATTATAAAAGTTTTTTATTTCATTTATCATTCTGGTTCTCAAAAGGAATTTCTCTTTTACCTCATCGTTCATGAGTGTATCTAGATATCTTTTGCGGAATCTCTCCTCAACATCCTGAAGACCGTGCCATTTCTCAGGCAGTGGCCGTAGGCCTTTTGAAAGCATCCTCCAATGATGAACCTCAATAGTTTTCTCTTTTCTTTTTGTCAGGAATAGTTTCCCCCTTATCTCAACAAAGTCTCCGATATCGGCAGTATCTTCAAATAGTTTAAAATCATCTATTGATAGAGTCCCTTGCCCCTTCAAGTTTTGTTTTACAAAAGTTGCTGGGGCTTTCTTGAGTAGAGCCTGAAACACCCCAGTGCCGTCAGAAAAATTAAAAAAAATAATAGCCCCCTGTGGTCGGAGTGACATAATCCTGCCGACAAGGCTTATTTCTTTCTTCTTGCCGCGTAAAAATTTACTGAAATTTTTTATAACTTCGGCATTTTCTAGATCCTGTTTGCTTTTAACAGGAAAGGGGTTAATCCCTGAATCTTGAAGTTTCTTTAACTTTGAGAGTCTGTTTTCTCTTATATCGTCTAGAGATGACATTTGAGTTATCAACTGTCAGCTATCTGCTATCAGCTGTCAATAAACTCTGAAAGCTGAAACCAGAAAGCTGATTACTTAATATCAGTAATCTTATATGTCATTGTACCAGAAGGGGTAATGAATGAGAAAGCATCACCTTTCTTTTTCCCTAAAACAGCTGCGCCAAATGGAGAACGTAGCGATATCTTGCCTTCTTTTGTATCAGCTTCTTCTGAACCAACAATAGTAAATACTTTTTTATCTTTCTCGCCCTCTTTGTTGACTGTGATAATTGAACCTAAAGAGACTGTGTTGGTGTTGTGAGAAGAGATTATTGTTGAGTTTTTTAACATCCTTTCAAGGCGGGCAATGCGATCTTCCAGAGCTGCTTGAACATCTCGGGCTTCGTGGTATTCGGCATTTTCTGACAAGTCTCCGAGACTTTTGGCATATTCCAAATTCTCCGCAACCTCTTTTCTGCGAGTAGATTTTAGATATTCAAGTTCATTCTTGAATTCCTCAAATTTTTCCTTTGTAAGATACTCGTGTTCGTCTGACATAAAATAATGGGCGATATCATACAGGAGACACAATAAAAGTCAATAAAAAATCAACAATAAACAAATATAAATCTTGACTATTGACAGAAAAATTTTATTTAGTATAATGTCTTAAGTTACAGGGCATCTTGCTTTCTTTTTCGCCTCCGGGTACAGCGACAAAGACATGCCCTATGTAACAAAAGGTATAGATGGAAATCTCCCGTGAAGAAGCAGATTCCTGCTATACCCGGTGGGCTCTCACCGATTAGTTTGCCAAGCAAAAGAGATACTTTGACTTGGTATTATTGTTATTACAGGGCGCTTCTAACAGGAGCGCCCTTATTGCTTATTTAAAATCAATGAGTATTCTTATAGTCAGAAGATAAAAACTGGAGATAGTATGCGAGTTAAGATCGTAATATTTCTCTTAGTGATTGGAGTTCTTGGTTGTAACATGCAAGTTACTACAGACTTGTATCCACAAACAGGTAGGGGTCCTGAATATCAATACTATCCCACAACTCAAACCTCGCTGGATTCGGCACTTCAGGAGCTTTACATAAGTACAGTAAAGAAACTCCTGAGAGACAAAAACACCCAGGTCGTTCTACTCAGTAAAGACTGTGAACAACCTGAGTGTTCGAATCTGATGAATAGTGTGCTAGGAAAAGCAAAGACTAATCTTGCTGCACTAGTTTATCCCATTGGAAGGATCAATGATTCCACCAAGGTGGGCATTTACACCCAATGGATAAAGTTGTGTACAAGAAAATCTTTACCAGCCGGCTCAAGCGATTGCGGAGTAAATATTCAGAGTCAGACCCTCATCTTCTTCAAGTTTCAAAGAGGAAAGTGGATAGTTGATCGGTCAGACACAATAGCAATAGAAGGAATAAGGGCAATCCATTAAGCGCTCACATAGTGATGCGCTTTTTTATTTATATCCCTTCATGCGAATTAAGGATATAAATAATTGTATAAGTTATAGAAAGTTGTAGGATAAAATTCAGAATTTTCCCGGAGACTATTATGCGTAAACTGGTGTTCTTTTTGCCGCTTCTTTGCAGCTGCTTTTACATCACCATAAAAGAGAGACCGATGGTAGATGCTTATGAGCGATTTGTCAGGGATCTTAACAAACGTGACAGTGATGCCGGAAGAATAGTTTTCCTCAAAAAAAACTGCGACCGGCAATGCTTCAGGCAAACGCTTGCCAAAATGGTTGAAAACAAAGAAGAGTTTACCCTTGTCCAACCAGTTAAAAGAAACGGCAATGACTTCTCTAGTGGATATGTTAATTGGTATGTTGATGATGGAGGGCGGGCGAAAGTCTTTAGTTCCTGTACAATCAGTTTTGAACTAAATAAAGGAAAGAGTTATCTAAGTCAGATAAACTCAATGCCTGTGGTTCTGTGTTCTGTAAACTAAAACAGCATCGGCTGTTTTTTTATATTTATTTCAAGATACACCGATTTACTATGATCGTATTAAATTAGTGTATGGATATTTTTAAATTTTAAATTACAATATTGATTTTTAAGTTTTAAATTTTGATCTTTGATTTTATTGTATTTTGATTCCTAGTATTTTGTTAGTTGTGGATTGTTGGTTATTTAACGTATTCCGACTTATAAACACTCATCCCGAACAAATTTTTTAAAAAGATTTGAACGGGCAAGCCAATCCTAATTTATATATTCAGGTTTGTAGATACTAAGCCACTCTAAAAGCTGTCTCATAACATAGGAGGCTCCCACGGTATTGCTTCTCTGACCCTTTTCCATAACAGCCGCAAATGCATAGCGTGGATTTTCATAAGGGAAATATCCAGTAACCCAAGAGTTAACTGCCTGCTTTGTAGTACCGAGCTCTGCAGTTCCAGTTTTTGCGGCAACATTTATTTGAGGTAAATTAAGAGCAGAGGCGGTTCCTTCTAATACAGATAGTCGCATTCCTTCCTTAATTATTTTTATAAAATCATAACTTATCGGGATTTTGATAGAACCTTGAGTATCGGAGTTTAATAAAATTTCTGGCCTTAGGAGCGTTCCATCATTTGCTATTGCCGCAATAGCTCTTACGACCTGTAGAGCCGTAACTTGAAAGCCATATTGCCCAATTGAGCTGTTGTAAGTATCTCCCACTCTCCACGGATCACCGGCGAAGTTCTCTTCTTTCCATTTAATGCTGGGTACATTACCTTCTTTTTCTTCGGAAAAAGGTGAACTAGTTAATGAGCCAAATCCAAACATTTTCATATACTTTTCAATATTATCTATACCTAAACCTTTCTGATCCTTGTATCCTCCGCCGATTGTATAGAAATACTCATCACTTGAAACAGATATGGCATGACGCATATCAACCCATCCGTGCACCTTCCAGTCCCGAAAAATAGTTTTTTTGGTCTTATCATAGGGATTTGGAATTTCAATTTGCCCGACGCTTAATATTTTCTTCAGCGGATCAATAATATTCTCCTCCAAAGCGGCGATTGCAAGAAATGGTTTAATAATTGAACCGGGGATATAGAGTCCGCTTACAGCCCTATTTAAAAATGGATTATTTTTGTCATTGAGGGTATTTTTTATTGCTTTTGTATCTTCTCCAGAAGTAAACAAATTTGAATTGAATTCCGGAAAACTTGTAATTGCCAAAATTTCTCCATTTCTTACATCCATTATCACACCAGCGCCACCTGAGAAACCTCTCTCCCCCGCAATGCCTCTTATATATTCGTATAATTTATTTTGGATCTCTACATCAATTGAGAGTTTTATATTTTGGCCGTCCTTTGGCGGGTTAAGCACGCTTTCAGATTGAATTTCCCCCCCAACATTCGTTTCAGTGATCTTTATCCCGTTAATCCCCGATAAAATATTATTGTAATATTCTTCCACCCCGCTCTGAGGAATAAAATTCTCTTCATAATAAATACCCTTGCTGTCCTTGGAAGGATATTTTACAAATCCAAGCAGGTGCGAGAATCCAGAAAGTGGAATGTACCTGCGAAAAGAAAAGTCGCCTTCGCTATTAAGCTCGTTCCAAGCCAGTTCATTTTCATTTCGATCAAGAATAAGGCCGCGGTTGGCAAAATATACTGTATGCTTGAGGGAATTATTTTCACTTCGCTCACGGTAGTATTCCCCACCCTTAACCTGCAATGCATATGAGCGCCCGATAAACAATAATCCGATTAAAAGAAATGCAGCGGCGGTAACAATAAAAGTAAGGCGTCCTAGCGGCCGCTCAAGGGTGCCTTCAAAACGATGGATATTAAATTCCGGAAGATTTGAAGAATCAAGAAAAATTTCATCAGGATCAATTTCCGCTTTCATATCAAGCGAGTCACGGCGGAAAATTCTTTGTTTTAGTCTTTTTAGCATCAGTTCTTAAATTTTAAATGTTTTTTTACAAACAGTGAAAACAAAAATAAAAGACTAAAAGCGATTGTCCAAGTCAAAGAATGGGCTCCGTATAAGGAATCAATGATTAGGCCAATAATCAAAACCTCATAAAAATTTTCAAACAAAAAAACTAAGATAAATCCAAGAATGACAGTAAACCACCAAGGCGCAATAAAAACAGAAACAAAAAGCAGAATATCAATAAATATTCTTTTTAAATGTTGCCTAGTATTCATGATTTTCTAAAATACAACCCATTCCATTTCAAACATATTCAACGGGTATGAAAGATAAATTTTTTTAAATGAATCCTGATCGTTTTCTTCTATTGAAATAACCGTAGCCAATATTTTATCCTTGTAGGAGGGAAGGTAAAAATCATCCCCAATGTTTACCAAATAATCCTTTGGTACTTTAGTAAAAAAATTTCCTCCGCCTCGGCCTTCCAGAACAAGTTCCCCCAAATTTTGCGTGTGTGCGGCAGTTTCTCTACCGCCACTGGAAAACAAAGAGACTTTTGCAATATTTCCTGAAACTTCAATAATATTACCCAGAACAATTCCTTCAGGTGAAAAAACTATTTGACCTTCACCCAAGTGATCTGATTGTGCCTCAATAACCAGAATATCGTATGGAGACTGGGGGGGACGTGAAATTACTTCGGCGACATTTGACGCTTTATTATCAACAAATTCTTTCCCAAGATTTAATTGAAGAAGTTTCCGTTTAAGATCATTATTCTCCTTAATTAACTCGCCTTTGTTTTTTAAAAAAAGAAAAGGACCATTGAGAAAGAAATTTCTGAAATTCCAAAATGGTTTTGCTGTGGCGCCGAAAAAGCTAAAGAAAAAGGAAGGAAAGAGAGTATTGACCGCAAAGACAAAAATTAAAAAAACGGCCGTGATTGCAATTGGCAGTTTAAAAGTATTGCGCGGGCGTAGGACATTATTTCTTAAAAGGTAATTCATCTTCGTTTGCAATTAGAACCTCGTTAAAGTTTTCAAGATCTTCAAGAATTATACCCGCCCCTCTTGCAACAGCGGTAAGAGGATCTTCAGATATGTAAACAGGGATTTTAAGCTCATCCTGCAAAAGCTGAGACAAGCCCTTTATAAGCGCCCCGCCTCCGGATAAATATATGCCTCTATGCATTATGTCGGAAAGCACTTCCGGAGGAGTAGTTTCCAGCACTTCTTTTGTGGCTTCAATAAGACTGCTAATTGATTGTGCAATGGCCTGCCTGACATCTGAATCTGTTATAACAACTTCTCTTGGCAGTCCAGTGACCAAATCTCTGCCCTTGACGGTCGTTTCAAGGTTTTCAGATGGAATTACGCAGCCTATAGCAATTTTAATATCCTCTGCTGTTTTTTCACCGATTAAAATCTTAAATTCGTTTCTAATGAACGAGACGACATCATTGTTAAGTCTGTCGCCGGCGATCCTCAAATTTTTTGAACGGACGACTCCTCCCAAAGAAATAACTGCAATATCGGAAGTACCCCCTCCTATGTCAATAACCATGCTTCCCACAGGATCTTTAACCGGAAGGCGCATGCCGATTGCGGCGGCCATCGGTTCTTCAACAATGTGGACTTCGCTCGCTCCGGCATTGCGTGTAGCATCTCTTACCGCCCTGATTTCAACATTTGTAATACCTGAAGGAACTCCTACAACAACGCGCGGGCCGAAAAATTTTTTATTGTTTTTTTGCGCCGCATTCAAAAGATACGCAATCATTTCTTCTGTAACTTCAAAATCTGAGATTACTCCTTCAACTAGAGGTTTGATAGCAACAATGTGTCTGGGGGTGCGTCCGAGCATTTGCTTGGCATCATGACCGATAGCCACCACTCTCCCTGTTTTCTGATTTATAGCTACAACTGATGGCTCATTTATTACTATCCCTGCACCGCGTACATATACCAGAGTATTGGCTGTGCCCAAATCAATCCCGATATCATTTCGGAGATACCTTTTTATTTTCTCAACAGAATTTTGTTTTTTAGCCGACATTTTTTTTGATTTCTTCAAGAAAATCCTCGTCGGAAACAACCCTAATTTCACCAGTCGTTCGATTCTTGATTTCAATATTTTCTACAGATTTATCTCCTATGATAATCTGAGACGGAATACCGATTAAATCAGCATCAGCAAATTTCTCGCCTGCTCGCAGATCACGATCATCATATAAAACATCCTTACCCCGTGAGATAAGTTCATTATAGATTTTCTCCGCCCTATTTTCACGGGGCTTGCCCGCCTCAATTTCTACCAAATGAAATTGGAAGGGAGAAATTGAGGCGGGCCACACCAGCCCTCTATCATCTGAAAGAACTTCCGCTACTGTTCCCATTAGTCTGCCAAGACCTATTCCGTAACTGCCCATTATGACAGGTTGCTGTATTCCCTTTTCGTCAGTAAATTTTAATCCCATTGCATCAGAATATTTTGTACCAAGTGGAAAAATATTCCCCACCTCAATTGCTTTTTCCTCAATTAAATCTTCTTTATTCAAACCCAACTTTTTTATATTTTCATCGTTAAAAATTTCTTTATTTATGGCAATCCTTTTATTTTTATCTACATAGATTGTATCTTCGCCCGCAGAGGATAGAGTCTGAAATTCATCAGTTAAATCGGTGGTAAATGAACCGCCTGAAGCTGCAGTTCTGTAAGTCCATTGACCTATGCCAACCCTATTAAATATTTCCATATATGCAGTGGCACATTTTTCATAAAAATCCTTAAATTCAGCCTCAGTTCTGCTGAACGAATACAGATCTTTCATTAGAAATTCCCTTACCCTCATAATTCCGCTTTTTACCCGCAATTCATTGCGAAATTTAGTTTGGAATTGATAAACATAGACGGGAAAATCTTTATGAGAAGAAATAAAATGTGAGAGCATTTCAGTTATGGGCTCCTCATGTGTATTTGCAATTCCAACCTCTGTTCCATTTGCAAATTTTGTCTTAAACCAGTTATCAACCACCTCATCATTCCATCGGCCGCTTTTTTTCCAGACTTCTGCATCTTGAAGTGTTGTCATTAATAATTCCACTCCTCCAATCGAATTCATTTCTTCTCTGATAATCTGCTCGATCTTTTTTAAAACCTTCAAACCTAATGGTAGATATGCATAAACGCCAGCCATTTCTTTATGGATAAAACCTGCTCTAACTAGAAGCTGAGCATTTTTAGAAACTTCATCTTTTGGCGCCTCACGGCGAGTTTTTGTAAAAAGTTGAGATAGCCTCATTTCCCAAAATATTACAGTAAAAATGCCTCAAATCAAAATTGACAAATCTCAATTATTTGAGAATATATCAGCAGAAAATCTTTCAGATTCCGGTTTTTATTTGTATTTGATAATATTAAAAAAGAACAAAGGAGGTTGTATGGCAACCTATGAAATTATCCGGCCGCCACCAGAATGGAATCTTCTTCGCGATGAGCCAGATACTGATAAATTAGAACTAAATGAGTCGGATGAGGTTGAATTTATAGTAATCTCTACCGAGGGAGGAAATAAAGTTACATTGAGGGTAAAAGCAGAAATAAAACGTATGGCTGAAAAAAGTACTGATGGAAGAACTTTTTTCAGATTCTTCGGACAAACTCTTGAAGGACCAGTAAGCGGCACTTTTTTCCCTTCCGGAGATGATGAAGGAAAACTTGGTTATATAGTTGAAGACAATCACTAATCCCCACATTACATGTGGGGTTTTTTAATCTTCTACATTGAAAAAGACTTGCGAGTGCGGTCGGCACGAGCATGTGAGAAGCGAACACATGGAGCTTCGCAAGACTCATTGTGATCTTTCTGAAAGAAAGTTCCAATGAGTGGACAGTTTCAGTAAGAAAGAATTTTCTAGCAAGAAAATATCCGTACTTTTTCAAAGTTAAATTTTCTCTAATAACGAACGAGGATTGTTTTTGAAAAAACCTTGCGCAGTCCCGTCATAGCGGGACGAGCAGAGCAATCCGTCAGCAGACGGATATGCGTGCTTGTTTAATAAACAACGAACGAGTGTTCATTTTAAAAAACCTTACGGAGCGCTTGGCGCGAGTAGAGAAATTTTAACCATAAAATTATCGCGTTTTTTCAATCAATAACGAACGAGTGTTCATTTTAAAAAACCTTACGGAGCGCTTGGCGCGAGTAGAGAAATTTTAACCATAAAATTATCGTGTTTTTTCAATCAATAACGAACGAGTGTTCATTTTAAAAAACCTTACAGAGCGCTTGGCGCGAGTAGAGAAATTTTAACCATAAAATTATCGTGTTTTTTAAAATGAACACGAGTGAGTTTTTATGCAACCCTTTTCAATGATTCCGGCCAGAATTCTTTTACTAATTCTTGTGCTAAATTTTGGGGCTCTTCAGTGGATCTTCTTAAAAATTCAGGATCAGATTTTCTCTCTTCAAATATTATTCTAAATTTCTCCGAATTTGTATTAATCCAGTTATCTTTTTCTTCTGTTGTAGCACCATCACCCAATAATAAAAGCATCAAAGCCACTTGAAGGTTCGCCTTCGCCCTCATTTCTTCCGCTGAATATGAAATTTTTTCTACCCCGTCCATTTTATTGAGTATATTATGACCCAAACAATTTTGTTATATCACGAAAAGTCACAACAATCATCAGCAATATAAGCAGTGCAAAACCAATTTGATTGAGTCTGTTAGTAATTTTATAAGATATTGGCCTTCTTATCAGGGCCTCAATACCAAGAAAAAGGAGTCTTCCACCATCAAGAGCTGGGAATGGCAGTAAATTTATTATTGCAAGATTTACTGAAATTACTGCTGTAAAAGAGACTAAGTATACAAAACCCAATTTGCTTACATCCCCGACTAGTCCGACAATCCCCACTGGACCGGTAACCTGTGATAAATCACCCTTGCCCACAATAGCATTACCTATAAATTTAACTATTCCAACTGCGGTCTCTTTAACCAATTTGGCAGTTGTTTTGAGTCCTTCCCTGAGAGCAAGATAAGCCGGCAGTTTAAGGGTGCCTATTTCATCCATTGATATTCCGATCAGCTGCCTACCCGAACCGGCAATATTTTCAGATTTGAGTGGAGTAGAAAAAATTTCTTTTCCGCGAGAAATTGTGAAGTTAACCCCGTCGCTTCCATAGGCATCAATAAAATTTGATACTGATTGAGGTTTGATTTCTCTTAAAGCCAGATTCTGATGTGAAGCCCCCCTTATTACATCACCCACTTTTATCCCAGCTTGACTTGCTGGTGAATTCTCCATCACAAACGTTATTACAACTTTGGGATTTGTGATTTCTCCCGGGCCTTTGAAATTTTCCGTGGAAGCAGGCAAGCCGATAATATATCCTAGAGATATAAGAAACCATGCCAGCAAAACATTAAAAAAAACTCCTGCAAACAATACTGCCGCCTGAATTACTCGCGGCTTATTAAAAAGCGCTCTTGAACTATCAGATCCATGAATAGACTCTTGATCTGGATTTTCACCAAATATTTTTACAAAACCACCAAAGGGAATGGCATTTATTGAATAAAGAGTTTCGCCCTTTCTTTTACTCCACAATCTGGGGGGAAATCCTATTCCAAACTCCTCAACTTTAATTCCTGATTTTTTTGCGACAATAAAGTGTCCCAATTCATGAACAAATATCAAAACGGCAAGAACAATTAAAAAAATAAGTATAGACATGATAGATTTTCTTGAGCTGAGCGGTTAGAAAATTATTTTAAAATAATTAATTTCCTAAAATCTCATGCTCTTTTCTTTCCAACATTTCATCAAATTTATTATTTGCTTCATCTGTATTTTTCTGTAATTCCTCTAAATCCCTGAATTTATCATCTTCCGCCATTTCTCCTTTTTTCTCCTTATTCTCAATGTCACCTTTAACCTTATCTCTCTCAAGACGCAGATTCTTTCTTGCCTCCTCGTGTTTTTGTTTTGCAAATTTTATAAAAGTATTTCTGCTCTCTTCTGTCAACTGCGGAAATATTACTCTTAAACCTTTATCATCCACAACTACTGACACTCCCAACGCCGAGTCTCTGATTGCAGTTTCAATAAGCTTAATCTGGCTTTTATCCCAAGGAGTAATACGCAAAGTCTTAGGGTCCTCAATGTTTACTGTCGCGAGTTGATTGATCTGAAGCCTACTGCCATAAACTTCTACCCACACAGAGTCTAAAATTATTGGTGTGGCTCTGCCGGTACGAATTGAAGAAAATTCCTTCTTCAGCCAATCTTCAATTTCTGAAACTTTTTGTTTTAGAGAGGAAAAACTATAGGACATAGATTTAGTCTATCATAACCTTCTATCAATTTTTAAATAGTATTACTGCAAGAAAAATTATAAATACCTGAACGATTATTCCGAGTAAGTACTGCTTTTCAGTCCCCTTTATCTCTTCAGGACTTGCGAAAAAGTCATGAAACTTCTGAATCCAGATTAACGGCTGTCTTCTGATTTTAAAATATAAAAACTGAAGCGCATCCGGTAAAATACCCCCCACAGCACCCCATAAAATTGGGTCAGAAAATGCTTTTTCAATTCCTGCTAGATTTGAGAAATCCGAATAGCTGAAAAAATGAATGGAAAGAAATAATCCCAATAACAAATCAGGAATAAGTTTAAAAAGATCTTTTACAAAACCCCTGCCGATTTCAATATCCACCAATTTACCTTCCTTGGATTTGCCTGAGCTTAGAGAATAATCCCAATGAGGCAATGAATCCAAAAAATAATGGCTAGCGATTCCGGCAAAAAGGGCGCCCACTGGATTTAAGCTGAATACTTTTACCACTGCAGCACCGACAACTTGATGAGTGGTTAAAACCATAACGCGAATTATAACGAATTAGATCGAATGATACGAATTACCTCACTGGAATAGTTACCGCTAACTGCTCTAGTAATAGTTTCACTGACGGCGATCGGTCTTCAAGATAACTTTTTGCTTTCATAACTTCACTGAGAATAGATACTGAATCGGGTTCCTGTATTTGATGGCATAGTTCAATTTCAACTCCATTCAACAGATCGCGAGCCATATTTTTACTCTCTTGTGATGATAACTCTGAATCCTTACCGGCGATTTCCTGTATTTGCTCTAACCTCTCACTTATTTTCGCATCAATAAATTTTCTGCCGATTGTCTTAAGTTTTTTGGAGTCACCACTGAATCTACCGGCAAAAATCAATCTTGAACGCAGAGTTGGTAGAAGTCTTTCGTAAGAATTCAAAATCAAAAAGAAGTGCGTTTCGGATGCAGGTTCTTCAAACACTTTCAATAGTGAGTTCTGGGCCTCAACAGTTATTGAATTTGAAGTGATAATAAAAATCTTCTTCCCTCCGGTAAAAGACCTGTTTGCCTGCCTCTGTGCTATTTCTCTTGCCTCATCAATGCCAAAAGTATCATAGCTAAGAAGGCTGTAATCCGGATTGCCGGAAATTTCTATCTCAAGGCTATTTTTTAAAAAATCATTTAAATTCTCTAGAATTAATTCCTTTTCTCCCTCAAAGGCATAAGCATGATGGAGATTCCCTTGTTTCCATGAATTAGTTAGTAAATCCATAATCTAATTATCTTATTTTTTTTCATCTTTAATAATCTTGACAATTAATTATAAAGTGATATATTTTTCAAAGAACTAACCAACTCAACGTGGAGGAATAATGGACTCAACTGATTTGATTGCTGAACTAGAAAAGCAACTTAAGGCTCTTGGTTTACCGACCAACCCACATGATATCATCGGCCAGCTTTTCCGTTTTGAATGCAAATTGTATACTGAATCGCATATTCTAATTGGACGTATTCTTGGTATAGATTTCAGGCCTGGCACTCTTAGACTTCAAGTTTCCAATACTACTGTCGGTCTTTTCACACTCATTGCCATCTACTACGAGGGTGGAAAATGGGCTTCATTTATTAAGGCATACAGACATGGTTTCCATGAAGGAAAGTTTCAACTCCTCTAATCTTCAGGCGTGCGTAAGCACGCCTTTTTGTTTAAACTTTTAATACAAACGTTTTAATTTAAAATTTAATTTAAACTCCATTTGTAAACATTTTATACGATCGTATAGAATGTTTACATTGCATCTTTATTCCCCATTCGTCATTCATCACTCGCTACTCGTTATTCGTCATTCCCTTTCTATTCTAATGTTCTCAAGAACATTAGAATAGAAAATTCGTGTCATTCTTCCGCCAGCTGACGGATCGTTCACAACACTCGCGTCATCGCTTAGCAATAATGCTCTTTTTATATGTGTCTAAGTGCTCCAATGCAATTCCAGTTCCTCTAGCTACACAATATAAAGGCTCTTTTGCAAGGACTGCCTTTACTCCAGTTCGGCGAAAAACTAATTCTGGAAAATTCGGAAGCTGTGATGTGCCTCCTGTCATAATAATTCCCCGATCAATTATGTCAGAAGAGAGTTCCGGCGGAGTATCCTGTAGAACATCTTTAATGGCTTTTATAATTTCCCGCAATTCCCTGCTAATTGCCTTTACCACTTCATTGGTCTTTATATCCACCGAGCGCGGAAGCCCAAGTACATAGTCCCTGCCTTTAATAGTCATTGTAAGCTCCTCATCAAGAGGTATAGCTGAACCTATTTTAATTTTAATTTCCTCCGCTGTCCTATCGCCTATTGCCAAGTTATAAGTTCTTTTAATATGATCTGCTATTGCAGAATCAATTTTATTCCCGGCAACTTTAACAGAAGTTGATGCCACTATCCCACCAAGCGATATTACTGCAACATCCGTTGTTCCTCCTCCAATATCAACAATCATATGTCCTATTGGTTCATGAATAGGAATACCGGCGCCAATTGCAGCCAAAATCGGCTCTTTGACAACATAAGCGCTTTTTGCTCCCGCTTTTATCGCCGCCTCTACCACGGCGCGCCTCTCTGTTGAAGTGACTCCTGCTGGAACAGAAATTAAAACTTCTGGCTTGGCAATACTCCATTTGCCCAAAGATTTATTTATGTAATAGCGTAGCATTGCCTCGGTTACCCTGTAGTCTGCAATTACTCCGTCTTTCATTGGTCTGTAGGCAACGATTGAATCGGGAGTCTTGCCTATCATTTTCTTAGCATCAAGCCCGATTGCCAGAATTTTATTGTCCTCCTCTGAAATAGCCACAACGGACGGCTCGTTTAGAACAATCCCCTTTCCGGGAACGAATACCAATACAGAGGTTGTGCCCAAATCAATCCCTAATTTTTTAGACAGAATAGCCATTAATATTGCATTTAGCTTACCGTGCCCGTTAGAAATTTGCCAGAGGGTAAATTTCTTTCGGGAAGCTTAAAGCTTCAAATTTCAAGTTATTATATTAGATATGAATCCCGTTAGAGATTATTTGGTTGATAAACTTAGTTATATTAATAATAATTAACATCATCTATTATTTAATAGGTATTACAATCATTTACGGAAGTGCTTAAAAATTAAATCATTTTATTTATTAAATAGTCGCTTAATTTTTTGAGAGAAAAGTGTTTAATATAAACTATAGTGAGCACTTTCTATCTCTAACGGGATGAAACTCTACGAGGTAATTCCAATTGCAAAAGGAATCAGCAGAGAAACGTTGTCATATTTTGGTGGAGACAACATAGAGCTTGGAGCTTTGGTATCAATACCTCTGCGTAAAAAAAATATAAATGCTCTTGTAGTTGGGAGTAGTGAGGTAGTAAATGAAAGAGCAAAAATTAGAACTTCTCCATATAAACTGCGAAAAATAGAAAAAGTTCTTTCAAAGAATTTTATAACTCCAGCATTTTTTGAGTCAGCAAAAGAAACTGCGCAATATTTTGGAACAACTACTGGCGCGGTACTCGGACATGTCCTGCCAAAACAAATAATAGAGGAATCAATCAGGAAAAATGGAAAGGAGAAAAGCGAAAGGAGAAAAGAGAATTTAACCAGGGAGCCACTAGTTTTTCAGACAGAAAATGAGGAGAGAATTGCGCACTATAAGAGTCTTATCAGAGAAGAATTTGCTAGAAACTCATCAGTATTCATCTGCCTACCAACAATAGAAGATATAAATTTTTACAAAATATTACTCGGAAAGGGAATAGAGAAATACACAGCAATCCTTAATAGCTCTCTCACAAAAAAAGAATTCGCTAATCAGATAAAAAAAATTCACGACGAGGATCACCCTGTTTTGATACTCGGAACTCCTCCATTTTTATCAATCCAGAGGAAGGATATTTCTACAATAGTTCTAGACAGAGAAAACTCGCGCGGATACCGCACACAATCAAGGCCATTCATTGACTTGAGATATTTTGTTGAAAAATTCGCCAAGAACCACAAAAACAGACTGATTCTGGCTGACTGCGTGCTTTCCATTGAGACAATGTTTAGATTCAAAAATGAGCAATTTCAAGAATATTTTTCTGTAAAAACCAGATATCCCTCTCAGGCAAATGCAATGCTCATAAAAATGAATAAAAAACGAGATGACACTGAAAAGGAGAAAAGTGAATTTAAGATATTATCTAGAGAATTGGAATCATTAATTGATAGGAATATTGCCGACAATGAAAAACTTATTATTTTTGGAGCCAGAAAAGGACTCTCCCCCATCACCCTTTGCGGTGATTGCGGGCAGAGTGTCTCGTGTCCGCGTTGCCAAACGCCTATGGTTTTATACGGCAAAGAGGCGGCAAATTACTTTAAATGCAACCGATGCACAGAAACGCTCTCAAGCGACCAAAAGTGCTCAAACTGCGGCGGTTGGAGGCTGATGACATTGGGAGTTGCAGTGGAAAATGTTGAAAAAGAAATAAAAAAGAAGTTTACTGAAGCAAAAATTTTTAGATTGGACAGGGAAAATGTAAAAACAGATAAGAAGGCCAGAGACTTGGTAAAAAAATTTATAGCGGAACCCGGCTCAATACTTCTTGGCACGGAACTGATGCTGCTTCAATACAAAGGCAAGACAGAAAATGTTGCTGTGGCTTCAATTGATTCCCTAATATCTTTACCTGATTTTAGAATAAATGAAAGAATTTTTTATTTGTTAATTGCTCTTCGTGCGCGCGCGCAGAATGTTTTTGTAATTCAGACCAGAAATCCGGAAAATAAAATCTTTGAGCATGCTCTAAGCGGAAATCTCAACGAATTTTTTAATCAGGAAATCAAGGATAGGAAAGAATTTAATTATCCGCCTTTTTCCTTGATTATTAAATTGTCCCTGGAGGGAAGGAAACCGACAGTCTCAAATGAGGCTCAAAAGATTGCTTTGCTTTTAAACAAATGGAGTCCCACCCCTTTTCAAGGTGAGCCCAGTAAACGGGGAAATGCAGTTATGAATATATTACTGCGTCTCAAACCCGAAAATTGGCCAAACGAAGAGCTTTTGAGAATTTTAATATCATTGCCTCAGCAAGTCGCAATTCGTATTGATCCTGAAAGTCTACTGTAATAACTACTATTGACATAAAGATAAATTGTATGGTAGAAAGAAAGCGGATTTATTAGGTTCTTTCACATAAGGAGGAGAAATGAAATACCTGCTCTGCGCTCTTGCCTGCTTTGGCGTCTTTTCCATTAATGCCTGCAGTGATAATGATGACCCCTGCTCCGTGCACTCTTCTGAAGACAATTTGACCGATGATGAAAGAGATGCTCAGTGCGGTGGCCAGCTGGCTGAAGTTCCTGAAAGTGAAATTTACACTTACGCGGAAAAGCCGGTAAATGTAGCAACAAAAGTGGAGGACAGCACTCCGGCAGATCCCGTAAAGCAATATCAAAGAGCTGCGTTACTAACATCCGAGGCTCTAAATACAATTGATGAGTATCAAAAAGCTGACAGACTAGTTGAAGCCATCAGACTCTATCTTTTGGCGGCGCGTGAAATGCCCAGAGAAGTATCATCTGATCTAAAACAAACGATCGATGCTTTGTTTGCGATCGACAGTCTGATGGACAGTAACTTTGGGACCACTTCCTACGGTCCGCATGGAGAAGTACTCAAATACTTGCTTGAGGCGTGGGACGAGGGTGTTGATACCAAGATTACTCGTCCTCTTCTTAATCGGTATATGCGAGCAAATTTGGCGATAGTGAGAAGGACGGGATTTAATCCAGCTCTGCGTTACCGTGATGAGGACGAGGCTAAGCGGAGTTATAAGCAGCAGTTCCCTGCTTGTCATTACATTGTCGGAGAGATTGTGGCTATCTATGAGATCACGCGTCGTCTTCAGACTTCTGATGCAAAACTTTGGAAACGCCATAACGTGGATCTCTTAACTACAGACAATATATGCGAGGGCAACAGAAGCAATGTTGATGAAGAAGCCAGAGAAGCGGGTTACCACGAGTACATTGAAATGAATCTTATTGAAGATGCGCAGCGTGTATCACGTGAAGCTGCTGCTCACTATCTCTCGAAATTCGCAATGGGACACTACAGTGATTTTTCCGGAAAAGTTTTTCCGCCCCCAGGTGATTCAATGTTTTTTGAAAAAGCCAAGATGTGGCTTGAAAGGATTACTAACAAAGCCACACGACTAAAACTCATTAGATATCAAGCAAGACATACCGAGAGCTTCAAGGAGTTCAAGACAGCATCAATCCTCTACGAAATGCTTGGCGATTCAGTGAACACGCGCCGCATGCGAATGCTTGCGGAGGCAAATCTTTCGAGATAATAGCTTTATCGGCCCCGACTTTGCAATCGGGGCTTTTTTCTTAATAAGTTTATGATAAAGTTTTGCCAATGGTTAGAATAATCCAAAAAGAAAATAAAATTCTAAGACAGACAGCAAAAGAGGTCTCAAAAAGTGAAATTGGGACTTTCAAACTGAAAAAAATTATTTCCGATATGAAAAAGGCACTCAAAACTCAAGGCGACGGGGTTGCTTTGGCTGCCCCACAGATTGGTATATCAAAAAGAATATTTGTCGTATCAGGAAAAGTTAGCGCATACACAAAAGGAGAGGATGTTACAAAACACAATTACCCCGATTCGGTTTTTATTAACCCAAAAATTATTAAACTTTCAAAAGAAAAAAGTGAGATGGAAGAGGGTTGTCTTTCAGTAAGATACCTTTACGGAAAGGTGAAAAGATCCGTCAAGGCAGTTGTTACTTACACTGACGAGAGTGGTAAACAACATCAAAAAGGTGCCTCAGGACTGCTTGCCCAGATTTTTCAGCACGAAACTGACCATCTCAACGGGGTGCTTTTTACCGACAAAGCAAAAGATTTAAAAGAGATACCACCAGAATTATTAAATAAAAAATGAAAAAGTAAAAATAAAAATTACAATGCAAAAATCAAAAAATTTTTTATTTTTAATTTGTATTTTTGATATTTGAATTTTAATTTTTAATATATGAAATTTATCTTCTTCGGTACAACTGATTTTTCTATAAAAATTCTTGAGAAACTCAAGGAGAAAGATTGGTTGCCAAAATTAATTGTCACAAAAGAAGATAAACCCAAAGGAAGGAATCTCACTTTGACTGCCCCAGCCGTTAAGATGTGGGCAACTACTAACAACATTGACTACTTACAACCGACAACACTTAAGAACACCGAATTCATAAAGAATCTGTCAGTTGTTAGTTGTGAGTTATATGTTGTTTGTGATTTTGGTAAAATAATTCCAAAAGAGGTTCTAGACATACCAAAACACGGAGTTATTAACGTCCACCCTTCCCTTCTGCCAAAACTTCGTGGCGCTTCCCCCATTGAAAGCGCAATACTTTATGAAAATGAAACGGGAGTTTCAATAATGAAAATGGACGAGGAAATGGACCATGGACCAATACTTTCACAAAAGAAAGTTATAGAGTGGCAATCTGATAATCCTCCGTATGCAGGAGTTTTAGAGAAAATTTTAGCTGAAGAAGGAGGAAACCTTCTTATTGAGACACTGCCAAAATATTTAACAGGAGAAATCAAACCCACAATACAAGATGAAAACAAAGCAACATTCACAAAGAAAATAATAAAAGAAGACGCCTTAATAAATCTTGAGGAGAGCCCCCAAGACAATCTAAGGAAGATCAGGGCATATCATATTTGGCCGAGAGCTTACATATATTTTGAATCAAAAGGAAAAAAAATAAGGACAATAATTTCAAAGGCAAAAATTGATAATGGTGAACTGGTTATAGAAAAAGTTATACCTGAGGGGAAAAAAGAGATGGATTTTATTGATTTTAAAAACGGCTATTTGAGATAAAGTAATTCGTTGTTAGTTGCTCGCCCTGTTAAATAACCCAGCACTTAGTAAGCTAAGTGCTGGGTTCCCGCATTAGCGGGATTTAACAGAGTAAATTGTTAGTTGTTTGCTACTGGAATTACAGGATAATATGAGGCCTGAACTTTTTCCTCTGTTTTAACAAGAAATTGCAATATCAAAATCAGCCCGAGAATGCCAATAAGAATTCCTAATGATATTTGTGAATTGATTTTTTTATTGAGGTCCATATTCTATTTCCAAAAATCCAAACCTTTGATTAAATTTTTTATTTTCAATGCGCCCTTTTTCATTATCGTAATCCTCTTTTCTTTATTAGATTTTAGCTTCTGAAGTATTTCATCTTTTACTTCATCAATTGCAGAATATAAATCACTCTTTTCTGAAACCGCATAGAAATTTTTACCCCCGCATGTAAGGTTCACTTCTGCCTTAAAGACGTTTCCTGACTTATGATGCTCTGTGGTTTTGCCAACTTCCACCTCACAGAGTGAATTCATACTGTCCCTGCCCAAAAATTTATTAAATGCTCCTAAACGTTTTTCAATATATTTCTCAATTTCAGGAGTTAATTCAATATGAGTGGTCTTTATGTTAATCCGCATATATTTATATTTTACTAAAATAAGCGCTCTTCTCAAAGAAGAGCGCTTGCAAGGAGTTTATTTCGATTTCTTCTCTGCCTCGGCAGCATCCTTTTTAGCTGCTTCAGCGGCTTTCTCATGAACTTCGGCTTCCCCCTTCTTTGCTTCCGCTAGGTCCTTCTGTACTTCCTTGACTCTTTCGGCCGCTTTTTGTTCTTCTGACATATATCCTCCTGGATTTTAGAAGTCTACCAATAATACATGAAAAGTAAATGAGAATACACTTCATTAAGTATTCATTTTTTAAATTCAAAATGTAATTAAAGAGTTTATTAATTCGTCATAAGCAATGGTCGCACTTAGGATTTAATGGTTTAACCGCCGAAAATTTTGTTTTACAAAATTATATCGGGTAAAAAAATGAAAAAAATAATTTCTTCACTGCTTATCGCCTCAGTATTAACTGTTGGTTTACCAGCTCAAAATGCGCACGCCCTTACTCGTAATGAAGTAGTAGCGATTGCGCCAGCCCTTAGCATCGCTCTATCACAGATGCTAGTTGTCCTAAATCAAGAACAAATAAAAATGCAGCAAGAAAATATGACCCTTGCCCAAGCTTCAATTTCATTAAGTTTGGCTTCAACCAGACTTAACCAAGTCAAGGATAGCGCCACTGAAAGCGATCTCCAATCAATTTGGAATATTCTGCAACCGGTAAAATTACAAGTTGATGTAATTGCTCAAAGACGCGCCGCATTCAGTGCAGCCCTTGATAAGATTGGTGTAATACTTGTAACAATTACTAATGGGATCAGTTCTTAAAAACTAAAAACCTTGCAAGTTATTGCAAGGTTTTTAGTTTTTTACCACTCATTTTTTAGAGATAGTTTCTTTTCTTTAATAGGAACTTTTTTCTTTTTCTTAACGGTTCTCATCATTGCATTCTTTACCTTCCCCTCTAACCTTGGCGGAACAGTTTTTCGTAATTCTTTTTCTTTTTTATAATATTTCATAATTATGCAACAGTATAATATTGTTTATTAATTGAATATGAATTAGTAATGTTTAAAATCAGAGAATACTACAGTCTAGCTGAAATAATCGGATTTGTAATTTCTCTTGCCATAGAAGCCGCCCTGACAAATTAATAAAGATTAAATTCAATGCAATAAAAAACCGCTCATTGGTAATTAACGAGCGGAGATATCTATAAATCTTTGATTATTTGCTCAGCCCTACTTACAAGGTTTTTTTCCCTCAAAGTTAAACGCTTTTTTCTTAAAACACTAATGAGGTTAGCCAATATTCTTTTATCAGCTATTCGCTTCTTTCTCGCATTTTCAATTTGTAGTTGTTCTATCCTCTCTTGACCCTCTCTAATCCTGTCTGCAGTTTCGGGGTACTTATCGCTTAAATCACTCATTTGCTCAGCAAAACCCATATTTCACCAAGAGTAAAATCTTTTGAAGATTATAATCATGTGTTGTTGAATGTCAATAATAGTTACGAACTCAATAATGTCTTCTTAGCAAAACTATTAGGACGTAAAATGCAAATTTATTGATGTCACATCTGGCTCCGCGGGTAGGATTCGAACCTACGACCAATCGCTTAACAGGCGACCGCTCTACCACTGAGCTACCGCGGAATATATTTTCTTACAAACTCACGACCGCGATAGCTTTTCAACTGTTTTTCACGTCGTATAACAGCTTCACGATCAGCAGCTTGCTCTGTGTAAATTACCATCCATTCGCCAGAAAATCTAGCGGTATAAGAATTTTTAAAAAATTTTTTCAAATGTAATTCTAACCGGTCACCCATATCCTTAGTTTGACCTATGTAGATTTTACGATGTGTAGAATTATATAGAGCGTAAACTGTATACATATTTGAGCCGCTCAACCTCCGCCAGCTGGCGGAGAGCTACCGCGGAATGGATTTAAAATATACCAGAAAAATTTTCTATGTAAATTAGTAGTGATTTAAAGACCTGACTTATTTGACTATTATTTTCAGTTGAAATAAAGTACCAATAGAAACAATCATTAAACAAGGAGGTGTTATTATGGCAGATATCCGTCTTATAGGTATTCATCGGATTAGACGCAAGAAAGACGCCTTGATTCTCTATTCTGTAACGACTATTGTGCCGGGCTATCCGAATGAGGAAAGCCAGAGAAAAGGCGGGAAAAGAACTGTTGCTATCTGCACTACTCTAAAAAGAGCCAGAGAAATTATTGAGAGTAATGAAGGTGATATTTTCGAAACTTCTTATCGTTATGTGGTAATTGAAGGAATTACAGCAGATGCGCTGTATTGTTATCATCCTGGAAAGCAGTATTGGTACCATTGGAAAGGAACGAGCGAAAAAGGAAAATATATCCGCGGCAGAAGGCCGAAGGAATTCGGAAGAATTATTGGATGGTGGGAGTAAAAAGAGCACGAATGTGCTCTTTTTTAATTTAAAAACTTGATTTTTTAGAGGGATTTGCTATAATAACGAGAAGAAATTCTCAAAAGGAGGAGATATGAACGACAGACTAATTGTTGTCGTGAAGTGCGATGAAGGAGTGTGTAATCGTATCTTTCGTATCGGTGTTTCATTTAAGTTCGCAGGAAAAACCATTCCAGTAAACTGCCCCGGATGTCTAAAACAGCTCCATGCAAAAGTACCAAAAGTACCTGAAGCAGAACAAAGAGAAGTGGGAGGATCACCTATCAGTGGTGTTGAAGAAGCAATAAATAAAATCGGAGAGAGAATAGGTGAAACTGTTGACTCGATTGTTACAAAAACCGGAGAGTTCATTCTTGGAAAGGACGAAACGCCCAAATAGGGCGTTTTTTTCTTTTATTTTCTTCTGTGAAAATTTTTCTTGCGCGCCACATATATGGCCCGAATTAAAAATTCGAGAAGTAGAGTCAGTAGAAAAATATTCAGGAATGCTTTTATAAGTATGTCATTCGTCATTTTATTCTCATCTTTATAGAATAAAATATAATTATCGGTAGTGAAGTTGGAATGAATATATTAAGTGATAATGTAATAGTATTAATCGTTATTAATTTAAAGACTTTTATGATCATCGTACACGATATTTTTGTTTGCAAGCCGGGCAATGCTTCTAAACTTGCCAAGATGTTTAAAGAGACCATGAAAATTTCACCTGAAATGAAGCATGTAATGACTGATATGACCGGCCAATGGCATCGAGTGATAATGGTGAGTCAATTCGAGAGTCTCTCTGCTTTTGAAGAAAACTGGAAGAGATTAGAAAACCCAACTGAGGAGATAAAGAAGGATATGGAAAGATATAAAGATATGAATGATATGTATGTTTCAGGATCGCGGGAAATTTATAGAGTTTGGTAATTTTGTAACACTTACAACATTCCAACATTCTGCAGAATGTTGGAATGTTGTTTCAATTTGACTTTCTCGCAAAGATAGTTAGTCTTTTTTCAGAAACTTGCAGAGAGACGGGTTTGCCAAGAAAATTATATATTGCTCTGGATACAGAGGCTGCGGGTCCCGAGTTGGGAATTCATAGCACCATTTCAATTGGAGCCGTAGTAATAACTCGTGACTTGCTTAAATACAGGGATTACGAGGAAAGAGGCTGGGTCTTTTATTCTGAATTAAAACCTCTTTCATATAGATTTTCAGCTGAAGCAATGAAAATTGCATGCTCTCAACTTGACTGTATTCAGGAAAGCTGGGAAGTCAATCCTGTATTTGTCACAGGGCACAAAGATTTCAAACCTGATTTAGTCCTTAAACTAATGAGAAAGATTTGTCCGCATCCAGATGCTGTAATGCGACAGTTTTACAATTGGATTCAGGAAAGAAGAGTCGAAGCAAGCGCTGAAGAAATAGTCGGCGTAACTGATACTGTATTTTTTGACAGTGGCAGAATAAGTCTACTATTCGGTCAGCATTGCCCATTTCCGTCTCCTTTTGGATGGAGGGGGCTTGATTTGACTTCTCTTTTCAAAGGGTATACCGGATTGCCGGATGCAAGTTTGTCCGAGCTAGGAGTTCCAGATATACGTGAGAAACCCCATAGGGCAGATCATGACGCAGTTTATCTTGCACAGATGGCAAGAAAACTTTTGTTTGAAACACTTGGATGGTAACCCCAACATCCGCCAAATGGCGGATGTTGGGGTTTTATAAAAATTATCAATATTGAGCGGATCTTGACAAATTTAAGTTTTTATAGAGAATCTGATCAGAAATATCGGCACAAACCCTGAAGTTGGGAGGATAAAATGAAATACACCTGCTACATAGGTGAAAAATTTTATGAGGCTGACGATATCAGATCTTTAATGCTTGGTCTCGAAATAAAAGACTTAGCAAATGCGATGACTTTAGTAATAAATCTACCAATCGATTTGGAAGCTAAGTTGCGTCGTCGAAGGAGAGGATTAGAAGGTCTAAGAGAAGAAATCTGGCTTACTGGTGGCAGAGCTTCTCACACCCGCATGTGTTTAAGGAAGACTGATGATCACCCAGAGCATGAACTTGGTGTCAGTTGTAGTCCAAATGGTTTTGAAGTTCCAGTGGACTCTATCAACCTTCCATTCCGAAACATTGACGATATTTTGACTGACCGCGGTCTTGTTTGGGTAAAGCCCGGGCGACCAGCGACTGCAATGCTCATTGTAAACCTCGTCCAGTTTAAGAACCTAGGAGGTGTAGTGAAAATTGTTGAGGAAGCAGAAAATGTTGTGGAAGAAAAAGTGCTCTCACACTTTCAACAGAATGTCAGCTGTAATTAGCTGGCATTTTTAATCATAAATTATTCCAATTCCGCTAGTGGAATTGGAATGATTTATTTAATATTTTTATATTTTGTGAGTTTTCCAGACAGTTAGTTTGCCAGCTTTTATTTCAACCGGATCAGCTTTGCGAAGTTTTTTAATTGCTGATTTAGATAAAAATTGAATATGTTTTGTTTTGTTTAATGCTTTGTCTATGTGCCAGATCCCCCTTTCATCAGTTACCCAATTTCTTTTTATTTTATTTAAATTAAAAACTGCATAGCTGCGCAGAGTTTTCTTGCCATCATTTTTAAAATATTCATGGAAATATGAGAAAGCAACTGCCCGAGGTGAGTCATAAATCGGATCTCTAAAACGCAGTACCGCGTGATTGGTTTTACTTATCGCCCCCCACTTACTCCCCTCTTTAAATAATGCAACAACATGACTATCGTCATTATGTTCTGTTACTAAATCAAGAATTATTGCTGGCTTACCATTATAAAGTAGTGCGGATGCAGCAAATAAAGCGCCTTCAAAACAATGGGCAGTTTTATTTTTTAAGACAAGGCAAGGCGAATAAAGAGTTTCATTAAAATTTATAGGTAGAGTTTCCAAAAAATTTTGGATTTTAACCGGAGTATTAAGTTTTTTTAAAATCCGGATCTCAGATTTACTTAAAACTTCAAAAAATTTAGTCATTTAAATATTTTAACTTTTTAAGATGATATCTGTCCTAAATTTAAATCTTGACAACATAGGTTTTTACAGTTAAATTACTGGCAGAATGTTCGTTAATAATTAACTTGCAATAAGGAGACCTGAGATGATAAAGGGTGGAACCACCAAAGAATGCTTCTTGGATTATGCGAGAAACTTTTGGCCCCAAAAAGGGTCAAAAATGTCAAGTAACGCAAAGAGACCGTTAGCGGAATTTGTCGGTGTAAGTACTGATGCAGTTAACACTTGGCTTGCAGAAAAAGGTAAGCCAAACGGTATTCATCTTCTGAGATTAAGATTTTATCTTGATAGGGTCGGATATAGCCTTATTGAGCTTATCAGTCTCCGGCGTACGAGTCCTAATTATGCTTTGGCAGAAATGCTGGCGCTTGGAGTATTGCCGATTGGTGAAGCTGTAAGGCAACTTAAGTTAAGCGGTGGCAACTCCTCGGTCCTAAGAATAGCTTTAGGGAAAGCCGGAACTTCTCGTGACAGAGCCGAGCAAATCATCAGAATGAAGGAATCTCGTAAAAAATCGATCACTGAAGCCGTTGAACATCTGAAAGAAGTGATACGCAAAGCTGACGCAAGAAAAGAACCTGAAGTCACGGAAACACCTGTACAAAAGAAGACTCCAACTGGTAAAGAAACGTCAGTTGAAATTCTTGCTCATCTCGTGCTTGCCATTACTCCGCTTCTTGAGAATGCTGTGAGTGGCACTAGAGAAGAGCGCAATGAGCTGCGCAAACTTACTGGATCTGATGGAATGTTTCGTCTTTCCAAAGCTTCAAGTCGCCTCTGCAGTGAAAAAGCACTGGAGGTGATGAATGGCCATTAATCCTAAATCAAACGGAGGAAAAATGGACAAAAGACCCTTCGGTTTCCATGAAGGTAGGACGCTACTTAAGGTCGCCGGCAACTATCCGCGACTCTTAGATGTTCTGCTTGAATGTGTTCAGAATTGCATCGATAAGGGCGCGCAGTCAATAACTATCGTCATAAATCAGAAGCAGAGAAATATCTCAATTCGAGATGATGGTGACGGTGTTACTGTTGCGGAATTTGACAAAGCGATTTCAAAAATCGGATTCTCTTTGAAAAAAAGGGATAAGCTTGGAAGGTTTGGCTACGGTCTGATTTCCGCACTTGGAAAGTGCGTGGACCTTATCTTTATCTCAACTCCCAAGCATGATCCACGGGACTTTAAGCAATGGACATTCAACACAAAAGAACTAGAAGCTCAAGAAAAGATTGAAGGAATACCAATGCAGACTCGGCCTGATTTGGTTTTTGCCAGAGATGGCGGAACTAGTTCACGAGGAGTGACATTTGTTCCATGGCGGACTGAGTATCGGATTCATAATTACACTTCTGACCGACAGATTAATCGCGTAACGATTGATTCGCTGCGAGAGGAAATCCTAGTTAGATTCGGTCATGCAATGCGGAAAAACAAGACTCTCGTCCTGATTACCATCATTGATGAGGATGGAGAGCGGTTACATCAGGAGTTCCGTGCAAAGGAGTTTGAGGGAGTAAAGCTGCCGGAGACAGAGATGCAAGAAAAAGATTGCGGAAAGACAATTTTCCGTCTCTTTCTTGCCAAGAAGATTGGCAAGCATCGCAGGGGTAAAGTCCTCATCGGTGAAACGGGAAATGATTTCCGTCTTGACTGGGGCGCTTTCAATCGATCTTTACCTGAGGTCTGCCATCTCAGCGATGAGGTGATTTCTGCTCTGAGGTCCGGTACCTTTGAGGGTGAGGTTCTCAACAGCAGAATCAGACTTCACGTCAGTCGTCGTGGATTTGAAGAGGACGATGCTCTTGTGGGATTCTGCTGCGTAATTGAGAAGTGGTTTGAACAGGAAGGTTCAAAACATTTTGAAGAATCGCAGGAAGAACAAAAGGAAGAGCGGTATCAGAATCTGGGTATTCGCTCCATGAAAGTGATTGAGGACATACTGCAAAACTTCCCCCATCTCTTTGCCGGCCTGAAGACCTTCAAAAAAGGTTCTACGGGACAAGGACATATTGAGAGAAAGGGAAAGAAAAGCGATGAAACCTCAGTTGCGGTTGTGACTGGACAAGAAGGTCACACTGGTGGAGATAATGCAGAGAAAAAAGAACCTGAAGTTGAAAAAGTGGATCATACCCCTTACACGGTTTCAGGACCAAAGGGTAAGAGACGCACTATTGTCTCCAAAGGCAGTTTGGGGTTGCAGCTCACACATGATCCAATGCAAGGTTCTGACAGGTTGTGGGACCTTGATGAGGATTATGGAGTTTTAAGGATTAACATACTGCATCCTCTCTGGAGACAGTGTGAGGATCATTCCGACAGAACGCTGATGCGTTTTCAGGAATACATAATGCTCCAGGCTCTCCAGTTACATTCAACGGAGCAGTCTGATTGGGTCAATTTCGCTCGTCCTGTTTTGGATGAGTTGAACGGCCCCTACGTTTACATGCTGGTTCACGGCGATGCGTTGGCCGGTCGCCAACCAGGTCGGACAAAGTCTTCATCAGATGAATCCAAACCGAAACTCACTTTGGTCAAGCCAAAGATGGCACGAACAAAGAGGGTAAAAAGTTTGGGTAAAAGAAGTTCAAAAGCGAGTTAGTTAATTACCGTCCCACAGTTATGGGACGGTTTTTATTTTTCTTGACAAAAAGTTAATAGAGTATATAGTACTTGTGGATAGCATTTTTCTTAACCAGGAGGCAGTAATGCCCGCAACACACAAGTCAGCAGGAAGCCGGTCCCAGAAACCCACCAAGGACCAATTGAAGGCGTTTGTGAAGGATCTATTGAATAAGGTCAAAGATTTGGCACAGCCAATTAGCACGTTTGACCTGCATGATGTCCTTCGCGCGCACTTTGGTACCGGTGCAAAAGTGCGTAATTTTCGAAAGTACTTCAAACCTGTTAGGGGCAAGAATCGCAAGAATGCCCGGTTTTATCGAGCACTTGCTCCTTTGACGAAACTCGTATCTTCCGAAGTAACTGGAACTGAAGAGACTGAAAAGAAGGGCCGCGGAAAGAAGCGGAAGACTCGTAGCTCCCGCGCTCCTCGATTACAAACAGTGTTAGAAAAGAAGGCCAGTGCTACGGTAAAGATGGCAAAAGCTCAAGCCCTCTTCATTGAGAGAGATAACCTTCAGAAGAGACTTACTGAGGTAAACTCCGAGCTTCAAAGAATCTTTTCGTAAGTTCGAAACGCGCCCCGATATACATCGGGGCGCTTTTTTCTTGACAAAATTAATTTTTAGGGTTATTTTTATCTTAGAATTTTGCTCTATCAAAGGAGAAGACATTGCTGACAGAAACCCAGTTACAGTTAATGGTAAGAATGTTGAGGGAAACAATTAGAAACGGCGGTAAAATCCGAGTCTTTGGCTGGCGCGATAAAAGTCACGATGAAATGACAAGAGCCTTTGAAAGATCTGGTATTGTTTTTACGAACGTAAGGCCCATTTCAGCAAATGCTAGAGATTACTGGCTCCTAACTGAGCAAAGTAATAAATCCGCATTACGTTCTTTGCAAAGTAAGGGTGCGCGAGTAAGTTCCTTCATTCTTAATACTGCAGTAATAAAACAACTTTTGAGCCATCTGATGGATTTACTTTCCCTGCAGGAGCAAAAGAAAGCTGAACAGGCTCGTCATAGGGTGGAACTAGCGGGAGCTCAAGGTAAAAGAGAACCGAAAGTACTATCTCCTCCAGGAGAGAAAGTGGGAATAATGAACATATCAAGAGGAACTGCCTTTACAGATACAGACAGGAATTTTATCAACGAATTCTTCAGAGCAGTTGGTAAAAATCTGGTAGGAACATTAACAAGAGTTGAATCAGCTAGAATTACCAGAAAGTACTATGGACCCAAAACAAATCCAAGCCAAATGAAAAGTTTGCTTGAAGGTGTCAAAAAGGAAGGTGGTAAAAGAATTGGCAATTATAAGCTGACGAGAAGTGCATTGGAATTTGTTTCATCTCCAGATATTGAACCGACTGATCGCCTTGAAAAGCTTCGCTGGCTGATTTCACGCAGAGAATCTCTACTTTATAGGCGTAAAGAGATTACTGAAAGAAGTAATACCCAAGTCGCAGAACTTGATCAAAGGCGGCAACAGATAATCTCGGACAGAGACGATGAAATCAATAAGATAGATTTTGAACTTGAAAGAGCGAATGAAGCAGAGAAGTTGCTTGAACAAATCGATAAAATCTGAGTATGGTGCGCCCTGATACATATCAGGGTGCTTTTTTGTCCAAATTTTCCCAAGAAAACTTTTGGCGAATATTAAATGTGTTAGAATAGCTCTTTATGTTTTTCAAGCAAAAAAAAAATATTGCTTTTATAATTTTTCTTCTGATAGCGGGCCTAGGTTTTTTGGGTTGGAAATACTGGCAACTATCAAAAGAAAATAATTTTATTCAGAACACTTTGAGTGAAAAAGAAAGTGCATTATTGCAGACAGGTCATGAAAATACGGATTTGATTTATAGACTTGAAACGGAAAAACAAAGAAATGATTCATTTGCATATCAAATCGAAGAGATTGCTGGGACAGTGGGAATTCTTAAGAAATTAAAAGAGACAGACGAAGAACTATTACAAAAATACTCAAAAATTTATTTTTTGAATGAAAATTATATCCCCTCTTCTCTTTCAGAAATTGACGAAAACAACACTTTTGGATCAAGGATAGTAAGAGTGCATGCCAAAATTGAACCTTTTCTAAATAATCTTATACAGGCTGCAAAATCAGATGAAATGAATTTACTTGTAATTTCCGGATACAGATCTTTCAATGAACAAAATGTTCTCAAAGATAGTTATGCCTTTACATACGGATCAGGTGCAAATAAATTCTCAGCAGACCAGGGGTACTCTGAACACCAGTTAGGTACTACAATTGACTTTACAACTTTGAAAGTGGCTGATACTTTCTCCGGTTTTTCCAAGACTCCAGAATTCAAATGGCTTCAAGAAAACGCTTATAAATACGGCTTTATTCTCTCCTACCCTGAGGGTAATAGTTATTATCAGTTTGAACCGTGGCACTGGAGATTTGTCGGCACGGCTCTTGCCAAAACTCTACATGAAGAAGGCAAAAATTTCTATGATCTAGACCAGCGTGAAATAGACAAACACCTCGTCAATATTTTTGATTAACTAAAGTTTGACACAGAAAATTAGCTGAGTAGGATAAACACCGGAAACCACAAAGGAGAAAGAATGCACGCCACGAAGCATGCCGCAAACTCCGCTGAACAATTTGGTGGAAAACCCGAAGATTACATTGAAATCCATAAGTTCTTGGATTCAAGTAAAAGTCATATGAACGATGCGAGGCACCGTACTCTGACGCACAACTCGTGGTTTATCAGAGAGGTTGTACCCTTGAAGTTCGGTGATTTCATCACCAACTCGGATGGACACAAGGTTTCAGTGGTAGATATTGCGGAGCGACATGTGCTTGAAGATTACGATATGCTTTTTGTACCGACTCTTCAGGACTTTCTTTCTTCAATGACTATTGAGGATTGGATGGATAATGCCAGAGGAGGAGCTCTCCCTCCAAGCAGAGCAAAGGTTGGTAATAAAGTTGAAGTACCTTCAGTGCCTTCTGTAACTCCTAGACCTCAGGGTTGGGAACATAGACCGCACGCAGGTCGGGCAGGAAAAGGAATATTGGATTAAAGATACTGCCACCATTAAGGTGGTTTTTTATTTTCTTAAATAAAGTAATAGTAAAATTATCAAATCAATTATTTATTATTTGTTAATTCGAACGAATTAACAAATAATGATTTATTTAAATTTGTTTTTTAAAAGATCGGCAAATTCTTTTTGTACTTTTTGAAGTTTTGGGTTTATGACAATTTCGCAATACGGACTGTTTTGATTGTTTTCATAAAAATCCCTATGGTAATTTTCTGCCTCGTAAAATTTTGTAAGGGGTTCAAGTTCGGTAACTATGGGCTTGCCGGATTTACTTGATTCATTCAGTTCTTTAATAAAATTCTTTGCATTCTCTTTCTGCTTTTCATTAGTATAAAAAATTACAGAGCGATATTCGGTTCCAATATCAGCCCCCTGCCTATTTAGAGTTGTTGGGTCATGTGAGGCAAATAGAACAGTAAGCAAGTCTCTATAAGTGATTTGCTCTGGATCATATTCAATATAAATTACTTCAGCGTGTCCTGTGTTACCACTATAAACTTGTTCGGATGTCGGATTCTCCACCGTACCGCCCGCATATCCAGGTAAAACTTTTTCAACTCCTCTTAACATTTTAAAAACCGCCTCCGTGCACCAGAAGCAACCACCTCCGAAAACAGCGATTTCATTTTTCATTTTTAAATTATAACATTGACACTATATAATTTTCTGCTAATTTAATTCTAGAGTTCTAGTTATGGGGGTATAATAATGAAAATCTGCCCAGAGAGGATGCAAAAGGATTTATCTGAAGCAGCTCAACTCAAAGGTTGGCCAATTGAAGATGCTTGGCAAAAAGTAATTAAAGTAGCGACAATACTCCAAATTCCTCCTGAAGAAGCTCTAGCTTTTATTCTGGAAAATGCAAAAGTAATGAAGAGGCTTGAAACCCAAGCGAACCAATAAGGTTCGTTTTTTTATTTATTTGACAGGATTCACCCTGTCGAATCCTGCTTTGCAGGAACTCCATAAAATGGAGTTATTTGACAGGGTGAACTCTAGTTCACTATAATATTAACCTACAACTTACAACCAACAACTAACTACAGAATGCCGAAACTTTTGTCTATAAGAAATCTGCCGAAAGCTATTCTTCATATTGATGGAGACTCATTTTTTGTAGCAGTTGAAGTTTCAAAAAATCCCAAATTGCGAGGTAAACCAGTCGTGACGGGAGAGGAGAGAGGAATTGCCTCTGCCCTATCATATGAAGCAAAGGCTCTCGGGCTCATCCGTGGCACGCCAATTTACCAAATCCGCAAAAAATTTCCGCAGGTCATAGTACTACCGGGAGATTATGAAAGTTATGAAATCTATTCGCAAAAAATGTTTGACATCGTACGCCGATATACAGACACAGTGGAAGAATATTCAATTGATGAATGCTTTGCGGATTTAACCGGCTGGCGCAAGCCCTTAAAAATGACATATTTGCAAATTCTAGAAAATGTAAAGAAAGATATTCGCAATGAATTAGACATTAGTGTCTCGGCAGGCCTTGCACCAAACAAAGTTCTGGCAAAAGTTGCTTCTAATTGGCAAAAACCTGACGGTCTTACAATAATTCCGGGCCGCCTATCTCATAAATATTTACAGAAAACTGCCATAGAAAAAATCTGGGGAATTGGGCCAAATACGTCAGAATTCTTGAAGAAAAAAGGAATTAAAACTGCATATGATTTTGCAATTAAAGATGAGAATTGGGTAAAAAATAACCTTACAAAACCATTTTTTGAAATTTGGGGGGAACTTAACTGCCAAGAGGTTTACAAAATTAATCCAATACCTAAGGAAACTTACGCCTCAATACAAAAGACTAGAACTTTTACTCCCCCATCATCTGACAGATCATTTTTAATTTCTGCTCTTTCAAAAAACCTGGAGGAAGCCTGCGCCAAAGCAAGGGCGTATAACCTAGCAGCTAAAAAAATTTCATTTTTCCTTAAAACCCAAAGTTTCTCCTTTCGCACTTCACTGATTACATTTGATTCTCTACTTAACTTGCCGGAGATGATAATGCCTGCCATAAGAGAAGAATTTGACAAGATTTATGTAAAAAGTGAACTGTATAGGACTACTGGGGTTATTCTTCAGGATTTAACCGATCAGAAAATTTCACAGCTTGATTTATTCGGCGAAAACGAAAAACAAGAAAAATTCAAAGTAATACATGAACAAATTGATAATTTGCAGGCAAAACATGGAAATAAAATAGTGCATCTGGCATCTACTAACACTGCCCTAATCCGCCAACTGGCGGATAAAAGAAGCGGGACTGAAATAAAGAATGATGGAAGAGATCTATTGTTTCTGTAAACAACTTATCCACTAGCGAGCGAATATTCCTTTTAAAAAATCTTGCAAAGCGCTTGGGCGCAAGCAAAGAAATTTTCAGCAGAAAATTATGCGGACTTTTCCGATTATCCACTAGCGAGCGAATATTATTTCGGAAAAGGCTACGGAGTATGACGATACGAGTCTTGAGCAAATTTTCAGCAGAAAATTATGCGGACTTTTCCGAAATAATACGAGCGAGCCTTCATCCCGTTAGAGATAGGAAACGCTTCAATATATTGGCGATGTGTTACTAAAGTTATCTTGTTTAAGGCGTTTCCGTGAATATTTAATGATATCAGTTTATTAATCTCTATTTTTATTACTTCGTGTTATAGATGATAATCTATAACAATGTAATCTCTAACGGGATTCATGAAGCCTTCATCTTCATAAAAGGACAATTAGGTATAGAATTATTGGTAAAATCATAAATATGAGTCCCATACGAAGCCGCGGTCACGGTTTCAAAAAGGGACTAAATCAAATAGACAATAGTCGGCACACTTAATAATAATTTATTTAAAAGCAGATTTTGTTGACCGCGACCTGCTTCGTAACAGGATGAGAATTTTATTGGTAGAAGATGAAGAAAAGCTTGCCAATACTTTAGCCAAAGGGCTGGAGCAAAAGGGATATGCTGTGGACGTGATTTATGAAGGCGATAAGGCTTTTGATAGAATCTCACTAAATCACATTGATTACGACTTAATAATTCTTGATCTAATGCTTCCCGGAAAAGATGGGGCCACCATTACAAAAGAAGTAAGAGCCAGAGACATCACAGTGCCCATATTAATCCTTACTGCCAGAGATGAGACTGAAAATAAGGTTGATCTTCTTTTATCCGGCGCGGATGACTACCTCGTAAAACCCTTTTCATTTGACGAATTAAACGCCAGAATTACTGCACTTCTGCGCCGGCCGGAAAATATGGTATCTACTGTTCTTCAGATTCGTGATATAAAATTAAATCCCGCCGAAAGAGTGGTAACTAGGGGCGATGTTGTTATTCCTCTTACATTAAAAGAATTCGGCTTACTGGAGCATTTTATGCGCAATCCAAACAAGGTAATTAACCGTGAGGAGCTCCTAAGCCACCTGTGGGATTTTAATTACGATTCATTCAGCAATGTCGTCGATGTTCACGTTAAAAACCTTAGAAGAAAGCTCGATTATTCAGACCGCGAAAATATACTTGAAACGGTTCGCGGCGTGGGTTACCGGCTTAAGGAATAAATACAGAACGGACGCATTTTTGCGCACTGAAGTAAACTTAATTGCTCTTAAGCTCCTTTTTGCACTCTCACTTCTGCTTATAATCGCGATTGATTTCAACCATCTCTATAAAAATGTCACTTATACTATTATTGGTGACATAAGTGATAGTATAAAAAGTGGAAGTTTCACAAGTTTGACCGCAGAACAAATACTAATTTCTGCCCAAGAAATAAAAAATAGAAATTTTTTTGCAGTCCTAATTTTTACCACACTTGTCACTCTTCTCTTCAGTTATTTTATTTCCAGAGTCACTCTCTCCCCCGCTCGCAACGCTCTTAAATCACAAAAAAGATTCATAAGTGATGTTGCCCATGAACTTCGTACGCCTATTTCAATAATAAAAACTGACAGCGAGGTAGCACTCTTTGACAAAGATCTGGATCCGGACACAAGGAAACTGCTTAAAAGCAACATTGAAGAATTAGACAGAGTATCAAATATTATTAACAATCTTTTAAGCCTCAACAACCTGATAAACCCCGAAAGGATAAGTTTTGGTGGTGTAGATTTAGAACTGGTTATAGATGAGTCAATAAAGAAGCTCGACACGCTGGCAAGAAACAAAAAAATCGAGATCACCCTTAAAAAGACCCAGCCTTTGATATTATCCGGAAATATAACTGCTTTAGAGCAGATTGTCACAAATATTCTGAAGAATGCAATTACCTATACCTCTGCCGGAGGGAAAATTACAATTACCGCTGAACCTGACTTCGGTGGGAATGTGATTTTGACAATAAAAGATAATGGTATAGGAATTGATCAAAAAGATTTATATCATATTTTTGAACCTTTTTATCGAGCTGAAAGTTCTCGCAAAAGACACATCGGTGGCTCAAGCGGTCTAGGTCTTACAATAGTCAGTGAACTGGTAAAACTTCATTCAGGTAAAGTCAGCATAAGAAGCGCAGTCGATAGAGGCACCACCGTCTCAGTTATTTTTCCATACGGTCAAGAATTCTCTCCTACTGAAAGAAGAAAAGTAAGCGAAGTGTCCTTAAATTTTCTCGACAGAAGGAGTCATTAGTTTCACCCAACACCATTTTTAATTAATTTAGTAATTAATTAAAATAATAAATAAATTATTAGATAAAATTTATAATCCTACATCCATAAAAATAGTGCTGGGTTCATACCTTCTTCATTGAGAGCTGTTAAAATTTTTACTGGAAACCAGAGCAGTACTCTGGCATTAGAAGTCTAATAAAACACTATGTGATAAAAAGAAATTAAGATGTTTTTATATTGTTAGGAGAAGTGATGAGGGTCCTGTTTTAAAAGAGCGGGACTCTCATTACTTCTCTTAAACCAAAATTTCAACTCTCTTGTCAGAGTTTTTTTTGTAATTTACCCCGTGAGATAATTATCGTTAATATTTATGCCATTGCATTGCGCAATTATATCTCATGGGGTATACCCCGTGAGATAAAAATCAGTTAGTTATCTGAATGCTTATTTTAAATTAAATAATAAAATAATAAATATATATAGGTAGTTATTGCAAATAAATATCTCACGGGGTATATTTTGTTGAATATGAAAACTACAGTAGGAGAAGACCGCGTGGAAATTGAGCTAAAAAAGGCTCCGCAAATATCAATAATAGGTCTGATCGACGCACTGATTGAAGATGCAAACGACAAAGGCGCTTCGGATATTCACATTGACCCCAATGAAACTGAAATACGTGTCAGATTACGAATTGATGGAGTACTACAAAACGCCTTTAAGTTGCCTCAGAGTATTCATTCTGAAGTTATTTCAAGAATTAAAATTCTCTCGCGGCTGCGAACAGATGAGCACCAAATGACGCAAGACGGAAGATTCAGGCATATTTTTCTGGACGGGAGTTTTGTTGATGTCCGTGTTTCAATTGCACCAACTTATTATGGAGAAAATGCGGTGTTAAGGCTTCTTTCCGACAGAGCGGAAAGTTTTACTCTTGAAACACTCGGCTTTAGTCAAAGTGATCAGGAGAAAATAAAAAAAGCAATGAAGCGTCATGGTGGCATGATTCTTTCCACTGGTCCGACCGGTTCCGGCAAGACCACAACCCTATACACAATGGTTAAAATGCTCAACAGAAGCGATATTTCTATTGTCACAATTGAAGATCCTATTGAATACTCAATAACCGGAGTGGAACAGATTCAGGTAAATTTCCGAACCGGCCTCGCCTTTGCAAGCGGTCTGCGTTCAATTCTAAGGCAGGACCCAAACATAATAATGGTGGGAGAAATAAGAGATGCTGAAACCGCCTCCATTTCGGTAAATACCGCACTCACAGGGCACCTGCTTCTTTCAACACTTCATACTAGTGACGCATCCACTACAATACCGCGGCTCTTGGATATGGGAGTAGAACCATATTTGGTAGCCTCTACCATAAATATTGCCATTGGACAGAGACTTGTGCGAAAAATCTGCAATCACTGCAAGGAAAAGAGCATTGTTTCAGAATCGGTCTTAAAAAGTTTTGAAAACTCCCAGCTTTCAAAATATCTCAAAATTGGCGATGTAATTTACAGCGGAAAAGGATGTGAAAAGTGCAATAGCAGCGGCTATTCGGGAAGAATTTCCATTAACGAGGTATTGGTTGCTGACGATGAAATCCGCGAGGCTATTTTGCATAAAGCTCAGTCAACTGAGTTAAGAAAGATTGCTACAAAAAACGGCATGCGAACAATGCTTGAAGACGGTTATAACAAATGTCTGGAGGGAAAAACAACAATAGAGGAAGTTCTAAGGGTAATCCACGAATAAACCACTGATGCAAAAAATAACGCTGTCAAAGTTAAAAAATATTAATTTTTTTGGCTCCCTCACATCTAAAGATCAAATTTTCTTTGCCAAACGGCTTGCATTCCTAATTAAAGCAGGAGTGCCAATACATGATGCGCTGAATCTGATTAAAGAGCAGACAAGCTCAAAAAAATACAGGAAAGTTTTAGAAAATCTTGTTTCTAGGGTTTCCGAGGGTGCTTCCCTCTCAAAGGCAATGTCTGCATCCAAAAGAGATTTTGGCGATTTTTCCATTAATATCATTTCTGTGGGCGAGGAAGCGGGGGTGCTGGCAGAAAATTTAAACTATCTTTCAGAGGAGCTTGAAAAGAGAGAATCCCTCAGAAAGAAGATTATTGGCGCGCTTTTATATCCATTTTTTATTTCAATAGCAACACTTCTGATCACAGTGGTGCTGACTATCTTTATTTTCCCCAAAATTGCGCCCATATTTGCAAGCCTTAACACAAATCTGCCGTTCTCAACAAAAACAATGATATGGGTGAGTAATTTTCTTTCTGAGAGCTGGTTTATAATTTTCCTTCTTCTTTTTTTAATTACTGTTGGAGCAGCAATAGCTGCAAAAAAGAGCCAAAAATTCAGGAATCTATTTCACAGAAATCTGCTTCGCCTGCCTTTCATCGGCAAAATACTTTTAAATTACAACTTGGCAAATCTTAGCCGAACTCTCTCGCTTCTTCTTAAAAGCGGAATGACTCTAGGTGAAGCAGTTGCGATTACATCCAGATCTCTACAGAATGTTTCATATAAGGGCGAGTTAAAGCAGATTGAGACTTCAGTAAATAGGGGTGAAAAAATTTCCGAGTACATAAAGAAAAATAAAAAATTGTTTCCGGAAATTTTTTCATCACTAATAGCTATCGGAGAAAGAAGTGGAAATTTATCCGAAACTCTTTTTTATCTCTCAGAGTGGCATGAAAACGAGGTGAATGAGTCTACAAAAAATCTTTCATCTTTGCTTGAGCCTGTACTTATGCTTATAATGGGGCTAATTGTCGGCTTTATTGCAGTATCAGTAATAACTCCGATTTATGGCATAACACAACATTTAGGACCAAGATAAATCCAGCACCATTTTTTATAATTCTCATTTGGAGATCCTGTTTGATTAAACTTATCTTATGTCTGTTTAGTCAACTCCAATACTAATATAAAAAATGGTGCTGGGTAAATTTTTTACAAGAGAAAGAAAATTATTGCAGCAATTATTAACCTATACCAAATAAAAATTTTGAGACTGTGATTTTTCAAAAACTTAATTAAAAAGCCTATTGAAAGAAACCCGAAAATAAAAGAAAAAATAAATGCTATAAGTAGCGGGAAACCCAATTGAATAATCTCTCCTCCTATAGAAAGATCAATAAATTTCTTAAAACCGGATCCTACAAGTATCGGAAATGAAAGGAGGAAACTAAAAAGTGTGGCATCAATTCTTGTAAGCCCCATAAGCAGACCGCCGGAAATAGTAGATCCTGATCGTGAAATTCCCGGTATTAAAGAAAGTGCCTGAAATAAACCTATTGCAAAACCAGAACCAAGACTTATTTTCTTGTTTTCTTTTTTATATTTCTCGGCAAAATACATTAAGAGTGATCCAACAATAAGGGCGATGGCAACAAGACTAGTTGCGCGAAAAACAGTCTCCATTTTATCCTCCAGAAGTAAACCGAGGAAAAACGCCGGTAGGGTGCCTAAAATTATTGCCCAAACTAAGGTTTTTTCTTCCTCCTCAACATTCCTGCCAGTCAAAAGACGAAAGAAATTTACAAAAATTTTCCACAGTTCTCTTCTGAAATAAACCAGTACCGCAAGAGTTGTCGCTAGTTGTAAAATTGCATCAACTGACAGATCAGTTGTGGCTCTGCCAAAAAATTGATGAACTATAACCAAGTGTCCGGATGAGGAAACTGGAATAAACTCGGTAAGACCTTGAACAATTCCTAGAACTGCGGCCTGAAATATATCCATCAGAAAATTTTACCATGTTTTGATAACCTGCTATAATTGCTTTGAGTTTCAATCTTTGGTTTTGTTTTGTTTAACAATTTTACATTTTAATTTTACTATCATGCCGCCAGAACAATATAATCAGCCACAAGAAAAAAAAGATCCGATCTGGTTAGTCCCACTCTCAATAATTATCTGCGGAGCTCTTATTGGTGGAGGTATATATTTCTCCTCTAAAAACCCCAAAGGGGAAATAAAAAACTCTCTTCTCGGTGCTGCATCTGCACAGTTAAACCCCGTAACATCTGAAGATCATATATTTGGCAATCCAAATGCTTCAGTCTTTGTGGTTGAATTCGGCGACACAGAATGCCCTTACTGCAAAAATTTCCATCAAACAATGAAAAGAGTAATGTCAGAGTATGGTGAAAATGGATCTGTAGCATGGGTATACAGACATGCTCCCCTGCATAAGCGCGCGCCCAAGGAGTCTGAGGCAACAGAGTGTGTTGCTGAGTTGGGCGGAAATGATAAATTCTGGAAATATTTAGATCTAATTTATACAACGACAAGCGGAAATGATACTTTAAATCCTACAGAACTTCCGAAATTGGCAGTAAGTGTCGGAATAGATGAAAAAAAATTCAATGACTGCCTCTCAAGTGGTAAATACAGCGTCCAAGTGCTATCTGGTATTGAAGAAATATCAAGGGCTGGCGGCAGAGGAACGCCATTTAGCATAATTATTACCCGATCCGGAGAAAAAGCCCCCGTTGAGGGCGCTCAGCCATATGAAGTAGTTAAAGCAATAATAGAAGCCGCCTTAAAGCAATAAATTAGAACGCCAGAGGGATTGTGAGTATTTAACCTCAGGCGGACTAATTTATTTATCGATAAGTCCCCATCTGTAAATTTCAAGTGAATCTTTGCCTTCAAACATATCGGAAGGATTGGGCAAAAAAACTCTGCGAGAGTGAATATCTTCTGTTGCATCTTTGAGCAGCCGGTGAAATAGGACAAATTCTTTCTCGTGTTTTTTAAAATCAATAATGTGTCTGCGAAGTTGCGGTTTGCCGTCCCGGTTTTTCTTCTTTTTACATTCGTAGACAATAAATCTTTTCACTGGTTTTTTGAATTCAGAAAGTACCGTGTAATAGTTAAAAAGAGCCTGAATCATAAAGAGTGGATTATCAATATTGAGACTGCCGTAAGAATCAACAAATTTATGATCAACAATATCCACTGATTTTGTATCAGCACTTGAGACAACTACAAGATCTGATATTGCTTTGACAGGAATAGCGATACCAGGAATTTGAGCGTGAGTCTTTACCTCAACTCCAAGCACTTTGTGTTTTGGTGGACGCTCCAAATAAAAGAAGACTGCTTGTTTGTATTCAGATTCCATATGAAGACGTTTTTTCTTTTTTGCTCGCACATTCACTGCTTTGCCAAAGTTTATTTCAAAATCTGAAATTTGCCTTAGGTAATCGAGCCCCAATTGTGTTGCCTCATCAACTGAAAATCCGCCGTAAAAATTCTGCAGAGCAACATGAGCGGCGCGCCCTACAATTGATGCTGGAGTTGCTGGTATGTCATAGACACCTTCAACATATCTCTTGTGCCATGCTAAGGGGTTGCGCAGATATGTAATGAGAGAAGAATAACTCCAGTATTTTATTGGATATCGTCTGCGACTCATAAAAGAAATATTAACATGTGTTTCTTTTCTTCGTCATTCTACATTCGTTATTCCTCAATTCTTTTTCACTCTTATTTTTAGCCTTGTTTTATTCTTGACAAAATCTCTTATTTATGTATAATTGACAGCAAATTTTAATGGCTCGAACAGCGGGAGTCATTAAATATAAGCAGTTTCCGCTGAGGCTCTCGCAATTAGCGAGGCCGACTGTTCTTTCACAGCTAGCATTTGCTAGCAAAAAGAAAGGGTGTTATGGCAACAGGATTACTGACTCTACTTTCAGCACGAGTCATCAACAACAAGGCTGTTCAACTGTCAGCAAGACAGGGTGTAAAAATCACTTTTTACGGCTCATCCATGCTTTGTAGTATTCCCTCTTTACCAGACCAAGTACTGGGAACTCACAGAACGGTAGATGAACTAACTATCTATCCTGATCCTGATGAGGGTAAGGGTGGAATTATTGCGGTAAGTGTATTAAGTACCGAGCGTGATCATAAAGGCAAGCCATGGTCTGATACAATTTTTGCATTCTTTGAAGTAATCTGGAGGGGAAACCATCCATTTATCAATCTTGATGAAACATGGACTTCCCCAGAGCGTATTGGTCAGCTCACACAGAAGGACCAGATTATTGTAACCATCAGGAACCGGCGTTACTGTTCTTACAACCACCACCAGTGGAAGAACGGTGAGAGTCAGCCGACTTTCGTTCCCGACAGTGATCTTCTCTGCCGTTATTTATACGGCACCGCCTCGGCGGCTGATGTACTTCACGCTGCTGTTCAGCATAAGCTGGAGGAATCAGCCAAGAGCCGCGTTGAGAAACTCTCGACTGAGGTGGCACGTCTGGAATTAGAGAGGTCTCGATGGGAGACGGATGCGCGTTCAATTGGAACCAAACTTTTTCAAGCGCGTGAATCCAATGGTCTACTACGAGAGAACCTGCGAAATTTCGCCGACAACGAGCTTTCAGGAAGTTGGAAGCCCTCACACCGAAGAATTGCTCAGCGAATTCGGGAACTACTTGATAGTTCCCCTCGTCTGTAGCAAATGACTTTTGGGCGCCGATGTATCTATCGGCGCCTTTTTTACAAAACATTCTAACATTCTGCAGAATGTTAGAATGTTTTTAGTATCCGCGCAAGCGATTTATCTTCTCGTGTTGTCGGATTTTTTCATGTGCCTTTGCTTCAATCTGGCGGATTCTCTCACGAGTAACACCGAATACTTTACCTACTTCTTCAAGAGTGTGAGTATAGCCATCAGTTAGCCCGTGTCTCATTTCAAGAATTTTTCTCTCTTTTGGCGGTAGGTCAGTTAAAATTTCCTTGACTTGATCGGCAATAATTCGATGAGAGGCTTCCTGATCTGGAGAAAGGATTTTATCATCAGGGACAAAATCCCCAAGTTTGCTTTTCCCATCATCATCATCTCCCACCGGTGTCTCAAGCGAGACTGTGGCCTGATCAATTTTTTCAATATTATAAATTTTTTCTACTTCCAAATTCATTTCAACAGCAATTTCTTCCGGCAGAGGGTCTCTGCCTAAATCCTGCGTGAGTCTTCTTACGACTTGCTTGTATTTGGCAATTGTTTCAACCATGTGCACCGGCACCCTGATTGTGCGGGACTGATCAGCCAAGGCTCTGGTTATCGCCTGTCTTATCCACCATGTCGCATAAGTTGAGAATTTAAAACCCTTTGTCCAGTCAAATTTATCAACCGCCTTGAACAACCCCAGGTTTCCTTCTTGAATCAGATCAAGAAGGGTCAGATCTGGGCTTCTACCGACATATTTTTTGGCAATTGAAACAACCAATCGCAAGTTGGCCCGGGCCAGAAGATTTTTTGCTTCTTCATCCCCTTTTTCAATCCTTCTAGCAAGTTCTTTCTCCTGCGAGCCGGCAATGAGGGGGTACTGGCCAATCTCTTTGAGGTACATTTGGATAGAATCATAGGATGAATCACCTTTGTACTCGTATTTTTTGCCCAGTAAATCTTCTTTTTCATGAGGCATCTCCAAAAGCCCGCCACCTTCTAAAATATCAATACCGGCTCTATTTAATTTTTCATATAAATCCTCTAGAAAAAAAATATCCTCCTCAATATTGGGAAATTCCTTCAAAATCTCATCATATGTGACAAAACCTTTTTCTTTGCCTTTTAAAGTCAGACGATCAACTTTAGAATCAACTTCCCCAAGTTTAACACTTGCTGGTTTTTTTAATTTTGGAAAAACTTTCTTTACTAAAGCTTTCTTTGGTTTTTTCAAAGGTTTGCTCTTTTTTATTTTCCTTACCTTTGTTTTTTTAATTTTTTTCATAAGTACTAAGATGTAATAAGTTTGTGAAAATAATGTGAAGATTCTTAAATGATCCTATAATCTTTTGACTGCTAGTTCTGAGAGTTCTTTTGTAATTTCCTGGCAGAGATTCAGAAGCTCTTTCGACTTTTTTCCATCCTTCTTTTTTTCTGCCTGATCAAGGGCATGCATTGTTTCGATAAATTTCTCTCTCAATATATCTTCCTTCAGATTATTTAGTAACTCCTCAACTTCCATCTCAAGATTTTCCCTTCCTTCATAATAATTCTCTGCTTCAAATATCAATTCTTCTCTATTCCCTTCTGCTTCAGGAAAATCAGATACAATCTTGCCTGTAATTTCCTTCAGCCTATCAAGAATTTTTGATTCATCAATTATCTTACTTTTCTCTTCTCTTTGCCATAATATTATTCCCAGAAGGCGTCGTTCAATATGATTTTTCCTTTTTTTTATTTCAGTAGCAGTAGTAACCTTTTCTTTTTTTAAGTTATCCGTCTGTACATATTTAAGTTTTCTCAAATCAAACCATATAGCTTCTTCCGGAATGGAAGTTTTTTTTGAAATCTGTGAAACAAAGTGTGACTGCTCTATTGCACTTGTGAGTTTGCCAACATAAGGCAGAACTTTCTCTCCGACTTCTTTGGCAAGTTTCCTCCCTTCAACCCTCTGTGCAAGCAAGTCATCAAGATAAAAATCTATTAGGTGTCTGGAGTTGCGAAGACACGCTTTAAAATTTAGAGCATCATCCTTTAATAACTGCGCCGGATCACTGCCTTTGGGGAGACTGGCAAGTTTAACTTCCATTCCCAGATCAAGAGCTAAAACTGCGGATTTGTTGGCTGCCAAAAACCCAGCTTTGTCGGCGTCAAATACAAACATAATTTTGTTTGATAGTTTTTTTAACTTCAATAAATGACCCTCGGTAAAAGCAGTACCCGATGAAGCAACTGTATTGGTAAATCCGGCCTGATGACAAGCAATTAAATCCATTTGTCCTTCAACAAGAATTGAGTAATCTTTTTTGCGGATTTCTGTCTTTGCTCTGTCAAACCCATATAGAGTTTCACTTTTATTGAAAAGTTCAGTCTCGGGAGAATTGATATATTTCGGCGCATCAGGCACATCGTCAAAAATTCTTCCGCTAAAAGCGATAATTCTTCCATTTTGATCAAAAATCGGAAACATGATTCTTCCACGAAACACATCATAGAAACCTTCCTTGCTTTGCTCGCTTTTTTTAATCAAGCCGCACTTTAGCATTTCATTGTCATTTACCCTTAGAACACTTAAATGATTCTGGAGATTCCTCCACTCATTTTCTGCATACCCCAGACGCCATAATTTAACAGTCTCTTTTTCAAACCCCCTTTGATTCAGATATTGCATTGCTTTTTGATTTTTGGCGAGATTTTCTTCAAAATATTTTGATGCTAGTTCCATAATTTCGTATAATTTGTCTTTCTCGCTTCTTGCTTTCGGATCAATTTTTTCAAGCTCTATTCCGGCACGATCTGCCAGAAGGCGCAGTGCGCCAAGGAAATCAAGGCCTTCCAATTCCTCCACGAAAGTAAAAATGTCCCCTTTTGCCCCGCAGCCAAAACAGTAATATGTGCCCCGACCGGGTGAAACAAAAAATGACGGCGTTTTTTCATTATGAAACGGGCACTTGGCCTTATAGCTTGCTCCGGCTTTTTGCAATTTTATATAAGAACCGACCACCTCGGTTATATCAAGCTTTTCTTTAATTTTTTCTACGGAATTAGATGGCATTTATTATTCTCCATTTATACCCTTCCGCAATCTTAAACTATCCGGGATTATTCATCTCACTTATCATTTTGTGTTTAATACTTCCCTCGTATCCGGAACCAGCGGGAATAAGACGTCCGATTATGACGTTTTCCTTTAAGCCGACCAATCTGTCATCTGTTCCGCGGATAGCCGAGGCAATAAGCACTCTGGTCGTATGCTGGAATGAAGCAGCAGAAAGAAAACTTCTTCTTGAAAGGGAAACTTCTGTTATGCCCATCAATACCGGTTCTGCCTTGGCTTCCGTTTTTCCTTTTTCTTTTGCCATTGCATTTGCCTCAAGGAGATCCGGTTCATCAACCACTTCGCCGGCCGTGAATTCTGTTTCTCCGGAATCTTTTACTTTTCTTCTTGAAAACATCTGCTTAACAATGACTTCGATATGTTTGCGGGAAACTGTTTCTCCCTGAAGTTCATATGGTTTGGTAATTTCTCTGATTATATATTCCTGAGCTGCTTCCTTGCCGGCGTATTTGAATATTTCATCAATATCAGCAGACCCATCAGTTAAAAGATCGCCCTTTTTCACTTTATCTCCTTCTTTAACAAGAACAGTTCTGGTAGCAATAACCGGATATTCAATTTTTTCTTTTGATTTTGATGACCCTTCAGGCAAAATAGAAATCATCTTATCCATTCCCTCTTTCTTTATCGCCATAACAATACCGTCAACATGGGAAATTACCGCTGGATTCTTTGGAGTACGATTTTCAAAAACTTCTTCCACTCTTGGCAGCCCCGCAACAATGTCCCCGCCGACAGATGCTGTTCCTCCGGCATGGAATGTTCTCATTGTAAGCTGTGTCCCCGGCTCACCAATTGCCTGTGCTGCCACAGTCCCCACCGCCTCTCCCAAATCCACAGTCTTGTGCAGACCCAAGTCTTCCCCATAGCATTTGACGCATACTCCTTGGGCCGCCTTGCAGTTAAGCGGAGATCGTACTGACACTTCCTTAATTCCCTTTGATTCAATCAGCTTGGCATCATTTTTTGAGAGAAGTGTCCCTTTTTTAAAAATGACTTCGCCATCCCCTTGTGCTACATCTTCAGCCAAAAATCTGCCCTTGACGTTTTTTGAGAGAGAAGTTTCAATTCCTGAGGCTCCGACAGAAGAAACCCTGATAAATTCTTTTGTCCCGCAATCTTCCATACTCACAATAGCATCTTGTGCCACATCAAAGAGACGTCGTGTAAGATAGCCGGCTTTGGCAGTATTTAGCGCTGTGTCAGTCAAACCCTTGCGGGAGCCGTGTGTAGTAATAAAGTATTCCAAAGGTGTAAGACCCTCCTTTGAACAAGAAATAATAGGAAATTCAATGGTTTCTCCAATGGTATTAGTAATGAGACCCTTCATTCCCGCCATTTGAGTAAGTTGAGAATGAGAACCTCTGGCTCCGGAATTTAACATGTCATAGACTGAACCGTTAGGATCTAGAGTCCCCGGAACTAATTTCTCAACATCACTTTTTGCTTTGTGCCAGATTTCAATATGTTCTCGCATTCGCTCTTCAGTTGAAAGAAGTCCGAGATTATACTGTTCAGTAATATTATCAGATTTAATTCTTGCGGCTTTTATTATTTTATCCTTGCCTTCTGGAATTATCACATCATCTATACCCCAAGTTATACCTGAGCGAGTAGTGTACTTGAAACCGAAAACTTTGATTTTATCCAGAATCGCCGGCAGCTTCTCAATTCCGTAACGTTCTATCAGATCATCAATAAGAACCGACATTCTCTTTCTGTCAATTTCCTGATTCACATACGGATAATCAGACGGCAGGACACTATTAAACATTAGTCTGCCTACTGTTGTCTCAAAAATTTTACCTTCAAATTGTTTGTATTTTTCACTCTCAGTTCCCAGAACTTTTATTAAAGCGCGCTGTCCCACTATTCCGTAATCGTGTGCTGTTATTGCGCTGTTCGGACTCGGATAAATTCTACCCTCGCCCAAATCATCCTTTACTAGCTTGGTCATCCAGAAACACCCCAGAATTATGTCTAGTTTATCAATTGAAGCAATGAGATTCCCGCTTCCCGGCTTTAAAAGATTTTTATCAGAAGCCATTATCATTTTTGCCTCCAATTGAGCTTCTTCTGAAAGGGGCACATGAACTGCCATCTGATCGCCGTCGAAGTCAGCATTAAATGCTGTACAAACAAGAGGATGAACCTGAATTGCATTTCCTTCAATTAGCACTGGTTTAAATGCCTGAACTGAAAGACGATGAAGGGTGGGAGCGCGATTGAGCAAAACATATTTTCCCGCAATAACATCTTCCAAAATCGCCCAGACTTCTGGGATTCCATCTTCAATCAGCCTGCTTGCCCCGCGAATATTAAATGCAAGTTCTTTTTTCAGAAGCTCAGAAATTACGAAGGGTTTGAAAAGCTCAAGAGCCATATGCTTGGGCAGGCCGCACTCATTAATTTTCAAATCAGGTCCAACAACAATTACAGAACGACCGGAATAATCTACTCTTTTACCTAAAAGATTCTGCCTGAAAATACCTCTTTTGCCTCTTAGATTATCTGCCAGTGATTTAAGGGGTCGCCTCTGCGCCATAGTTGCTCCCTGAGATCCGGTGTTGCCATGTCGGATTGAGTTATCAAGCAGAGCGTCCACTGCTTCCTGAAGAATTCTTTTTTCATTTCTTAAAATTACATCCGGCGCGCCGATTTCCTTTAATTTTTTTAGACGGTTATTTCTATTTATAACTCTTCTGTAAAGATCGTTTACATCGGATGTGGCATATCTGCCGCCATCCAAAGGAACCATAGGGCGAAGAGCTGGAGGAATAACAGGAATTCTCAAAAGAAACATCCATTCTGGACGCAAGTTATTCTTTATCATCTGTGTTATGAGGCTGATTCTTCGATTGAGTTTGGGGGTTTCAAGCGCGCTTGCATCTTTAGTATTTTCCTTGAGCTTCCCGAGTAGTTTCTTTAAATCAGTTTTTTTAAGAAGATTGTAGATTGACTCAGCTCCGATACCAGCCTCAAAAAGAGTTGAATATCTCATCGAATGATTGTGAAATTCAACCTCATCAAGCACCTTACCTTCAATAAGCGATTCTATTTCACGTTTGGTGCTTGAGAACAGTTCTTTCAGTGCCTCCTTGGATTTATCATCTTTAAGATTTTTTACTTTGGCTTTATATTCTGAATCAAGATCCTTAAGAAGGCGCTGTTTTTCATTTTCTGAAACCGCAGTTACGATATACCCTGCAAAATAAATCACTTTTTCCAAATCCCCCGCCGGAATTCCAGTTATTAGAGACAAACGCGAAGGTAAAGACTTCAGATACCATATATGACAGATCGGTGTTGCAAGCTCAATGTGACCCATCCTCTCCCTTCGGACAATAGAGCGTGTAATTTCGACACCACATTTTTCGCAGACAATGCCTTTATATCTTATCCCTCGATATTTTCCGCAATAACATTCATAATCTTTGTCTGGACCGAATATTTTTTCGTCAAATAAGCCGCTGCGTTCGCTGCGCTGTGTTCTGTAGTTTATCGTCTCAGGCTTGGTAACTTCACCGAATGACCATTCTTTGATTTTCTCCGGCGATGCCAATCGGATACCGATTCGATCAAATAACGTTGGGTTTGATGATTTCATATATTTTTCTTATTGTTCTTCTTGGTTATCGCTTTCTACATCTTTTAATTCAACATCAAGACAAAGTCCCTTGAGATTATTCATAAGAACATTGAAAGAGGCGGGTGCGTTAAGCTGATTAATTCTTTCCCCCTTAACTATTGCATCAAATGCTGCTGATCGACCCATAATGTCATCTGATTTTATGGTAAGCATCTCCCGAAGGGTGTATGCCGCCCCGTGCCCCAGAAGTGCCCAGACCTCCATCTCTCCAAATCTCTGTCCCCCACCCTGTGCTTTTCCGCCAAGCGGTTGTTGAGTAATTAAAGAATATGGACCAATTGATCGCATATGGATTTTATCCTCAACCATGTGGTGAAGTTTCATGATATGCATATACCCGACAGCAATTCTCTGATTAAAAGATTCTCCCGTCCTGCCGTCGTAAAGAACCATTTTCCCGTCTTCGGCAAATCCGGATTTTTTAAGCTCTTCTTTAATTTCTGTGTCAGTTGCGCCAGCAAATGGTGGAACAATTGCCTGATAGTTGAGAGTATTTGCAGCGAGCCCTAGATGCATTTCCAATATTTGACCAAGATTCATACGGGAAGGAACGCCAAGGGGCGTGAGAATGATGTCAATTGGCGTACCGTCAGACATATAAGGCATTTCTTCAACGGGAAGAATTCTTGAAATAACTCCTTTGTTTCCATGCCTTCCTGCAAGCTTGTCTCCGACTGAAACTGAACGAAGTTGCGCAACTTCTATATGAATTCTTTTTATTATTCCTGAGTCAAGCTTATCTCCCTTCTCGCGTGAAAAAATCTGAACATTGATTACTCTTCCTCTTTTTCCTCCCTCCATTCTCTTTGAAGTGTCCTTAACATCACGAGCTTTTTCTCCAAAAAGTGATCTCAGTAGCCTCTCTTCAGGAGTAAGTTGCGTCTCACCCTTGGGTGTAATTTTTCCCACAAGAATGTCTCCGGGTCTTACTTCCGCGCCTATTCTTATAATTCCATCTTCGGCAAGATTCCTTAGTTTACTTTCGCCGACATTTGGTATATCGCAAGTTATGATTTCAGGACCAAGTTTTGTGTCACGCACATTAACGACAAAATCCTCAATATGAATTGATGTAAATTTGCTTTCTTTGATAAGTCTTTCTGAAACAATGATTGCATCCTCATAATTTGCTCCTGACCAGCTCATGAAAGCAACAAGAATATTTTGCCCCAACGCTATCTGCCCTCTGTCAGAGGTTGAGGTATCAGCAAGAAGCTGGCCTCTTTTTACTTTTTCTCCGATTTCAACTGATGGCCGCTGATGAAAAGCTGTGAATCCGTTTGTCTGGCTGAAGTTTATAAGTCTGTAATCTTTTTCTTTGCCTTTTTCATTCTTTATAACAACGTGTTTGCCGTCTACATGGGTAACGGTGCCCGCCTCCTCAGCGTAAATAAGCCGGCCAGTATACTTTGCTGCTGCTTCTTCTATACCCGTCCCAACGAGAGCTGCTTCAGGAATAACACAAGGAGTTGCCTGCTTTTGCATGTTTGAACCCATCAGAGCCCGATTGGCATCATTGTGATTAAGAAAAGGAATCATTGAGGTTGATACTGAAAATGCCTGATTTGTAGCAACATCAATATAGTGAACGTCCTTTTTGAGAACTAAACTTGGTTTTCCACCGACACGGACTTCCACTTCATCAACTGTAATGTTGCCATTTTCATCATAGGGAGTTGCGGCATGAGCAATATTAAACTGCTCTTCCTCAAGTGCATTAAGATATAGCACCTCCTTGGTAACCTTGCCGTCTTTGACTTTGGCATAAGGGGTTTCTATCATTCCAAAATCATTTACTCTTGCATAAACCGCGAGCCGCAAAATTAAACCAATGTTGGGCCCCTCGGGAGTTTGTATTGGACAAAGTCTTCCGTAATGAGAGGAGTGAACGTCTCTTACTTCATAACCTGCTCTTGCTCGGTTTAAGCCGCCAGTACCAAGCGCGGATAGAGTTCTGAGACTTTCCAACTCCTGTAGTATATTTTCCTGGCCCATAAATTGTGAAAGTTGGTTTGTGGTGAAAAATTCTTTCATTCTGGCCTGCAGAGGTTTTGGAGATATAAACTGAATAGGAAGTGTAACGTCCGTATCAACTGTAGACATCCTGTTCTGAATGTTTCTCTTAATCTGAGCCATACCAACTCTTATTTTCTGTTGGAACATTTCTCCCACAAAACGCACTCTTCTTGAGCCGAGATGATCAATATCATCCTCCGTGGCGCCGACAGTGTTATTGAGAGTAATAATGTGATTAACAATCGTAGCGACATCATCTAAGGAAAGAGTTTTTCTCTCCACTTCAGAAGAAGATATGCTTTTGCCGAAACGGTTGTTGAATCGGAAGCGGCCAACTTTATGCATATCATATCTTTCAGACCCGAAAATTGCCTGAAAGAATTCTCTGGCGTTATCTTCCGTTGCCAGATCACCGTCACGAAGTCTCTTGTGGATTTCAATATAAGCTTGCCCCTGATCTTTAGAATGATCTTTGGCAAGAGTTTTTTCTATCTGCTTTCCGTTAGCATTCTTTGAGAAAAGACCAATAATTTCCTTGTCTGTCTTAGCTCCAAAGGCACGCAGAAGAGTTGTTACGGGGAATTTTCTTTTCTTGTCAATGCGAACATAAACAACGCCCTCATAATCAGTTTCCATCTCAATCCACGCTCCGCGTGAGGGTATAACCTTGGCGCCGAATAGTCTTTTACCTCGCAGTTCTTGCGAAGTAAAAAAAACTCCAAATGATCTTGCTAGCTGAGGCACCACTACTCTTTCAATACCGCTGATAATAAAAGTGCCGTGGGTAGTCATTAGAGGAAAATCAGCCATAAAAATCTCCTGTTCCTTTTCAGTATTGAGAATGTGGTTTTTTAGCTTAACCTTTACTTTAAGAGGGGCTTCATATGAAAGTTTATTCTCCTTAGCATAATACTCATCATATTTCGGCTCTGAAAGTTCACATTCCTTAAATTCGAGAGTGAATTTTTTTTCAGAAAAATCTTTGATTGTTTTGAATTCATCAAATACCTCTTTAATACCCTCATCAATAAGCCATTTGAAAGATTTAATCTGCGGTTCTACCAGATTAGGAATTTCAATAAGGGGTTTTTTGAATTTTCCAAAAAAACGTTTTGTTGGTGTTTGCATAAATTAAAAAAAACACTGCTCTGTTTGCAGAGTTCCAAATTAAATTAATATGTCATTATGAAAAGTTGGAGTGCAAGACTAAAACGAAATTATTCCGCAACTAAAACTTCGTTCCTATTGGCCATAACTCAATCTTGCTGAAGTGAAGTGAAGGGACATTTTACTCCCTGTAAAATTAATGTCAATCTCACAGTTGTCTTATTGTGGATAAAAAGTGGATTACACTCTCTAAAAAACTGCGGCCCTAGCTAATATAATGACGAAATAATGAAGATTATCTTACCTTTTTTTACCTTTCCACATTTCAATTTTCTTATGATGTCCAGAAAGTAATACTTTAGGCACTTTATAAGATTTTCCTTTGTACTTTAGGACTTCCGGTCTTGTATATACATCCGAGGAAGAAATGCGTCTTTCTTCAAGAGAGTCAAATTTACCCAATACTCCTTTAATCTGCCTTGAAACTGCATCCATTACTATCATTGCTGGTAATTCCCCTCCAGTTAAAACAAATGGCCCAACTGAAATTTCTTCCACTTTATAAATTTTCTTAACCCGTGCATCTATGCCTTCGTATCGTCCGCAAATAATAATTAAGTCAGAAAATTTTTGTGAATAATTTTTTGCTATTAAATTTGTAAATTGTTTCCCAGAAGGGGTAAGCCAAATTATCTTTACCCTGTTAAATAATTTCACCTTTGGTGAAATTCCCGCCTTGCGGGATTTAACAGGGTGATTTTTAAATTTTGATTTTGCAAGCGCTACTTCTATCGCTTTAATAACCGGCAGCGCTTGCACGACCATCCCCGGCCCTCCCCCATAAGGTGGCTTATCAATTCGTATTGCTCTCGGGGGCCTGCCCTGTAGGAAGCTTCGCTTTCCTACGGGGACATAGTCCCGGGGGTTATAGAAATTAACTTTAATTTTCTTATCTTCAATTGCACGTTTAATTATGGATTCGCCCAAATATGACTCAAAAGCCTTGGGAAATAGGGAAATAATATGGAATGTCATAGAATTAAAATACCATTGACACATCTTTGTTGCAATGATATTTTAGCATCAGATATTTAACTGGAACGGTCTGTGACAATCGAGGAGGAATTTGAACGTCTCAGGTTACTAGCAGCAACAAAGGAAGGTTGGCGACAATTAGAAGACGGATGGATGAGAGCTCTTAATCTTCCATTCCCTAACATCACCACTCAAGACTATGATCTAAGTTTGGGTTTCGCAATCGATGCGAAGTTCGGCACATGGTTGTATGAGATTGGTAAACCTGAAGATAAGTCCCATGGGATGGCCAGGATCAGACTTCGTCTCAAACTGTTGTTCGATAAGGAACTCCCGGTTTGGCACGAATCAGATTTGGTTGAAGGGAGGTTAGCCAATGTAATAGGCTGGCAATTCCCATTTATCTATCTCATGCGACTATGGGAAAGAAATGAAGAATTAAGTAGAATTGAAGCTAAATTGATCGAGCAAGGAATCGGGCTTCCTCTCAACTGTTTATGGATTGCTCACACCGAGCAAGAAGAAGTGTAATTACGCGCGTCTAAAGAGTGGGCGCGCTTTTTTTTATCCTATATTGCACTTTATGATGATTATTAATTAAAAACCTCGTATTTACAAACACGAGGTAAAGTTATTTATAAATTTGTAAGCGAAACTAGCTTGCCTTCACTGATACGAGACTCTGCCTTTTTTTCCTTCCTGAGTACAGAACGAAATAGATAAATCATCGTTAGAGTGAGAATTTGCAAATCAAGCCCTAACCAGTTTTCTTTCATCCGTTCAATAAATTCCAGATCGCTTATTACTGCCTGAATGTTCCCCGGAAGATCATGTGGTTGTCCTCTGATTTGAGCCAACCCAGTAACTCCAGGTAAGACAGAAAACCTTATGTCGTAACCGAGGTGTTTGAATTGATCACTGAAAAGTTCCGCCCACTCAACTATTGTTGCACGCGGACCAACAAGAGCCATGTCACCAATGACGACATTCCAGAATTGTGGCAACTCATCAATTTTCGTCTTGCGCATAAACCCACCACAGAGACGAATGGGTTCCTGATTATCTTTCCGCAAGGTGCGAAGTTTGATAATTGTAAAAACCAGATTTCCCTTTCCCTTTCTTTTTTGGAGGAGAAAGGGATTACACGGATAACATGCAAAAACAGTTATTGATGCCAAAAATACTATTGGCAAGGTAAGTATTGATAGAGCTATTGCAAGAAGATAATGAATAACTCTTCTCATTTCATCACTCCTCTGCTTGGTAATCTATAAACACACTAAGTGATTATTCACGATGGTCAATATTTACAAACTTAAATTTTATTTCTTAGTTCTCTAGTCAAATGCGTGTTATTATTTTTACAGAAGACAAATAGGATAAATAATATGAGTTCATTGAAATTGTTTTGGTACACCGCAAGATGTATCCCGGGCATAATCCTAAACATTAGTCTACTTTTTCTAGTTCCTATCATGGCTAATTCCGTAGAGCCAATGTGGGCTAAACTAACAACAATATTTGCAACGATTATTTTTGGTGTTGTGGCTGTAGTCTTTCTTGGGTTATGGGCAATAAACGGATTAAACCGAACAAATTAGTTCGGTTTTTTATTAACAGAAAATCCCGCTTAAGCGGGATTTTCTGTTAATAAACGAGAACTTTAATTTTTTCACAATTAGCGTAGTTACAATTACAAATTACGATTTTTTTAGCAAAATTCAACTGTTTGACGAGCATGCGGGCAGTTTCAAATTTTGCGTTAAAAAATGAGTTAATTTGTTTGTAACGAAGCGTTACGTGAAAAAATTAAAGTTTGAGGTCCTCCATAGCCTGATCAAAATCTTTTACCTGTGAACCTCTGGTGCTGCCTTCCGGCTCATTGATTTTAAGATTAACTCGGGCATTATTTTTCATTCCCACTACTCGCAACAGTGTCCTTATTGCTTTGGCTGTATTACCCTGTCGTCCGATAATTTTGCCCATATCTGCCGGATTGACATCAAGAGTTATTAGAACTCCCATTTCATCCACTGTTCTGGCAATCTTTACATCATCTGGATTGTCAACTAATGTTTTAACAATCACTTCTAAAAACTTTACGTCTTGTTCCATTTCTTTGCTTGATTTACTACTAATTCAGCAGTTCTGTACTGCTGCGAAAAGTATAACACAATATTAAAAAATATGCAACTCTGTTGCTTATGCTTTTGATGAATTCTCTGGCGCAGGAGATTCTTCTGGAGTTTGCTCTACAGGAGTTATTTCCACCCCAGCTTTAACTTCAAGATCTGGTTCGGGAATGGTCATTACTTCTGACTCAATCTCTACTTTTGGAGCTTCGGAATCTATTGTGGGTTGTTGGTTGTTTGTTGCTTGTTGTTGGTTTTTAGTTGTTGGTGGTTGGTTACTTGTTGTTGGTTGTGTGTTGTCAGTTGTCTGTTCTTTAACTGGCGGACTTTTCTTCGGTAATACGTTTATCTTTTTACCCTCGATAATGTTGTGGCTTATGAGAAGATTGTGAACTGTGGGAGAAAGTTTTGCCCCTTTACTTATCCACTCTTTGATTTTTTCGCCTTCAAATTTCTCTGTAGTTTTTCTCGGATCATAAGAGCCGAGTACTTCAACATAACGCCCGCTTTTGGTGCTGTTCTTAGAATCAGTTAAAACAACCCTGAATGTGGGCTCGTGTTTTCTTCCTGTTCTTTGTAGACGAATTTTTAACACAATCGAAATATCCTAACAGATTTAATAAAAAAGAAAAGATCCGAATAAATTCGGATCAAGGAAGCTACCAATGAATATATACATGATTTGGAATGAAACGAGATCCACTTTCTTGGATTTGGAGCTGAAGCCCCCTTCTTTCGGCCCATTCTTTAAGCCCTTTAACCATACATTCGGAACAATAGGTTTGACGCCCGAATTGATGCTCAAATTCGTAAACAAGGCTCGAACGCAACCCATAATCTGCCTCCTGCCGCAGTTTGCTAGGAAGTTTGGAGGTAATGCGTCGAACCTCAAAGAGCGCCTGCTCTTCATCCTGTTTTTTCCTTTCCTGTCGCCTTATTCCCTCATCTGCCAAAGCCCTCCTCGAGATGGTGCGCAATTCCCGCAGTAGCTTTTGCATGTAATTTCTCCACTTCTTAAAATAAAATCGAATCCAGACGTTTTATACCATAAATAAAACTGAAATCCAATAGTAAAATGCGCTTATATAAAGCAAAGAAATTTGATATAAATTTGACATAAAATACACATTATTAACATTTTATACGATCGTATAAAATGTTAATATTCAAACAATGAGTTTAGTGGATGATATTCTAAATGGGCTTTACCAAGGCAAATACAGGAATTATCGTTTTCTCTTTGATCTTGTTTACAAAAAAGATGAGAATGGAAATCTGAAAATAAAAGAAAATACTTTTCGTAGCACCTTAAGCAGATTGGGCAAAAAAGGTTTAGTTCAAAATAAATATGGTGCTTGGAAAATTACTGAAGATGGTTTGGAATTCTTAAATTCAAAAAATAAAAAAATAAAAGAATTCTTTTATGAAAAACCTAGAAATAAAAATATAGTGAGAAATTTGATAGTGTGTTTTGATATCCCAGAAAAAGAAAGAAGAAGTAGGGACTGGCTGCGTTCAGAATTAATTGGTTTTGGATTTGAACCAATACAAAAAAGTGTATGGTTTGGACCTCCGTTGCCAAAAGAATTTGTTGAGTTTCTTTCTGAAAGAAAGATTCTAGATTACATCCGTTTTTTTAAAGCTGAAAGAGAGGATGTTGAGTAGTTAATTTTATTCTTAAATATACAAATCAAATGTTAACAAGTTATACGATCGTATAACTTGTTAACATTCTAAAAATTCATTGTTTTGCTATAATTTAAATAAATCATGTCTAAGACCTATAAAGGCTCTATTTCAGTAAGCTCACGGGGCGTGGGTTATTTTTCGCATCCGGATTTTAAGGAAGATGTAGAAATCCAGCCTGAAAACATCAATACCGCTATGCATAATGACGAAGTTGAAATTGTCATTGTGCCTGCTCCAACTACCCTTCTGCAAGAAACCGGCAAAATGCCACGAGTTCAAGGCAAAGTAATAAAAATTATAAAGCGCGCCAAAATTCAATTTATCGGGACGCTTAACGCCTACAAAGATTTCTTTTTCCTAAAACCAGATGACCGCAGATTATACAAGGATATTTTCATCCATTCCTCTAAAGCAATGGGGGCTAAGGATGGGGACAAAGTTCAAGCGCAAATTGTCGATTGGAAAGATCCTAGTAAGGGGCCGGAAGGAAAGGTTATAAAAATTCTTGGTAAAAAGGGAGTGCACGAGGTTGAAATGCAGTCAATTATCCTTGAAAAAGGATTTGAGCTGGACTTTCCGCAAGAGGTTGAGAAAGATGCGCATAAAATTTTGGATGATTCAAAAAAAGATTTTGATGAGGAAATTAAAAACAGGAAGGATTTCCGTAATGTGCTCACCTTCACCATTGATCCCTCTGATGCCAAGGATTTTGATGATGCACTTTCATTTCAAAAAGTAAGTGACGAATTATTTCAGGTTGGAGTTCATATTGCTGACGTTTCGCACTTTGTAAAAACAGCTGGAATAATCGACAAAGAAGCAAGACGCAGAGGAACATCTGTCTATCTTGTAGACAGAACAATTCCAATGCTTCCGGAAATTCTTTCAAATGATCTCTGCAGCCTCAAACCCGACGAAGACAAGCTAACTTTTTCTGCAGTTTTCGTAATTAATAAAAATGCGGAAGTGAAAGAGCGTTGGTTTGGCAAGACAATAATTCACTCTGACAAGCGTTTCACTTATGAAAATGCTCAAGAAATTATTGATTCAAAAAATGGCGAGTACTTTGAGGAATTGAGTACTTTGAACGATATTGCAAAAATACTGACAAGAAAAAAACTTGAATCTGGAGCAATTGATTTTGAAACTGACGAAGTCAGGTTTGAACTTGATAAGGACGGCAAACCATTGCGAGTTTATAGGAAAGAGCGCCTTGACACTCATAAATTGATTGAAGAATTTATGCTTCTTGCAAATAAAGAAGTGGCTAAATTTATGACTCCGGAGAAAAAAAGTGTCCAAAATGGAGCATTTGTTTATCGTATACATGATCTTCCTGACAAGGAAAAAATCATGAATTTGAGTATTTTTATAAAAGCCCTCGGATACGAATTACATTCTGAAAATGGTGAAGTAACAGCAAAAGATATAAATAATCTGCTAAAACAAGTTGATGGCAAACCAGAAGAATCTCTCATTAAAACAGCTGCGGTGCGGGCAATGGCAAAAGCGGTTTATTCAACTCGCAATATTGGGCACTTTGGTCTCGGCTTTCGTTACTACACGCATTTTACTTCTCCAATCAGACGCTACCCCGACTTGGTGGTTCATCGTCTGCTTTTAAGATTTCTGACAAAAGGAAAGATTGAGCAGGGTGAAATGATTAAATATGAAAAACTTATGGAGGATTGTACGGATAAAGAAATTTCAGCCGCAGATGCAGAACGTACTTCAGTTAAATACAAACAAGTTGAATATATGTTGAGTCATATTGGGAAGGAATTTGATGCTACGGTTTCAGGAGTTTCCGAATGGGGAGTTTATATTGAGGAGATTGAGACCAAAGCCGAAGGAATGGTCAGGTTTAAAAACATGACTGACGATATGTACAATCTGGATGAAAAAAATTACGCAGTAGTCGGGATGAAAACTAAAAAGAAATATTCTCTCGGAGATAAAGTAAGAGTAAAACTTACAGATGCGGATCTTGATCGCCGAACCCTAGACTTTATTTTCGTTTAGAAAATCAATAAGTAAAGCGATTATGATTTACTTAACCCCGCACCAATTTTGAGCAGAGTAACAAAGCGAAGCGCGAGTGGACAAGTAGCCACATCCTTCGTGAGGCGCAGCGCTTCGCCTATGACCGGAGGCACCTATTCGGTGCACGCACTGCACAAACAATAACAGAGGCAAAATTGGTGCGGGGTTATTATTTTCTAACTCTCTTCGTTCATAAGAAAAATAATAAAATAAGCCGCATTAAGCGACTTATAGATTCAACTCAGAAACAACTGGAAGTTCCCTTATAACTGGAGGTCCGGAAATAGGTTCGGCAGCAATTTCAACTTTCTTTCTTCTTCCTACTTTAATCTTAAGACAAAGCTGTTTTTCTGCCTCCATTATTTGTGAGGCAACAACTTCCATCATGGCAGGAGCATTTGGAAGACCATCAGGCAATGATTTCAAAAACGGTCTTGCTCCATGACAAGGAAGACAATAGTCACATTTAGCGCAATGCCTACCTACATTCTTGGGAAATGAGGCGGCATTGTGGCTATCTATAAAATGATCAATGGCAAGAAACATCTCCTGAAAATCTCTTTCTTCACGGAATGTGAAAAACATTTTGTTTGTCCGTAAATGATACCAGAGAAATCCGACAGGCCACTTACCATGCTTCATTTTGTACAGCCACATGTAGAAAGTGGGTTGGAAATATTCATGAAGCTCAAATTGTTGTTTAATCCAATCCTTATCAGTTGGATTTACAACTTTTTCGGCGGGGTCAAATGTGGAGAACTCTGTCTTCAAATCCAGAATTACAACCGGCGCATATTCAGGATTAAGTATGCCGTTAATTACAAGTTCAGGTCTTTTTTTTGCTATCCAGTCAAGTGAAACATTGTGGACTTGATCAAAAACACCAACCATCCTGACTTGGGGTTTGTAATTCCATCGATATCTTTGTTCAACTTCAACGGGTGCAGGCCTTCCATTCATCATCTCCCAGTAATTTGAAAGACATAACATTTCAATACGGAGAAACTTATCGTCATCATCGGCTGAAGGGTCTATGAGCAGACCCTTCCCTTTAGCGTACTCAAGCTCTCTTTGCCATCTGGCATAGAAAGCATTAAGCGTACTCCTTTTTGTTCTGAAGAAAAAAGGTCGTCCATCTTTTGTTGGATGATGAATCTGGCGAACATGATCATGAACTGCTATACCACCGAGCCTTGGATAATCAACCGGATTTGGAACATCGGGATTATTTTTCCAAAAAAGTAATCTTGGACATGAAAGAAACATCCTCAAGTCAGAGTAACTAACATGAAGAACTCTCCCTCTCTGTCTGGTTTTCCCTGATCTAGGCATTAGCATCTCCTGAAATAACCCTTCTTAAAGTGTTAATTTCTCCTTTTAAGTCACTTACAGCCTGATCAAATTCAGAACGAGGGACAAGACTATCTTTCTTAAACATTTTCGTTTTCTCAATTTTATTGAGTGCGATGTGGTGCATATGAACAGACCCAACTGCAGTACAAACAATGTACCAAAATTTGAGCCAGGAACTATCGTAGTGTGCAACAAGAGTTGAAAAAACAAAAATATAGAACCCATTACTACCTACCGCAGCAAACATGTGAAGCCTCGTATTTGCCATCTGTCTTGCTCTGCTTACCAGAGTAAATGTGGCATTCTGGCCCATCAATAAAATCGTAAGTTTGATTATTTCATAAGTACCGATTCCAGAAAAAAATCCAACCGGAAAAGAAAATAGAATTATTAATGCTTCTGGCCACAGATGAAACAAAAAATTCAATGATTTTCGCATGGACAAATTACGAATAACTGCTGCTGAGGTCATGAAAACCTCCTGTGAATAGGATTAAATTACAAAGAGCAAACTTCAATCAAGTTATACCTTTACAGTACTCTGTCAAGAAATTTTTAAAAAAACAATTCTCTTTCAATCGCTTCAGCCTGTGCGGGATCAATCCCCAGATCATGGGCGATTCTTTCGGTTAAAGTCAATAATTCTTTATTCCATGGGGTCTTTCCCCCATTTTTTAATCTTTCAAACACTTCTATGTCTATCCCACTAGTATTTTTTGGATCAGTTGCAATTTCCTCCAATTCAATAAGCAGTTGGCTTAAAAGTCTTTTGAAATTTTCATCAAAACTTCTTGGCTTTTCCGAATTCATGATTTTAGGTTTTTATCAGTTGTTGGTTGTCTGTTGTTGGTTGTAAGTTATTTTGCCACCTCTACCGCCTCATCAAAATGGATTGAGAGTATTTTTGAGGCCCCAGTTCCCGCCATTGTCACTCCGTAAATTATACCTGCCCTCGACATAGTTTCTCTATTATGAGTGATAAGTATTAACTGAGAATGTTTTGATAAATTTTCAATCATATCGCTGTATTTTTTTGAGTTTGCTTCATCTAATGCGGCATCTGTCTCATCTAAGACAATAAATGGTGGCGGATTGACTTGAGACATTGCAAAAAGTAAAGCTATGGAAGTCAAAGCCCGTTCACCTCCTGAGAGCATGGCAAGCCCTTTTATTTTTTTTCTTGGAAGCGATACCTCAATTTCAATCCCCCCCTCATTCTCAATTTCTTCAGAAATTTCATTTACCTCCAACTCCTCATTAAATTCGTCTTGTTTTTTTGTTTTTGATTTTTCATTTTTAATTTTTAATGTTGCTACCCCGCCACCAAACATCAAGGTGAAAAACTCCTGAAATTGCTTGTTAATTTTTTCAATTCCGATATTAAATTCAGTATCAATTTTTTCTCCAAGTTCTTCTATAAGAGAATGCAAGCTTTGTGCAGATTTATTCAAATCATCAAGTTCACCAGAAAGAAATGAGTCCCTTGAATTTACCTCCTCAAACTCCTTAATGATTTCGGCAAACCCCGAGGCCCCAGCATCCTCCAGGCGCACCTTTATTTTTTCAATTCTCCTGCGCCTTTCTTCCTGCAAACTTCTTACTTCTTCAGAAACCTGTAATTCAAATGAGTTGTAATCTAAGATCTCCTTACCAGCAAGGATCGCGCATTCTTCCAATTCCCTTTTAAGATCACCTTCCAAATGCAGAATACTTTCCATCTTTTGTCCGAGCATCTGCAACTCAAGAGAGATTTTATTCTGTTCCGACATAATCCTGAATACTGACTTTTCCGCATCACGGTTTGAATCCTTTTCTTTTTCAATTGCTTTTTGCAAAACTTGATATTCTTTTTGCAGATGACTCTCCTTCTCTGATGCACTATTGAGCTTTAAAGTCAGATCATCTTTTTCATTAGTTAATTTTTTGATTAAGTCCTCTGAATCTTTTAAAGGAATCTTGTTCTTATTTATCTGGCTGCTCAGAAATTCGTTAAATAAAGTTTTGATCTCGGCAAATATTTTTTTGACTAAATTTATGTCATTTTTTGATTCTCCTTCAGTTATTTTTTCATCAATTTGCGCCTTGAAACCCTCTATTTCCTCCAATGAAACAGCAGAAGAGGCTCCAATACTTGCTTCTTTTTGTTTTTTTAAAATCCTCTCCTCCCCAAGTATTTCACCTTGAATTCTTCCCAATTCCTGCAGACATTTCTCCTTTTCCATTCTTACAGAATGAATATCACTTTCAAGCACGATCAATTTGTCTGTTTTTTCATCCTTATCTTTTGATTCAAGAATCTTTTTGGCGTTCTCCAACTCCTCGTCCAGTTTCTTTTTGTTTTTTTCCAGAGGACCTCTGGCATTTTCAATTTCTTTCTTTACGCCTTCTACAAAAAGAGATTCTCTTTTTAAATACTCTTTTGCCAGATTCAGAAGTTCTTTTTTTAATTCTTCGGCTTTTTCTACTTTTTCAACTTGCCTTTTTAAAAATTTTAAATGTGGGGCAATTTCTTTTCTTAAAGCGTTCACTTGCTCAATATTCTGCAACGTCTTTTCAAGTTTTCTCTCACTTTCTTGTCTTTTATACTGATATATTTTAAGCCCGAGAGCGTCCTCAAGAATTGTCCTGCGTTCGCGCATATTGGCATTCAATATGCTGTCCGCCTCGCCTTGCGAAATTATATGGTGTCCTGATGCGCCGATATGAGCATCGGAGAGAAGCTCAATTACATCCCTAAGCCTGACTTGGGATCCGTTTATAAGATAGTCATTAATACCATCGCGATGAACAACTCTTTCAATTATCACTTTATCAAAATCAACATTAAATAATTTATCTTTATTATCAAAAGTAACTTTAACTGAGGCACGGTTTGCTCTGGGGGTTTCTCCTGCTCCGTTCCAGATTAAATCCTCTCCCTTTTTGCCGCGCAAGCTCTTAATTGACTGCTCACCCAATACAAAACGAAATGCCTCCGCAACATTTGATTTGCCAGAACCATTGGGTCCCACTATTGCCGAGATTGGGGAATTGAATTCAAATACGCTTTTTTTGGGAAAAGACTTAAAACCTGTTAGTTCGATTGACTTTAACTGCATCAGAGTATTATTTTAACACTTATTAACTTAACTGAAAGCTAAAAGTTGACAGCTGATAGCTCTACTGGGCCATTTTTAATCTATTGACTGTAAATGGGTGTGTGATATAATGTTAAGTAGAAATTCAACCCCAAATTGGGAGGAAAAATGTTTTACAAAATGATGGCGGTAGGTACAGCAGCATTTTCGGGATTGGGTGTAGTCATTTACTTTTCCTTGCACAACCCACTATATTTGGGTGGTTCCGTATTTTTCGGACTATTGAGCATTCAGTATAGCTTTTTGATTCTGGGTGAGGAATTGAGTAAAAAACGATAACTTCACGAACCGGCGCGTTCTAAAACCGTCTGTCTGCATAATCCTTTGCTCTTTGAAGATCGTTAGGCAGATATATTGCCCCCGACTATCAGTAGTCGAGGTCTAAAACCCCGAGATTGCAATTGCAATCTCGGGGTTTGCCTTTTTATATTCCACGTTCAACTTTTCACTTTTCACTTTCAACTTCTTTGACTATTCCACCCCTTCTCTTCCAGCGCCCTTCTTGCGGCATCCTGCTCGGCATCTTGCTTACTTTTTCCCTCCCCTGTTGCTACAAGCTCATCTTTGAGATAAACGCCGATTGTAAAATGTCTGTCGTGATCAGGACCAGTTTCTTTTATTGTTTTATATGACGGAGTTATAGAGACTTCATCTTGGGAACGCTCCTGAAATAATGATTTTGAGTCAATCCAAGTTTTTTCTTCAATAACCTTCTCAATAAGAGGGGTGATACATTTGTAAACGAATTCCTTAGTTTTTTCATAGCCCAAATCAATGTAAATTGCCCCGATTATTGCCTCCATAGTATTCGCAAGAATATATTGACGGGCCCTGCCTGTATCTTTTGCCTCTCCGCGTGAAAGCAGAAGGTAGTCATTTACACCCAAATCAACTGCTACAACATATAAAGTGTTGGCGTTAACCACAGCAGAACGTAAAGATGTCATCTCGCCTTCTGTTTTGTCAGTATATTTTCTATAAAGATAATCAGTAATGACAAGTTCAAGCACTGCATCTCCCAAAAATTCCAGTCTTTCATTGTGTCCCAAAGAGAAACCTCTGTTTTCATTTATATAAGAACGATGAACAAATGCCTGTTTAAGCAGGTCTTTGTTTTTAAAATTTAAATTAGTTTTTTTCTCAAAATTATCAATATCTTGAACTTTTTGCATCCCATTAGAAAGCGGCACGATAATACGGCGTGCCCATCTTTAAATTAATACTCATAAATTTTCTCATTTTAAAATATTTTTTGTCTTTTCTAACGGGACAGGTAACCAAATTATTTTTTTATTTTAATTTTTTGTTTATCGGAAAGAATATTAATTGCTTTAGTAACGAGAGGTAAAATATCATCGTAGAAATTTAGCTCAGCAATTTCAGGTAGTGAAAACCATCTCGCATCAGTAAGCCCACCCGTAGTCTCAAGTTTAAGGGGTTCGAAATCCGATTTTGCAAGATAGTAGTGAACTCTTTTTTTCATTTTACCCAATTCAGGATGGAATGCTATGTATTCATTTTTACCCAAATCATCTTCAAGAGTCACCTTCAAGCCGATTTCTTCCTTTATTTCACGAATAGTTCCGTCTTTTACATTCTCGTCACCTTCAAGTTTGCCTTTTGAAAGAGTCCAGTGCCCAAAAACATCATGAACAAGAGCAATGAAAGTCTTATTCTTATCTATTGCATAAACTACTGCTCCGCCGAGGTTTTGTGTAGGCAACTGATCGTCCGGAATATCCTTTATTTTTTTCTTTGATGTCTCGTTCTTGCCAGGCTCACCAAGTTCTTTATATATAGCTCCGAGTACACCATTGACGAACTTGCCGGATGTTTCTCCGCCAAATGATTTTGCAAGTTCAATAGACTCGTTTATGGCAACCTTAGGGGGCACTTCTTTATGATCTGCGAAAAGAAGCTCATAAAGTCCGATGCGAAGAATATTGCGATCAACAACTGAAATCTTTTCCAGAGGCCAGTCAGGAGCCGCCTTCTTAATAATATTATCCAGATCTTTGATTTTAGATAAAACTCCTTTTAACAGCTCACCCATGAATGAAAAGTCTTTCATCCCAGGAGCAAATTCCTCTGCGTCACGTTGTAATATTTCAGTCGCCTCTTTTTCTGATTTATTGTTGAAATCCCACTCAAAGAGTGATTGAAGAACGACAGATCTTGCTAGGTGCCGGTTTGCCATTATTTCTTTAAAAGAACAATAATTAAATTAACTCATCATCTCAAATTATTTACCCGCGAATCTTGAAAGCGGAACAATAATACTAGATTACTTTGCTGGTACTGTCTCTTTTTTCTTTTCGGTTTTTTTAGCCTCTTTTCTGGTTGTTTTACCAATTATATCAACAACCTCGCGATTATTATATTTACCGCAATTCGGGCATACAATATGCTTCAGTTTCATCTCTCCACAATTATCACATGCAATTAAAGAAGGATTCTCAAGCTTTAAATGAGACCTTCTGTTATTTCTATGCGATTTTGTACTGCGCATCCGTACTACCATAACTTCAAGAGTATACATTTTTTTCTCAGTTTGGCAAGAAAAAAGATCGCACTTGAGCGATCTAATGAGTGTGATTTTGGGACTGTTCCTCATGCCTCGTGAGAAGTTCATTGAGAAGTCCTAAATGTTCTGACCAAGAAATATGGCTTTTTAACGGGGAATCTGGTTGAACGAAAAAGAACTTGCCGGTGGTTATGTTATATGCATTACAGGTTTCTCCTTCAATGTTCATATCTTTCCAGAGTTTCATTACTGGAGAGCGATTGCCATCTTTTTCTAAAATACAAAGCGCGGGGCCACGTAACCATCCGAAAGTTTTACGAATCAACGTATATTCTCCGGATGAGTCTTCAAAACATTCTAACTATAAGTTTTTGTCTGTCAAATTCTTTAAAAAGCTTATTCTGTGTATTTTAGAGGTCCCAAAATGTTTTATTTTTTTTCGGTGTTCTCTAGTTGCATAACCGTTATGAGAATCAAATCCATATTGAGGATAAATTAGGGAATATTTTTTCATTTTTTTATCTCTAACGACCTTTGCAATTACTGCCGCCAGAGATATGCAGCGCAATTTATCATCGCCCCCGATTATTGTTCGTTGATTATGATATTCATTCGGAGCTTTAAGTGAACCATCAAGATAAACAAAACATTCCCAAGGATTAATCCCAAGCCTCTTTAGGCATCTTTTTATAGCGCACTCTGTTGCATATGTGATACCTTTTTTATCTATAACTGTATTAGAAACACACGAAACTTTGTATTCAATTCTTTCCTTAATTTTTTCTATTTTTGCTAATTTAAACCATTGCTCTCTTTGTTTCTTAGACAATTTTTTTGAATCTCTTATACCTGAAAAATACTTCAGGTAGCTTTTTTTCCTGAATAGTACAGCACCTACTGCAATGGGACCGGCAAGAGGCCCGCGTCCTGATTCGTCAATACCTATAATATATTTATTGATTTTAGACATCTAAATGTCATTTTTTTAACAAAGCCCGCACTTCTCGCCCGCCAAAATTTCCTTTGAAATTTTGGCGGGCAAATCGATTCCTATGATAAATTTTCTTTTGTTTGTCATGGGGTATGCCCCGTGAAATACAGATAATATGAGTAAGAATTGTAATATGGGAATCATTATCTCATGGGGTATAATGTGCCCATAATTTTACTATGAGAGACTTTACCCATCTACACACCCATTCACACTACAGTCTCCTTCAGGCTCTGCCAAAAATTCCTGATCTTGTAGCTTCAGCCAAAAAATACGGAATGCACTCCCTTACTTTGACTGATGTAGGTAATTTGTACGGAGCAATTGAATTTTATAAGGAATGCAAAAATCAGGAAATAAAGCCAATTATAGGAGTTGATTTTTATCTCTCGGCAAGAAGTCGCTTCGATAAGCAAGCTGGTATTGATAATAGGAGAACGCGACTGATACTACTGGCAAAAGATGAAACTGGTTATAAGAATTTAATAGAACTTGTTACAAAATCTCATTTGGAGGGATTTTACTATAAGCCCAGAATTGACAGGCAGCTTTTAGAAAAACACCATGAAGGACTTGTCGCCATCTCTCCGTTATTTGGTGGTGAAATTACCTTAGACTTCGGCAATGAAACTTTGATGGATCAGACTTTGGATTTCTATAAAAGTGTTTTTGGGAACGATTTTTATCTTCAACTGACAGTTCATCCTGAAATAGATGGACATGAAGAAAAAATAAAACATGTGACAGAAATTTCAAAAAAATACGAAGTCCCCATTGTTGCTTCACATGAAGTCTATTACATCTCTCCACAGGATAAGCTCTCAAGAGACACCTTACTTGCAGTACAAAACATCGGTGAAAAGGACCGCGACTACTCAGAAGGGGGGGAGGATTTTTCTTTTATTTCTTGCGAATTAGCAGAGGATTATTTTAAGAGTTTCCCAGAAGCTTTAAAAAATAACTCGGAAATTGAAAAAAAATGCAATCTGGAACTCAAACTTGGCTCATGGGTATTCCCCCACTTTGAGGTTCCTAGTGGAAGCAATCATGACAATGAACTGAAGAAATTAGTTTATGATGGCTTAAAAAGAAGAAAACTGGATGAAACAGATGAAATCAAGGAAAGGATTGAATACGAACTGAGTGTAATAGCAAAAAAAGGTTATTCGCCCTACTTTTTAATAGTTGCTGATATATTGCGTTTTGCCCATGAGAATAAAATTATTACCAATACCAGAGGATCTGTTGCGGGCTCGATGGTAAGTTTCCTTTGTGGTATTACAACTGTAAATCCAATTGAATATAAACTTCCTTTCGAAAGATTCCTTAATCCTGAGCGGCCATCTGCGCCTGATATTGATATAGATATAGCTGATGATAAAAGAGATGGGGTGATTGAATATGCGAGAAAAAAATACGGAGAGGATAAGGTGGCCCAAATTGGAACCTTTGGAACAATGATGGCAAGAGGTGCTGTGCGAGATATAGCGCGAGCGCTGGATTTCCCTTATTCTCTAGGCGACAGAATTGCAAAATTGATTCCTTTTGGATCTCAGGGCTTTCCAATGACAATAGATAAGGCCTTCGAGATAGTCCCCGAATTAAAGAATCTCTATGAAAGTGAGAAAGATGTCAGAGACATAATTGATATGGCAAAAAAGATAGAGGGTTGCGCAAGACACATCTCTGTTCATGCAGCAGGTGTTGTGATTTCTCCTACAAAACTTACAGACTTTGTACCTCTGCAATATGACCCCAAGGGGGAAAATAAAGTTATTACTCAATACGACATGTATTCAATTGAAGATGCTGGGCTTCTGAAATTTGACCTGTTGGGGCTTAAAAATCTGGCAATTATTGCTGACACAATTCATAGGTTGGAAGCCATAGAAGGAAAAACTATTGATATTGAAAACATACCTTTGGATGATAAAAAAACTTTTGAAATTCTCTCACGGGGTGAGACCGAGGGGGTGTTTCAATTGAACGGAGACGGTATGACCAGATTTCTTATTGAACTCAAACCTTCATCAATTCATGATATAAACGCAATGGTTGCTTTATATCGCCCAGGACCGATGGAGGTTATTCCGGAATATATCCGCAGAAAAAATAATCCAAAACTTATAACCTTTCTTGATCCAAGAATGGAGAAATTCCTTAAAGAATCATACGGGTTAATAGTTTATCAGGATGATTTGCTTTTTTGCGCAATAGATCTGGCCGGATATAGCTGGATTGAAGCTGATAAATTCCGCAAAGCAGTTGGTAAAAAAATTCCTGCTGAAATGGCGGCACAGAAGAAAAAATTTATTGATGGTGTTATTGAAAATGGACAAAGTCCCGCATTTGCAGAAAAGCTTTGGAAACTTTTTGAGCCCTTTCAGGCATATGGATTCAATAAAGCACATGCAGCAAGTTACGGAAGGGTCTCATATCAGACTGCCTATCTAAAGGCTAATTATCCAGCAATCTATATGTCGGCTGTTTTAACTGCTGATTCAGGAAATATTGAAAAAATTGCCACTTTTATTAATGAATGCAAAAGGATGGGGATTCCGGTACTTCCTCCATCAGTAAATGAAAGTTTCAGAGGTTTTAGTGTTGTGCGCGCAGATAGGGTGCCTGACACAATTAGATTCGGACTTGCAACAATAAAAAACTTCGGCGAGGGAATTTCTCGCTCAATAGTTGAGGAAAGAAAACAGAACGGAAAATTTATATCTCTACCAGACTTTATCCAGAGAATTAAGGATAAAAATTTAAACAAAAAATCTCTTGAATCTCTAATCAAAGCAGGAGCACTTGATGAATTTGAAGACCGGGGGGTGATGTTTGCAAATCTGGAATTATTGCTTGAGTTTCACAAGGAGCAAATGATGGGAAGTTCATCCCATGACTCGCTTTTCGGCACAGTAGGAGAAATTTCATCAATTTCCTTGAAACCTGCTCTAATTGCAACAATCAAAGATAAGTTAGCGTGGGAAAGGGAGCTTCTTGGATTATATATTTCTGGCCATCCGCTTGATAACTTTAAGGACAGAATTGAAAAATCGGGAAATAATATTTTAAAAATCCGCTCAGATCCGAAGGAGGGTGTAGTGGTAGTTCTGGCCGGCATTGTGGATGAGTTAAGAGAAGTTACGACCAAAGGAAATGAGAGAATGATGTTTTTCAAATTATCTGACTTAACCGGCTCTATTGAGGGTGTTGCTTTTCCAAGAACATACGAGGCTCTGAAAGAAATTGTCAAACCGGAAGCATGTATTGCAATCGGGGGTAAAATTTCAAAAAGAAACGGCGAGGTAAGTATTATTCTTGAGAAAGCCAAGGTTTTATAAAAAAAGAGAGGTATTTATCCTCTCTTCAAGTAATACTGATCTTTTGGGTTTCCGACGGGCTCCTGTGGTTGATATTTCTCAGAACTATGATCAAAATCTCCTCTGATTTCACGAATTGATCTTGTGGCCATTTCACGAACCTCACGACTTTCATCTACTTTTGCGCACGCTTGAAGAGCAATTATCACATCATTCTGAAGATTGGGCTTTGCTCTTGCCAAACCCCCTAAAGTTCTTGCAGCAAACCATCTTTGTGAACGATCCTCATGAGAAAGTAAAGCAAGAGTTGTCTTAATGGCTTGTGCGTTCGTAAGAATCATTTATTACCTCGCCAGGAACAGTAACTAATCAATATCATACAAGTTATTAGCTAATATTCAACATTTATATAAATTAAAAAACTTGCTAGCCTGTAGCAAGTTTTAGACGATCCGGCAGGGCGCGAAGTTTATCAAGAACTTCATCCATAAGACCAAGCACCATTGCCTGCATGGAATTCATTCTTCCTGGGGAGAAATCCTGAGAGATCTCTAACCAATTTCTGCCGACGTTGGGAGAAATAAACTTTGAACTATGAAGATACATATGGATATTTGCGACTCTGGTACGTGCTGTAGATTCTGGATCTAGTTTATCCTCATCACCTAAAGAATGAGAAAGAGCTGACACCATGAGCTTCCAATCAGTAAATGAAATTCGGAGATATTCACAAATAGCATCTGTTGAATGCCTATAGAGTGACCAATCAAGGACCTCACCCATTTTGCTATCCCTATAAAAATCTAAGTAAACATTATCATAATTCTCAATAAATTAAACTGTGGTAGGATAATTGTTACCTGTCCCGTTAGAATTAACGGGCAAAATCAAATCTAGCATCTATAATTTTAAATAACCCCAAAGATGCCAAAGCTTAAGAAAAATAACGGGAATTCTAATGGGATGGCTGATCAAAAACTATCCAACTTAAGGCATTCTTTGTCCCACCTTTTGGCCGCCGCCGTAAAGGAAATCTACCCTGATGCTAAGCCAACTTTAGGCCCGGCTATTGAAAACGGTTTTTACTATGATTTTGACGATTTAAATATTTCAGATGGTGATCTGCCAATAATTGAGGCAAAAATGAAGGAGATTCTCCCTTCATGGGAAAAATTTGAGGGTAAAGAAATTACAGAAGAAGAAGTAAGGAATTATTTCAAAAATAATCCATATAAATTAGAACTTATAGATGAAATTTTAAGCAAAGGAGAAAAAATAACTCTTTACACATCGGGTCCGCCAACTGGCGGATTTACAGATCTCTGCCGCGGAGGACATATTGATAATCCTTCAAAAATAGATCCAAGGTCTTTTAAACTTTCCCATATTGCCGGAGCATACTGGAGGGGGAATGAAAAAAATAAAATGTTAACCCGCATTTACGGTCTTGCTTTCAGCACAAAAGAAGAGTTGAAGGAGTATCTCAAAATGCAGGAAGAGGCAGAAAAAAGAGACCATCGCATACTTGGCAAGGAATTGGGGTTATTTATTTTTTCTGATCTCGTTGGTCCGGGACTTCCGCTTTACACTCCGAAAGGTAATGTATTAAGAAATGAGATTGTTAATTTTTCTCGTGAGCTCAATAATAAAATCGGTTATGAAGAGGTCCACACACCCAATATTAACAAAGCGGAACTTTTTAAAATTTCAGGCCATTATGAAAAATACAAGGAAGACATGCTTGAGGTTAAAACACATTACAGCAAAGAGGAATATTTCCTTAAACCAATGAACTGCCCACAACATACTCAAATCTATGCTTCGCAAACTCGAAGTTACAGAGATTTACCCATAAGAATTGCTGATTTTGCAAATCTTTACCGTGATGAAAGGCCGGGTGAACTTTCTGGTTTGACAAGGCTTCGCTACTTTGCCCAAGACGACGGGCATTGCTTCTGTACAGAGGAACAGATTGAAGAGGAATTTTTAAAAATTCTCGGAGTTGTTGAGGAAGCTCTCAAAACTTACAAAATGCAATATACGATCTGGCTTTCTTTGAGAGATCTTGCCAAAAAGGAAAAATATGTCGGAACAGATGAAGTTTGGGAAGACGCAGAAGAAATATTGCGAAAGATTCTCAAAAAGCAAAAAATTAATTTTATAGAAAAGGAGGGAGAGGCCGCTTTTTACGGGCCTAAAATGGATATTGTCGTTAAAGATGCAATCGGCAGAGAGTGGCAGATTTCAACAATACAACTTGATTTTAATATGCCAGAAAGATTTGGCTTGAAATTTGCCGATCATGATGGTAAAGAGAAAACTCCAATTATGATTCATCGCGCTCTAGTTGGTTCTCCTGACAGATTTCTTGGAATTCTAATTGAGCATTACGCTGGAGCATTTCCAGTTTGGCTTTCTCCTATCCAGGTGAAAATTTTACCAATCGGAGAGGCTCATCAAAAATTTGCCCAGCAAATTTTTGATGCATTAAAAGAATCAGGCATAAGAGCAGAATTAGATGACAGTAATGAAACACTTGGCAAAAAAATACGAAATTGGAAAATTGAAAAGATTCCATATGCAATAGTAATCGGAGATAAAGAAGTTGAATCCAAAAAAATTAAAGTTGAATCTCGCGATAAAGGAGATTTGGGACAAGTATCATCTGAAGAATTTACAAAAAATTTAAAAGAAGAAATATCTGATAAGAAATAATAATGAAAATTACCAAATTCGGACAATGTTGTTTGTTGATTGAGACAAAAGGGAAAAGAATTCTTACTGATCCCGGGAGTTATAGTATTGAAGCACATTCGAGGCTTAAGAACTTAGATTGTGTGTTTTTCACTCATGAACATCAGGATCATTACCATTTGGAATCTCTAAAAATTATTATTGAAAATAACCCTCAAGCTATTATATATACAAATACTTCAGTAGATGATTTGTTGAAAAAAGAAAATATTATTCACACATTGATTAAGCATGGCGATAGTGTGTCTCTGGGAGAAATTACTATAGTCGGTATAGGAGAAAAGCACGCTATGGTGCATAGTGAAATTCCATTATCAGAAAACACGGGCTATATGATTGATGATCTTTGGTATCCGGGTGATGCATTCACAAATCCAGAAAGAGAACTCAGAGTTCTTGCTCTACCCGTTACTGGACCGTGGCTAAAAATAAGCGAATCGGTGGATTATGCAATTTTACTAAAACCAAAATTTGCTTTCCCCGTCCATGATTTCAAAAGATCAGGAATTGACCACTCCACTCCAGCAAAAATACTACCATTACATGAAATTGAATTTGTCCCAATGATTGAAGGAGAAACAAAAGAATTTTAATTGACTTTTCTTGTATTTTATTTAGAATTTTGACCAGATTTAATTAAAGGAGTAGTGGTGAAACTTTTATTACTAGTCACGCTTTCATTGCTCTTTTGCATTGCCCAAGTATCACTCTTGATTTATTGGTTTAGGAGCTCTATCAAAAAGCCTACGAGGCATTTCTTGTTTGTCTTCTGGGCTTCTCTTACCGCGATTTTTCTTATTGGACTACCAGCAATTTTTATTTATGAAACTGATAGGGAGCAAAAAAACCTTTTTGTTTCCATGGATCTCTTGATTCTGGCAGTTTCAATTGTCCTTACCAAGTACTATTATCGCAGATACTGGCTAAACCGTCCTCGCAGATTTCGAAGACAGCCCATTTAAAAAATGGGCTTTTTAATTTTTTAATTTAAAGAAATTAAAAAACTCCGAACGCTTAGAGCATTCGGAGTTAGCAGTTTTTTGGAAATCTACCAAAGGTAGGAAGAACAAAAACATGAAATGCGTTGGTTACCCTCTCCTCAATAGCAATCACCTGATTGCACCTCTGTAGTGCCACAAGATGATTACGCATCCATCGGATCTGCTTTGACGAGAGGCTCTTTTTGGAAATATCAAGCGTTGAGCCAGTTAAGTGCGGCGAGCACGTCAATGGAGTGTCACATCGTGCCGCATTGACGTTTCTTCGTTGCAGCATTCTTTGATATCCAATAGTACGGACCAGAGAAGTTACCTTGAATCTTGCTCCAGGAAAGGCGCGGTCGAAGTGGCCACCTTCCCGAGCAAGAAAGTTTGCAACCCAGGGGCGAGCATGTGTTAATGTTCCCCTCTCCAGTTCGGGATCAATATAAAAACCGACCCCACGAGAAGCAATGGGAACCAGACGTCCGCTTCTTGCCATCTTACGGATCTGTTCCCTGCTTCTCATTGGAGACAGATCATGTCTCACGGCAATCCTATTTTGCTTCTCGAGCTTGGCACGGCTGCCAAGAAGAGCAATCGGCCTCTGTGCATTCCCATTCGAAACATTTCCGACAAGGATTGCAATTATTGCAATGAGGTATCTCACATTTCCTCCAAGAACTATCTTTTTTATTTATACATCAAAATAATATTTTAGCAAGATCTCGTCTTAACATAAAAACATTCAAAAAAGTCAGTTTTTTGAAGTTAGAAAATATTTTCTCAGAAGAAAATTATTTTTTTGTTACTTGTTGCCAGAGCCAGATGCCGACAAGGATAAGGTCAACTAAAACCACAAGCCAAGTGATAAAACCAAACGATCCTAGTCCCCCGTTCATCATGCCCCAGCTGCCATAATTTCCCATCATATTAGTTATATTCTAGCATTTTGGTCTCGCTAGTTATACACATATAAGTTATCGAGGACTTGACTTATACCCCCTAGGGGTATAAGATTCAAAATATATGAAACCAGATATCAAAAAGAAAGTTAAAAGGAGGTTAAAAATTATAGAGGGCCAAGTAAGAGGCATACAAAAAATGGTTGAAGATGAAAAATACTGTGTTGATATTATTACCCAGTCCAATGCAATACGAGAGGCGCTTTCTGGTGTAGAGAACTTTATTCTTGAAAATCACTTGGGCACTCATGTTGTTCACCAAGTTCATCACGGCAAGACAAGGAAGGCTATAGGTGAAATTATGAAGATTTATAAACTAGCAAAAAAGAAATGAGAACAAAAAATGTAATTATTTTCATTTTGGTTGTAGTAGCCGCTCTTGGATTCATGTTCTTTTACGCTAGACCTGCAGGCGATAATATTGATACGAAAAACTACTCTGAAGCTTCAGTAAATGTTTTAACTTCTGATAAAACTCTTCACGACTTTGGCACAATTTCAATGAAAGATGGGAATGTAAAAACAATATTTAAAATTAAAAATCCAACAGAGGAAATCCTGACTCTAAACAAGCTCTACACTTCCTGCATGTGTACAAGCGCAACTTTAATTGTTGGAAATAAAACTCAAGGCCCATTTGGCATGCCGGGGCACTCTGCTATTACCACTTTTAACCAGACACTGAAACCAAACGAGGAAGCGCAAGTTGAGGTGGTTTTTGATCCTAACGCCCACGGACCGGCGGGAGTTGGAGTAATTGAAAGAACTGTGATTCTTGAAGGTAAGGTTGGAAAACTAATGGCAGTAAATATCAAGGTAAATGTCATCCCGTAATTATGAGTAAAAAAACCCTAATTTTAGCCGCCGTAGGAACTATACTTATTATTGGTTTTGCTATTCTCTTCAAAAATCTTTCAGGAAGTGGCGAATGGCTGTGGAATATAAGTAGGAATGGCAGTTTTCTACTGCCGCTGGTGGCAGTATCCGCTCTAATTGACAGTATAAATCCCTGTGCTTTTTCAGTTCTAATAGTAAGCATTGTCTTTCTTTTTGGTCTTGGGAAAAGTAGAGAAAAAATTTTTTCATACGGAATTTCCTATATTCTAGGAATTTTTGCAGTTTATCTTCTGATCGGGCTAGGAATTCTCCAAGTTTTGCACCTTTTTAATGTTCCCCACTTCATGTCCAAACTTGCTGCAATTCTTTTGATTATTTTTGGGGCGATAAATATTTTAGAGACAATTTTCCCCGGTTTCCCCATAAAATTTTCAATTCCCCACGTTGCCCATGCCAAAATGAACATACTATTGGAGAAAGCTACATTTCCGGCAATGTTTGTGTTAGGAGCAATTGTGGGTCTTTGCGAATTCCCTTGCACAGGAGGACCATACTTGACTGTTCTTGGGCTTCTTCACGATACTAAAACCTACTTGAGTGGCGCAGGATACCTGCTTCTCTATAATTTAATATTTGTCTTGCCACTTATACTTATACTTGCCATTGCGGGGAATAAGTTTTTGACTGATAAAATTAAAAATTTTCAGAAAACAAACATTAGATCGATGAAAATCGTTGCAGGACTCTTAATGATTATCCTTGCGTTTGTAATTTTAAATCTATGACAACAATTCTAACAATTTTATTGATTTTAGCAGTGATTTTTTGGTTTTTACATCGGGCAAAAATTATTAAGTATTGCCCAATTTGCCTAGCTGTGGGAATAACCTGGATTATTGGTTTAATCCTTTATTACAGCGATATTTACGTAGATCCTTTAATTTTGGCAGTTCTTTTAGGAGCAAGCCTTGGCGCGTTGGCTCAAAAATATGGCTCTAAATATGGTTTATTTTGGAAAACAGCCTTTGTAATTTTGGGAATTATAGTGATTTATTTTCTTATTTATAAAGAACCCTTTAAAGCATTTCTTCTTCTTTTATTAGTTGCTGGAGTTACATTTTTCTTTCATTCCACATCAACAAAGACCGAACTATCATCTCCTCTGGATAAAATAGAAAATAAATTTAAAGACTGTTGTTAATATGAAAAATAATTTACATTATTTTTCCTGCCCCATGCATCCTGAAATAAAACAGGATAAACCGGGCATGTGCCCGGAGTGTGGGATGAGTTTAATAAAACTAAAAAATATAGATAACCACACAGAACATGACAAGTCCCGATTTGCTGAAGCAAATCTGGGATCCTCGATTTCGCAAGCGAAATCAAGACACGCAGGACATTCTACTAAAATGTTTTTGAGAAAATTCTGGGTGAGTCTCGTACTTACTATTCCTGTAGTGCTATATGCCGATATTATAGAGAAAATTTTTAAATGGTCGCCGCCGAATTTTCCAGGATCAGAGTATCTGTCGCTTATACTTGGCTCAATTGTATTTTTCTACGGCGGTTCTGTATTCCTTGTTGGGGCGTGGCGAGAAATCCGGGGCCGCTTGCCCGGCATGATGACTCTTATTGGCATCGCTATTTCTGCTTCCTATATTTGGAGTGTCTACGCGGTAATAGCCCACGAAGAAGCTTTATTTTGGGAATTAACCACACTTATTACAATTATGCTTCTTGGTCATTGGTTGGAAATGCGAGCGGTTTCCGGTGCACAGGGGGCACTTAAAGAATTATCCAAACTGCTTCCTGATACTGCGGAAATAATTCGAGATGACCCTTCGACTTCGCTCGGGGCAAGCAAGACAGAAACTATTCCTCTATCGGAACTTAAAGAAGAAGATGTTGTTCTTGTTAGGCCGGGAGGAAAAATCCCGGCGGACGGAAAAATTATTGAAGGAAATTCCGATATAAACGAATCGATGGTTACAGGAGAGTCAAAGCCTGTTTTTAAAAAAGAGGGTGAATCTGTTATAGCTGGTAGTATAAATGGCGATGGATCGCTAAAAGTAAGAGTGTCAAGTATTGGAGAGAAAACTTTTCTTGCTGGAGTTATGCGCCTAGTAGCAGAGGCGCAAGCGTCTAAGTCACGCCTTCAAATTCTCTCCGACAGAGCGGCATTATATTTAACAATAATAGCAGTAGGCGGGGGTATTATCACTCTTATTGCTTGGCTTCTCTCTGGTGCAGAAGTTGGTTTTGCGGTAGCACGGCTGGTGGCTGTACTTGTCATTGCCTGCCCCCATGCCCTGGGACTAGCAGTGCCGCTTGTTGCCTCCATTTCTACTACTAAAGCGGCGCAAAACGGCTTTCTTGTAAAGCAGAGGATTGCGCTGGAGGCAGCTCGAGGTATAAACACTGTGATTTTTGATAAAACTGGGACATTGACTCTCGGAAAATTTACCGTCACCTCAGTCAGTTCGGATGAGGCATTGGCGCTCGCCGCTTCAGTTGAGGCGCATTCTGAGCACCCGATTGGCAAGGCCATCTTTGAAGAAGCAAAAAAACAAGGACTAACAATTTACCCAGCGCAGAATTTCAAACGTATTCCCGGAATCGGCGCCGAGGCAAAGGTAGAAGACAGAAATATATTTGTCGGTCATCGCGGCGGAGAGGAAATTGTAGTTGAAGAAAATGGAAAAAAATTAGGAACACTTAGTGTTGTCGACGTGCCTCGCGCTGAAGCAAAAGAAGCCGTCACTTTGCTTCACGACATAGGAATCAAAGTTGTGATGATTACCGGAGATTCAGAAGAAGTGGCCAAGGGTGTGGCTTTTGAGCTTGGTATTGATGAATATTTTGCCCGCGTTTTGCCTCATCAGAAATCGGAAAAAGTTAAAGAGCTTGAAGCGCGCGGAGTGAAGGTGGCTATGGTGGGTGATGGTGTGAATGACGCTCCGGCCCTTACGCAAGCTGATCTTGGTATTGCTATTGGCGCCGGCACAAATGTTGCCATAGAATCCGCCGGAATCATTCTTGTTAGAAATGATCCGCGAGACATTGTAAAAATCATCAAGCTCTCACGAATGACTTATTCAAAAATGATTCAGAATTTATTTTGGGCAACAGGATACAATATTGTGGCTTTGCCTTTAGCAGCCGGAGCGCTTGCTTTCAAAGGTATAATACTTCAGCCAGCATTAGCCGCAGTATTTATGTCTGTTTCAACTGTAATTGTAGCGTTTAATGCACTACTGTTACGCAGAAGGGAATTATAATTTTATTAAATACCGATGAATAAACTCGATGCAATTGCCTTTGCAAACACTCTTGCCATTTTTGATTTAGTTTTACACCCGCTTTTCCATTTTTGGGTATGGGTTTCTCCTAATTCTTATGAATGGATTATGAATCTATTCGTCGCAGGATTGAAATTAAATGTTACAAGTTTTGATTCCAGCCTGCTAAATATTACACTCGGAACGATTCTTGAGGTGGCAACTTTTTGGATTCTTGGCTACACAGTCGCCTCTTTATACAACAGATTAAGTAAATGATCCGTATATGGCAAAGATGAATCAGTTTGAAAAAATCTTTGTGAATAGCCGAATCCAATATTACCTTCACAAATGGTTTTGGTTTGGTAGTATTGTAAAAAGATTACCTTCAACCTTGTACCAAAACATTTTAGAAATTGGCACCGGAGTAGGCTTCACGGCAGAGTTATTGGCAGAGAAATATCCAAACGCGCACATTCTAGCAACAGACTTTGATGACGATTCAATAGAAACTGCAAAGAGCAGGAGACATTCACCCAATATTGTATTTCAACAGGAAGACGCGACTAGACTATCATTTACTGATAACCTATTTGATACCGCTTTCTCCATATTAACTCTTCATCACATCCATGATTACAGACAAGCAATTTCTGAACTTACTCGAGTCGTAAAGCAGGGGGGTGATGTTTATATCATGGATATTCCATCAGCTTCGTTCAATTTCTTTCATTTCCGTAAGAGTATTGTCCCCGGACTTTTCACTAAAACGGAGCTAATGACAATTGGAGAAAACTTTGGGTTAAAAATGGAAGATTGTGGTGGTAAATATTTATTCAGTTTACATGGTAAAAAATTATAAATATGAAAAATTTTTTAATCGTAGGAGTTATTATTTTGATACTGCTTGTAGCGGGAGCTTGGTTATCTAAAACGCTTTCAAGCAAAAATGGCGATATTATTGCTAAAGGAGGAATTCATTGGCATCCTATGCTAAAAATATTTATTAGTGGAAAAGAATACGAAATTCCTCAAAATATTGGCCTTGGTGCAATTCATATACCTGTTCATACCCATGAAGATCTTCCACTAATACATCTTGAGTTTAATGGTTTAGTAAAAAAAGATGATATTAAGCTTGGGGTATTTTTTAGAAATTGGGATAAGGACATGCATTCAATCGGCTCTGACTTGAAAATGACCGTGAATGGAAAGGAGAATTCAGAATATGAAAACTACGTAATGCAGGATGGTGACAAAATTGAACTTTATTATAATTAAAACAAATTGCAACATTCTAACATTCTAACATTCTGCAGAATGTTAGAATGTTATTAGATATCTAAATTTGCCGCTTTTGCATTAGATTGAATGAAGGATTTGCGAGCAGGAACATCCGTACCCATTAGTATTTCAAAAACTTTGTCTGCCTCTTGCGCATTTTCAATCGTAACCTGCTTTAAAATTCGCCGCGCCGGGTCCATTGTGGTCTCCCAAAGTTCCTCGGCATTCATTTCCCCTAGACCTTTATAGCGTTGGATGGAAATTCTAGGGGTTTTGGTTTCTGGGTTTGAGATTTTAACTTCCTCTGATTCAGATCCTTCTTCAGTCTCTATTTCATCATCAGTTGTGAGTTGTTGGTTGTCGGTTGTTGGTTCTTTCCCTATTATTTTTTTCTTTTCCTCGTCAGAATATGCATAAAAAATTTCTTTTGCTTTTTTTATTTTATAAAGCGGAGGTTGGGCAATGTAAATGAAACTCCCTTCAATAAGGGGGCGGAAAAATCTATAAAGCAAGGTCAGAAGCAGCGTGCGAATATGAGCTCCGTCAACATCGGCATCGGTGGCTATAATAATTTTATGATATCGCAGTTTCCCAATATCAAATGTATCCCCTATTGCAGTTCCGAGAGCAACAACAAGATTTTTAATCTGCTCGCTTGCAAGCATTTTATCAAGACGAGCGCGTTCAATGTTTAAAATTTTTCCGCGCAGAGGCAGAATTGCCTGGAATTCGCGGTTGCGGCCCTGCTTAGCAGTACCGCCAGCAGAGTCTCCTTCAACAATAAAAAGCTCTGAATCTTCTGCGTTTTTTGAGGAACAGTCAGCTAGTTTCCCAGGTAATGTCATACCTTCAAGAGCTCCTTTGCGCAAGACAGAATCTTTTGCAGCCTTAGCTGCTTTGCGTGCTTTAAGCGCCAAGACCACTTTATTAATGATCGCTCTTGCATCATCAGGATTTTCCTCCAAATAGGCCTCAAAAGACTCTCCAAAAACAGACTCAACCAAGGTTCTGGCTTCCACCGTTCCCAATTTTGCCTTTGTTTGGCCCTCAAATTGAACCTCGCGCATTTTAACTGAGATAACAGCAGTAAGGCCCTCTAAGACATCATCCCCAGTGAAATTGTCTTCCGATTCCTTAATTAAATTATTCTTGCGAGAATACGCATTAAGCGAACGAGTAAGAGCGGTCTTGAAGCCTGTTAAGTGAGTTCCTCCTTCCGAATTATAAATATTGTTTGCAAAAGGAACAAGACGAGATGAAATATCATCAATATACTGAAGTGCAATCTCCACTGATTCAAAATCATTCTGTTTTTTCTCAATATAAAAAATATTTTTATGAATAACCTTTTGGCCTTGATTATAAAACTTTACAAGCGACAAGAGTCCCCCTTCAAAATAAAAAGACATTGATGGCAGATCGATACCAGACTCGCGAATATAAAAGACTTTTTCTTCGTTAATATCTTTTGCATTTACCGCATCAATAACGGTTATGCGCAAACCCTTGACTAAATATGCCTGTTGGCGCAGATGATTTACAATTCTCGGAAAATCAAATTTAATTTCTGGGAAAATTGCAGGATCCGGCTCAAAAGTAATAATGGAGCCAGTACGGTCAGTTTTACCAATTTTTTTAACGCTTGATTTCTTCTTGCCTTGCTTGTATTCCTGAACATAGACTCCGCCGTCCTTATGGACTTCTGCTTTCATATAAATTGAGAGAGCATTAACCACTGATGCCCCGACTCCGTGGAGTCCGCCAGAGACTTTGTATCCTTCTCCGCCGAATTTAGCGCCAGCGTGAAGCTTTGTCATAATCGTTTCAAGAGCAGAAACTTTTGTTTGCTTATGAACATCAACAGGAATACCTCTGCCATTATCAACAATTCTTACGCGATTATTGGGGAGTAATGCAACTTCAATTTCATTGGCAAAACCTCCCATTGCCTCATCCCTTCCGTTGTCAAAAATCTCCCAGACTAAATGATGCAGTCCGTCAGGACCAGTTGTGCCGATATACATTCCAGGACGTCTTCTGACGGGTTCCAGACCCTCGAGAACTGTGATTTGCTCTGCTGTGTATTTGCTTTTACCCGCCAAAATTTCCTCACTTTTTGGCGATTTTTTAACTTCGGTTTTTTTCTCCTTTTGGGCCATTTATTTTGTAATTTTGCTAAAAAATTTTGGACTAGCGAGAATGAAATTTCCCTCCGCCAACTGGCGGATTTGGGCTCTCAAAAACGTCAAAAAATTCTTATTTTATAAGGATATTCTAGCAAATTTCAAGTAAAAAGGAAAGTTGAATTTTAGGGTTAACTGTGTATAAAAATGGCCTGTTTTCTCCAGAATTTTTTGAATGAATCAAGGTCAATAAACTGGTTGCTGCGCATTGCATCTTTACTATCAGGATCGTGATAAATAAATCCTATGGGTTCTTTGTTTACTTCCCTGAATCCTATAATTAAGATGGTGTGAAATGAAAGCCCTCTCGAAAGTCCAGGTAAAACTGAAGCAATAATCAAGTGGCCATTTATCAAAGACGCGATAATTTTTTGTATGCCGACCTCAAGCATTTCATCTTTAAATTTATTGGGAGTAAAAATTCTTTTTTTTAAATCTACATTCACTGATTTAAATTCTTCCCTATAAGCCTGAAGATAATGGTTATGTGCAAGCAAAACTATTATGTCGTGAGTTAATCCGTGATCAAGAGAATGTTTTCCAATTGTGCCTTTTCTTTCCATATCTTTCGCTATCAAAGATGCCTCCTCAAATAAATCATCAATACTTGGAGTTTCTTCATTGAGAAAGTAATCAAGACCCATTTTTAAGCACGTCAAAGTACAGGACTTCTCCATTAATTCCTTGTTTTTTACGTCTTTGAATTGAGAGTAATAAGGAACTTGTGATTTCATAAATATTTTTTTATTCCGACGATCAACCTCGGATCAAAGAGTTAATACCCTTTATTTCTTCAATCAATTTTATCTTGTATCTTAGATCTTCCCTACTCTCTGGAATTTCTATGACAAATCTTCTTTCTTCCTCTGGAATTATCCTGCCGTATCCTATTATATTTTTAAATGACTCGCTTTGAGACAATAATTCAACTGAAACACCTTTTTTCTTACTTGATGAGTGTACTACTCTATTATCTCCGATATAAATCCCGACATGGTCCACTCCTTCAGGTATTACTGCACCAGGCAAATATTCAACACTTACAGTTCTTATAGCCTCCTCTTTTATATTTTTGCCAAGCACTTGAGAGTAATACGTGCCCTCATTATGAATAGTTTCCTTTGTGTTTGCAAAAACCAGATCGCCTGGCTGCAATTCCTCTTTGGAAATTTTCTTTGAAAATACATATTGATCAATTGAAATTCTCGGAATTGACAAGCCGGATTCTACAGCCACCCAAGCAACTAAGGAAGAGCAATCAAAGTAATTCGGAGCGTCTTTTAACACGCTTGCACCGCGTTTATATGGCTTGCCGACTACGTTTTTTGCAGAAATAAGAATTTGTTCTTTCGGATTTACAACGGTGTATTTCATCCCTGATCGTCTTAGAGATTCTTCTTCAATATCATTAATATTTAAGCCGATCCTGTAGAGTTGACTCATGAAATTCTAAGCATTCCGCCAAATTCTTTTGTTGTAATATCTTCTATCTGAGAGTGGAGTGCATTTACCTCCGAATTTGTAAGAGTTTTTTCCAGATGCCTGTAAATAATCCTGAATGTGTAGCTGATATTGTCCTCGCCGAACTTCTCTGAGTTTTCATATTTATCTAGAAGCTTCACTTCCTCAACAAAACCCTCTCCAATACTCCTTATCCGATCATAATAATCATTCGGAATAAAACTTTTTGGAACTACGAATGAAATGTCTCTGATTACAGGCGGAAATTTACTGACCTCTTTGAAATTTGTACCAAGCTTAAGCTGCTTCCTGACTCTTTCATCCTCTGACCACAATAAGCGGATATCGGGCAGATTCATACTTGCAATTGCAAGCCTCTCTAAACCAAAACCGAATGCCCAGCCATTCCATTTTTTTGAATCTACTCCAAATTTCTCCAGAACTGTGCCTTTGACAACCCCGCTTCCAACTACCTCAACCCAATTTCCATCCTTATTAATTTCAACTTCCAAAGAAGGATCGGTATATGGGAATTCATCAGGATTATATCGTGCAGTGGCAGATTCGCCGAATACTGCGACAACAATTGTCTGTAAAACTTTTTGTAGGTAATTTTTGTCAATTATTTCTATCTCTTTCGGCGCTAAATACCATCCATCTATTTGGTGAAAAACATTCATGTGGTGGCGATCGATTTCATCTTTTCGGTAGACTTTACCAAAAGAAAAACAGCCGACTGGCTCATTTTTACTCATTTTTTCCTTGACATCTGCTTCGAGCAAATAGTAATACCACATAACAGTTGTGTGTGTTCGGAGAATGTTTTTTTCATCAACATAATAAGTGTCTGACTTGGAACGCGCCGGATGATCAATTGGAAAGTCGAACAAATCGAAACTTATGTCCGCTGGAACAATTTCGGGAGTTTCAATAATATCAAGATCTCTAAAGCTAGGAGCAGATAAAACCTTTTGTACTATCTCATTTATGGGATTTCCAGGCGTGCGTGAGAGATCCGGCATTCCCAAATAATGTTTAATTCGCAGAGCTTCAGTATCACTGCGTTTTGATAGTTCATTTATTAACTTTTTCTGCAGATCCAAAGAAACATTATATTCAGACCTCATAGAGTCATTATATAGAAACCATTACATTAATCAAAAATTTCTTTAGCTTTATCCCAAAATTCAGGATAGTCATTTTCTTTCATGTAATACCACCATTCAACACCCCATAGGTACTGTTTTTCAAAACCAGTTTTTTTTGCAAATTCAATAATTTTATTAAATTTATTTTCATCCATTCTGTCCAACTGTACCTCATATGGGGTGTTGACTATGGGCTGGAGAAGGAATGGTTCAAGGGAGAGTTCAATGAGAAAACTTTCTTTTTTACCGGCAGTCAGCTCAAGAAAAGCTGTTTTGGCGCGGTAAAATCCTGGCCAGAGAAAACTTTTAATCTTTCCGAACTGAGGATTCCAAAGATATAAGTAAAGACTTGTGCCAAACGCATCGCCCTCATTCCAGGCTCCATACCAGCCTCCGAGATTGCCGCTATCAGTAACTAAAACGGGACGAGTGGAATCAAGTTTTTTGACTAGGGAAATTTCTTCTTTTAAAAATTCTCTGTCTAGCTTTTCGCAATTTTCCTTAGCATATACTGTCAAAAATGGCTCATTTTCAATCTGCCAATATTTAATATTTTCATGATATCTGTATCGTAATATTACTTTTTCAATATATTCAGTTATCTCCTTCTTCCTGTCCTCCCATGATAATTTTTTGGCCCAATCCGGCTCATGACACTCTGGCCAGACTGGCAGTCTCCTGCCAATAGCCAAAATTACTTCGGCATTATTTTTCTTTGCCTCATTTATCTGATAATCAATAACACTAAAATCATATTCATTATTTTCTGGTTCAATCATTGGCCAGTGAGCTGAAAGACGAATTTTTGCGACATTTAAATCATCAAGGATTGATCTATAGACCTCCTTCCAGTTGAGATTTAGCTCGTCAGAGTGAAGTTTGCTGAAAGAAACACCATATTCAATTTGTTTGGGGGCTTCTCGAGAAGCAAGAATTAAATAAAGAACAAATAAAACAATAAGAGTTATTAGAATATATTTAAAAATTCTGTGAATCATAATCAACTATAAAAATATGACAAAGAAACCCGCGAGAATAAAAAGCATGGATAGAACTTTGTGCAATACATGCCCAGGACGAAATTCATGTTCATAGATATCCCTAAGATGATGCCTTAAAAGGAAAATAAGAAGAAATATAAATACGAATTGCAAAGATGCCAGAGCATTAACCAAAGAAACTTCCCCGACTTTTATGGCATAAAGAATTGCAAAAAGAGCAATGCCGCCTAATACACGATTTATAACAACAAGGAAAGAGTCCTTATGCGTTATATTTCTGGAACTCTCTGTAATACTAAACCTGACTTCTGGCCATAAAAGAAGCGAGAGAGCGGCCACGACATTACCCATCCTTGACCAGAAAAAGCCGCTTACAAAATCTGTTTCATTAAAAATTAGTTTGGCAATTAGCGCAGAGAAGCCGAATAGAATTCCCGAGACCATTACCAAAGAAAAAGATCTTGAATTGAATCTGAAGTGTCCGACCAGGAGCATTCCTATTACGAAAAGAATGAGAGCGTAAGGAAATGAGCGTGGCAGTGATTCATCCAGAAAGAAAAAACTTAAAAGAAATGTTGTTATAGTAGAAATTGCCGCAAGCCAAGGCACCACATCAGTTGCGGCTGCAACCTTAAGAGCAGAAAAAAGAAAAATAATTGACCCTATGAATATTGCTCCGCCAAATAGAGATAACCAAATTACCTTGCCCTCCGGCACATCTATAACTCCAAAGGGCAGAAGCAACAATGCAACTGATGAAATTAGACCGACAAAAAAGCTATACACAACAGGCCTGGAAATGGCCGTTTTAGTAACTATGTATTTATCAATGAGAACTATGACTGCATTTAGAAGCTGGCCGATTATTACAAATATTAAAGAAAGTTCGATTGATGGCATTATTATATTTTACCTGTTTCAATTATTTTCTTATACACAAACGCAGAGGGTCTTATTTTGCGCTCCAATGTTTCGTAATTTACTTCCACAAGCCCGAATCTTTTTTCAAATCCGTATGCCCACTCGTAATTATCCATAAACGACCAGTAAAAATAACCGCGAACATCCACCCCATCGTTAATTGCCCTGTGAACATTTTTTAAATAATTACTAATAAAATCAGCCCTCTTCGTATCAGTACTGTCTGCAATTCCGTTTTCTGTAATGTAAATTGGCTTATTGTATCTTTGCAACTCTTGTAGAACATAGAAGATCCCCTCTGGTAAGATATCCCACCCCATTTCTGTTTTTGGATAATCCGGACCATTACCAAATCTTCTGTGATTGTAAAAATTAAAACCTATAAAATCCTGATGATTATCTATTGCGGATAAAAACCTGTGATTCCAGTACCAGCAAACAGTTTTTGATATCACAATATTCCATGGCCAATAATCTGAATCAAAAAAAATATTATGTTTGGCAATTCCCACGGATAAATTTGGGTTAATTTTCTTAATTTTATGATATGCCAGTTTGTGCGCATTAATTAATTTGTTTGTAACAAAATGAAAACTAAAAATATTTTTTTTAAATGGCGGCCATTTCCCTGCGACATATCCAATTGATGCCCACACTAATGGTTCATTGATTGTCATCCAAAAATTTGCTTCATTTCCAAGTTTTGAAATAACATATTCGCAATATCGAGCAAATATTTCAGGCGCATTTGGATTTTGAAATCCGCCTTTATTAGAAAACCAGAGAGGTAAGGTGAAATGCCAAAGGGTTACAAAAGGCTCCAATCCGCGCGAGCGAAGCGAGCGCAATACTTTTCTGTAATGTTCAATCTCATCTTCATTGAATCTAGACTCTTCTGGCTCAATCCTTGACCATTCAATTGAGAGGCGATGAGCATTGTGTCCCAGTGACTTTGCAATATCAAAATCAGCTTCATAACGGTTATAGTGATCAGTGGCCTTGCCGCAAACAGGCACTTTACCCTCCCGTGCGGCCTGCGCCCAGTCGTTATTTTCGATTCCGCCCTCAACCTGATACGAGGCACTGGCAGCCCCCCAGAGAAAACCCTTTGGAAATAGCATCAAATAATAATATCAAATAAATTCACCATATTTACTAACTTTTATAAACAATTTATACGATCGTATTAAATGTTTATATTTAGAAAAATATTAAAAAATAATCTTAAAGGGAGATAAAAAATAATTTTTTGCCTTCTTTGATATAAATCACACCATCATCAATTCTGAAATCAATGTTTTCTTTTTTAGCTAAAGTCTGAATATTTTGAGAAGATCTGTTATCAATTTCAACTGCAAAGAGACCTCCACTAGTCTTTACTACAAGCAGATCGTCCCTGCCTGGAAAGAAACTAAAAGAAACAATCTTTGAGTCTAGACTAATATTTATTTCCTTCTGGCAAGATGTCGGCGAACAAAAGTAATAAGGCATTGATTCTTCTGTCCCTGACCATGCCACACGCAACACACCATCAGTATTTTTAATTATTAATTTTCTTTTTGGATTTTGGGGTGTGGTTGTAGAAAACAAGGCTGTTACATTTTTATATTCAGTGTTTGAAACAGTTGTTGTTGAAACTTTTGGGGGAGTAGTTGTTCCAACAGTGGATGTAGAGATAATAAACTGCTGAATTTCCACCAAAACAGGATTGTTAGGCAGCAGAAATGAATGTGCCTCAGTAACAGTTTGAGGATAAACCATGAGCTCTTTGTACCATTCCTGAAAACCATCTTTTGTAATTTTTATACTGTGAGTTTCAGGCTTTAAATTTTTAACAAAAATATTTTTTAGAAAAAAACCGGTTTCCTTTACAATTGAACTATCAATTATGGCTACCGCACCAGACTCGGGAACTGACAAAAAAATTCCTCCTGTCTGAATAAGTCTGAACCCAGATAAACGATATCCGGTTGAATAGAGAATAAGAACAGGGATAAATACAAAAAAAAGAAAAGCAAATCCGAATAAATAAAATCTTCTTTTTTTTATTGGTAATGGCTTCATTTTATGTCCTATACTCTATGTTCTATGTCTTACGGTGCTTTGGTGTGACCCAGAAACCCATATATTTTCCAAACATTAGTCTAGTTTGTGCATCTAGCCCAGGGATAGCGCCAAATATTGTAATTGTAATGGGAACAAGAATCCATTGTAGCACCATAGTAAGTCTGGTAAATCTCTTTGTTTTGGGGGGCCTTTCAGGAAGAAAAGAGATAAATATTATTGAGGAAAGTATAAGTCCAAGCATGGCAATAGTCATAATGTCACGGGTAAAAATCGGCAAATTATAAGAGAGAATTGTGGTATTAAATATCTCCCCTCCGATAATAACTGGAAGCCATCCCAGAAAAAAAATCATAATCGGATTTGTGGCAAGTGACCAGAACCCCTCAATCTGTATGAAAGCTGTTCGAATCTTTTTTTTAAGCGGAATTTTTTTATTTTTCACAAACCCCATGAGCAGATAGGGTATATTTTCTACCCCCCACATCCAGCGGCGATGCTGTCGATATACGTTTTTTATTGTCTGCCATGTGGTTGGGGCAAGATTAGCATCCATTGAAACCGGATATGACAGAGGAACAACTCTGTAATCTCCATTATTTGCCAGATATAGATTCCAGAAAATTCTTGAATCCTCCGAAACCATATTTTTTTGCCAGTAACCAATATCGTAAAGAGTCGCAAAACTTACAGAGTGTGATGAAAAAGTTGAAAGTTTCTCTGGCCTCTCCTGCTGCATCATCTGCCAGAAAGTGCTGGAACCGGCAGCAACCCGCGAGAACGCAGGCGCCTCCCAAATATTGTTATTATAAAATGGCACAGGCTGAAAGGACGCTTTTAGCGGCTCAGGTTCAGTTAAAAAATGCCAGGTTAGACACAGAAAATATTGTTCATAGGGAGAAGTGTCAATATCAAAAGCCGAAACGATCACCGAATTATAATCAATTCTGTTTTTATCCAAAATTTCTGTACGGGCAGATTCCGCTGCATATGTAATATTTGAGCCCTTACCAGGCATCTCGTCTAGAGAATCCGCCGGATGTGTTGTCGAAAGAAAGAAACCGAATTTATTTTTGTATTTTTCTGTAATACTTTCTGCAACAAACTTGGCCTCGTCCCCTGCCCGTTCCTCGCCCGCAAGGACAACTATCATCTTACTTTTGTCGTATTTAGTATTAAGTAAAGAGTTCAGAGTCCCCTCAACTACAACTATGTTTTCTTTATAAAAGGGCAAGATAACCATGTGGTAGATGTGTTCGTACTTTGTATTTGAAAGTAAATCCCCCCAATCAAGTACAAGATTATATTTAATTCTTTTCCAATTGTATCGTAGATGAATTGAAAGATAGGCGGTTTTTAATAGCCAATATAGATCAAATGCAATAATAAAGTAAGCAGCGGCAATAGGAGCAAGAAAAGAAAGAAGAATCGTGCCAATTATTGTTCCCCACGAGAGAAACCCGGGTAAAATCTCAAAGAATCTATATAAAATTCGATCAGATCCCGTTAAATCCTTGGCATTGGCAACTTTAAAGTAAGCAGATTCTTTGAATTCCTGAGGCAATTTCATTTAGAACATACAATATAAACTATTAGTAAATAGTTCTCAATTTAATTAAATTACTTGACAAAACTATTTATTATGCTACACTTAAAAAGATTCCGAGCCGGTTATATAGAACCGCTGCGGAAGGAGTCAAGTTGGTTGAGTAGCAGCCTACGGAGGATACTTGCGCTTCCGTAATAAGCTCTCTGAAGTTAAGACCAGCTTGCACCGCAAGTTCGAAGCCCGCATATATGCGGGCTTCATTTATTATCAATCTTTTTTTGCTTTTCAGCCTTTCTTATTGTAATTTATTGTAGTTGCCACCTTAGCTCAGTTGGTAGAGCAACGCTTTTGTAAAGCGAAGGTCCCCAGTTCGAGTCTGGGAGGTGGCTAATATGAAATAGAAATTCTGTTATTAATTATCTTCTATGCGCCCTTTGCCATTTTGATCTTTGTGATCTGTAATCTTTTTTAAATATTCTGATATTTTGCCTCCTTTTTTCAAGATTCTGCTACCGCGGATATCTGGCAAAATTTTTTCATATTTTTCCTTAAGAATATCTTTTGTCTGCATTGCTGTATGAATAGCGTGAGCTGGCAGTTTTGTAGTTGCAAGATGAAGGACATCATCGCCTGTTTTTACTACCCTTCCTTTAATCTCATTCAGCTTTACATCCACATACTCATCGTGTTTTGACAACCCGCTAAGGAAAGTCTTTTGACCTGAATTATTCTCGTATATTTTCAGGGCAAACATTACTGCTAATCCCAAAAAAGAAAGAGAAAAGATTACTATAAGAAAAATCATTTTAATTTTGTGTTGAAAATCTTATAAATCTTCTAATTTCTATTCTTTCGCCGAATTTCTGCGTTGCTTGATTGATAAGATCTTTAATTTTAAGATCAGGATTCTTGATAAACTGCTGTTCAAGAAGAATTTGCTCTGCAAAATATGAGTCTAATTTGCCATCAATAATTTTTTCTTTCATGCCTTCCGGCTTATCTGCTATTTCTTTTAAGAAAACTTCTCTTGCATTCTTTTTTACATCTTCTGAAATATCATCCTGTTTTAGAAATTGTGGGTCAGTCGCCGCTACTTGCATTGCAATTTCATATGCAAGAGTCTTAAACTCATCATTTTTAGCCACGAAATCTGTTTCGCATGATAGTTCAACTATAGCCCCGACAGAGTTATTGGCGTGAATATAGGAGGTAATAACTCCCGCCCCCAATGACCTTTGCGATTTTTTATCGGCGATCTCAGAGCTTTTTTTACGCAAAATCACAAGTGCTTTTTCAGGATCTCCGTCTGCTTCATCAAGAGCCTTTTTGCACTGCATTACAGAAAGTCCGGTGCGATCACGAAGCTTTTTTACTTCCTCAGTGGATATTTTTTGCATAGAAATATTTTATAACAATATAAGAACAGGTGCGAATTCTTGAAATAACTAACTTGTAGTTGCCTCGCTTTTTACAGGGTTAGAAGATTTTTTTCCCTGTTCAATAGCTTCAGTAATTTCATCAACGAAAAATCTAATACTTGTCTTGGAGGAGTCATTGCCGGGAATCGGATACTCTACTTCCCAAAAATCACAATCAGAACTTGAAAGGGAAACAATTGGAATTGAAAGTTTTTTTGCCTCTCTTACAGCAGTAATCTCATGCTTTGAATCAATCACAAAAATTACCTTTGGAAGCCGGGTCATAGGACTTAGACCACTAAAAAGTTTGTTGAGGGTTGCAATTTCTCTGTCAATTAAAAGTCTTTCTTTTTTTGTATATTTCGCAAGCTCACCTTTTTCCTTTTGGGATGTAAGATCATCAAGACGAAGAACTCTTTTTCTTATCTGATCAAAATTGGTTAAAGTGCCTCCCAGCCAGCGATCGGCAACATAAGGCATTCCGGTTTTCTTTGCACCATCTTCAACGGCCCCCCGCGCCTCTTTTTTTCCGCCAACAAAAAGAACTAGTCCCCCTTCTGAAGCGATTTTTTTAATAAAGTCTTTGGCCTTTAGTAGAGAAGCACTGACTTTTTCAAGGTCGAAAATTTCAATTTTATTCTTGCTGCCGAATATGAAGGGAGTAGCTGTCGGATGACGACGCGAACGGATAAGACCAAAATGCGCCCCCACTGAAAAGAGTTTTTCTATTTTTTCATCCTTAACTTTTTCCTTTATCATGTGAGAGAGAATGTTAACAAAAACACCAAATTAAGGCAAATAATTATTTGCTAACTGATTTTGATTGTATTTCAGCAATTATTTCATTGAGGTTGCCGGCAAAAATTGATTCAATATTGTGCCAATTTGCTTTTATTCTGTGATCGGTAACTCTGTCCTGTAAAAGATTATATGTTCGGATTTTTTCTGAGCGATCACCTGTTCCTATCTGACTTTTTCGGTCTGCTGAATGTAATCTAGCTTCCTCCTCTTCTTTTATCACCTCAAGTTTTGCCTGAAGTATCATTAGTGCTTTTTCTTTATTAGCGCTTTGGCTTCTCTGTGATGACGAGCGGATCTGGATGCCAGATGGCTTGTGGGTGAGCTGAACTGCCGTTTCCACTTTATTTACATTTTGCCCCCCTTTGCCGCCTGAGCGGGTAAACTTAATTTCCAAGTCAGCTGGGTTAATTTCAACTTTTGTTTTTTTGCGGATGGGAAGAATTGCAACTGATGCTGTTGAGGTGTGGACTCTGCCGGATTTTTCTGTTTCCGGAATTCTCTGAATTCTGTGTACTCCAGTTTCAAATCTTAGCTCTTCATATGCGCCTTTGCCTTGAATTTCAAATGAGGCTTCTTTATAGCCGTCTAGGGAGGATTTAGACTCATCTAAGACTTTCCAACCCCATCCTTTCTTTTCAGTGTATTTCTTGTACATATCAGAGAGGGTTCTTGCAAAAAGTGAAGCTTCCTCCCCGCCCGCCCCTGCGCGAATTTCCAGAATTATTTCACTGGTCCCGCCTAGGGGAGACTCATCAATCTCATCCTTTGCTAAAATGTCATCCATCTGCCGCACCAGCTCTTCTTTCTGCTCTCTAATATTCAAGAGCTCCTCATCTGCAAGAGAATGCATTTGGGGGTCCTTCTTTGCCATCTCTAGCACAGAGTTTTCCTCTTTTATTAAATCATCCAGCGCTTGTGCAAGATAAGCGGTTTTGGAATTATTTTTATATTTGGATAAATCCATAGAATTAACCCACAACTAACAACTTACAACCCACAATTAAAAAATCTTTGTTGTAGGTCGTTAGTGGTAGGTTGTTTAGTTAACGCTTCTTTGAAGCGTCTGCTTTTGCTCTTCTGGATTTAAACTTTTCAACTCTTCCTGCACTGTCTATGATTTTTTCAGTGCCGGTAAAAAATGGATGGCAGTTGCTGCAGATCTCAACTTCAATTTTCTCTTTTGTCGAACCAATAGTAAAAGTATTCCCGCAAGCGCATACGACAGTAGCATTTGGATAGTATTTTGGATGTATGTCAGTTTTCATAGATTTTCTTAACGAGTAAAGCGAGTTTTAGAAAATCATGATCCCGCCTCACTTTTGCCTTTATTTTTTAGCGTACGTAATATATCACTCTATTTTAAATTTAACAAATGAATTTACAAACGTAGTTTATCTAAATTTCATATACATCTATAAAACGCTATAGCGTTTTATAGATGTATATGATTTATATTTAAGAGACCCAGAAATTAAATGTCTTGAAATGAAAAAACAACGTCAGGGGTTTGGAGTGTTTAACATCAAGCGTTAAATTTTTTCATAAAACAAAGCCCCGATTTGTGGTCGGGGCGGCGGATGCAACAGAGACTTCTCGGCATCCGCAAAAACTGCAGTGGTGTGTGCGGTGGGAGTTGGTCACCGTAATACAAAGGTGGGCATACTTGTTTACCCTCCTGCTACTCCTAATCACACACCACTCAATGAAAGTATGCCTGCGGGAACCGCGCCTAGTCAGGGGCGGCGAGCCGTCTGAAGCGCGTTTGTGTGCCCGCGCAGGCATTTTTTTCGTAGGTGCTCCTGCGGGGAGACTTGATCCGTAAGTTGTTTTCTCCGGAACACTGGAGAGTAACGACGGACTCGGTATTTCCGCGCAGGGCACCATTCTGGGTGGCGTACGTATGGTAGGCAAGCGCTCTAGTGATGGCTTCGTAGTCACCACCGAGGAACCGCAACACACCATACGCACACCATGATTTTGTATGAAAAGAACTGCACCCTGGAAGTGCCGATGGGTTATCCCTAATGATAACCTATAGGCATCGGCACTCCAGAGTGGCCCCAGACATCGGGGCTGGTTTCCGCCTGGCTCGCTTTTCAGCGAGCGGACTCGGAATGGATGCCCCCTTACTGCTTGGGCATCCGCATCGCGGGACATTTCTCCCGCCCACCTCAGAAAA
>DATDVZ010000010.1:0-110165 GCA_036517475.1 Minisyncoccota bacterium
AGACAAATTACCAAACAATGTTTTTAAAATCAATTGCGCGCTTAAAAGATATTTGCAATACTACAATTACAAAAGAGTGCATGCTGGGATTAATTACTTAATTCCAATGCAGGTGGTGTGAAGCTATTGGTTAGGATACGGAATAAAATTAAAAAACCAAGCAAATGCCTGGTTTTTGATGAACTTATCTAACTTATTAAACTTATATAACTTATATAACTTACTAACTATTTCCTGCTCTCTATTATTGTTATCGCAACATTTTGAGGAACGATCGCATAATGATCAAATTCCATCGTGGAGCTTCCTCTGCCTTCAGTCATAGAGCGAAGAGATGTTACATATCCAAACATTTCTGATAAAGGAACCATGGCGCGAATTACTTTTAGATCCCCCCTTTCTTCCATGCCTTCAATCTGACCTCTTTTACTCGATAGGTTACCTGTGATATCGCCCATAAATTTTTCTGGCACAACGACTTCGAGTTTCATAATAGGTTCGAGTAGTACTGGACCTGCTTTGCGAGCAGCTTCTTGAAAAGCTTGTGAAGCTGCAATCTTGTATGCAATTTCAGATGAATCAACATCATGGTAACTTCCGTAAGTTAGTTCAACTGAGACGTCTGTGATCTTGTATCCGGCCACTACGCCGCGCTCCATTCCCTCACGTATTCCTTTTTCAACTGCCGGAATAAATTCCTGCGGTATAACTCCTCCTTTAATTGAGTTAATGAATTCAAAACCTGGTTCGCGTGTAGCGTTTTTAGGCACTTTTTCTTCCGGATCATATTGTGGCAGGGGTTTAATATTTATTAGCACGTGACCGTACTGCCCTTTTCCTCCTGACTGTTTAATATATTTACCCTCAACCTCCGCAGTGCCAGTAATAGTTTCTTTGTAAGCAACTTGTGGTTTGCCAACATTGGCTTCAACAGAAAATTCTCGCTTCATTCTGTCAACAATAATTTCTAGATGCAGTTCCCCCATACCCATGATCACTGTTTCTCCGGTTTCCTGATCAGATTTAATTTTAAAAGTTGGATCTTCATCTGAAAGGCGCTTCAAAGCCATTCCCATTTTTTCCTGATCGGCTTTTGTCTTTGGTTCAATACGAAGTGAAATAACTGGTTCGGGAAATTTAATTGCCTCCAGAATAATCGGATTATTTTCATCGCAAAAAGTATGTGAAGTTTTTGCATTTTTGAGACCCACCGCGGCAGCGATCTCACCGGCAAAAACTTTTTTTACCTCTTCGCGATCGTTAGCCTGCAGACGCACTATTCTGCCAAGACGCTCTTTTTCACCAGTTGTTGAATTATATAAATAGCTTCCTGCTTCTATTGTTCCTGAGTACACCCGGAAGAAAGTAAGTTGGCCCACAAATGGGTCAGCTTGAAGCTTAAAAGCGAGGGCAGAAAATGGCTCCTCATCAGAGGCATGGCGCACCACTTCCTCACCATTGCGCGGGTCAATGCCTTTAATTGGCGGGATATCAAGAGGTGAAGGTAGATAATCCACTACTGCATCAAGAATAAGCTGGACTCCTTTATTTTTTAAAGCCGAACCTGTAAGAACAGGAAAAATTTTATTTTCAATCACCGCCGTGCGAAGGGCTTTCTTTAATGTTTCAAGAGGAATTTCTTTACCTTCCAGATATGAGTGGGTTAGCTCCTCATCAGTCTCTGCAATTCTCTCAACTAAATCATGGCGATACTTTTCTGCATCAGCTTTTAAATTTTCGGGGATTTCTTTTACAACTACATCTTTGCCCAATTCTCCTTCAAAGTCATACATCTTCATGGTCAGAAGATCGATCACTCCTTCATGCTTTTCCTCCTCACCGACAGGAATCTGCATGCGGATTGCCTTTTTAGAAAGTCTATCAAGAATTGATTTATATGAGCGCTCAAAAGAAGCACCAATTCGATCTAGTTTATTAATAAAACAAATTCTCGGCACATTAGCTTCTTCTGCATACCTCCAGTTAGTTTCAGATTGCGGTTCCACTCCGGCAACTCCGTCAAAAACAACAACCGCTCCGTCAAGAACTCGTAGCGATCTCTTCACTTCAACTGTAAAATCAATGTGTCCTGGAGTATCAATAATATTAAATCGATATTTTTGGTCTTTCCTCTTTCTCTCTTCTTCTCCAATGTATGTTGGTGACCAAAAACAAGTAATGGCAGCAGCAGTAATAGTAATGCCACGCTCGCGCTCCTGTTCCATCCAGTCAGTTGTTGTATCTCCTTCATGTACTTCACCGATTTTGTGCTGGCTTCCTGTGTAATACAAAACTCTCTCGGAAGTCGTGGTCTTCCCAGCGTCAATATGAGCTATTATTCCGAAGTTACGCACACGCTCAAGTGGATAATCTCTTTCCATGAAATAAATATACTACTATACAAATGATACTAATCTACGAATAATTACGAATAATTTCAAAATTTAGAAAAATAAAAACCTGTAACAGGCACAAAAAGATTAGCATTTGAGCCTATAAAAAACAAGTCCGATTGAATCGGGCTTGTTTTTTATTTTTTCTATTTGTTTTCCACTCGCTTTATAGTATCTAAAAGCTCAACCACATCCTCTTCTTCAATAGTTACTCCACCAACTTCACCGCTCCAAGTTATTGGGTCTGTATTGAAATCCAAGGGAGGGTGTTCTCGAAGTACTACATGATGACCATCAATATCTGCCTCCACGACTGACACGGTCGCATCAGCATCGTCTGGCCTTATTGCTGAAGCTTCCTCGAAACGCTTAACGTTCTCCACAACCTTACCCGCCTTCAATGCCTCTACTAATGCTGCGTGCCCTGACATTCCTTCACTGGAGTTTTCTGGTGACATGGTTTAATTAATTACCTATGTATATATACTACCACGCAAAATGGGCAAAGGCCTTATTCGCTTCCGCCATTTTATGAGTGTTCTCCCTCTTCTTCACTGCTTCCCCCTCGTTTTTGGAAGCAAGAATTATTTCTTCTGCTAGTTTTTCGTGCATTGGTTTGCCTTTTTTGTTGCGAGCAGCCTCAATAACCCATTTCATACCCAGAGCCAGGCGTCGCTCTGGTCTAACCTCGCGTGGAATCTGATAGTTGGCACCACCAACACGGCGTGAGCGAACCTCCATATTTGGAGAAGTGTTCTTCAGTGCGGTTTCAAAAATTTCCAGTGGATCTGTGGCTTTTTCTTTTTCCTTAATATACTCGAAAGCGTTATAGACAATTGTCCTTGCAGTATTTTTCTTACCGCTCTCCATTACATAGTTAATAAACTTCCCAATTTTGGGGGAAGTAAATTTAATATCTGGTTCTGGGATATTTCTATTTTTTACTTTACGTCGCATATAAATATACTAATATTCGGGTGATGCTAATCTACTAATGGCTACGAGTAACTCAGTAATCATTAAAAATTGAAAATTAAGCCTTGGGACGTTTGGCTCCATATTGACTTCGACCTTTCTTGCGATTCTCTACTCCTGTGGCATCAAGCACTCCGCGAACAATTGAATAGCGAAGGCCAACATCCTTTACTCTTCCACCTTTAAGCAATACAACGGAATGTTCCTGAAGATTATGTCCCATTCCGGGAACATATGCAGTAACCTCCATGCCGTTGGTAAGACGAACACGGGCGATTTTTCGGATTGCAGAGTTTGGCTTCTTGGGAGTCTTAGTTGTCACTTTAATGCAAACGCCGCGCTTAAAAGGAGAGTTAAAAAAAACCGGACGGTTTTTGATGTTATTAAATGAGCGCGTTAAAGCCACCGATTTTGATTTTCGGCGGAAAATTTTTCTCTTTCTCTTTACTAATTGATTTATTGTAGCCATATAATCTGGCGCAAGTTGTGCCATGTTAGCATGGTAGTTTCAATTTCGCAATATTTATACATAATATAAATATGAGTAATCTTAACGATTCAATCAAAACCCTATTAAATATTCTTAAAAAGGAGGGCGAAGAATTGACTGATGAATTGAAGGATCTTCAGATGGAAATTGAAGCTGAAAAAGAATGAAAGAGACTGCTCCAGAATTGAATAATGAGAGAGCTGATCAAGATCCCAGAGAAGTACTGAGAGAAGAATTCAGAACTGGTCTGCAGTCAGCAATAGATGAGCTTTTTCAAACTACTGATCAGCTTGATGGAAAGAGATCTGGGGCAAAGGAGCTGCGGCCAAAAACAAGAAATAAATTCGAGAGTTTAAGTAGAAAAGCTACTATATTTTGTCGCCGACTTTCATATATTCTTATTTTTGCATTGACAAGTGCGACAGCAAAAAATGTTAATGAAATTATTGAAATGGAGAGTGAGAGAAGCCAAATTCAACAAGTGAAAGATACTGTTTTTAAAAAACAAACTATAAATGGAGTTGAATTTAATCACACAGACCCAACTACTACTCACATAATAAATTATCTTGCTGGAAGAGACACATTATCTGAAGACGAAGTAGAGGAAATTTTTAAAATGGAATGGAAAAAGGTAATTAAGGATAAAATAGTACAGGAAAATCTTAAAAAAATAGGAGTTAGGGTGCCAAAAAATATTAATGAGTTGAGTATTGATGAAACCGCTTCTTTATTATCTCAGGCATTCTATCCAGGGTACAAAGATCTATTGAAAGCAGAGGCTCTAAAGAGATTTAGAAGTTTCCCAAGATCTTTTCCTTACAATGAAGGTGTGTACGAAGCTCTCTGGACCATAGAATCAGAGACTGGAAAACCTAAAATAAGATTTACACAAACTATACCCCTTAATAGAACTGCATCTTATGACAGAGAGACTAATACCATTGGCATGTGGGTAGATGTTGAACAATCACCGGATGATATGCGACGCTTAAGTATAAGATTTGAGGAAGATTCATCAGGATATCCTTTGTTTTCTGAAATGAGTCACTCTACTCAATGGAGTAAAGACAGTAAGGGTGCCACAGAGAAGTTAGATAGTGATTGGAAAGACATGTTAGATATATCAAAAGAAATGAAAATCCCTTTTGATTCGGCTCAAAAATTTCTATACAACACCCCCGGCAGTATAGAGCATGAAGCACATCAGATTATTGAGCCTGCTATTAAGGCAAGGTTTCGCGCACTAATAAAAGAAATGGGAGTAGGTGCAAAATCTAAGACAAACCCGTAATCAGATTAAATAAATAAACAACGACTGGAAAAATTAATCTCCAGAGGAAAAATATAAAAATTAAAACCAGAATTAACCCACTTCTTTCTAGAAGCGCCCGTGCGCGCGAATCAAATGGAAGAAAGGAGAAAAGAATTTTTGATCCGTCCAGAGGCGGAATCGGCACCAGATTAAAAATTGCCAAAAGAATATTTATGAAAACTATTGCCTGAAAAATTAATAAGAAGGATTCCGAAAGGGGTAGTAAACGAATTGCAAAACCAAAAATTAAAGCGATTAAGATATTTGAGAGCGGTCCGGCCCCAGCAACTATAGCCTCCCCCCATTTTTTATTTCGCAAATTATAGGGATTGAATGGTACTGGCTTTGCCCAACCGATAATAAATCCGCCCAAAGTATACGAAAGTAAAGGAACAATAAACGAACCAAAAAAATCCAAGTGCTTCACAGGATTAAGGGTAAGTCGCCCTTCATATTCTGCAGTTTTATCCCCCAGCATATTTGCCGCGTATCCGTGAGAAACCTCATGGATAACAACCGACATTATTAGGATTATGATTTGAAAAATTAAATCCATAAAAGTGAATAATATCACAAATAAAAAAGCGCCCGCACTAACGGGAGCCCAGATGGTGAGACAAATTCAAATGGTCAATTACTTCCCTAATGTGTCTTGCGACAATCAACTGCTGACCATTTTGTACTTCAAGATATGGTTCATTTTCAAATGTCCAGATATCGGGATTCACGATGTGTATTGCATTGAAACCCAAAGCAAGCGCTGGATTTACTTCAGATTTTACTGAATCACCAATAACAAAACTACTGGCTTTCAACTCTGGGTGAATTTGGAGAGGCAAAACTACTCTTTCTTGCCACTCATCCAGAGATTTGTGAGCCATCACAATTACTTCTTGTGCAAAAACAGAGCAACCAGATTCGGCAACTTTTTTCCTTTGATGCTCCTCTGGACCCTTAGTAATAATCGCCACACGAAATCCCATTGAAATAATTCTCAAAACTTCAAGCGCCCCTGAAATAGCAACATACTTGAATTCCCTAAAAACTTGCCAACCGATTCTTTCCACTTCAGTAGCTACATGGGTATCGTGATTTAAATTATGTCTTGAGCAAAGCAAACGATATGCATCTTTGAAGGAACGCGGAAATCGTTCCATTTTTGCAAAGCCGTACTTTATGCACAAATATCTATCAACTTCTTGTTGGGTATCTCTTGCTTCCACTTCATTGAACCCAAGTTTTATCATTCTTAGACAAAATTCGTTGATACAGTGGGAGTAAGCGCTGTGGACACTAACAACGCTACCGTTTACTATTGCTGCTATCAAAGTATCGTCAGCATCAATTAATGCCCATGGTTTATCTTGCACCGATCTATCCTTTTAAAGAGCTCTGGAGTTAATGGTAGTTAAAAGAAATTTTTTGGTCAAATTTGCATTATTCGTATTAATTCGTATAATTCTTCAACTATATATTTTATTTGTATCATTCGATCTAATTCATAAAATTCGCATATGAAGATTTGTGCAATAACAAAAAAAGGTTCCATAACAGGAGGTGGCTACAGCAATAGAACTCGTGCCACGCAGTTTAATCCTACGGGGACTAAACGCAAATACCCCAATCTCCATAAAAAGCGTATTTATGTTCCTGAACTTAAAAAAACTTTTATCATCACAGTTTCAGCTCGCGGCCTAAAGACAATTCAGAAACAAGGCGCTTATAAAGCATTGAAAAAGGCTGGTGTTATTTAAATAACATTAGAAATTAGAAAATGAAAAAGATGGAGGCGCGACCGATTGGTCGCGCCTCATAGTTTGTCAGACCGACTTCAGGAAACCAGCTCGAACGATTCAGCTGGAAATCTGAAGAAGGTTCGGCCGACGAGTTCGAGATCCCAGTTGCCACCGCCATCACACGCGTAATGACTCTTTGCAACACGACAAACTTCACCCGCGTTGATCGTTTCCACTCGACCGCCTCGCTCTCTGCTGGCCACCACCTTTTTCTTTGCTCGGACACACATACCCAGATTGAAGGGAGGAGTTGCACGATCAAGCCTGGCAACCAAGACTCTCATCAAATACCTCTGAAGCTCAATATCCTCCTCAGATGCCGACATCCGTGAGGTTTTGGCCATCTCGGCTATCACCTTTACGGCCTGAGTGTACTTACCGACCAACTCATATCCCGACATATCCCATTCGGTCTTTTTTTCCGAATCCATACCAAGCTCCTGCAAGAGTGGGTGCGAATCCAAAATCTAACTTACTCGTTCATACTTAAATGTCAATCTCACATGCGATTTTCGTTTTGATACAATTTATTTATGAAAACTTGGACACTCCGCTTTAGACAAGTTGATAGATATAATTTTGAAGGTAGGCGTTTATTTTTTTCTGATCTTATTCTAATGTTCTTAAGAACATTAGAATAAGAAAGTCCTATTTCTGCCAAATTTTTTCGCCGTCAGAAATCAGTTTTATAGTTCCTGAATCAATCGTGCTTAAAACTTTAACATTATGATTTTTCAACCTCTCAACAACTTCCGAATGCGGATGCCCGTAGGAATTATCTTTACCGAGCAACTTTTACATTGTAAAAGTTGAACGGGTTCAGAAACCGGGAAGATTTAAAGTATTGAAAAGGGCCAGTGTAATATAGGGGGTTCTAGATTTTAGTTTTTGTTTTAGTAAATGCTGATGGGGCAGCAAAACAAAGTCTTGCCAAGCAATTGAATCTGTATTTTCCTTTACATAAATCCAAAATATGATATAAGTATTACAGAAACGCTCTATTACCCTATCCTCTGGAGGTGATGTGATTACCTTTCTAAATAAGTTCGGTCGAGGCCTGAAAACAAAATCGTGGCCATTCCTCTTCAGTAGCCTCGCCTGCAACATCGTCTACGGGTTAATCTGCCTCATGCTGTTTGCTGGTAGTGGCGAACTTCGTCCCCCCAACCTCCTGAACATCATCGCCATTCTAAGCAGTGGGATCGGGGTGTTGGTGTTCTCTTGGGTCACGCTTTTGGTCCTGCGTGAGATGGCAAAGAGAATAATGGTATCACTTTTCAGCTCGAGAAAAGAAATTAAGAAAAGAGGGCTGCGAGTTATATAGATAGTGTAGCGCATGTGGGTTCCGCAACAACGGAAACTGTGTGCGCTTTTTTATTTTCGTTGCGTAATTTAAGTTATCCTCTGTTTTTTTTGACTTGGCTCTCATAAAAAGGGAAAATTTTCTAAGACAATTTCAAGGAGTTCTTTGTGAGTGCCACTGCCTCTCCTCCGGAAGTATGTGTGGATCCGGAAAAGAGGCTTGTTGAATTCCAGCCTCTTTTTCCACTTTGTTGCAAACTTTACATGGATACTCTGGTTAACAGTGAACGCTACCAAAGAGAGTGTCCCGACACAATGTGTCACTTTTGTGAAGCCTCCTCAATGCTTCGTGATCTTGTGAGAGCGCTCCCCAAGGGAGTCATCATCAGTCTTGGCTCTACACGACCATGGTACGTCAGCGTTGAAGTGGAAAAAGGAATGGATATAGAGGAAATTGCCGCATCACTGCGGCAAATTCGTGCAAACTACCCTTCACGCAATGGTAATGGTAACGGCCATGGCGCTTAAGGGTAGTTTTTTATTCTAACCACATTCTAACATTCTGCAGAATGTTAGAATGTTGTAAATTGGAGACTATTTTTGCCAAATTTTTTCGCCGTCAGAAATCAGTTTTATAGTTCCTGAATCAATCGTGCTTAAAATTTTCACATTATGATTTTTCAACCTCTCAACAACTTCCGAGTGCGGATGCCCGTAGGAATTATCTTTACCGGCAGAAATTATTGCAATCTCCGGCTGCACTGTTACAACATACTCTTCCCTTGTTGAGGTGCGCGAGCCGTGGTGTCCAGTTTTTAAAACATTGCACTTTAATTTCTTACCGTAAATTTCTATTAAATAATTTTCAATTTTTATTGGTGAATCACCCGTCAAATGAAAGCAAGTATCTCCGTAAATATATTGCGCAACCACTGACGCATCATTTGTATCCAGTCCCGATACATCTCTGTCAGGAAAAAGAATCCGCAAGTACGATCCATCCCCTAAGTCAATGACCTGTCCGGCGCGGGCCAAAGTATCAGCAATATTTTTTTCTTTAACTCTGCGTTTCAACTCATCATCAATTGCATTTTCCGACTCCACCCCAGGTTCCATAAAAAGGCCAACTTTATAGCGTTTTATTACTTCAGGAAGACCGCCGATATGATCAGCATCTGGATGAGTTTCTATTACGACATCAATTTCTCTTTCAAAAAATGAAAGTGTCTTGCCGAGTTCATAAAGAAGCTTTTTATCCCTTCCTCCGTCAATTAGAATGTGATTATTATTTGAAGATTCAATAAGGATAGAATCTCCTTGCCCGACATTAATAAATGAGACAGTGACATGTTTTTTTGGCTTCAGAGCATTTACTCCGGACCAAACAAAAAGATTAAAGACTATAAGGACAACCAGAAATAAAACTCTCCAATTCTTTAAGTGTTTCTTCACGATTCTAATTATAGCGTTATAATATAGTTAATCTAAACCCGAACAACTTTTGTCCTTGCCCTCGCAAATTTTCTTTCAGAAAACTTGTTAGGGTGAACAAAACTTGAACGGGTCATGATTTTCTAGAATTCGTATTAACTCATTAAGAAAATCTATGAAATTTGAAGAACAAAAATTTAATATAGGTGAATTAAAGGGTATCTCGGCAAAAAACATTGAGGAACACCTGAAACTTTATTCAGGATACGTAAAAAATGCAAACTTAATTTTAGAAAAAATTGAAGAATATAAAAAAGATTCTGAAGCAAATGCATATGCTCTCGGTGAACTCCAGCGCAGATTCGCATTTGAATTTGACGGAATGAGAAATCACGAATACTACTTCCGTTCGCTTGAGGGCGGACCTAAAGAATTAGACGAGGTTAGTAACCTGGCAAAAGAAATCATAAAATCTTGGGGCAGTGTTGAAAATTTTTTGAATACTTTTAAGGCAATTGCTCTTACTCGAGGAATCGGTTGGGCCACTCTTGGGTATGATAATCACACAAAAAGACTTCTAACTCAGTGGATTGATGAACAACATTTGGGACAGCTCAACGGCGTGCAGTGGGTTCTTGCTCTTGATATGTGGGAGCACTCGTATGTTTATGATTACCAGCCATCTGGCAAGAAACAGTATGTGGAAGATTTCTTTACCAACTTGAATTGGAAAGTTGCTGAGGAAAACTTTACAAAAGCGACACAATAAGTAGACTTTCCTTGGAACTTTTTAAGGATAAAATATGCCTAAATATGAGTTCGTTGGGCGGCGATTTTTTGAGGACTCCACAGGCCGACTTGAAATTCGTGAAGAATTTACTCATCAAGATGATAGGAAAGCCAAGATTAAAGCGAACAAACTTTATCCAGCAAAAGACTTTTCAAGACGTGAATTGCGCAGATTGGTTGATGTGCCTTTGGGGACATTTGGAACCTGAGATTTTTGGAAAGTGCATTTAGATGCACTTTTTTTATAAACTAAAATTCAATTTTTTTAATAAGATTATTTCTAAGCAGACCAAAATACCCCTCTTCCGCTACCAAAAATTTTTCAGGAATATCCAGAATAAATTCAGATGGCAGATTAACTTGCTTGGAGCCGAAAACTGTTCTCATTTGAGAATATGATAGAAAAATTTTTTTTCTAGCGCGGGTTAGAGCAACATAAAATAGACGCCGCTCCTCTTCATCTTCTTCATTGGTAATTTCTTTTTCATCAAGATGTTTGTGAGGAAACAAATTTTCTTCAAGGCCAGCAATAAATACATAATCAAATTCTAAGCCTTTTGAGGCATGTACTGTCATAAGTTTTACACCCTTTTTATCCCCATCCAACTCATCCTGATCACTCTGCAGCGCGCAATCCGTCAGAAAATTCTCAACAGCCTTTTCGGGCGGAAAATTATCATAACGGGTTGCAAGAGTCACGAGCTCTCTTACGTTTTCAATTCTTTCCTCACCCTCTTCTCCTTCATTTTTTAGATACTCTTCCATCCCAGATTTATCAAAAATAAATTTGATAACCTGGCTTAATTTTTCTATTTTTATTTTCTCTTCAATTTTTTTAAGCAAGTTTTCAAAATCAATGTAAGATCTTTTAACTTTAAAGGGTAGTGAATCAGCTTTATTCTCAAAAATTTTTAATAGCGAAACCTTACCAATGCCGCGAGGTGGAATATTTATAATTCTTTTAATATCAGAGATACTGTCTCTGGAAATTGCGGCTCTAATATAAGAAAGAATGTCTTTGACTTCTTTCCTTTCAAAAAATTTTGTTCCAATAAGCTGGTACTTTATTCCGTAAGAAAGGAATGCTTCTTCAATTACTCGTGACTGAAAATTGGCTCTGTATAGGACTGCAATTTCCTCTGCAGGATTTCCTTTTTTAATCATTTCATCTGATTTTGAAGCAATAAAATACGCCTCCTCACTTTCATCAAGACCTGAGTAAAGAGAAATTTTTTCTCCGATGGGGTTTTTTGTAAAAAGATTTTTTTCTTTTCTGAATTTATTTTTTTTGATTATCAAATTAGCAACATCGAGTATGTTTTTCGTTGAGCGATAATTCTCCTCAAGCAAAATTACTTTCGCCTGCGGATAATCAATTTCAAAATCCAGAATGTTTCGCAGTTTTGCTCCACGCCAGCTGTAAATATTCTGATCAATATCACCGACTACACAAATATTTTTTTGTTGTTCTGCCAATAGGCGCGATATTTCATACTGAACCCTGTTAGTATCCTGATACTCATCTATATGGATGTAGTGCCAGACACTTTGATAGTGAGAGAGAATTTTTCTATCCTTAAGGATTTCAAGTGTTTTTAAAAGTAAATCGTCAAAATCAAGAGCTCCGTCCTCCTTTAAAATTCTTTCATACTCCCCCCAGACATTTGCCACCACCTCGCGAATATAATCTCCCGAAGATTGTTCAATGTACTCCTTCAGGCTTACTGCATTCCCCTTTTCTCTTGAGATCATCGATTGTATTTTGCCTGTATCATACTCTTTAGGGCTGTAATCAAGCTTTTTCATTGCATCTCTGATTGCGGATTTTGAGTCTGATTTGTCGTAAATTGTGAAATGTCTTTTGCGGCCGATCAATTTTGCATTTTCTTTAATAATATGAACCCCGAGAGCATGAAATGTGGATACAAACGGCTTCTCGTAGAGTGAAATCGGTAGAGATAATGAACTTCTGTTAATACCATCGTTAATCCTTTCTTTCATTTCTCTGGCTGCTTTGTTAGTAAAAGTTATGGATAAAATCTGATGAGGCGAAACTCCATTTTTTATTAATTTTAGGACTCTCTCAGCGATGGTCTTAGTCTTTCCGGCTCCCGCCCCAGCAAGAATAAGAAGTGGTCCATCTAAAATCTCCACCGCCTTTTTTTGAGACTCATTGAGTTCATGCATTGGAGCTAATATAGCACGCTGACCCATAGAACACGGAACATAAATCATGGATCATAATACAAATAGTAAATGACACGGAGTTTGAATGATCTATGCTCTATGCTCTATGTTTGTGGTTATCCCCATGAGTGGAAAAGTCACTTTGACTCAAATTTTAATGAAAGTATAATGAAGGTCTTCAGCAAAGATAGGATGATTGAAAATGGCTCAACAGAGCCAATTTATCTGAAAGAGAGAATTATAACTTAAATTAAGCCTTATTTTAAAGCTTTTTCAGTCACCGAGGGGTAGCAAGGGATTTTTTTCTCGGTGGTCAAATAAAAAAACGTTATTTTCAGGTCTAATTTGGCAAAAATGCCTATTGGTTTCTTTTGTTATTGCAATTCCGTTTCTTGCTCATGCGGGAGTTATTTCCTTTGTTTCTGGCCTTTTTTATTCTGTAAAGGCAGAGGAGTCAAATCTTCCTAATTCTCAAAATTTGGTTTTGCTTCAAGCGGCTTTGAATTACAATCCAAATTCTGTTTCTGGCGGAGCTGATATAACAATTATTGATGACTCAGCTCTGTTGCCTGAGGTGGGGCCATCAGATGGTCTTTCAGAGAACGTTAAAAACCAGCCTATCTCTGACCAAATCAGCTTATATGTTGTAAGAGATGGAGATACTCTTGGAGCAATAGCCAGAATGTTTGATGTATCTGTTAATACTATCAGATGGAACAACGATATCAGAGGTTCAGTAATCACTCCCGGTCAAACCCTTGTAATTTTGCCGATCTCCGGAGTCCGTCACACGGTAAAGAAAGGTGATACTCTGCAGAACATAGCCAAGTTATATAAGGCAGATTTAGATGATATTAAAAGCTATAACAACATTACAGAGAAGACCACTCTAGCTATTGGAGATATTGTTATTGTACCTGACGGAGAAATACAAACACCCTCTGGCACCAGCGGAGGAAGAGTGCAAATTGCCCCAAGCACAGCAAACTATTCAGGATACTATATTCGTCCGGCATCCGGCCGTAAAACTCAGGGAATACATGGACATAATGGTATAGATATAGGCGGCTCTGTAGGATCACCAATTGTAGCTGCGGCTTCCGGAAAAGTGATAATTTCAAGAATGGGTGGCTGGAACGGTGGTTATGGAAACTACATTGTCATTGCTCACTCCAACGGGACGCAGACCCTCTACGCTCACAATAGTGAAAATATTGTTGGGGTTGGGGCTGACGTAATTCAAGGTCAGATTATCGGTTACATGGGTAGAAGCGGCAAAGCTACGGGTCCTCACGTTCACTTTGAAATAAGAGGTGCTAGAAATCCGTTCTAAAGACATGAAGCATAGAACATGAAACATTATGCTTTATGCTCAATGTTTTATATTAAATAATCTCCGGGTTTGCTCTTGAGCGTTTGAGCTTCAAGCGTTCAGAATCAAATCTAGATAATGTGCCAATCAAAAACTCTCTGCATCGCGGAGAGTTTTGTTATAAATCAAATGACTGCGCCTCTTTCTCTCTCCTTTCCTTTTGTTTAGAATCTACGGAAGAAAGTGCCGCAACTCTCTCATATTTTTCCCATAATCGTATTGCTTCGCTCCCGTCAGCAATTTCTATGCCATCAATTGTTCCTCTTACAACTTGATCACGATCCGGTTGCCTAATATTCACCCCCTTTCCGTTAATTGTACCCATTATATATGAGTAACCGTCTGGACCTGTTTCCATTCCTATTTTAATATTTTCGTCATCAAGAAGTTTTCTGGTTAGTTCGTCGATGTCTTCTCTCCCTGCTGCAACAAGTCGTTGTCCAGATTCTCTCCCCTGTCTTATAGATAAGCTATTCAGAGCATCTGCTTGTTCCTCTGGAGTTGGCTCGTATTTGGGCGTTTCTGGTCCTCCCATATTTTTAAATATTAGCTAATAAACTAATGTCCATGCTACTCCCCTCCGCCAAATTTGCAAGAGAAAAAAATTCAAACATCGGATGTCCTCTTGGACATCCGATGTTTGACTAAAACCTAATCCGCCAACTGGCGGACTAAAAGCTGTCTTGCTTCCTTGGCCTATATTGAATCGCTTCTAAAATATGATTGCCGTTTACTGAAGCCGCCCCCTCTAAATCAGCAATGGTACGGGCGACTTTTATGATTTTATGATAAACGCGCGGTGAGAGATTCATGTGCTCGGCAGAATTATTGAGCAGAGCTTTAGTCTCATCATCCAAGTTAATCAGCCCTATCAGATCTTTTGCTGACATCTCGGCATTAGTTTTCTTTCCAGATTTTTTAAGCCGCTTTTCCTGCAGTTTACGGGCTTCAACAACTCTTTTTCTAATACTTTCCGACTTCTCTCCCCTATACTCTTCTTCAGAGAGTTTAATATGTTCAATACGTGGAACTTCAAGCCAAATATCAATTCTTTCAATTATCGGACCGGAAATTTTTCTCTGATATCTCAATATATTTGCCGGAGCACAGGTGCACTCTTTGCCTTTAAATCCATAATTTCCGCAAGGGCAGGGATTCATGGCAGCAATCAAGATAAAATTTGCAGGAAACTGCGCGCTACCCTTGGCACGTGAAACTGAAACCATTCTCTCTTCAAGCGGCTGACGCAGAGCATCAATTACTCGACGTTCAAATTCCGGAAATTCATCAAGAAAAAGAACACCTTTGTGGGCAAGGGTTGCTTCTCCCGGTTTAGGAGTGGCTCCGCCTCCGACAATTGAAACATAAGAAGATGTATGATGCGGTGCTCTGAAAGGCGGGTCAATAATAAGCGAGCCAGAAAGTGTTCCCGCAACTGAATGAATTCCTGTCGCTTCAAGGATTTCATCAAAAGAGAGAGGTGGCAGGATTCTGCTGAAAGCTTTTGCAAGCATCGTCTTGCCCGTGCCCGGCGGACCATAAAGAGCTACGTTGTGCCCGCCAGCAGCGGCAATTTCTAATCCTCTTTTGGCCGACTCCTGCCCGCGAATATCTTCAAAATCAATTCCCTCGCCTTTTTTGCTTGGCGGAATCTTGGTTTTGGGCTGTACTGGGATTTGCAAGGCCTCTTCTCTTGTCGTATCAACATGATTTAAAACTTCTTCAAGGGTTTCTACCCCATAGACTTCAATGCCGTCAATCAAAGCTGCTTCCTCGGCATTTTCCTTCGGAACGAAAACTTTTTTAAACCCTTTCTCTTTTGCGTGTTTTACCAAAGGCAGTACACCATTAATTTTTCTGAGTTTTCCATCAAGCGAAAGTTCGCCCAAAAAAATTATTTTTTCAGGGTCAAAATCAATTTCCTCTGCTGCCAGAAGATAGGCAAGAGCCATTCCCAGATCAAAGAACGGACCTTCCTTTTTGATATCTGCGGGAGCAAGAGAGATTACAACTTTCTGATTTTTATTTTTTGGAGATTTAAAACCGGAATTTTTTATTGCTGCTGAAATCCTGTCACGAGCTTCTTCCACTGCTTTATCCGGAAGGCCCACAATTGCAAAACTATGCAGACCTTTTGAAAGATCCACTTCAATATCAATAATATGAGCTTTTAAAAAAGAAGTTTGCGCGCTATGAACTTTAGCAAAAGACATAAATCATTATTCATAAAACACAGAACATATACTGAAATTAATTATAAAAATAATATGAACTCTTATTTTTCATGTTTCATATTTAATGCTTTATTTACTCATGTGACTTCTACAAGTTGTGGCAGCTGGGTTTGCTTCCAGGCGGTCCTCTTCAATTTCTTCCCCACCCACGGAGCATATTCCATATTTACCAGTTTCAGTTTTTTTTAGAGCATCTTGGATTTCATTAAATCGGATTTCAAGCTGCTTTAAAATAGCGGTATTGTTCTCAAACTCCTCAATTGTGTCTGCAACTTCATTTTCATCGGTGTTTAATCCTGTATCCATGACAGGAGGAGTTGCTTGCCAATCAGAAGGGTTTTCGGGGTTAATTCTGCCCACAGACTGAAGCTCTTTCTCCAAAAGAGCTTTTTCCTTTTCAAGTTTATCTTTAAAATATTTAAGTTTCTCTGAATCAAACATTGTGGCTATATTAACAAGTCGGAGGATTTAAGGCAAAGGTCAATTTTATCTTGTCACAGTTGAGGTAAGAATTTTATCTATCATCGCTTTTAGTACCTCAACACTGGAGGTTATTAGTAGAGTATTTTTATTGACGAAAGAATAAAGAATAATTGTCTCCCCTTTTGAGTTTTTTAGAATTCTTAAATCTTTGTTTCTTATTGTCTCGTCACTCCAACCACTTTCAGTTTCTGGATTCAGTATCATGGTCGTTGTGCCAGTTACATCTCTCACAGGCAAAGAATACCTACTGAAGATCGCACCGATATCATCATTCATTAATGACTCCCATTTGAGCATACCGCTGTAGGTATGATCAAAAGATGAAATAGAGAGAAGTAAAAATGGTTCATTTCTTGAACCTCCGTAGTATCCGAACATAAATCTGGAACCAAATGAACGCAATAATGAGCTGGGTGCATTGATTTTCAAAATATTCAGGAATTCTGAAGCATCAATATCAGTTTCAACCTCGCCATTTTTTTTAATAAAATTTATATAGAAAATTTCAGACGGATTAACCTGCAATTTATCTCTTTGTGAAATAAGAAATTCCAATAACTTCTCACGGCTGCTTTGAGTTGTGTCAAAGACCGTTTTCTGATTGAAAGGAATTATGGAATTTTCTGAGGGCGTTACGTCTACAATTCCCATGTTGTCCTTTTTAAGAGTAAAAAGAAAATAAACTGATCCGGCGCCCAAAATTACAAGAGTGGCGCTTACAATCAAAGTAATAATTTTTTTTCTCCTTTCAGGATTAACCTGGGGTTCTGTTTTTTTTCTTTCCTGCTCTCTTTTTTTCTCGGCAAGAGCTAAATCCAGTACTGAAGTTTTTTCTCTTTTTATTGCTTCGGCGGCATCACCCTGAAAAGTCCGAAGATTTCTTAATTTAACATCGGGAAACTGCTCTCTGAGACTGGTTCTCTGGGGAACATTTTGATTAATAGTGTCGGGTTTAGAATTAACGACTTGCTCCTTTGGGAATATGTCCTCTCCGAGAGCTTTTTTTGCTTCAATAAATTTTTTTTCGCCCCCCGAAGTCAGATTTTGAGTAATTTTTGATATTTCTTCATCATCTAATTTCAAGTCATCTTGTACCATGAGATAATTTTAGCACCCCGTTAAAATAATTTCACAAATTAAATTCCTGGGACGAGAGAGTTTAAGGCACTTTTTGAAATTTTTAGCGTGATTTTGCGCGCCCAAAACCCATAAGATATTTCCTGGGATTTTCATCAAGATCAAGAAAGTCGTCCACTGTTTCAATAAGGCGGCTTGAAGTTGATTTTCCGAACCCAACAGCTTCAACTTGGCAGCCGCGTGTATTTTTCAAGTATTCAACTAAGGGAATATAATCTCCGTCTCCTGAAACTAGAATTATTGTATCCAAATTCTGTGCCATTTTAACTGCATCAATTGCAATCCCGACGTCCCAGTCAGCTTTTTTTGCACCTCCAAAAAATATCTGAAGGTTTTTAGTTTTTGTTTCAATCCCAGCTTTAGCAAGCGCCTCAAAAAAAGCCTTTTCTTCTCCAGTTTCTGTGGTTATCACGTAAGCAATTGCTCTAATAAGGGTTCTTCCGGCAAGGGCGTCCTTAACCACTTGGGCAAAATTAACTTTAGCTTTGTATAGATTTTTCGCGCTGTGATAGAGATTCTGCGTATCTATTAAAATTCCAACTCTCTGTTCTTTATGTTTGATGGCCATGATTGATTTTTCTTATGAGCAAAGCGAATTAGAAATAATCATCACCCTGTTAAATCCTGCTTTGCAGGAATCCGCCATGGGCGGATTATTTAACAGGGTTAAGTAAATCATACTCGCTATACTCGTTGATTTTCTAAACTTTCTTCTTCAGTCCCATTTTCTTTACTAGAGCTGAATATCTTTTGGGATTTTTCTTCTGCAGATAGCCCAAATGGGTCTGCCTCTGCGAAACCATACCAAGAAGACCTCTGCGGGAATGATTATCTTTTTTATTTTTTTTAAGATGCTTTGTTAATTCATCTATCCTTTTGGACAAAATAGAAATCTGGACCTCAGGGGACCCCGTGTCCTTGTCGTGAATTTGAACTTCACCAATAATTCTGTGCTTTTTAGTCTTTGATATCACTTATCTAAAATATCACAAATATCGTTTAATAGCAAGTATTTAACTGTGAAATTCCTCAAATCAGCAATAAAATTATAGACAATGACTAAGTCGCACAATATTTTGATAGAATAGAGAAATGAATGATATAGACAAGTTAAAAAGAGACTTTCTTGAATATCTGGAGATTGAAAGAGGTTCGGCCTTAAAAACTATTGAGAACTATGACTTATACCTAAGCCGCTTCTTGGATTTTGCCCAGGTAAAAAAACCAAATGATATTACAGAAAATAGCGTCAGACAATTCCGTCTTTCACTTAATAAGCAGCTTGTTGGTAATGGTCAGACTCTTTCCAAAAAAACTCAAAATTACTACATGATTGCTTTGAGAATGTTTCTCAAATACCTTGCTAAAAGAAATATCAAAGCCATGCCGGCAGACCAGATTGAACTTGCAAAAGTTAAGGAACATTCTTTAAATTTAATAACCCCCAAAGAGCTTGAACGACTTCTTGATGCTTCAAAAGGTAATGATTTGAAGAGTCTGCGCGATAAGGCAATACTTGAACTCCTTTTTTCTACAGGTATGAGGGTCTCCGAACTTTGCTCCCTGCCGCGCGATATATCCACATCATCAGAAGAGCTCTCCATCCGAGGCAAGGGCGGTAAGATCAGAGTAGTCTTTATTTCAGAGAGTGCGCGTGAAGCGCTAAAAAAATATCTCAACGCCCGCAAGGATATGGAAGAAGGGCTTTTTATACGTTTAGGCAATCTTTCAGGTAAAAATAAGAATCCACCAGAGCAAAAAAAAGGAAAGGAGAAAAAAAAGAAATATCTCGGCAAAGATTACGGCAACCTAGACCGACGATCCGTTGAAAGTATTGTAAAACACTATGCAATAAAAGCTGGCATTTCAAAAAAAGTTACTCCGCATGTCATAAGACACTGCTTCGCCACTGATCTTCTGCAAAATGGAGCGGACTTGCGTTCAGTGCAGATGCTTTTGGGACACGCTAATATTGGCACTACTCAAATTTATACTCATATTACCGACAAGCACTTGAGAGAGGTTCATAAAAAATATCACTCAAAATAAATTTCGCAGTGCTTGACAAGTAATTCATAATTTGCTATAATCTAAATAACCCTAACAAAAGGAGTTCATGCATATCAACCGCCGGAAACTCCGTCAGGAACTCGGGAGTCGCGTCGGTCGTCGACGAGGCACCAAAAGTGGGCCGATGGGCGTCCGAGTTCCTCGCCCTCGCATCCGCCTCGCCGAGAAAATCGAGCGGATGAAGGTCAAGAGCTGATAGTACTGCACGAAAACCGCACAAGGTTTCGTGCGGTTTTGTTTACTAGAAGCTGAAAGCTAAAAGCTGTAAGCTAGAGTCATGCGTATTATTTCGTGGAATGTAAATGGATTGCGCGCCTTACACAGAAAAGGTAAGTGGAATGAGATTCTTGATCTTGATCCTGATATTCTCTGCCTTCAGGAAATCAAAGCAGAAGTAAAAGATCTTCCAGCAGAAGTACAGAGTCCGCTCAATTTTTATTCATATTTTGACTCTCCAAAAGAAAAAAAGGGTTACAGCGGAGTTGCCATGTACTCCAAAGTCAAAACAGAGGGTGTTAGTTATGACTTCCACGGCGATAAAGAGGGGCGTCTCATTGAAGCTCATTTCAAGGATTTTATTCTTTTTAATGTTTATTTTCCCAACGGAGGGGGTGGCCCGGAAAGACTTAAATACAAATTAGAGTTTTACGAAAAGTTTTTGAAATTTATTGAAAAGCACAGAAATCCGCCAACTGGCGGAAAGCCGATAATTTTCTGCGGAGATATAAATACTGCTCACAAGGAAATTGATCTAGCTAGACCAAAAGAGAATGAAACTAGGACAGGTTTTTTACCGGAGGAAAGAGTATGGATAGATAAAGTAGTAAAAAAAGGTTATGTAGACATTTTCCGTCATCTTAATCCAGATAGATCGGGTGCATACACTTACTGGGATATGAAAACATTTGCACGCGACAGAAATGTCGGCTGGAGGATAGATTATTTTTTTATTTCGCCAGAATTGCTCTCAAAAGTTAAAAAGGTTGAAATTTTAGATGATATTTTTGGTTCCGATCACTGTCCTATCAGTTTGGAATTAAATTAAAAAAGCGGACGTATGGTCCGCAAGTTAATCACTAGCAATTTAATCTACCCCTCTCGCACTCGGTTATTGCCGCCAGAACCCTAACTCCAGCATGACGAACGATTTCTGCGGCATCCTGAATCTTCGAATACGGGAGATTTTTGTCTGCGCGAAAGAAAATAATTCTGTCAGTTCTGTCGTTATAGATTGATCGCAATCGAGGCCCCAGAGCATCTGCAGAAATAGGCGAACCATTCAGGAAATAGTTACCAGACTCATCAAGACCGAGAGTTATGTCTTCCTTTTCTTCAGGACGAGACAAGAGGTTCACTCCGACTGGTATACTTGCTTTGAAGCCGCCCATAAGAGGTGTTACCACCATAAAGATAATCAATAGGACCAGCATGATATCAATCATGGGAATGACGTTAGGCTCTGAACTGATATCAGACTGCGGATATACTGATCGTGACATCTAAGATCTCCTTGAAAGAGCGTCCTTTATTATTATATATTGACATAAATAATTTTGCGAGTATAATGGGTCATTATTATTAATGGTTCGCCCGAAAGGGCGAACCATTAGTTTAAATTATTCATTTCATTCATATAAATTTGGCATGTTTGATCTAAAAGTAATACATTCTGTTCTAGACCAGCTTCAAGATGAGAGGGGTATTCCAAAAGAAAAAGTCATTGAAGCAATAGGAGCTGCATTAGCAACAGCATACAGAAAAGAGTACGGGAAACGCGGACAGATTATTCGTGCTAATTTTGATATTAATACAGGAAAAACTGAATTTTATCAGGTAAAGGTTGTGGTTGATGAAAGCCGTGTGATTTTTGCCGAAGAAGGTGAGGATGTTGAGAGGGCGGAAGGTGATGAGAGACCTTTTTTCAACCCAGAACACGACATAATTATTAATGATGCCAAAAAAATAAAAAAAGACGTTGCGCTTGATGAGGAGTTGGTTTTCCCTCTGGAGACAAAAGATGATTTTGGCAGAATTGCATCTCAAACCGCAAAGCAGGTCATAATGCAAAAAATACGCGAGGCGGAAAAAACTTCCGTTTTTTCCGAATTCGGCGAAAGAGAGGGAGAAATTGTTACTGGAACGGTGCAGAGGATTGAGAGAGGAAATATTTTTGTTGATATGGGAAGAGCAACTGGAATTCTCCCTTACGAAGAGCAGATTCCAACGGAGCGCTTCAGGCAAGGTGAGAGAGTACGTGCATATCTTTACAGAGTTGAAGAAACTCCCAGAGGAATTTTTCTTCGCCTCTCACGTTCTCATCCTAAACTTCTAGAAGAGCTTTTCAGGCAGGAAACCCCGGAAATTGCAAATGATGTGGTAGAAATCAAAGCCGTGGCAAGGGAAGCGGGCTTTAGAAGCAAAATTGCAGCTTATTCAAAAGATGAACACATTGATCCAGTCGGTTCTATGGTCGGCCAAAGGGGGGTGCGAGTTTCAACTGTCATGAGCGAGCTTGGTGGAGAAAAAATCGATATTATTGAGTGGTCAGAGGATCCGAAGAAATTTATTGAAGACGCCTTATCTCCCGCAAAAATCCTCTCTGTAGATGTTGATGAGGTGAATCATACTGCCAAAGTTGGGGTTTCAGAAGATCAGCAATCATTGGCAATTGGCCGTGGCGGACAAAACGTGCGTCTTGCGGCAAAACTCACGGGATGGAAAATAGACATCCAATCTGTCAAAGGGGAGAGTCTGGCAAATTCTGAAGTAGAGGAAAGTGAAATCCCAGAGAGGAAAGAAGGAAGGGAAATGACACCAGATATAGATATCCCATCTGAAAATCCCCAACTTACTTAAAAATATAGACCCCCGAGGCAAGCCCCGAGGTAATTAATACCGAGCTCATTCCACTCGCATTGAAACGCGGCAAAGCCGTACGGTATTGGACTATATTATTTCATTACATGAACTGTACACTTTTCGCTCCGATAATATCGGAGCTCAAAGTCTTGCAGAAGCTCCATGTATTCGCTTCCTCACCTCGGCTCGTAAGTGAGAAAGTAAACTTTCTCACTTCTCTATCAAAAGTATTTTTCTACTGAAAAATCTTTCGATCCTGTCTCGCACCGTCGTTCTCCGACCTTGCAAAAGCTCCATGTATTCGCTTTTTCACTCTACGTCGCTAATAAAATCACTGACAAACCCCTTAAATAAGGGGTTTATTACTACCTGACAAGAGTTATAATGTAAGGAAGAATATTCAATAACGTCATTAATATTATTAAAATTAATTTTTAAAGTATGATTACAAAAAAAATCGGGTTCACCTTGGCAATTACAATGATTGCAATAGGCGCTTATGCAAATGAAGTGAAGGTTAAAAGTGACGTTCGGGCAGATGTTAAGGCAAATATAAATATTGAACGCCCAAAACTTGATAAAATCCTCCAGAAATTTGCTTCATCAAGTGATCGTATAAAGGAAGAGAGGGAGAAAAAAATGGAAAAGTTAAGTGAAAGAACTGAAAATAAACTTGAGAAGAAAAGAGAGCAGACAGAAAGAAGAGTGAAACATGAGCTTGAAATGATGAGTAGAAGAATCAAAGCCGCAATTGAAAGACTGGAAAAATTTGTTGAACGTATAAATTCAAGGATTGATAAAATCGAATCTCAGGGCAGAGATACCACCGTTGCAGAAAATGCAATGGTTGAGGCAAAAGCAGATATAAGTTCGGCTAAAATTAACTTTGAGGTCTTAAAAACAATGACAGCAAATATTTCAGTCTGGGTAGGAACTTCAACTGCGACTTCTACAAACGCAACCTCAACAAAAGCAGAACTTAAGGCAAAATTTGCTGAACTGAGAGAACAAGTCAAAAAAATAAAACAAAACCTCAAGGATGCTCATAGCCATATTGTGGATGCTGTAAATAGCCTAAAAGGTCTTCGTATTGGAGTAGAATCCAATGCAACCACAACAGTTAACGCTACTACAACTCCATAAATGTTGATGATACAATTAACATAATAAAAATTAAATAATTAATCTTGATGGACCCAAATAATCAAAATACTAACCAGACCCAAGAAAATCCGAAATCAATTGGACCGGCAATTGGAATAATTATCATTATTGCAATTATAGTTCTAGGGGGATTATATTTCTGGAATCAAAGGCAGAAACAAAATATAAACCCACAAACTCCCGCCAGTGAAGACGAGGTTACAAATCAGTTACAAGCCCAGAGTTCTTCCGATGAACTTGATTCGATAGACGCCGATGCTAAGGCAACAAATTTCAACTCTATTGGAGGAGAAGTGGATTCGGCTGAGAGGGCGGCTGCAGAAGATCAATAGTGTGAACTTTTTAGATGTTCATCTTGAACGATTCGAAAAAAATCCATCAGAGATAAGTTAAAATACTAAAAAGGGTTATCATTGCTGAGGTAATATGCCAAAAACTATGCCACAGTAAAAAGTCTTTATTTTGCAGGTAAAAATATTGATAAAGTGCAGTAAATACAAGAACTACTACGAATAAAAAATAAGGGAAAGAGAAATTTCCCAAATAACAAATATAAAAATTAGAAGCTATTAAAACCCACGCAAAAAAATTATCGTAAAAATAATATCTTTTTTGATCATGATAATGATATAAGAAAGAAAAAATTGTTACTCCAAGTAATGTTATCGCTGTGATCCAAATTTTATTGTAAAAAGCTACAAATAATGGGATTAGGAAAGCCAAAATACTTGCTTGTAAAAAACGTTTTGAATTCATTTTTTACTGCAGTAATATTAAACTAGACACTGCAATTGCTGCAGTTTCTGATTTTAAAACCACATTTCCAAGCGAATAAATCTTCACTGAATTTTTATTGAAAAGAAATAGTTCCTTTTCGCTCCAGCCTCCTTCAGGACCAATAAAAACTCCTATTGGTGAGAGGTTATGGATATGTTCAATCCTGAACTCTTCCCCCTTTGTATGAAAAGCAAAACAAGGAAATTCATGGCTCAACGAATGCTCAAAGTGTTTTATTTCCGTGATCTCCGGAATCAGCGCCTTTTCTGATTGCTCAGCAGCTTCTTTGAGAATTACGCGAGCTCTGTCAAAATTAATTTCTTTTTTTTCGCTTCGATCAGAAATGATGGGAAAAAATTTTGAAACACCCAGTTCTGTCCCCTTTTCAATAATCCACTCAAATTTGTCTTTCTTTGTAAGAGAACAGAACAGATAAAGCTCGCGGTTAGGAATATTTTTACTTTCCTTGCGTGAAACTATTGAAAACATCAGATCACCCCTCTCAAAACTTGAGATCAAAGCGTGATATTCATAACCTGTATTATCTAGGAGTATAACCTGCCCACCTATATTGAATCTGAAAACGTTTCTCAACTGATTGTATAAAGAAGAATCACGAACAACAATCTCCTTTTTCTTGTCAATTTCTTTTGAAACAAAAAAACGATGAAGTCTCATACATTAGCAATTTAGCTATTAGGCATTAGGCTTTAGAATAATATAATTGTTCTGAGAAACAAAATTTTACTTTTAAATATGTTTTGTGTATTCTTTGTATTGCTAAAAGCTAACAGTTAAAAACTACTTATATGTTAATACCTACGGTTACCCCAGTACTGAGCAAAGCTCGCTACGGGGCAAGAAGTTAAGACCGAGTGCATGATAATATAATTACCTGAAATTTAAATATTAAAATATGTTAATACCTACAGTAATAGAAAAATCCCAGTTCGGAGAGCGAGCATATGATATTTACTCGCGTCTACTTAAAGATCGTATTATGTTCTTGGGCGGGTCAATAGATGACGATGTTGCAAATATTGTAATTGCTCAGCTTCTTTTCCTTGAGAATGAAGACTCTAAAAAAGATATCCATCTCTATATACATTCGCCCGGGGGTAATGTCTATTCTGGCTTAGCTATTTACGATACGATGCAGCATATAAAACCCAGTATTGCCACATACTGCATTGGCATCGCTGCTTCGATGGCATCTATTTTGCTTTCTGCCGGCGCAAAAGGGAAAAGATTTGTTCTGCCAAATGCTGAGGTTATGATTCACCAACCCCTCGGTGGTGCTGAAGGCCAAGCTTCTGACATAGAAATTTCCGCTCGTCAAATTCTTAAGGCAAAAGCCAGAATTAATGAAATACTAGCTAAAAATACTGGCCAACCAATATCAAAAATTGAAAAAGATGCTGATAGAGATTTCTTTTTAACTGCTGAAGAGGCAGTCAAATACGGCATTGTTGATAAGATTCTCAAGCCAAAAAACGGCCACTAAACCAAAATTGATACCCCTTTTCTTGACTGATAGACCATTTTTTTGTAGATTATACTTGTTAATCTTTAAAAAATTTAATTTTTACATTGTCCAGATTTTCCTTAATTTTCTGAAATTCTCTTTCCAAAACCGCATTATACATTATGAGTATTCAAGCCGTTTGACTAACTTAGTGTGATTTGATTTAAGAAATCTCTGGGCAATTATTGCCTATGTCATTAAAAATAGTTCTGTTACTGCTAACCATTGCAGCATCTGCCGGTATTGCTTTCGGTTATTTTTTACGCTGGATAATATCTCTGGGTCAGAAGGGCTCAGTTGAATTGGATATTAAGGAGAAACTGCTTAATACGGAAGAGCAGGCAAAAAAAATCACTAACGAAGCGGAAAATAAAGCCGAGCAAATTATCAATGAAGCCAGAATAGAAATAAAAGAGCGAGAAGAAAAAATAAAAAAAAGCGAGGATCGTATTATTAAGAAAGAAGACTTTCTCGATAAGCGACAACTTGATATTGATAAAGAAATTGAGGCCGTCAAGGAAAAAATCTCTGAGGTGCGTGGCCTCAAGGAAAAAACTGAAGAGCTTCTCAATGAACGTCTTGAGGCCCTGCAAAAAATTTCAAAGCTATCAAAAGAAGAAGCCAAATCAGAACTCCTTAAAGAAATAGAGAAGGAGGCCGAGGAGGACGCCCTCTCAAGAGTCAGAAAGTTTGAAATGCACGCTTCTGAAATAATGGAGGAAAAAGCAAAGGAAATTCTTGCTTCCTCTATTCAACGACTTGCTTCGTCAGTTCCTTCTGAAATTATGGCTACAGCCGTTTCAATTCCTTCTGAGGAGGTAAAAGGTAAAATTATAGGTAAAGAAGGGCGTAATATAAAAGCCTTTGAAAGATCTACGGGAGTTGAAATAATAATTGACGACACTCCGGGATCAATCACACTCTCTTCCTTTGACCCAGTCAGACGCCAGATTGCGAGAGTAGCTTTGGAAAATCTAATCTTGGATGGCAGAATTCAGCCAGCAAAAATTGAAGAAGCTGTAGAAAAAGCAAAACAGGATGTTAATAAAATTATCAAAGAAAAAGGCGAGCAGGCAGTATATGAATGCGGTGTTTATAATCTTGATCCAAGGGTTATTTCAATTCTCGGAAGATTATATTTTCGTACAAGTTATGGACAGAATGTTCTTCAACATTCAATTGAGATGGCGCACATTGCAAGAATGCTTGCTGAAGAACTCGGTGCTGATGTTGCAGTGGCAAAAGCTGGAGCCCTGCTTCATGATATAGGCAAAGCCGTAGATCATGAAGTGGTTGGAACACATGTTGAAATTGGTAGAAGAATACTTCAGAAATTCGGAGTCAGTAATGAAATTATCAAGGCAATGCAGTCTCATCACGGTGAATATCCTTACGAAACAGTTGAATCAATAATTGTTCAGACAGCAGATGCTATTTCCGGCGGAAGGCCCGGCGCAAGACGCGATACTGTAGAAAATTATCTAAAACGATTGAAAGAACTTGAGGCAATTGCAGCCAGCTTTAGCGGTGTTGAGAAATCATATGCAATAGCAGCAGGAAGAGAAATAAGAGTTTTTGTAACACCGGGCGAAATTTCAGATTTTGAAGCTCAAAAACTTGCAAGAAGTATTGCAAATAAAATAGAAAATGAACTCAAATATCCTGGAGAGATAAAAATAACAGTCATCCGGGAAAACAGGATTGTGGAATTTGCCCGCTAAATCAGATGTATCTTCTGTTTTAACTGATTATAGCTTTATTTTAAGCCATATTTTTTTATAATGGAAAAAATACCTTTATTTTTCAATAGATTTTACTTGCCACTAAAATAGCTTGATATATAATGGCTCTACGACTAGAGATAAGGTTGGCAGCATATTATTCCTTAGTCTCGACGGTCGAGGATATTAACAGAAATAAATTTTCAATATAGAAAATGAATAAAGCAGCATTAATTGAGGCGGTTCACGCTAAACTTGGAGGAACTAAAGTCCAAGCAGAACAAGCAGTTGAAACAATGATTGATACAATCGTTGACACTCTTAAAAAAGGCGGCGAAATGTCAATTGCTGGTCTTGGAATTTTCTCAACTAAGACTCGCGCAGCCAGACAAGCTCGCAATCCCCGAACCGGCGAAACTATTCAAGTTTCAGCTATGAGAGTTCCTAAATTCCGCGCCGCAAAAGCTCTCAAGGACGCAGTAAAATAATTTTTAAGATTTCATACAAAAAAAACGCGATCTAACGCGTTTTTTTGTATGTAAAATCCCGCAACTAAGTTACGGGATTGTCCTCTACCTCCAGTGGATCTCGAACGAAGGCCTCCGCTCCGAACCACTCGCCAGAACTTCTTTGAGAAAATCCGGTTTCCTCTGATTCCTCTCTAATAAGACCGGACTTGATCATAACCCTTCGGATTCTCATCTGTTTTTCATTCCGACAGATATGAATGTACTCTTGCAAGAGCCAAACAAAAAATGGGTTGATTCTTTTAATTCCTTCCCTCTCCTGAATCTCCATTTGTTTAGCAAATGGAGTCCCCTCTCCAGTAAGACCAACCTCATATACATCAATTCTATCAAGAAGATTTTTATACCAGAGATGAAATTTTGGAATTCTGATTTGCAATTTACCGAATACCAGCAAGATCAGATTCCTTAACAAATTCATATCCCACCTCCAGAGCTAGAGAGTTTGTTAGAAAAGCGCATCTGAGTAATAAACTAATATGGATAACAAATTAATGCAATATTCCATTCAAATTTAAGAAAATTTATTTGCGTCAGTGCGACGCGCTTTGCGCCTTCCACCTTCTGGCTTTGAAAAAGCCGTTGAGTTCTGTATTGGTGCGGCCAGCGAGAATCGAACTCGCGTCCCGTCCTTGGCAAGGACGTATTCTGCCACTAAACCATGGCCGCATAAAAAAGAATTTTAAAATCCTATCAAATTAATAGAAATCAAACAATTATTTGGCACCTAAGAAATTTATTATCTTTAATGCACATTTTTGTGGAGATAGGTGCGTATTGTTAATAATAATTGGCGGATAAGATTTTAATCCTTGAAAAATTTTCGCTTTCAATTTTTCTTTAAACTTTTTGATTGTATTAGTTTTTGTTTTTTCTTTTCTTGAAGGCATTAGAATTCTATTTTTATGCTCCTGCCAATCACACTCTATCCTGAAGAAAAAAATTTCGGCGTTCATTTTTTTTGCTAATTGTACAGATTTTTTCGCAATCTGCGTTGTTGGATGAAGTCTTATACTCAAAGTACAAATAATACCCCCTACTCCTGACTTAAGAAGCATTTTGAGTATTGCTAGATGCATTTTTCCATTTAGTAGGTGTGCATTTGGGGTTCCTTGGGGTATGAAATGACAGATCTCTCTGTAAGTAAGATGGTTATCCAACAATGCATATCCAGTCAACTTGCTGATAGCAAGACCGATCGTAGTTTTACCCACTCCAGGCAAACCAATCAAATAAATTACTCTTTTTCTTCTCATTTTATTGCTTAATGCCAATATTTACTCAGGCAATCCCAACCAAAGGATAATCAATTATATTTTAACCCTAATTATATTCGGGCTGCCGGGAATTGAACCCGGGCCTTACCCACCCCATGGGCAAATACTACCGTTATACTACAGCCCGTTATTATTCAAAAAAACCCTTCTCTTTGTACTCCTTTACCAATGCATCCGCAGTTTCTTTTTCAAGGTCTATGGGAATCTGGCTTGCCCACTCTTCAGCCTCTTCCAATTTATCATTTATCAAAAGATATAGAAGTTTTGTGATGGTATTTGGGTGATTCTCAGACTGGTACTCGAGTGCTTTTGCAGCATGAAACTGTGCTTTTTCTTTATCTTTATATCTCCATGTCGCACAGCTAATTGCATGATGATGCCAAAACCAGAGAATTTCTTGCCAATATTCTTTTTCTTCTTCCGTAAGAGTTGCTGAATCAACAGCTTCTAAAATTTCTTTTACTTTATTTACTACTAGATTAGGATTGTTATAATCCCAGGAACCATCCTTCATGAGTTTCTGATCTTCTTCGCTGTATCTATGCGACAACCCAAGAGGTGTTTTTGCCGCCAGCAGAACATAAGCTGCCCTTAGTGGGCTTCTCTCTATTTCAAATACTTCATTACCGGTGGAACCTTCCATTGTCGGGGCGCCGAGAATCGAACTCGGCCCTCATGCTCCCAAAGCATGCATACTACCGATATACTACGCCCCGAATTTCGGATTAATTTACACTGGTCGGCACCTCACTGGTATTCATTCGTTCGGGGTGCCGGGAATTGAACCCGATTCTCACGAACCCGAATCGTGTATACTACCGGTGTACTACACCCCGAAAATAACTTTCAAATCCTATCATAGAGACAGAAGAGCAGCGAATTTTTACAAAACAATATTTTCCATGTACTTCACCTTAACTTTTTTATTCCCCTCATCAATCACCACTACCGCTACATCAAATTGCCAGTCAACCTCTAAATCTTTTTCAAGTAAATAAGTCTGAATTGTTCTTGATAACCTTTTCATTTTCCAGGGGTGAATGTTATCCTCCGGATTCCAAGAATCTAATGTTTCACGTGAAAACTCAGAAAAACTGACTGTTTTTACCTCAACAAAATGAATTTTCCCGTCAATTTCTGCAATTATGTCAATTTCGCCCCATTTTCTTAGATAATTTCTTTCAATAATATTAGATTTTCTACTCTCAAGAAATTTACAGGTAATTTCCTCACCAATATCACCAAATCTTCTTCTCTCGCTTTTCATAATTTAATTGATTTCACGTGAAACTAAAATATTAGTTACTAAGTAACTTATTCAAAAATGTTACTTAGAAACACAATTAACTGATCTGTAATTAAATTCCTAATTAAAGGACGTCCTTTATACACATATCCACAGTTTTATCCCCAATTCTTTGTCCTTTATATTTTAAATACAACCATACATATTTAAAGAATTGGGATTAAAATAAAGGACATTTGCGGGATGGGAGAATCGAACTCCCGACCACAGTTTGGAAAACTGTTGTTTTGCCACTAAACTAATCCCGCATCGCACCCGTCAGGAATCGAACCCGAAATACGAAGTCCGAAGCTTCGCGTGATATCCGTTTCACTACGGGTGCACAGCTATATCATAACTTCAATTCTCCTAAATTTAAGGCTTAATATTAAACTAAAAGAATAAATGATACAATCATTCTTATGTCAAATTCTACCTTTGAAATACCCCCCGAAGTTTCACGTATAACCAAAAAATTAGAGGAAAATGGTTTTGAAGCTTATTTAATAGGTGGATGTGTACGTGACTTATTTCTTGGTAAAAAACCAAAAGATTGGGATATAACAACTAATGCTAAACCTGATGATATAGTTTCACTCTTTGAAAACACATTTTACGAAAACGAATTTGGCACAGTGGGGGTGGTAAACGAGACTGATGACCAAACTCTTAAGGTTATTGAGGTTACACCTTACAGAACAGAGGGTAAGTACACGGACAGAAGAAGGCCTGATAATGTTTCATTTGATGCCACTTTAGAGGATGACCTGAAAAGACGTGATTTTACCATTAATGCTATTGCATTAAATAGTGAGAAAAACATCGTTGTTGACCCTTTTTTGGGCAGAAAAGATATTCAGGATGGTCTAATCCGGACAGTTGGTAATCCAAATGACAGATTTGAGGAAGATGGATTAAGGCTTATTAGGGCAATAAGAATTTATTCAGAGTTAGGTTTTTATGTTGAAAAGGAAACTCTTAATGCAATAGAGGGTACGTCTTATCTGCTTAAAAATATTGCTAAGGAAAGAATCCGTGATGAATTTATAAAAATTATTGAATCCCCGAACCCAATGAATGGCCTAATACTTGCTCAAAAAACCGGTGTTCTAAAGTATATTATTCCTGAACTCCAGGATGCGGTCGGGATTGAGCAAAATAAAGCACATGCCTACGATGTCTGGACCCATTTGCAAAAAACACTACAGCATTCAGCAGATAAGAAATTACCCCTTCATGTCCGTCTGGCAGCTTTGTTTCATGATATTTCCAAACCGGCTGCCCGCCGAAGATCAGAAAATGGCGAAGATTGGACATTTTATGGTCACGATGTACTGGGCGCCAAGATTACAGAGAAAATACTTGAAGACCTAAAGTTCCCAAGGGACACAATTAATAAGGTAGCTAAACTGGTACGCTGGCATATGTTCTTTTCAGACACTGAAAAAATAACCCTTTCTGCCGTCAGACGCCTAGTTGCTAATGTCGGAGAACAAAATGTATGGGATTTAATGGATTTAAGAGCCTGCGACAGGGTGGGGACAGGCAGACCCAAGGAACATCCCTACCGCTTGCGCAAGTATAAAGCTATGGTGGAAGAGGTGATGCGTGATCCTGTAACAGTCGGGATGTTGAAAATTAATGGAGATAAAATTATGAAAATTACCAGTCTGCCAGCTGGTCCAAAAATTGGGTTTATACTTCACGCCCTACTTGAAGAAGTTCTTGAAAAACCAGATCTAAATACAGAGGAGGAATTGATAAAAATAACTAAGAAATTAGGCCTACTTTCTGATGATGAATTAAAAAAAATAGGAGAAGCGGGAAAAAGAAAAAGAGAAGAAGAGGAAGAAAAGGTTATCAAAGAAATTAGGGGTAAATACTGGGTCAAGTAAATTTAAATCAAAATGTAAATATTAAATTGTAAAACTCTGGAATCCCGCGAGGCGGGATACAATAATTTTGATTTTTAAATTTTAATTTTTTATCTACAATAAAAAACCGCACTGCGTTGCGGAGCAGAGCGGCTTCTAGAAAGTACTCATCAGCCAAATTCAAGGGAAACATCAATCGTTCGCAAAAAATAGGTGGGGAACGTGACGATCCTCCCAAGAAAACACCAATGAACCTTCCTTAGGTTATAACCATAAAGATCAATGCCCCGGCTTCACTCTTATAAGTTCCGCCGAAACGTCCGATATGATTATAACACGTGTCAAGGACAAAAATCAGTAGCTGTGGAAAACTTTGTCCTTTAATTAAATATTGAAATATTAAAAAAACCCATTACTTAATGGGTTTTGACCAATTTAAAACTGTGTCTTGTATCTGAAAACTCATAGTCTTGACTTGTTTTGCCATTAAGCCAGGTAAAGAATCTGCCTGTGTTACTGATGTAAGCCAAGGATTATCATTCATAGCATTTCTCACCCCAATAGGAACATTCGGTCCGTACCAATCATTACCTCCGGGGTCTATTTCATCAAACCACTCTCCATCGCATATTCCATTTGGCGCCAAATTCCCTCCAAACATGATGTCACTGCAATTATCGGTTGTATGGCCAGGATTCAGATTGTCATGATTTGGGGCGTTTTGGTCGACAAATTGTATCGTGTGAAAATATTCATGGATTAAGGTAGTGCTTTTAGCGGGGTGAATAATCTGAGGACACTCATCACCACTACCCGTAATAATTGCCCCCCACCACGCAGCAACTCCGCCATGACCAGCTGGATTGATACCTTGATAGAAGATCATCTGCTTTACTGAATCTCTTATCAGGTTGTAAGACTTCAGCTCATTATGTATGACTCCAAAGGCATTACTTTCGCCCGGACCCATAATTTCAGAATGAGAGTATTTTGATTGAAAGAAAAGTATATCAAACTGACCCCCAAAAAGGTCAAATTCAATAGTCTTTCCTATACCATACTTTTGAATTGACTTATTTGCCAGCCAGAACCTTGCATTCTGAATGACCACCCTTAAATATCCAGTTGTATCTAGACCACAATCGGTTGCACCTCGTGGCAAAAGATAAATAACTTTTGCCATATGGTGGCTTAAAACAGGACTATCCATGCGATTCTTCGTTACCCTCTTTTCAGGAGAGGGGGGCGCAGATACAGTCACTTTTATTGTGTCTTCAACAAATCCGTTGTTATTTACACAGCGGATAATGTATAAGCTGGTGGTATCGGGCGAGAACTTCTCTATCAGGGGAGGATTTTTTGCACCACTCCAACCACCAGAAGCATTGCAATATAGCGAGTACTGAGCCTCAAGTTCAATTGTTGCCGAATCTGTAATTGAAAAAGCTATTGAAACGGGGGTTGCCGTGAATTTTACGATAACAGGCAATTGCGGAGGGGGTGCCACCAAAACCTCCGAACTTGCAGTCGCACTAAGACCTTCCCTTTCAACTTTTGCAACAATCTTATGGCTACCTTGATTAAACGTCCGTGCAGTGGAATAAAGACTGTTTTCAGAAATCGTATCCACTTCAAATGTCTGTCCGTTATTGAAACTTACAAGATAACGGACAGGTCCTTTAGCCGTGCCACCGACAGAGACACCGACATTTACAGAAAGTGGTTCATTCCCGGATTGGGTTGAAAGACTAATTAAAGCGGATAGAGTTAGGGGAGGTGGAGGCGGGGGTAAGATGATTTCTCCACCGCCACAGGCCGCAAGTGCCAATGCACTTACGGCAATGAAACTGCTCTGCCGTTTGTGCATTTTTTTCTCCTATGTCAAAGAACTACGGGGGTTCTCAAAATCTATTCTAATTGTCCAACTTTGAGATGAATTAATCAAGAATTGACAATTTATTAAAATGATTTGAAATTTTAAATTCAAAAATTATCTTGTACAGAAGTTAATCCACAATTATCAGTAGTAAACTGAAATTTATGATAAAATATGACTAATTATTCTAAAAGCTTACAGCTTGTAGCTAAAAGCTGACATAATATGCCCCCAGAAAATAATTCCAATTCATCATCTAACAAAAAACTGATTACTTTGGTCGTTGTTTTTGTCGTATTAATCGCATTGGCATTTCTAATGTTAAAAAGTACCCCCCAAACAGTTACTGATACAGGAACATCTGATCAGGTAACCAGGGAAAGTGTGAAATTTGAACAGGTTAACTTAGAGGGGGTAATAAGTGAAGAAGAAAAATTGCCTTCCGGCTTTCCAAGAGACATCCCTATTGAAACAAAAGAAATATTTATAAGCGACACGAAAGTTTATACTGACAGAACTCCAAACGTAACTCTTTATACAGTAAATTACAGAACAGACAAAAGTGTTTCCGTAAAATATTCGGAATATTTAAACTACATGACTAAGGCTCTATACTCTTTTGAACAAAACGGTAAAGATGAAAAAAATCATGCACTATACGGTTCCAAAAGTGGAAACACACTCTTAGTTGCTATTTCCAACACTGAAGGTAAAACTGTAGTACAAATTGTTTATACAAAGATAGGTAACTAAAACAATGACTAAAAAAAAATCTATAAAGAAACCAGAAAGGTTCTCTCGACTAAATTTATTTTTCCTATCAGCTTCTTTATTTATAATTCTAGGAATTATCCCTGGTGCAAAGACTGATGCCCAAGCAAATGTTCGATTTGATGTGGTTGCAACTTCAGTAAATGACCTTGTAACTGCAAAAAGTAGTAGTCCCGGAACATCTTTCACATCAAACGGGATTTCGGGAACAACAGGAAGATTAATCACACCAAATGGATCGATAACAATAAGCCTTACACCTGAACAAGCGCTTCCAAACGGTTGGGAATGGCACCTTCTATGGGGAGATGGTGGACCGATACTGGCAAATAGTTCAACACCTCTGCCTGCAAATGCGGCGACAACTCCTGGCTGGCCTGGATACCCCGCATATGTTGACGCAAGTACCCCAGGAACTCCCGGAAGTCCTGGCTTTAGCCCGCAATGTTCTGACAACTCCGATAACGATAACAACAGTTTAACTGATTATCCAAATGACCCAGGCTGTTTAGACCCAGAAGACAATGATGAAAGCGGTGGGGCAGCAAGTTTTAAATGGTTTAAACCCAAAAATGTATATGCTCAAACTTCTCAAACATTTACATTCAATATTTCAGGTCTTGATACAAGCCGCTTTTATTCCTTCGCTGTAGAACTTTGCGAACCACCAGGAATAACAACTTGCGGACAGATAGCTTGGGTAAGAGTAGGCGGACTTGATTTGAGAGGAACTTTAAATCAAACTGACTGGCAAAATTTTAATTTTTCAAATTATTCAAACGGACCAATAAGCGTGTCAGGAGATAACTTGTATTTAGGTTCAGTGTGGGGTTCACCTGATGTCAGTTCTTGTCAATTAGTAAGTCCTTATAATACCAACTGGACAGTAAACTCATTCGGGGGGCCTGATTTGCAAAGATCACTTGGTCTACCATACTTTCCATCAACTTCAGGAAGTACTTACACTGTCATATGCACTTTTACTGATGGTGATGATGTTGCAGATAGTTTAACTGCAACAGATGCTGCTACAGCAACGATAAATGTAAACCAGCTTTGTACTAACGCTCAACCTGTATCATCCGGCGGCAGTTGGACTCTTAATCCAAGCGGACAAACTGGAGTTACAAATGCAGTTGTTCCCGGGACATACAATCTCACAGTTAACACACTACCTTCAAATGCCCTGTCAGTTTCATCCGTTACAAGCTCTGATGGGGGAAACAGCTTAAACATAATTTCCGGCCAGACTAAATCTTTTACAATCAATTACATCTGTATTCCTCCTTCCAATAATCCACCGGATGCTTATGCCGGACCCGATAAATTCATAACTTTACCAACTTCTTCTTCAGCCCCCACAGGAACATCGGCAACAGATTCAGACGGAACTATTTCAAGTACAGTCTGGACTAAAATTTCCGGTCCGTCGGCAACAATTACAAACGGAAATACTTTAAATCCCACATTCTCAAACATGAGTAGTGTCGGAACATATGTCTTCCAATTAACAGTAACTGATAATGGAAGCCCGGCGCTTACAGATACTGATGATATGCAAGTTGTTGTCTCTGCAGCCCCAAACATTCCTCCTTCCGTATATGCCGGTACTGATAAAACAATTACTTTGCCGACAACAACTTCTGCCCCGACCAGCGCTTCAGCAACAGATTCAGATGGAACAATTATAAGCCAAAATTGGACTAAGATTTCAGGTCCATCTGCAACAATTACAAATGGCTCAACTCTCAATCCGACTTTTTCCAATATGAGCAGCGTCGGAACTTATGTTTTCAGATTAACAGCAACAGATGACGATGGGGCTTCAGCTTCTGACGATATGCAGGTTACAGTCAATGACGTTTCACCACCGCCACCACCTGCTGGATTAACGGTCACAACATCTTCAACATGCGGCGGTTATATTAATGTCAGCTGGAATTCTGCCTCTGGAGCAACTGGCTATAAAATTTACAGAGATGGCAGTGGGTCAGGAATTGATGTTGGAAATGTTTTGACTTACTCTGATGGACCTTTTGCACTCGGTTCAAGTCACTCCTATAGAGTCACGGCGTATAATTCTGGCGGAGAATCTTCTCAAAGCGGCTCGCAATCAGGCACAGCTTCGGGAACTTGCAACATCTCTCCCACAGCAAATGCCGGACCAGATAAACCAATACAACTTCCAACAACAACATCGGCTCCAACCGGAACATCTGCAACAGATTCAGACGGAACTATTTCAAGCACGGTTTGGAGTAAAGACTCTGGGCCGTCGGCAACAATTACCAATGGAAACACTTTGAATCCCACATTCTCCAACATGACTACAGCTGGAACATATGTTTTCCGCCTGACTGTTACGGATAATCAAGGTTCGCAAGGATTTGATACTATGCAGGTGGTGGTGTCTCCGGCGGGCAACATCTCTCCCACAGCAAATGCCGGACCAGATAAATTCATAACTTTACCAACTTCTTCTTCAGCCCCCACTGGCACTTCCGCTACTGATTCTGATGGAACGATTACAAGCACCGTTTGGAGTAAAATTTCGGGACCCTCAGCTACTATTTCCAATGGTTCAAGTTTGAGCCCAACATTTTCAAATATGAATACTGTTGGAACTTACGTTTTCAGATTAACAGCAACAGATGATGATGGGGCATCGGCAACTAACGATATGCAAGTAGTTGTTTCTGCTGCAGCAAATGCTCCGCCATCAGCAAATGCCGGACCAGATAAATCAATACAACTTCCGACAAGCACATCAGCACCAACCGGAACTTCTGCGACTGACTCTGACAGCACAATTTCAAGTACAGTCTGGACTAAAATTTCCGGTCCGTCGGCAACAATTACAAACGGAAGTACTTTAAATCCCACATTCTCAAACATGAGTAGTGTCGGAACATATGTATTCCGATTAACAGTAACTGATAATGGAAGCCCAGCGCTTACAGACACTGACGATATGCAGGTTGTAGTTACTCAATCAACGATAACAGTAACAGAAAATGGTGGAGCTGGTGGTACTTGGACAATTAATCCAGGGGGCTATACTGGGGGAAATAACACAGTTACTCCCGCCGCAGCTCCAGGGGGAACAACCTACACATTAACAGTTAATAGCGTGCCGGCGGGAAAAACTGTTTCTTCAATTACCTCAACTGATGGTGGCAACTCCCTGAATTTAATTCCTGGACAGACGAAAAATTTCACAATCAATTACGGCAGTAACGCCGCACCCACTGCAAATGCTGGACCAGATAAGCCAATTACCCTCCCGACAACAACTTCTGCCCCAACAGGAACATCTGCTACTGACTCTGATGGAACAATAGCAAGTACAATCTGGAGTTTTCAGGGGGGACCGGGGCCGACTCCGACAATTACAAATGGTTCTACTCTTAACCCATCATTTTCTGGTATGACTGTAGCAGGAACTTATACTTTCCGTCTGACAGCAACCGATAATCTGGGTGCCACAGGGTCGGATAACATGAATGTTGTAGTATCTTCTCCGCCTTTTAACTATTCACTTTCAAATAATGGCCCGATAACAATTGTTAAGGGTGGCTCACAGGGCCAAGTTACAATAACTAAAACTTTAAGTAGCGGCACTGGCCAGAACGTAACCTTAACTGCAACAGGACAACCCGCAGATGTGTCAGTAACATATCCAAATCAGGATTGTGCTCCGACTTGTTCTGGTTTTGTGACATTTCAAGTCCCCGCTGGTTCCTCTGATAGCCCCGGTCCTTACACCATTACAGTTACTGGACAACCCCTTGGAAAAACTACAATTTTCAATCTTACAATAAACAATCCAGCCAATGTAACAATCTCACCGTGTAACTCTTTGGGATGCCCGAGTGGAGGCGGACTTATTGGAGACCCAAACACATTTACAGCAAATCCAGTGGGGTGCAGTTCTTATACATGGAGCGGAACTGATTTACCAACATCCCCGGCCCCAACAGGCAACCCCCTAAGTTGGACTTATCAGACTACTGGCCTTAAAACCATAACAGTTGATACAGTATGTAGTGGAGTACCACGCCAAGGCCAGACAACATTACAGATAAATGTGAATCCATTGTTTAGAGAATTTTGAGCGAGGACACATAATAACTTTCCATCAGGAAAGTTATTATGTTTGCGGTATTGTCCGAGCTCACCCTGTCAAATAAAATCAAATTCAAATATGGGTAGATATTATTATGTGTATGCCCTGCTATCAAAAAAAGATAAAAAATTCTATACTGGTTACACAAATAATTTGATTTTAAGATTTGAGCAACATCAACTCGGTCGGGTTGAATCAACGAAATTACGTGGGCCATTTATTCCTGTATATTATGAGGCATGCTTAAGCAAGAAGGATGCTATTCATTGAGAAAGATACTTGATAACCACATACGGTAAAAGATATCTAAGAAACAGGCTCAAATCTTATTTGACAGGGTAAATGCACATTGAAGAAAAACAACTGAAAGAATTTATTCTTGATTCGGGACTTGTGTCTCGAAGCCAGATTGATGCGGCGGAAAAAGAGGCAAAAGCAAAAAAACAAAGCGTGGGTAAAATTCTGGTAAGTCAGGGCAAAATTACAGAGGACGACCTAAGAAGAATCCAGGCCTATATACTTGGAATCCCCTTCGTTGACCTCAAGACCACTCATACTGATTTTGAAACCCTCTCCCTTATACCCGAGCCGATTGCAAGAAGCCATAATATTATCGCTTTCCGCAGGAAAGATGATTCTCTAGAAGTTGCCATGCTTGAAATTGAGGATTTGGCAGCAATTGATTTTATCCGGAAAAAAACAGGACTCAAAATTCTGCCCCGTCTTACTGACACTGAGTCAATAAAAAGCGCGCTTCTCTCATATCAAAAATCCCTTAAAGCAGAGTTCGGCGATATTATTGAAAAAGAGGTTGGATCAATAAAAAATCTCAAGGTCGGAACAGATGAAGACTTAAATGAAGTTGATTTAAAAAAACTTGCCGAAGATATTCCTGTTGTCCGCATAGTAGATACGCTGCTCAAGCATGCCATCATTCAGGATGCTTCAGATATCCATATTGAACCTCAAGAAAAAGAGGTATTGGTACGTTATCGTATTGACGGAATTTTGCGTGATGCTATGGTCTTGCCCAAAAATACAGCGGGAGCAATAACTGCAAGAATAAAAGTCCTTGCAAATTTAAAGCTAGATGAAAAAAGAATCCCGCAGGACGGCAGATTTAAAATAGATACCAGCAGTGAAAGAGTTTCGCTTCGAGTTTCTACTCTGCCTACATATTTCGGTGAAAAAACAGTCATGAGACTTCTGCGCGAGGGTTCTTCAGGATTTACTCTTGAAGCTTTGGGCTTCCATGGTGATGGTCTTGAGAAATTGCATAAGGCGGTCAAACTTGCAAATGGCATGATTTTAACAACTGGCCCGACAGGTTGCGGTAAAACTACAACTCTTTACACCCTCCTTGATATTTTAAACACTCCGGACGTCAATATTTCCACAATTGAAGATCCTATTGAATATCAGATTCAAAGAATTAACCAGACACAAGTTAAACCTGAAATTGGTTTTACTTTTGCAACAGGATTAAGAACCCTTGTCCGTCAGGATCCAGATATAATCATGGTTGGAGAAATCAGAGATACCGAGACGGCCGCCCTTGCGGTAAATGCGGCCCTGACCGGACATTTGGTCTTATCGTCTCTGCATACCAACTCCGCCGCCGGAACAATAGCGCGTTTAATTGATATGAAAATTGAGCCGTTTCTCCTGACTTCCACGCTTTCAGTTATTGTTGCCCAACGTCTTATCAGGCGTCTTTCTGAAACTAAAGAAAAATATTTTATGTCAAAAGAGGAAATCGACTCCCTTTCCAAAATTGTTGATCTTGAAAGAGTTATGCGTTTTCTGAAAGAAGAAAAGATAGTAACTAAAAACACCGAATGGCAGGAAATACCAGTTTACAAACCGATTCCTTCATCAGAAAGTGAGGATGGTTATAAATCTAGAATCGGCATCCACGAGGTTTTGGTCGTAAGCCAATCAGCGCGTGACCTTATTATGAAAGGAGTTACCACAGAAGAATTAGAAGAGCAAGCAAAAAAAGAGGGGATGCTTACAATGCTTGAAGATGGAGTATTCAAAGTAGTTCAAGGTATTACAACAGTGGAGGAAGTTTTGAGGGTAGTTTCAGAATAGCTAAAATTTTAATTTAAATTTTAATATCGTGGCAATATACAAATTTAAGGCAATAGGAAAAGAAGGAAAAACTTACGAGAGTACGATTGAAGCAACTGATCGTGCCGCAGTATTTGAGAAAATAAAAAAGGATGGCGGAACGATCCTATATCTTGATGAGATAAAATCAAAAGTAAATCCTCTTTCAAAAATATTTTCCCAGTTTTCAACAATAAAAACGTATGAAAAAATTACTTTTGCTAGAAACCTTGGATCAATGATTGAGGCGGGTCTTTCAGTCACACGTGCTCTAGGAGTTATGGAAAAACAAACTAAAAACAAAAAACTTAAGGAGCTCCTTAACAAAGTCTACGATGACATTTCACATGGTAAAAATTTAAGTGAGGCCTTAAGAAATTTTCAGAAAGTTTTTTCACCGCTTTTTATCTCAATGGTTAAGGCTGGAGAAGAGAGCGGCAATCTGGCTCAATCTTTAAAAATCATATCTTTGCAGATGGAGCGTTCCTATGCATTAGTAAGAAAAGTTCGTGGCGCCCTAATCTATCCTGCAGTGATAATTTCAGTTATGATCGTAATCGGTATTCTTATGATGATTTATATGGTTCCTACTCTTTCTGCGACCTTTCAAGGTCTGGGAATTGATTTGCCTCTTACAACTAGAATAATAATTTCAATAAGTGATTTCTTGAGATATAAATTCTTGCTATTCATTAGCATTGTGGTTGTAATCGCACTTGGAACCATACTTTTCTTCAGAAGTGTGAAGGGTAGAAGGATTTTTGATTTTCTGGTTATAAGATTGCCGCTTGTTGGATCTCTTGTACGCGAAGTTAATGCCGCTAGAACCGCCAGAACTCTTTCTTCGCTCTTATCCTCTGGAGTTGAAGTGGTGGGAGCGCTATCAGTTACTAGAGATGTGATACAAAACAGTTATTACAAGGAAGTCTTAGGAAAGGCGGAAGTTGTAATTCAAAAAGGAGAACCAATATCATCAATCTTTATCCAAAATGAAAAACTTTATCCCATTTTCGTCGGTGAAATGATTGCGGTGGGGGAAGAAACAGGAAAACTCTCCGACATGCTTCTGGGGGTTGCAAACTTTTATGAAGAGGAGGTTGATCAAAAAACAAAAAATCTCTCAACTGTCATTGAGCCGGTTTTGATGGTGATAATCGGGGTAGCTGTCGGAATTTTTGCAATATCAATGCTTATGCCGACATACTCTTTGGTTGATAAAATCGGTTGATAAAATCCAATGAGACCAAATGTTAATTACAAAAAAAAGAGACTCTTTACCCCGTTAGAGAAAACCCCAACTGGGTTTACTGCAATAGAAATCTTAATATCTGTGGCAATTCTTGCCGCCCTTGCAATTCTTACCTTCTCATCATTTTCTAGCCTCTCTCAAAGCCAGATTTTGGAAAAAGAGTCTCTAAATGTTCTTTCAGCAATTGAAAAAGCCCGGTCAATGACTCTATCGTCAGAGAAGGATTCAGTGTGGGGGGTTCGTTTTGACACAGACTCCGTTGTAATTTTTAAGGAGAATTACTCTTCAGGAGACCCAGATAATATTACAATTGATCTTAACTCTGGAGTTACGATAAGTTCCACCAACTTAAACGGGGGTGGAAGTAGTGTTATTTTTGAAAAATTAACTGGTGAAACACAAAACTTTGGTACTACCACATTGAGATCTAAGATAAATTCAACAAAAAATATTATAATTTTAAGTACCGGAATAGCCCAAATAAAATGATAAAGTTCAAACAACAAAAAAAGGAAGGGCTAGCATTACTTGAGGCAGTTATTGCTACTTCAATTGTTGTTTTGTTTCTCTCGTCCCTAATTGGCGCTTACAACCTTTATCTGCGAGTTTCTCTAGAAAATTTAAGAAAAGTCCAGGCAACTTTTCTGGCAGAAGAAGGAGTTGAGGCGCTGAGACTGCTACGGGACAACTCCTGGTCAAATATTTCAAACTTGTCTCTTACTACTGATTACAAACTAGTTTGGAACGGCGTTTCTTGGGCAACCACAACAAACACTATTGTGAGTGATGGCAAATTTTTCAGAACATTCAGACTGGGAGAAGTGCTGAGAGATTCTAATTCTGACATAGTTTTAAGCAGTGGAACAAGCGATCAAAACAGTCGAAAAATTACAGTCAAGGTTGAGTGGAACGAACACGGAGCTACTAGTACAAAAATTATTGAGGCTTATACTAGTAATCTTTTTAACTGATGGCTATTCAAACAAAAAAAATTTATAAGAGGGGAACTTCAATTGTGGAAATGCTTATTTACTTAGCAATTCTTTCATTTTTGCTTGTTGTAATCGTCAGCCTGCTTTCAAACTTGCTAAATTCCCAAAAAAGATCCAATGCCTCAAGGAATGTCGAAAGAGCTGGTATTTTCGCAATCGAAAGAATAGTCAGGGAGATCCGCAATGCCTCAAGTGTTGATACGGCCGGATCTGTTCTTTCCTCAAATCCGGGAGTACTGAAGTTAAATTACACATCCGGAGGCGCCAGTCATAACGTGAGATTCTATCTTGAGAACGGCATTTTATATCTGGAGGAAGACGGCAACCTTGTGGGAGCGCTAACTAATGACAAATCTAGGCTTACAAATTTGGTTTTTTATAGAATTTTAAGTTCAAATTCTGAGGCAATAAAAGTTGAAGTGACTGCGGAATCAGGCCTTGAGGAAGCGTATAAATCGGCAAATTTCTTTACCACTGCTGTTATGCGTGGCTCATATTAATATGAAAAATATTTTTGAAAAAATTTTGAAAGACTATAAGAGTTATTACGGGCTCGGCCACCGAAATCCCGCCACGGCGGGATTAGACGGCCAAGCCCCGTTAGAAACTTTTAATTCAAAAGATAAGCAAAATCATGATCGATTTCAAATGGGGCAAGCAATGATAATAGCTGTTATGTTATTCGTCTTTATCTCACTTGTAGTATTAATGGGTATAGTTGGACCCTCCCTACGGCAAAAGGCAATCGTGGCTGATTTACTGCAGTCCAGAGACAGTTATTTTTTGGCTGAATCCGGAACAGAGGATGTGATTTACAGACTCAAAAATAATCTGCCTGTTGCCTCAAACGGTCAGACAACAAACATTTCAGGAAAGGTTGGGACAACAAATACGGTCGATGCCGGCGGCACAAAAACTGTCACAACAGTAGCCGACTGGAACGGCAGAATAAGAAAAGTCTCAGTTGAGCTAAACGCCGGTGTCGGAATTTCATTCAGCTACGGAATTCAAACTGGTTACGGCGGTCTGATTCTGAGTAACAATGCAGGTATAAACGGCAATGTTTATGCCAATGGAAATATTTTTGGGGAAAATGGATCATTTATTACCGGCGGGGCAATAGCTGCCAACAGTCCTTCTCTTACGGCGGATCAAAGCAATCTTCAACCAACTTCGCCGCCCCATTCAATTAAATTCAGAGACACGTCGGGAACTCAGGACTTGGGACAAAAATTTCAGGTAAGCACCACTGCGCCGTTAAACAAACTGCAGTTTTATATAAAAAAGAACGGAAGTCCCTCAAGTGCGACTGTAAAAGTAGTAAATGACAACGGCGATAAGCCCGGAACAACTGTATATGCTTCTGGTTCGCTTATCTCATCTCAAGTAACAACAAACTATTCTCTTGTTGATGTGGTTTTGACTTCAAACCCCTCCCTTCTTCTTAATACAAACTACTGGGTAGTAATTGATAACAGTAGCCAGTCCACTACCAACTACTACACTGTTGCAGCAAACACTTTTTATGCTTCAGGTTACGCAAAAGTCGGTCAGCAGGGCGGCACATGGAATAACACTTCACCTTCAGCGCTTGACTCCTATTTTTCTGTTCTTGTCGGCGGAACTGTGGCAACTATAAGCGGAGTAACCATAGGATCGGCAGGCACGGGGGATGCATGGGCTCACATTGTAAACAACTCATCAATAGCTGGAAACCTTTACTGCCATACTGGTTCAAACAACAACAAATCCTGCAATACCTCACGATCTGATCCGAGTCAGCAGCCTTTTCCAATCTCTCAGGGTAATATTGACCAATGGAAAACTGAAGCTGAATCCGGAACTATATTCAACGGCAATAAAACAATAACTTCAACAAATGCGAGTCTTGGGCCTATGAAAATTGTTGGGAATCTAACTATTTCAAACAATGCTACTCTGACGGTAACCGGAACAATATGGGTTACTGGTGATGTAAGTACTTCAAACAACGTTAACGTTCGGCTCTCACCTTCATACGGAGCCGGAAGTGGAGTGATAGTAACTGACGGAAAGATAAACATTTCCAACAATGCCACCTTCAGCGGCTCAGGAACACAAGGAAGTTATCTGATGGTCCTTTCTACAAGCAACTGTCCGACAGGACCATCATGCGGCGGTAGTAATGCAGTAAGTGTTGGCAATAATGCCGGCGCAGTAATCCTAGTTGCCCAAGACGGAACAATATATTTCAGCAATAACGCTGGTGCAAAAGAGGTAATAGCTGGCAAACTTTCTTTGAGCAATAACGCCGTAATTACATATGAAAGCGGCCTCATTGATCTAAACTTTACTAACGGACCTTCCGGGGGTTGGGATATCTTAAACTGGACTGAAACAGAATAATTATATGAAAATTTTCAAATTAGAATTACATCATGTCTAAACGACTAATCATTGCAAACTGGAAAATGAACCCCACTACTTTAATTGAGGCGAAAAAAATCTTCATTAAATCAAAACTACTGTCGGCAAAATTAAAAAAAACATCAATAATAGTTTGTCCACCATCTGTATACCTATCAGCTTTCAGAATTAAAAAATCACAAAAATTTTCTTTAGGTGCACAGGATATTTTCTGGAAATTAAGCGGAGCCCATACCGGAGAAATTTCTCCTCTCATGATTGCAAACTTAGGGGCGAGCTTCTGTATTGTTGGCCACTCAGAAAGACGAATTCTGGGTGAAACTGATGAAGTTGTTTCAAAAAAATTGAGATCTCTATTTAAGGAAAAAATTACTCCAATACTTTGTGTGGGTGAAAGAGAAAGAGACGTTCAGGGGCACTATCTAGAGACTTTATCAGCTCAGATAAGAGGTTCACTACGCAGTGTGGAAAGAAAGAATGCTTCAAAATTAATCATAGCCTACGAACCAATCTGGGCAATAGGCAAAACTGCTGACGACGCAATAAATCCACGTAAATTGCATGAAATGGTCATATTTGTCCGCAAAGTTCTTGCGCAAATTTTCGGCGCTGAAACTGCAAAAAAAATCAGAATTCTCTACGGGGGTTCTGTTGAGGGCAAAAATGCGCATGAACTTATATCAAACGGCCATGTTTCAGGTTTTCTTGTGGGACACGCCTCGCTTGATATGCGGGAATTTAGCGAAATTATTAAAGCAGTAGAAAAATCTTAATCCTGAACGACATCATGCGTTTTGTAAAAGACATAGGTGACATAAAAGGTAAAACAATTTTACTCCATCTTGATTTAAATGTTGAAATTTTAGGCAATGAGGTGGCCGATGACTTCAGAATCAAGAAATCGATGCCACTAATTGATTTTTTGAGAAATAAGGGAGCAAATTTGATTTTTGCAAGCCATATTGACCCAGACCCGGAAACTTCCTTGCGACCAGTTTTTGAATATTTGAAAAAACAGTTACCTGTTGTCCTCCTGGAAGACTATTTTCCAGAAGCTCCTGATCTTAATGTTCATTTTGCAAAAGGTAATATTGTTCTCCTAGAAAATCTGCGTAAGTACAAAGAAGAAAAGGAGAATGACGAAAATTTCGCGCGGCATTTGGCATCATTTGCAGACTTTTTTGTGAATGAGGCTTTCTCAATTTCCCATCGCAAACACGCTTCAATTGTCGGCATCCCAAAATATCTCCCGAGTTTTGCTGGTTTTGCCTTTGAAGAAGAAATGGTTAATTTGAGCAGAGCTTTTAGTCCTCCGCATCCTTTTTTATTTGTTCTGGGCGGGGCTAAATTTGATACAAAACTTCCGCTTTTGAAGAGGTTTTTTAATTTAGCTGACTCAATCTTTATTGGCGGAGCACTAGCCAATGATTTTTTGAAAGCTAGGGGCTATAGTGTCGGAAAATCTCTTGTTTCAACGGAAAATATTAATTTAGATGAATTTCCTGAAGATAAGTTAATTATGCCAATAGATGTGGTCGTAAAAAATTCAAATGGTTTATCTACAAAAAAGATTGAAGAAGTGATTGCACAAGATTGCATAGTAGATGTTGGTCTGCAGTCTGTAACTGCGTTATATTCAACCATTGAAAATGCAAATTTTATTCTTTGGAACGGACCCTTGGGTAATTATGAGGAAGGCTTTAAACAAGCAACTCTGACTTTGGCAAAAAAAATTGCGGAAGCAAGTGCAACTTCAATTGTTGGTGGCGGAGATACTATCGCATCTATCGCAGAACTTGGGTTAGGAGATAAATTTTCTTTTATTTCTACCGGCGGTGGTGCAATGCTTGAATTTTTAGCCAACGAAACCTTGCCAGGTATAGAGGCTTTGGGCTAGTTTGCTTGAATTTTAAATAAAGAAAATGCACGGACTTCTTAGTCCGTGCGGCGACTTTCTCTTATCACTCTCCTTATATGTTTCTGGGTGTTCCAGCGTCTCCACCCCAGGATTAGGAATATTGTCCCCGGCATTGCACCAAGAACAGTTCCAGTAGCGCGGAGAACCCATTTGGATGTGGGACTCAGTGGTGGGGTTTCTAAAAAAGATCTGAGCCAAAATGCTCCTGCAACAACAAAAAGTAGTAACCCCACCAAGATGTCTTGTCGGATGGGATTTGAGGAACGAGGTGTCACAACATGCTCCCGGTTAAGGTTCTATTGAAAGTCTAGCTTATTAAATTTAACTTTCAAGTTGTTTCATTTTTGTTCTAATCTTCTCTCCGATTTATTCAATTTTTAGAGAACTGTCATGTTTTTTACTGCCCCCGAATCCTTTCACAGATTTGCTCAAGAGTTTCTGTCGGTGGATTGTGAACAATAGTTTGCATGATTCCACCCTTATCATTTTCCCAACGTGGAATTATATGAATATGAAGGTGAGGAACACCCCGTTTTTCCATGTGGTTTATGCCAATTGTAAGTGAATCTGGAGAAAGAGCGAGAGAAATTTTTTCTGAGACTTTTTTAACCGAAGCCATAATTAAACCCAACTCCTTTTCTTCGAAATCTAAAATTGATTCCCCGTGTTTTTTAGGAATAACCATCGTGTGACCGGGGGCTGATGGTTTTATTTCCAAAAAAGCTATTGTGTTTTCATTTTCAAATATAATTTCAGCGGGAATCTCTTTCTTAATAATATTACAGAACACGCAACTTGCCCGTTCAGAATTTTCACTCGCCTCAGTTTTTATCATAATATTGGGTTTCTATCTTAACCTTATAAATTGGTGAGTGGTATCAATTTTTAAAAAATTCTGTGTGGGTTTGGATCAATGTTATTCATAAAATAATCATACAATATAAAGTAAGAATTACATTCTAGTGTTACAATATCCTGCATGTCCACAGATCTAGCTAGACCTGAAATTTCAGTTGATAATAGCCTTGAAATCTATCCGGAATTCTTAAGAAAACTTCTTTTAAACCGCGGAATCACAAATCTAGAGGAAGCACAAAATTTTTTGGAGCCTGACTATGAAAACCACCTGCATGACCCTTATTTGTTAAAGGATATTGAAAAAGCAGTTGAGAGAATCCTAAAAGCTGTTGAAACTGGTGAAAAAATATTAATTTACAGCGATTACGACGCGGATGGGATTCCGGGTGGAGTAATTTTGCGCGAATTTTTTGAAAGAATTGGGCATAAAAACGTTGAAAATTATATACCTGACCGCCACGAAGAAGGCTTTGGAGTCCATAAACAGGCGGTTGAAAATTTTGCAAAGGAAGGAATTAAACTTTTAATTACAGTTGACTGCGGAACAGCGGACGTGGAATCCATCAACCGCGCCGTAGAACTCGGCCTTGACGTAATCATAACTGACCACCACGAGCCAAACGGTCATTTTCCAAAAGCTTGCGCCATTATTAATCCCAAACAAAAAGACTGCCATTATCCTTTCAAAGAACTTTGCGGAAGCGGAGTTGTTTATAAGCTAATTCAGGCAATTCTTGCAAAAAACCGTTTTGAAATGAAAGAGGGATACGAAAAATGGTTTTTGGACTTAGTGGGACTTGCCACTTTATCTGACATGGTCCCGCTAGTGGGTGAAAATCGGGTGCTCTCCCACTACGGGCTCAAAGTAATCCGCAAATCACCACGCCCCGGACTTCAAAAGCTTTTCAGTAAAGTTAGAATTAGCCAGCCGAATATAAATGAAGATGATATTACTTTTTCAGTAACGCCGCGCCTCAATGCCGCATCCCGTATGGGGCACCCCATGGATGCTTTTAAACTTCTGAGAACCAAAGATGAGATTGAAGCAGATCAATTGAGCGATTATCTCAATCGCATCAATGATGAACGCAAGGGGGTTGTGGCAGCTATTGTAAAAGATATTAAAAAACATTTAAAAGAAAGAGGTGAACTTAAAAAAGTAATTGTTCACGGCAACCCAGAATGGAAGCCAGCACTTCTTGGTCTTGCGGCAAGCTCAGTCATGGCAGATTTTCCGAGAACAATTTTCCTTTGGGGCAGAAATGGCGATTCTATTATCAAGGGTTCGTGCCGCTCCGAAGGCAATATCAATCTGATGGCTCTTATGGAGAGCGCAAAAGATTCGTTTCTGCAATTTGGTGGACATAAATTAGCGGGGGGTTTTTCAATTTCAACTGAAAAGGTCCATACTCTTGAAGATGAGCTCAACCGAGCGTATGAAAAATTGTTTCCGGTACACCACGAGAGTTCCCCTCAGATTTCAATTCCCGAGGGGAACTCTCGTGGCTCTGATGAAAACTGGATTGATATGAAGTTAAATTTAAATGATGTGAACTGGGACACATATAAGCACATTGAAAGACTCGCGCCATTTGGCATCGGCAATCCCAAACCCACTTTTCTTTTTGAAAATGTTTCACCGAAAACTGTTAAGCAGTTTGGCAAAGAGAAAAATCACCTAGAGTTAATCTTTTCCGCCCCAGGCGGATCCGCCTCTGGCGGAGCAATATCTGCCATAGCTTTTTTCAAAAGACCTGAAAGTTTTGAAACAAAACTTGAGGAGGGTAAACCCATTAACCTCATAGCCACATTTGAAAAATCGAATTTTAGAAACTATCCGCAATTGCGACTGCATATAGTTGACATTGTGTAATTATTGTTTATTCTTTCTTTTGGATCTATTCAGGAGGTAGTGATGGTCAAGTCTTTGTTCGTAATTTCTTTAGTAAATATAATTAAATCTCCCCACGCAACTTTCTTGCTGGGAATGCTGATACTTGGATTTATTGTCATATTAGATCCTACTATTGGTGATACAAAAGTCTGGAGACTTGCTTTTGTACTAAATTTCCTATGGGGAGTATTTGGACCTTATATATTGGGGTGGATAAGAAAGGAAAAAACCCATAGCTAATTGCTAAGGGTTTTTTGTTATACTTTTTTAATGAAAATAACTATTTTTACTGATGGTGCGGCCAGAGGAAATCCAGGTCCCGGCGGATGGGGAGCAATCGTTATTTTTCCAGTAAGAAAGACACCGATTGCGAATAACAATCGAATAACGAATAAGGAATGGGTGCAAGAACTCGGCGGATCGGAAAAACACACGACCAATAATCGAATGGAGCTCACTGCAGTTATAAAGGCGCTTGAATTTATATCTAAAAAAATCGTTATTCCTAATTCCTCATTCATAATTCTTCTTTGCACCGATTCCTCCTACGTCATGCGTGGTGCAAAGACCTGGGTTCATGATTGGGCTAAAAACAAGTGGAAAACAAAGCAAAAAAAGGATGTTTTGAATAAAGATTTATGGAAAAAATTTTTAAAAGTCAGTAAAGACTTTAATATTGGATGGAAATTATTGCCTGGACACTCTGGAATTCCCGCAAATGACCGCTGTGACCAAATTGCAACTGCATTTGCAGATAACAAGAAGCCAAAACTATATTCTGGAATTCTGCAGAATTATGGAATAGATATTCAAGGTCGAATCTTAAGAATCCCTAAAGGTTCGACCTTAATTTCAAAGAAGAAAAGAAGTTCCTCAAAACCATATTCATACGTCAGTTTAGTCGGTGGAATTGTGCAAACTCACGTCACCTGGGCAGAGTGCGAGAGACGTGTAAAAGGTGTAAGTAATGCTAAATTTAAAAAATCAATTTCTTTTGAGGACGAGCAATTAATAATTAATAGGTTCAGAGTTTAAATGATTAATCTATTCTCTTATTCGTGAGAATAAGAGAATAGATTTGAAAAAAGTCTCAGGAAAATGCTAAATGATTTGTTAAAAGATTTGCTTATTGTCTCTGGATTAGCCTTTCTTCTAGGAATAGCAACCTCTTCTTTTATTAACTTGGGTTTAGTGTTTGCCTTATTCATTTTATTTTTGGGAGTAATAATCACTGCCTATACATTGATCTTTGTTGAATCTGAAAGCAGAAATATTTTTAAGATAGTCGCTCTAGCACTAATATTTTTCTCACTAGGGCTAGCCAGATATGATTTAAAAGAGAGATACAACCCAGATCCAAAATTAATTTCAGCTATAAACTCTAAAACTGAAATTATTGGTGTAGTTGTAGAAGAGCCAAAATATAAAAATACATATCGTGAATACATAATTAAAACAGAGGCTGGAGATAAAATTTTAGTTAGAGCGGAAGTATATCCAGAATATAGATACGGCGATAGGATCAAATTCAGAGGCAAACTTGAAAAGCCTAAAAATTTTGAAGATGAGCGAGGAAAAACCTTTGATTATAGCTCTTTCCTAGCTAAAGAAGATATTTACTTTATTCTCTCATTTGCTAAAGGAGAGTTTATTGAGAATGACCAGGGTTCTAAGTTAAAATCCACTCTTCTTACTTTTAAAAGTCAGTTGAAGGAAAGTTATGAAGCAAGAGTGGGTGAACCCGCTTCATCTTTACTTGGTGGAATTCTTCTTGGTTTTGACGAAATTGGCAAAGAATGGGAGGAAATTTTTCGTCAGATCGGAATAATTCATATTATAGTGCTCTCAGGTTACAACATTACTATTATTGCAGATTCAATCTATTGGCTCTTATCCCGTATTAAGTACTTATCAAAAAAATGGATACTTTCCACAGAGTTAATCGGAATAATTTTATTTGTAATTATGGTAGGAGGGACTCCTTCAATTATACGCGCCGCCCTAATGGCGCTTCTGGTTCTGCTCGCTCGCTATACAGGCAGAACTTTTCTAGCTGGCAGGGCGCTTCTGGCGGCTGCTTCCTTTATGGTTTTGTGGAACCCTAAAGTTTTAGTTTTTGATACGGGATTCCAGCTTTCATTTCTTGCTACAGCCGGATTAATCTGGGTGACACCTCTCTTAAAAAACAAACTAAACTGGATCACTGAAAAATTTGCCTTGCGCAATATTGTTACTGATACAATCTCAACGCAAATTCTGGTTTTACCACTTCTTCTTTATAAAACTGGATTATTTTCAGTAGTATCCATTCCGGCAAATATTCTTGTTCTTCCAGCAGTTCCCTTTGCCATGTTTTTTGGATTTTTAACAGGTATAATGGGCCTAATATCTTCAATCGCTGCGGTTCCTTTTGCATTTATTTCACAAATTTTGCTTGACTACATATTGAAAATCTCAGAGTTGTCCGCCTCTTTGCCTTTATCTTCAGTTTCAGTGGCAGAGTTTCCGTTGATTTTTACACTTTTTATTTATTTAGCTTACTGCTTATTTTATTTAAAAATACGGACAAAATGATCTTCCATAAGAAAAAGTCATTAGGCCAAAATTTCCTTATAAATAAAGGGATTCTGGAGATAATTGCCAAAGAAGCAGAAATAAAAAAGGGGGAGATTGTAGTTGAAGTGGGCCCAGGTAGTGGGTATCTAACTCAAAGTCTTCTTGAGGCAGGAGCAGTAGTATTTGCGATAGAAAAAGATAACCGCCTGATACAAATTTTAAATGAAAAATTTACCAAAAAAATAAAAAATAAAAGATTAATTTTGATTAATGATGATATTCTAAAATTTAATTTTGCAAAATTAGTCAGAAGTAAAAAGTATAAAATTGTTGCAAATATTCCTTATTATATAACTGGTGCCTTGTTCAAAAAAATCTTTTCTCAAAAAAATCTACCGAGTCTGGTTGTTCTTACGCTCCAGAAAGAGGTTGCAAAAAGAATAATTGTAATGGATGGTAAAGAAAGCATTTTATCAATTTCAGTTAAAGCATATGGCAAGCCAAAAATTGTAAAAATTGTCTCACGGGGAAGTTTTTCACCTGTGCCGAGTGTTGATTCTGCGATATTAAAAATTACCGATATCTCAAAAAACTTTTTTAAGGAATTTCCAGAGGAGAAATTTTTTAGTATTTTACATGCTGGATTTTCTTCAAAAAGAAAATTTTTAATTAGTAATCTTCAAAAAATTGAAAGTAAAGAGAAATTAGAAAAAATCTTTAACAGACTAAATATAAACAAAAAAATCCGCGCAGAAGATCTGGATTTAAATGAATGGAAAAAATTAACCACCATGCTTCATGATCTATGATCTATGTTCTATGTTCTATGTTCTATGTTCTATGGTAACGCTCCCGGCGCGCTTGTGCCCACTCTGGCAATTTGGCCAAATGAAGGAAGCGGGACACAAAAAGGAGGAAAACCAATCCAACATGATTGTACTGCCGGTACATAGTCACCCAGATGTGCTGTGGTTGGAATTCCAATAAAAAAATTGGCAAATAGAGTACTGATGCCAAGATTAAATGTCAGGGCTCCCGCAAAAGGAAAGGGTACCGGGGCGGGGTAAAGTGGGGCCATAAATATCCATAATCCAGGGGGTGGACAGGTACATGGAATAAAAAACTGAACAAACCCCCCAAAAGGGATACCTGTCGCAATATTTGATCCAGCCTGCCCAAAAGCCGAAAATGGAATCACAAATATAAATATGATCAAAAATATTATTATTTTTTTTCTTGTAGATTGTTCCTTGTTCATTGCTCCTTGTCTAATTAATTCTTAGTATAACCTTTTGGGGGTTAAGCGTCACACCGTGGGAGTTTTTTACAAAGAAATACAAATCAATTGACTGGCCCTGAAGATATTTAAATGCTTTTGCAAAATCACTTGCCTTTGGAAAATCCGAGAGATGAATTTTTATTTCACCCCCATTTGATACAACCCCTCCTAGATTTCCCAGAGACGACCAAACTTCATTTGAAGATTCAAAGTTGTCCCCTCTTAAAATTATTACATCCCCCAAACTTGAAACAGAGATAACTGAAGTTGAATTAAATGTCGGCGGATTCGTGGGATCTGGGGTCACTGTAAAAAATTTCTCTTTAATCTGGTTTCTGCTGTTTCCTCTTTCATTCTCAATCCAGATATTATATTTACCAAGTTCGACGCTTGAAGGAACAATGAATTTCAAATTTTTACCCTCGCTGCTTTCCAAATTCTCCACAATTTTTTTATCGTCAAAATAAATTGAATTATTTTTTGTAAAATACCAACCTGTTATCTCAACAGTATCTCCCGGAGCTGCTTCAATTTTTGAAAAATTCAAAACCTGCGGTGGCTGTAAAAATAATTTATTAGTCAGAGGTTGTAAATCTGAATTCTGAAACTTTTGGTTTTGGTTTTCTGGTAACTGTGTGTTTGTTGTTTGTTGTTTGTTGTTAGTTGTTAGTTCATTTAGCTTTTTTCTCGTTAGTGGCCCCACATAACCAGTGCCTACAAAACTTGTGTCATTTCCCACAATTTCTTCCCTGTAAAGATTTTGAAAACGTATCACAGCATCAAGTGTAAGTTTGCCGAAATATGTCGTTTCATTACCAAATGAGCCGTAGCCATTGTTAGAAACGATAGTCTTTGAATAACTGTTTAATATTTTCTGTAATTGCTTAACGTCTTCGACGTTATCTCCAATTCTTAAATTACGGCTAAAAATAAAGTTCTGTTGGGCTTTGGAATCAGGAATCACGAATGAAGAATAAAGAATAAAAATTAAAGTAACCAGTAAAAATCTTCTAAGCATGGGGAAATTATAACAAAATATGGCTAAATACGTGTTAAAATTTAATTAAATCTAGTGTAAATTATTGTAGTCATTCATAGATTCGTATCTATTCGTAGATTTGTATATTTTTTAATGAAGCTCCCAAGCAAAAAAATTATCGCCCTGATTATTGTCTGCGTTTCAGCTGTGGTTTTCGCATTTTCTTATCAAAAATACAGCAATAGAACTGTGGCAGGAAGCATAAAACAAGCTGATTTGGTTCAGGTAGCCGGTGAAAAGGACTCTGATACAGACGGTGTTTCAGACTGGCAGGAAGTTTTATGGGGTCTTGACCCCCAAAACGCCGTCAGTAATACCGACAAAATTCCCGATAGCGAATATTTAAATAAAAAGAAAGAGGAATTGGCCAAAAACCCCAGTCAAATAAAAAACCAATTTGACACAACAGGTAGTAATGCGGGCACGACTTCAAATTTGAGCCCGACTGAAAAACTTGCCATAGAAACATTCAGTGAGTATACATCTTTAAAACAATCAGGTGTTTTAACCACACCAAACATTAATATTACTACTGAAGGTATTGCTAATAATAACTCCTATACATTTGAGAACTCTTATAAAATCAGTGATATTAAAACTATACCTGACTCTGATCTGGGTGGTGTAAAACTATATGGCAATGAGTTTGCCGCCCTGCGTTCAAAATACGTAAACCAATATCAAAAAAACCCTCTGACCTCGGATATTTTCAATCAGGACAATGTTTCGGGTAATAATTTTCAAAACAAAATAAACTCCATATCAAATATATATCTTTCTCTTTCAAACGAACTCTCAATACTAAAAGTTCCTTCTTCTCTGGCACAAACTCATCTAAAACTAATAAATAACTACGCAAAAAGCGCCTCTGCATTCAAGATATTGAGTAATCTTTCAGAAGATCCGCTTTCTGCAGCCTATGCCCTCAATGAACACTCCATTGCCGAAAGTGAGGAACCCCAATTACTAAGCCAGATAAGGCTCTTTTTCCAAAGTAATGGTATAATTTTTTTATCCGATGAGACTGGGATTTTTTGGTCACAATGAAATTTTTTAAAAAAACTCTTTGCTTGATTCTTGTAGTAAGTATTATACTTCCCTCTCTTTTATTTTCTCCAAAGAAAGTTTCAGCTTTTACACTTCCCCCCGGCTTAGTTCCCATTCCGGCAGATAAACTTCCGCCAGTACCAACATCTGATGCTAGTATAAGACAAAAAGAGGTCGGGATTACGATTTTTGGCATTACAATACCGGGAATTACCCTTGATTCCTTTATGATAATTTTTGCAAAAATTCTCCTTTCAAGAATGGCTGATGCTACTGTGGATTGGATAAACCGCGGTTTTGACGGCTCACCAGTATATGCCACAGACCCGCAGGCATTTTTTCTTCAAACCGCAGACAATGTTGCTGGAGAATTTCTAAACAGTGCCGGCTGGGGAGCCCTATGCTCACCCTTCAGGCTTGAGGTCAATACGGCTCTGCGAAATATTTACTCATCTTCAAGAATCACTTCTCGCACGCCTTTCCAAGCCAGATGCCCGCTATCGCAAGTAGTAAATAATATTGATGCATTTCTTAATGGTGATTTCAGTCAAGGGGGGTGGGATGCCTGGTTTGCTATGACACAAAATGCTTATGGAAATCCTTTTGATGCAACTCTTAATGCTCAGGCCCAACTTTCACTGAGGATAAACAACGAGAAAACAATTGAACTTGCGAAACTAAACTGGGCCGGGGGATTTCTTTCGTGGTCGGATTGTATTGAAAGGGAAGGTAATGACGATTCGGGCGGTCCTGATGGGGACCCAGCTACCTCTGACGGTGAATGTACAAAACGCGGACCGACAAAGACTCCCGGAAAAGTTATAGAAACCCAGCTTGAAAATGTTCTGGGTTCTGAGGTTAAACAACTGGAACTTGCTGATGAATTTGATGAGATGGTAAGCGCCCTTGTGGGACAACTGGTTAAAAAAATATTCACTTCCGCAGGCGGTCTTTTCTCCGGCGGAGGATCAAATCGCTACTCTGATGGAGGCAGACAGCAAGATACTGGGGGCAGTTGTTCTGCAAACAGAGATACTGCCGTAATTGGCGATGAAATAACTTGGACTGTTTCTGTTTTTGGAACGGATCCGGAAAATTCAACAATTCAATGGAGTGGTGATGAAGGATTATCTGGCAACACAAATCAGGTTAAGAAAGTTTACACAATACCGGGAGTAAAATCCGCAAGTGTTGTCATAACTGATCCGGCCGGTAGAACTTCAACTGTTACTTGCACTGATACAGTTGAAGTTTCCAGATACCCCGCTCTTGCCGGATCATGCAGGCCAAACAGATACTCTGCTGGTGCATTTATTATAACTTCTAGCGGAGATCCGGTAACTTGGTATGGCACATTTACCGGCGGCTCCGGAGTTTTGGATCAGGCAATCTTTAGTGATCAGTTTGAGGGGGATTCGGAGGGCGCCGCAATCGTTCCTCCATCATCTCCGCCCCCAGGAATAACTTTCAATCCTCCAGTAGGGGGGGGTGTCAGAGGCGTTTACGCAACATTTCAATACAATAGAATTGGCGATCACAATGTAACACTGCGATTAATTGATACAGATCCGACGGTACGACCAGCCACAATTCAATGCACTGATTCCGTAACAGTCTTCCTCAAACCATGATTAGTTATTTTATTAAAAATGAAAAAATAGTCCGCTTAATAACAATAGGATTATTGGTTAGCGTTTCATTTATCGCTCCAATTCAAACTTATGCTGCCTGGTGGTTTATTCCAGCAGCAGTTGGAGGAGTGTTTGCAGCATTGGGTATTGCGAAGGGCACAATTGGTGAAGCGGTTGATTATGTGACTAGATTCGTTGGAAATTTGATTTTGGGAATAATGGGCGTTTTGCTTGGTATAGCCGGTCTTCTTATAAATCAGGTAATAAATTTTACGGTAGTTGAACTCAAGGAAAATATCGACAAAATTGGCGGAATTAATACGGTTTGGGGAGTAATAAGAGATTTAATAAATATTTCATTCATTTTTGTTCTTCTTTACGGTGCAATAAAAACAATTCTTGGAGTAGGTGATGTCAAAGTCAAAAATTTGATTATTGGAGTAGTGATTTCTGCGATACTCATTAACTTCAGCATGTTTTTTACCAAGTTAATGGTGGACGCATCAAATATCGTTGCTTTGGTTTTTTACGAAAAGATAGCGCCCCAAAGTCAAACACTTACAGGCGGCATATCAGACACTTTTATGGATAGACTGGGGTTGGTTTCACTTTATGACCCTGAAGAAGGAGTGCTTGAAGAGGTTGGCAAGACTTTTCTTAGGACATTATTGAGTTCAATAATATTGGTTATTGCGGCATTCACTTTCTTTGCCGGAGCAATTATGTTTTTAATCCGGTTTGTAAATATCATCTTGCTTATAATGCTCTCCCCTGTCGCTTTTCTTATAGGAATAAACATCCCTGCCATCAACGAACAAGCAAAATGGTGGTGGGGAATAATGAATAAAGAGCTGTTATGGGCACCTGTTTATATGATTTTAATGTGGATGGTTCTTACAGTAATTGGAACGGCAAATTATTTCGGATCTGAAGACTCAGGACTTAGTCTGTTAGTCAACTTTGGAATAGTAATAATCTTACTTAATGCGGTGCTTATAATTTCCAGAAAACTTGCCGGTCAGGGTGGAACTATTGGAGCACAAGTAGTTGGAAAATTTGTTGGTGGTGTGGGTGGTTGGGCGGGCAGACAAGCAATCGGTCGCCCAATGCATAAAATCGGCCAGAGTAAATGGTTCAATAAAGCTGCTAGTAAAATGCCTTTGGTAGGTGCTGCAGCAATACGTGGTGTAAAGCAAGTCGGAGAAAAATCCACTTTTGATGTTCGTGCTGGAAAGACTTTTGGTGACTTGGGAGCAGGTACGCCAAAAGGTGGTGGGTTCAGAGAAAGACAAATGGCTGATGAAAAAGAAATAATGGGAGCTAAAGAAAGAGTAAGGATCGCCGAAGCCAAAGAAAGCATCAAAAAGGGCACCCGAGCTGCTGAAGACCCGGCTTATGCTGCTGCATTAGCTACAACCGTTGGGGCAAGAACACTACAACAACAAGCTCTGGTTGACGCAGTTGACCAGATGGAAATAGCTATTGGGAAAATGACTGGTAAGGAAATTGAAACTATTGTCTATGAGAATAAAAAATTACTACAAAGTGAGGCGTTTGCAAACAAAATCAGCGTTCAGCAGTTAGATACCCTTAACAAAAGCGAGAAATTATCAGAGGCTGAGAAAAATATTCTTAAAGACGCTCGTTTTGGTGAGATTGCTAGAGCAATCAGAACAGGTCCCTTGGCAACAGGTTCAAATGAAGAAAAGAGACTTAAGGCTCTCACTGATACAGAACTTGAAATGTTGCCTGCAGACTTATGGCAAACTCACGGTGCAAATTTTGCTAATAATCTTAAGCGATCACAGATCGACGACATTATGAAAAGTAAAGCCATCACTAGCTCACAAAAGAAAGCAATTACAGACAGTAGAAAAGCCGCTCAACTTAATAACATTGCAGTGGGTGTCCCGGCTGGTCCAGGCGTGCCAATGTTCCTTGCTCCCGGTGAATACGTTAAAAAAATGGACATAAAGGATATCGCTGGTTTAGATTTCTTCACAGCTGGTGTGCCGAACCCCGCGCTTGATCCTATATATCAATACATTACCCCACAAATGATTAGAAAGATTGGTAGAGAACTTGAACCACAAAAAGCACTTGAACTAAAAACTCAAATTATGGCACATGGAGATCCAGCAACAATAACATGGCTTAATAATCATCCTGATGCGCTCGGCTAAATATGACTTTCACACAACAACAAAAAAAAACTGCCTACATTTCGCTTAACCCAAGTGTTCAGTATTTTATAACTGACCCGGAAAGCAGAGAAATTTCAGAGAAAATTTCAAAACAATACTCACTTGATTTTGATCAGACAGATAATCTTGATGAGGAGATAGACAATACAATTTTAGGCCTCCAAAGTTTTAGAGAAATGATTATTAATCTTAGACAAAAACTTGGATTATCGGACGATAAAATAATTGAACTTGCTCGTGATCTTAAACAACAAATCTTTGACAAGTTGGATGAAATTAAAAAAGGAGAAATACAATATCAAATTCCGGAAACTTTTATTTCGACACCCACACAGTTGAAAGCGAAAATTAACCCACCAACAACCTACAACTCACAACCAACAACTTATAAAGAACCCAATCAAACAAATACTAAGCAAAATGCTTTGGAAAGGATGGATGGAGTTTTTAATAAGACAGCGCCGGCGCCGGGGAATTTACCGAGTCAACCAACAACCGACAACAAACAACAAACAACAAACTTTCAAATTCCGAAAACTAAAGTAGTGGAGGAATATCATCAGGAATTAAAACCACCAACAACTAACAACCAACAACTTACAACAAATAATAGACAACCTAATCAACCTATACAAAAATCACCCATGGAGAGGAAATTGGAGCAAAATCCAAATGTTATGAAAAGTTCATATGGTAATAAACCAGATCCTTATCGCGAGTCACCACAATGATATTCAAATTTCCGCAATATATTGATGTTGAAGACAAAATTTTCGGGCCGCTTACTATAAAGCAGTTCATTTATCTTCTAGGTGGGGCTGGAATTATCGTCACCATTTTCAGATTCTTGCCGGGTTTTATAGCCTTTTTTCTTGCTATACCAATAATTGCCCTGTCGCTTTCGCTTGCGTTTTGGAGAGTCAATAATCAACCTTTTATAAGTGTATTGGAATCCTTTATGAAATATGTCTTTGGGGAAAAGCTCTATATATGGAAAAAAGAAGCAAAAAAAATATCAAAAAAAGAACAAGAATCTATTAATCCACAGGTTTATATTCCAAAAGTTACTGATGGAAACCTTAAAAACTTGAAATGGAACATTGACGTTAAAAAATCACAGGACATAGAACCTGAGACATAGAACATGGAACATGGGGCATGAGGCATGGAACATAAAACATGGAGCGTAAAACATTAAACATATAACAAGGAATATGGAAAAAAGTTACAATGAGAGGTTGAAAAAATTAATAAATCAGTATGTCCATAAAGTTTATGATTACAGCGTTAACTTTCCAAAGAATGAAGTATTTGGACTAACTTCTCAACTCAAACGCTCTGCAATGTCTGTCGCATTGAACTATGTCGAGGGATACGCCAGAAGAAGAAAGCTTGTTTTTAAAAATTTTATTGAAATTTCCTACGGCTCATTGAAAGAAAGTGTTTATTTAGTTGAATTCTCGTATAATAGAAAGTACCTGAATATAAACCAATATAAGGAACTAAACAATTTAGCAGAAGAAGTAGCTAAAATGCTTTGGGGAATTATGGATAAGTTAGACTAATGGTCTATGTTCTATGATAAATGATCTATGACTTTAAACGCAAAAGCAACACAAGAGTTTGTTCCAATTGAAGAGGTGCGTGACGGCATTATTGTCATGAAAGACAGCGGAATGCGCGCTGTTCTTCTGTGTTCTTCTCTGAATTTTTCACTCAAATCAGATGATGAGCGAACAGCAACCCTTCTGCAATTTCAGGACTTTTTGAATTCTCTGGATTTTTCGATTCAAATTTATATTGAGTCCCGCCGGCTTGATATCAGGCCGTATCTTGCGCTGTTGGAGAACCAGAAAAAGAATCAGACAAACAGTCTGATGAAAATACAGATTCAGGAATATATTGAATTTGTTAAAAGTTTCACTGAACAAACAAATATAATGAAAAAAAGTTTTTATGTTGTCGTGCCGTTTTCTCCAGCGATAATAAGACAAAAAGGAAACATTCTTTCAAACATATTGCCGTCACAGAAACAAACAAGCGAGAAAGAGTCCGCAAACTTTGAGGAGAGTCGTACCCAAATTGAACAGCGTCTCTCGGTTGTTGAACAAGGACTCATGCGCTGCGGTATAAGAGTTGCCAGACTCGGTACAGAAGCAATAGTTGAATTGTTCTATAAAATATTTAATCCGGGGGAAAGCGAAAAACCGATTCAGTTGAAGACATAGAACATTAAACATGAAACATAGAATATTAGACATAGAACATAAAACACTTGAATTGAAAGTCCGAATTCAAAGCATGTTTCATGCTTCATGTTCCATGACTAATGATAAATGACCACAATGGGAATATTTGATTTTTTAAAAAAGAAAAAAAGTGAAAATTCATTAGCGAGTATATCTATTCTGCCCCATGAAATTTATGAGGCAAATACTCTTGATTTAAAGGATATTATCGCTCCCAGCGCCCTTAAGGTCGGGCCAAAGGATATTAACCTCGGCGAAAAGATAATGCGCTCTTTCTTTGTTATTTCCTATCCTTCTTCTTTGGGAGAAAGCTGGTTTGCGCCGATAATAAATTTGGACAGAGTTTTTGATGTTGCTATATTCGTCCACCCTATTGAAACTTCAAAAATTCTCAAGAAATTTCAAAAAAAAGTCGCAGAAGTCCAGAGTCAGATCCATGAAAGAGAAGAGAAGGGGCTTGTGCGCGATCCCATGCTTGATATTGCCTACCAAGACCTGGAAAATCTGCGGGATCAGCTGCAGCAAGCGCAAGAAAAACTATTTGACGTAGGATTATATATTTCAATTTACGCTGATAACGAAAATGAGCTGGATAAAATTGAATCTGAAATTAAGTCCATTCTTGAGTCCAAACTTGTCTATATCAAGCCGGCTCTTTTCCAGCAACAAGAAGCATTTAAAAGCATCCTGCCTATGGGAGATGATATTATTGCGGTAAATTCAAAACTTAACTCCTCCCCGCTTTCATCACTTTTCCCTTTTATATCATTTGATCTTTCTACCGAGGAGGGAATTCTTTATGGCATTAACAGACATAACTCATCTCTTGTACTTTTTGACCGTTTTTCGCTTGAAAATTACAACTCAATAATTTTTGCAAAATCCGGTGCCGGCAAAAGCTATGCCACCAAGCTTGAAATCCTAAGGACACTAATGTTTGATACGGAAGTCATAGTAATTGACCCGGAAAGAGAATATGAATTCATGGCTGACGCCATCGGCGGAAGATATTTTAAAATTTCTCTGACCTCCGAACACCACATCAACCCTTTTGATCTTCCGCCACCCGGACCGGATGAATCATTCGCCAATATTTTGCGCTCCAATATTATTAATCTTGTCGGACTCTTCCGCCTGATGATGGGGGGTCTCAGCGCCGAGGAAGATGCAATAATTGACAGGGCAATTACTGAAACTTACGCTCTCAAAGACATAACACCAGATTCGGATTTTACAAATATTGAACCTCCGCTTCTTACTGACTTTGAGCTAGTTCTATCTGGAATGGAGGGCGGAGCATCTTTGGCCCAGCGTCTTACAAAATACACAAAGGGTACGTGGGCCGGGTTTATAAACCGGCCGACAAATGTGGATATAAACAAGAAATTTGTTGTTTTTTCTTTGCGTGACATGGAAGACGAACTCAAGCCCATTGCAATGTATATCGTCACTCATTACATCTGGAGTGCTGTTAGAAAAGAACTTAAAAAAAGGCTTTTGGTTATTGACGAAGCTTGGTGGATGATGAAATCGGAAGATACCGCCTCATTTGTGCTCAATATTGCAAAAAGGGGTAGAAAATATTTCTTAGGTCTTGCCACAATAACGCAGGATGTGGACGATTTCCTTGCCTCTCCCTACGGCACTCCTATCATTACCAATTCCTCAATTCAACTGCTCTTGAAACAGTCTCCGACAGCCATTGACCGCCTTCAGGGGGTTTTTAATCTGACTGATGAAGAAAAATATCTTTTACTTGAATCAAATGTTGGGGAAGGAATATTTTTTGCCGGGCTAAAGCACGTGGCGATAAAAATCGTTGCCTCTTATACCGAAGATCAGATTATAACTTCCGATCCTGCCCAGATATTGGCAATACAAAAAGCAAAACAAGAACTCGAATCTGCTTCCGCGTAATTTTTAATTTCAAATTAAAAATTATATAATCAATTAAATGAACCTTGATTCAGATATAAATGAAAATATAGGGAGAGGCCACTCTGCTCTCATCAGAAGTCCGGAAATTGACAGGCAGAGGGCAGAACAGAAAAAGCGCGCCGGACAAGTTCTTCAGAGTGCCGGTAAAGTCCTATCAAAAACGGGGGAAGGAGCAATAGTGGGAGTTCCAATGCAAGTTGCAGGAACAATTTTAAGAAATAGAAACAATAAACAAAGAACGGGGGACGAGGAACAAGAAACAATTGGAACAACAGTGCCAAGTATTACAAGTGAATTTTCAAAGGATTCTAAAATTGTAAACGAATCGGCACAAAGATCGGAAAAAAGAAATAGAGTGACATTAACAACTACATATCTAATGTTTGGAACGGCTCTCTTTTTTGATTCCCTGCAATTTGTATTCAGTTTTGTGCCATTTCTTGGCTGGATATTGTCGGGCATCGTTGGTATTTTTGCCTGGTTAACTTTCTATACATGGACCTCAATAAAGGGCTGGGGCTGGTCAGATACTGTCAAAAAGATTGCAATTAATTGGGCATTGCCTTTGGTAGAAGTTTTTCCCATTATTAACGGCCTGCCACTGTGGACATTGCGAGTAGCAATACAAATTGCAATTATTAAAGCAGAAGATGTCCTATACAACAGTACTCAAGGAAAGGTGGATGTAAAAAATATACTCAATTTCAAAAGCAAGTATGGGGCAATCTTGAAACCTAGAACATAGAACATGCTTCATGCTCTATGTTTTATGTTCCATGATCAACAGGTTATAATTAAAATATGAGAAAAATTTTACTTCTTCTGACTGCATTTTTTTTAGTTAATGTCGGGATTATCTTTGCACAGATCAATATCAGCGACATTATCCCCAGTTTCAGTATAAAAATTTTTCCGGAAATCCCTGTTTCCGGAGACAAAATCAATATTTCAGTTGACAGTTTCTCGGGAATCAATATTGATTCTGCCTCCATTCGTTGGAGTATTAACAGCAAAATAGTTAAAGAGGGTGTTGGAGAAAAAAATTTCTCCTTTCAGGTAGGAGAATCAGGAAGTGAGACGGAGATCAGAGTGGATATCAACCCTCAAAAAGGACTGCCTTTTTCAAAAACAATTATTATTCGCCCTTCCGAAATTGATCTAGTATGGGAGGCAGATACATCAGTCCCCCTCCTTTACAGTGGAAAATCGCTTTTTTCCAGAGAAAGTCTCCTTAGATTTGAAGCTATTCCACATTTTGTTAGAAGAGATAAGACAGAAATCCCAAAAGAATCTTTAATTTATGAATGGAGAGCAAATAACAAGCTTTACCCAAATTCTTCAGGATATGGAAAAAACTTCTTTTCAATTTCCGGATCGCAATTTGAACAGGTTGAAACAATTGAGGTCACGGCTCGTTCAACAGATGGGGGGTTTATTGCAAAGAAATTCGTAACAGTTGAACCTGTTTCTCCGGAAGTTTTAATTTATGAGAACAATCCGCTTCAGGGAATACTTTATAATAGAGATGTCGGCTCACAATACAAGCTTTCAAATCAGGAAATCACCTTTAGAGCCGCCCCTTATTATTTTTCCACAAAGGATATCTTCTCATTTACATTTGACTGGCTTATAAACGGAGCAAAAGTAAGTGCTCCAGAAAAAGACGAGATGACATTAAGAGTGGAAGATGACTCTGCCGGATCATCACGAATATCAATTCAGGTCAAAAATCCAAAAAAAATTTTCCAGAATTCTAAAAAGGAATTCCTAATAAATTATGGCAATAACTAACTCACAACTTACAACCAACAACCGACAACCAAAATTGCTTTTGATTTTATTTTTATTTCTCTTCCTTTTTCCTTTTTCCTTTGTCAGCGCTGAAATACCACAGTCTGCCAGAGGTAAGCAATGTTTTGTTTTTGGATATGGCGGAGCAGCAAGTCTTTTCCCCTGTGAAAATCCACCAGCACAAGTGGTCGGCAGAGACTGTGTTGTTTGTGGTAACCCATCAAATGGTCAGTGTCCAACGCCAATTTCTACAACAAACGGAGGTGGGACAACATTCATATGCGAAGTAGGAACTGCTACTCCACCACCAAACAATCCTCCACCAACAAGTCTAGGATATATTCCATTGGCCCCACTTCCAGGTGATACACCAGGTCAACCTATAAAAGTTACTGACTATATTCCGAAGGTTTTTAGACTTGCCATTGCTGTAGCAGGAGCACTGGCAGTAATTATGATTACAATCGGCGGAATTGAATACATTACTTCCGAAACTATTAACGGCAAAAAGGACGGCAAAGAAAAAATAACAAACGCTCTGGTTGGACTTCTTTTGGCAATCGGTTCCTGGATTATTTTAAATACGATTGCTCCCGACAGATTCACCCAATTTGATTTGAGTACGATAAGAACACCGCCACAAATTACAACCGCAACAACCACACCACCATCGCCTGGAAGCTGGCCGAGTGATCAGGGCGTCAGACAAAGGCTTGGGCTTAGCGGAATATCCATTAATAATAGTAACTGCACTTATATTGGACAGGTCGGATGCACTAGCGTCTATGGATTGAGAGAGAATATTATAAGTGGTCTTGAGCAGTTAGTGCGGGATTGTTTCGGCCAGTGCAATATCGTAATAACCGGCGGCACTGAATGGTGGCTGCACGGTAACAGAATTGATATCAATTCTACCCAGCATCGACCAGGTGGAAATGCTGTTGATTTGTCAAAAAATGATTCAGTATTAAATAACTTCATCATGCGTTTCCCGAAGATAGGTTCAGCAACTGGCGGAAACGGCTGCGCTACAGGCCAAGGATACAATGTTGGCGGAAAAATTTATGTTGATGAGATAAGTTCAGGGGCAAGCACCGGTCCTCATTGGCATATATGTTTTCCATAAAAATGAAAATATTTAAAAACAAAAAAAATATTTACATCAGTTTAGGTATTGTCGCAATTCTTATAATCGTATTTGCCTCATTTTTTATTTTTTCTGGAAAATCAACTCCCTCTCAAAATCAAATAGACACCAATGCACCCTTTGGCACAGGAGGAGGTGATACTTCTTTTCCCACTGAAGTTAGTGGCGAGGGTTTTGAAAACACATCGCCAGTAAATCCACCAACAGGCTTGTCTATGTGGAAAATCTCTGAAATTCCAGTTACAGGAGCGGGGATTTTTGGTACAGGAACCAGCACAACTATAAAGTTTGTTGAGAAAGCTACGGGACATGTGTACAAATACGATCCTGTTTCTGGAGTTAAAGAAAGAATTTCAAACACAACTATCCCAAAAACTTCAAAAATTGTCTGGGGAAAGGGCGGTGATTCTTTATTATTTCAATATGAAGAAAACGGCTCTATTAAAACCTATTACGCCCAAATTGCCACAAGCTCTGCCACCTCAACCCCTTCTGGGGATCAGGGATTAGTTAATGGATTTTTCTTTGAAGATAATATTAATAATTTAGTCACTTCGCCCAGTGGAAACAAAATTTTTTACACGCTTTCCGGAGGAAGCATTTTTAACTTCATAATTTCAGAATTTAATGGATCCAAACCTCTGAAAATCTATTCATCACGGCTTAAGGGGTGGCAAAATTCATTCCCGAATGAAAATTCTGTGTCAATTACTTCTAGTCCTTCATATGCGGCAGAAGGATACTCATATCTTATAAATTTAAAAAGTGGGTTGGTAGAAAAAACTATCGGCGGCAAAATTGGATTAACAACCCTTTATTCAAGCAGTACAAAGGGTGTTTTATATTCAAAGAGTGTGAACAATAGTTTCACATCATTTCTACTCAACAGGGAAAATAAAATCGATTTAGAAACAAACATATCAACCCTTCCGGAGAAATGTGTTTGGGGAGAAAAAAATTCTTCATTTATTTACTGCGGTGTTCCTAAAAATATCCCGGCTGGCACTTACCCCGATGATTGGTATAAAGGCAAGATATCGTTCTCCGATAATGTTTGGATCTATGATACTAATACCAGTGCAACAGAATCAGTTATTGATCCGTTGAAAAGCGTTGGAGAGGATATTGACATGGTTGAACCGAAGTTGAGCAAAGATGAAACACTGCTAATAATCAGAAACAAAAAAGATTCCTCTCTCTGGGCGCTGAAGCTTGATCCAAAGAGAATTATTGAGTATGTGGATTAGTTAAAAATATAAAAATCAAAATAAAAGTAATGGTAGTTATTTAGACACTAGGTTTTGTTAACAATTTTGAATTTTATAAATCGTAAATTTTAAATCTTAAGTCTACACTTTGAATTTTCTTCTGATGAGTTTTTCCTGCACTAACGTAAAAATATTGCTTGTAAACCAATATAGAGCCACCACTCCTGAAATACTATAGGAAATAAAAAGGACAATCACAGGAAAAAAATATCTCATTTGGATATTCATACTTCTGGCCAGATCACTCTGAAAACTGCGTTTGCCGTCTGTGGATATTGGCGGGGCGGAAACCCGCATCTGGAAAAAGCTCGATACACCAGCAGCAATAGCAAGTATCCAGCTCTTGCCAGTGATATCAATAAATCCGAGAAAGTTCATGTTAATTTTTTCTGGCAAAGGAATAAATGAATATTTAAGTGTCTCATCAACAGCCGGTAGACCAGATTTTAAAAATATAAAATAGAGAGCAAAAATTATCGGAAGTTGTATGAGAATGGGTAAAATACTTCCAAAGGGGCTGACTTTTTTATTTTTATACAATTCCCATGTTCTCTTAGCTTGTTCCTGCTTGTCAGTTTTATATTTTTCTCTAATTTTGGTGAGCTCAGGCTCAATCTTTTTCATTTCAATTCCTGCAACTGTAGCTTTGCGTGATAAGGGAAAAAGTATGAATTTCACAATAAGAGTAAAGAATATGATAGCGAAACCAGCATCCAACCAAGGAAAAGTATGTATAAAGAGAATAAGGCCATTATATAGAGGCTGATAGAAGACATCATGGAAAATAGATTTCATCCTTTGTTGAAAAATGGTACCACTCTTATGAGCCTTGCCACTTTATTTAATAATATTTCCCCATTGAAATATTAGTAATATTATATCAGACCGCTTTTGCTAAGAAGACTCTCTATATCATCATACAAATCTTCTTTAGATATATTACCCAACCTGGATTTAAAATAAAATGCTAACAAAAAACCATCGGTGATTTTTTTCAGAAAACTTTTTATCTGCCCGTAACCCCTTCTTCTGAGACGGTTGCGGTCAGCTGCATTCTTTGCAACTTTTTTTGAAACAATAAAAGTAACTTTTGAATTTCCACTGGCGCGAGACACTTTCAATGACAAAAAATTCCCGCTGAAAGTTTTTCCACGTGACAAAAGATCGAAATCACTTCTCTTTATCCTTCTGTTCTTTGGAAGCATAAATAAACCATTTGTATTTAAATGTATTTAAAAGTTTTAAATCTGGAAATTAAACAGAAATTAACTTTCTGCCTTTTTGCCTTCGTCTCTTTAGTGTTCGTCGTCCGCCTGAGGATTTTTTTCTTTTAATAAACCCGTGAGCTCGGCTTCTTTTTCTTTTTTTTGGTTGATATGTACGAGACATAGAACTAACATAATAACAAACAACTTATAACTTACAACTAGTAACTGAATTTCTTAAAAAAGTTTGCTTATTTGCCTAAATTTTTATTGATAAAAATTCAAACAGGTCAAGTTATGATGTCCACTTTTTTTCCACTGTTTATCAACATAAAACATGCTTTTTTTCAAGTTTTTTAATATTTGGAGAAGTATATACTACGGGTACTATAACCCTGTTAATTTCATTCTTTTACTAAAACATGCCAGATCACAAAGAACTATGGAACTCCGTCCTGGTAGAAATGGAATTAAGTGTTTCCAAACCCAACTTTAACACCTGGTTTAAAGACACCAATATCGTCCGACATGACGATAACACGGTTTATCTGGCTGTTCCTAACGCTTTTGTGAAAGAGTGGCTCCATAATAAATACCACAACACAATATTGCGCCATATCCGTTCCATTGTGCCCTCCGTCCATTCAGTGGAATACATTATTACAAGGGAAGATGGTAAAAAAACCGAAACAAGGAGGGAAGAGATGTTGATTGCGCCCGTCCAAGAACTTCCTCTAAGCGATTATTACATCAACAAGGAGGATAATCTGAACCCCAGATACACATTTGAAAGTTTTATAGTGGGTCCGTTCAATGAATTGGCACACGCTGCTTCCCAAGCTGTAATAAAAAAGCCGGGATTAACATATAACCCTCTTTTCATTTACGGAAATACGGGTCATGGCAAAACTCACCTCATACAGGCAGTTGGAAACCATATTAAAAACTTGTATAAGGATAAAAAAGTGATCTATGTTACCTCCGAAAAATTCGCTTCTGATGTGATAGGTGGAATTCAGAGCGGAAAAATTGCCCAAATCAAAGAAAAGTACAGAAAATATGATGTTTTAATCATGGATGACATCCAGTTTCTCTCCAGAACGGAAAAGACTCAGGAGGAGCTATTTCACCTCTTCAATACTCTTTTTGACAACAACAAACAAATTGTATTTTCTTCTGACAAACACCCCAATCTCATACCGGGAATAGAGGACCGCCTTAAAGGTAGATTTTCTGCAGGAATGACTGTAGATATTCCCGCCCCAGATCAGGATTCGCGAGCGGCAATAATAAAAGCCAAAACAACACAGAATAATTTCTCGCTTTCACAGGAAGTAATTGATTTTCTTGCTTTAAGTATTATTGGAAATATACGTGATCTGGAGGGGGTAATTAATCTCATAATCTGCCAGTCCCAACTTAAAGGTAGGGAACTCAGCCTCAATGAGGTCAAAAACACCATAAAGGCAAGCGCCAAACCAAAGAAGTCAGTGTCCATTAAGGAGGTTGTTAAAATGGTCGCAGATTACTATAGAATCGAGGAAAACAACATTTACGAAAAAACCAGAAGAAAGGAAATAATAAAACCAAGACAAGTTGCTATGTATATATTAAGGGAGGATTTTAATATTTCTTACCCATCGATTGGACAGAAGTTGGGTGGTAGGGATCATACAACCGTAATTCACTCTTGTGAAAAAATCAAATCAGAAGTAAAAGATGATCAGATGCTGGCTCAAGAGATTGCACAACTACGTTCAATGATTGTTTAAAAGGTGTTGAATATTAAACTGATACTCTGTTGAAAATTACTAACAAAAAACCGATTTTAAAAATCAATGGGAAATTATTAACAATCAAAATTAATAGTAAACAGTTTATTAGTTTTGGTGGTGTTTGAATTGTGTTGTTATAAAACAATAAATATCATTTATCCACAAATCCACACAACTAAAAGTAGTAATAGTATTTATTTATAGAAAATGCATATTGAAACTATAAAAGAAAAGTTACTTGATGCGGTATATAAAGCGGAAAAAATTACCGGTAGAAATATGGCCTTACAAATACTTTCAAATCTTGCAATTGAGGTATCTGGTTCTCAATTTAAAATAAAAGCTACAAATTTAGATCTTGGTTTGGAAATAATTGTGCCAGTTAAAGTAAAATCTCCCGGTAAAATCACAGTTTCTGCATTAATACTTTCAAATTTTTTAGCAAACCTTCCAGTTGAGACAAAAATTGATATTCAAAGCAAGGAAAATGATGTTTTTATTCATACATCAAAAACCTCAACAAAAATTAAAAACCAGAATTTTTCCGATTTCCCCCTAATTCCAAAACTTGAAGGAAAGAAGTTTAAAATCGAGGCAAACTCAATTGTGAAAGGTTTAAAATCTGTTGTTTTCTCTGCTGCAACCTCATCAATAAAACCCGAGCTCTCAAGTATTAATATTTACCATGATGGTGAAAGTTTGGTTTTTGTTGCGACAGACTCATTCCGACTCGCTGAAAAAAGAATCAAGACTACAAAAGCCAAGGAAATTAGCCAAATTTTAATACCTTTTAAAAATACCACTGATATTATTAGAATATTAGAGTCTGTTAATGGTGAATTAGATTTAACAATTTCCCAGAATCAAATATCGTTTAAAACTGATGAAATCTATCTGGTTTCAAGAGTTATTGAAGGGAATTTTCCAGATTATAAACAAATAATACCAAAAGAGACTAAAACTGAGGTTACTCTTTTGAAAGCTGACCTTCTTTCCGCACTTAAATTATCAAACGTTTTTTCTGACAGTTTCAATCAGGTTGTACTGAAAGTGATCCCAGATGAAAAATTATTTGAACTTACTACTAAAAATTCAGATGTTGGGGAAAATCACTATACACTTGATTCTGTAATGAAAGGTGATGAAATTACTCTCGGTTTTAACCATAAATACATCGCCGACTGCCTTAACTCAATTGATTCTGACAGTATAACTCTTTCATTTGTTGGTCCGGGCAAACCCGTAATGATCAAGGGTGTTTCAGATAAGTCATTTTTATATATAGTAATGCCAATGAATAGATGAGTGATGAAGGATATAAGTGAATATTTAAAAAAGTTCAGGAGAATTATTTCTTCAGGAGATGAGGAGCGGGAAATAATATCAAAAGAAATTTCAGGAAAAGTAAATATAAAAATAATGCCAGCTGAAATTGATTTTCATGGCGGAATAGTTTATTTAAGTGTAAAACCAGCAGTCAGAAGCGAAATTTATATTAACAAAACAGAAATCATTAATGAATTATTAAGGAAAGGATTAAATGTGAGTGACCTAAGGTAGATTAACCAAAAAAGTTATGACACTTTCACCTTTATTATAAATTTCATCATACAAAACCACCCTTAGACTGTTTTGTTTTTGAATAAAGGTTAAATTTTCCGGTATAAACGAAAACCTTAAAGGGATCGTAGTACTTTCTCCCAAATAACTGCCGTTTAGATAAAATTCTGCTTTTTTAATCCTATATCTTGATTCCCCCTGAACTAAAATGTCAATATTTTGATTTATATTGTAAACATCATTGTTTTTTGGGTTAAAAATAATTACTTTAGGGGAAGATTGTGGATTGTGTATATCGTCATTTTCTGTAGGAATCATTGGGTTTATTGGTGGTGTATAACCAGTTTGTTTCAAGTATGTCTGTACGCCATATTCCCATCTTTCAAACTGTTGATCCTCGGCTGGATTACTCGGTTTCTGACCCCTTGGGTCATTCTTTTTAAGCCAATAAAGAATACTATGAACCCCACCATCTAGAATTTCCTGGATAACTTCCCTTGGTGTATCTGCGGTTGCAAGTTTTCCTGAAACTGAATCTATCAGGTTTGAAAATCCACCCTGCCATTTACCTCTTAATACTGGTTTTAAATCGTATGAATCTATGACCTGTGGCTCGGGGAAAAATTCCGGCGTAGTAGTTGCGAGGATTTTATCCATAAAGACTCTCCACATCGGAGCCACTATGAGTCCTGAAATCTTTTTTTCCATCGGTGAGTTGTCATTATTTCCTGCCCAAGCACCCAGTGCCACAGAGGGTGTATATCCGATTATCCAAGCATCTCTATAATCATTTGTTGTACCGGTTTTAACCGCCACATCTCTACTCTCAAAATTTATTACTGAACTCGGCCCGTAAAGAGGAGACCTTGCCACATTATCGGAAAGAATACTTGAAATTTTTAAAGCAATCTCCTTTTCTAAAACTTGGTTTGGCGCTCTCTTCCATTCTTCCAAAATATTATCGCTTTTGTCTTTAACCTCAATTATTGAATGGTGGGGGTTTCGGACTCCTTCGTTTGCAAAAACTCCGTAGCCACTCACAATATCAAGAAGTGAAACCTCACCACCCCCCAATACAAGCGTTAATCCATATTGATCGGCTACTCCCAAACTCTCTATTCCCATATTTTTTGCAAGTGAAATGGAATCTCTTATACCAGCAAGGTAGAGAGTCTTAACAGAAGTAACGTTAACCGACTGAGCGAGAGAGTCTCTCATTGAAATAGGCCCTCTGAATTTCTCGTCATAATTATCAGGTGAGTAACATGGAAAAATTTTTGAAAAATCATCCGGCCGGCACTCGGAGGAGAATTGGGTTCTTACGTCAAATACCACCGTTTCTGGGGTATATCCTTTTTGAAATGCCTTTGCGTATACGAATGGTTTAAAAGCTGAACCAGGCTGACGGTGAGCGGTTGCCACATTGAAGTTACCATCAATTTCTTTGTCAAAATAATCTCTGGAACCGACCATACTAAGAATTCCACCAGTTTTTGGGTCAATTGCTACGAATGCCGCGTTTTCGGCATTAAAACTGACTTTGTTCTTCAGGGCGTATTCCTTTGCAATTTCCTCTCCCTGTTTTTGTATTGCATAATCAAGAGTTGTTTTTACTCGCAACCCGCCATCTCTTACTGTTTCCTCTCCGTATTTTTTATTGAGTTCCTCTAAAACAAAAAATACAAAGTGCGGAGCTTTAATACCCGATGTTTCTCTTGGTTTGAACTGCACTTCTTCAGATAAAGCTTCTTTATATTCATTTTCATCTATAAAACCATTGCGAAGCATTTCTGAGAGCACAAGATTTTTACGCTCCTCCAACCTGTCTCTATGAGTACCATAAGGTGAATAGAAGGTTGGTGCCTGAGGCAGTGCCGCAAGATATGCCGACTCTGCTACAGAGAGTTCTGATGCACTCTTGCCCAAGAAAGCCAGGCTTGCTTCCTCAATCCCATAAAGATTGCCCCCGTATGGAATTTCATTCAGGTAAAGATATAAAATTTCATCCTTGGAAATAACTTTCTCGAGCTTTATGGCAATAAAAACCTCTTTTATTTTTCTTGTTATGGTTTTTTTTGGAGAAAGCAAAGAAACTTTTACCACCTGTTGGGTTATTGTTGACCCCCCCTGACTGAACCCAAGACTTGTTGTGTTTGCGAAAAACGCTCTTAAAATTGACTTGATTTGAATTCCGTTATGCTCGTAAAATTCCCGATCCTCAATTGCAATGGTGGCATTTTTTGTATTCCTTGAAATTTTGTCAAAAGGAACAACTGTTCTTCTTATATCCTGATTGACATCATATAAAAGCACCTCGCCTGTACGGTCATAAATTTTTGTTGATTCAACGACTTTTCTTTTGGCAAATGAATCAAGAGCTGGTATTTCAAAAGTAGAAACCCAAAGAAAAAAAATCCCACCAAAAAATATTATTACTGAAACCACCAACATAAAAAGGTGTTTTCTGCTTAAACTGCGAAACTCTCTAATTATTTTTTTTGATTTACTTATATACCAAGACATAAGTTTTTTCTGGCAAGGACTACTATAACATAATTATATGTTCCAAATTAGAAAATTTATGTTAGATTAATTGGGATGAAAACATCTGATGAAACGGAGGATTTGTTGAGGCGGGGCGTGGCTGAGTTTGTTGATCCTGAAGATAAATTCAAAAACAAACTCCGTAACAGCCCGGATAAGGTAATTATAAAACTCGGGGTTGACCCGACTAAGCCTGACATTCATTTGGGTCATGCTGTTGTTCTGCGGAAACTTCGCCAGTTCCAGAATCTAGGATGCAAGGTGGTTTTTCTGATAGGGGATTACACTGCCCAAATAGGCGATCCCAGCGGAACAAGTAAAACCAGACCTGATCTTGAACAGAAAGAAATCGAGATAAATGCTAAAACCTATATTGATCAAGTTGGAAAAATTTTAAGCACAGATGCCAAGGTTTTTTCATGGATTAGGAATTCTGATTGGTTCTACAGCGCATCAGATCTCACACCTGATCCGAACATCAAAACAATAGATTTGGAAATCAACAAATCTTCAGGAAAAGAAAAAATTTCACTCCAACCGGAATCTTTTTTAGGCAAATCAATTTTCTATGAAAGCACTAGAATGCAAACAAGCCACCTAAAAAAGAAGGAAATTGTCTCGGTTACTCTGCGAGGTCTTTTGTGGACTCTCAAACACCTTACACATTCTCGCCTTATCAGCAGGGATATGTTTCAGGAGCGCCTTAAAAAAGGAGACGAGCTTTATATGCATGAAGTACTCTATCCCGTTCTTCAGGGCATAGACTCATATGCCATTGCTAAAATTTACGGGTCGTGCGATTTAGAGGTTGGCGGCACTGATCAGGTTTTTAATATGCTTTTGGGCCGCGACATAATGAAAGACAATGGCGTAGAACCGCAGTCGGTTTTAGCCTTCGAAATTCTTACCGGAACTGACGGCAAGGAGAAAATGTCAAAAAGTCTGGGCAATTTCGTGGGTATTACCGAAAAACCAGATGAAATGTTCGGGAAAATCATGTCCATGCCGGACTATTTGATAGTTAAATATTTTAATCTCTGCACTTACACCCCCCTGAAAGATATTGAGAACATTCAAAAGGAAATGGAGAGTGGTAATCCACGAGATTTTAAGTTACGGTTGGCAAAAGAAATTGTTGAAATTTATCACGGCAAAGGGGCTGCAGAGGAAGCAAATAAATTTTTTATTGAGACCTTCAGTAAGGGGAGCATCCCCCAGAATATTCAGGAAATTGAAATTAAAAATGGGGAACTACTTTCAGAGACAATGGTTAGATCGGGTCTGGTTTCATCAAAAAGTGAGCTTCGCCGCTTGTTTGAGGGCGGAGCAGTTGAAAATCTTGATAGAAAGGAAGTTATAAACAAGACAGACACAAAAGCTCTATCAGGGACCTACCGAATCGGCAAAAAGAAATTTTTAAGACTCAAGTAAACAAAAATTGTAAACAAAAAACAATGTCAGCTGACATTGTTTTTTGTTATTAAATAGGTCCCTTTTCTTCTCCCATATCCTCAACCTCAGCTTCTACTTCTTCATCTTCTTCATCGTCTTCAACTTCATCTCCTACCAATTCTCCATCATCCACAAGAGAATCATCTTTTTGATCGTCCATATTCATTATTTTTTTACTTTTAATTTCCGCATTTATACGAACCCACTTACCCCGTAAGATTATCATCACACAAAATCAATTTGATGAAATAATTTTGAGACTGATATTTATTCCGCTCAGAATTATTTTTTTAATTATCATTCTGGGGTAAGGATTCCATATTTGTACCAGATCATTTGGTCTTTGCAAGTGGTCAAAAATTATTCTGTGGAAAACCTCGTAGTAGATTTTACCCTAGCAACCAAGGTGTAATGATAAAACAAGGGCAGTTCACTCGGGCGGAAAACTCTATATAGACAGCCTGTTAGTTGCAAGATGCGTCAGAGCAATAGCTATGGCATCATACTCGTCGTCGTATTTTGGCAGTTTTGATACTTTCGTCAACCTTTTTACCATATTTGTAACCTGACTTTTATCTGCTCTGCCATAGCCTGTTATAGCAATTTTTATTTCAAGTGGCGTATATTCGCTTACATCAATACCTTTTTTTGAAGCTGCTCTAATAATTGCTCCCCGTGCCTCGGAAACTTTCATAGCAGTTTTTTGGTTGCTGTTGAAAAAAAGTGTTTCAATACTCATTGAGTCTGGTCTATACTGATCAATCAATTTCTCAACCTCGCTGCAGATTTCCTCAAGACGCTGTGAATGGGCCGATTTTCTAGAAGTTGTTATGCAGTCTGAAAAAACCAGAATTTCTTCGCTTCTATCCTTGTCAACTATCGCAACTCCCACTCTCTCGTATCCGGGATCAATTCCTAGAACTCTCATAAATTAACTTTACCACTTACAACCTATAACCAACAACCTCAACTATATTCAAGTCGTTTGTTGTAAGTTGTCTATTTATTCTGCATTCGTATAGACTTCCTGTACCTCATCATTATCTTCTAAATCATCAAGTAACTGTGAAAGTTTATTTCCATCTTCCTCCGACAAGGCAATGGAGTTTTTTGCAGTCCAGCTACTACCAGATTTTTCAAAAGCCCAAGTTGCCGAACCCATTCCAGCAAGCGATAACCCGTGTTCTCCCAGAATATGTTTTATTTCCTGTGATGCTTTATTACGGTTTGAAGTAAGAGCCTCAACTATTATGGCGCACCCGCCTGGTCCGTATGTTTCGTAAATCACAGTTTCAAGATTTTCTTTAATATCAGAAGCTTTTTTGATTGCTCTCTCTATGTTTTCATTGGGAACATTTGCGGCGCGGGCTTTCTCTACTGCCGTCTTAACGGTGGGAGAATTTGATCCCCCAATTTTTACTTCAGTAGAAATAGCACGCAGGAGTTTTCCAAAAATCTTACTTTTCTGCGCATCAGTTGCTTCCTTTTGCCTCTTAATTTTTGACCACTTATTATGTCCGCTCATATTAGTTTACTTTGCAAATTTTCCGGAGCCTTTATATTTAAATGCGAATATCCGTGTACTGTTGCAGTACGGCCGCGCGGGGTGCGCTCAATAAAACCGATTTGCAAAAGATAGGGCTCGTTATACTCTTCAATCGTATTTTCTTCCTCGGAGAGCGCGGCCGCCAGAGTGTTTAGCCCCACAGGTCCACCAGAGAATTTATCAATTATGGTTTTTAGAACGGATCTGTCAGATGGGTTAAGGCCTCTTTCATCAACACCAAGAAGTTCAAGTGCTTCATGGGTTGTATCAATATCTAAATCACGTTTGTTGACTTGGGCGAAATCCCTTACTCTTTTTAAAAGATAATTTGCCGTTCGCGGTGTGAAACGTGAGCGCTTGGCAATTTCTTTAATAGCCCCCTCCTCGGGCTTTACGCCTAAAATTTTACCGGAACGCTTAAGAATTTCTTCAATTTCTTTCTCGCTATAAAAATCTAGGCGGAATATTCCCCCCGAAAACCTTGAGCGAAGCGGAGAGGAAATTAAACCTATTTTTGTTGTGGCCGCAATGAGAGTAAATGCAGGCAACTCCAAAGCTATGGTGCGAGCCGAGGGGCCTTTGCCAATAATTATATCAAGGGAGCCTGATTCCATTGCTGGGTAAAGAACCTCTTCAATGACTTTGTTGAGGCGGTGAATCTCATCTATGAAAAGAATATCGCCTGGAGATAAATTTGTAAGAATGGAAGCAAGGTCACCAACTCTTTCAATTGCCGGTCCTGATGTTGTTTTTATTTGTGCACCAGACTCTCGTGCGATTAAATGTGCCAGCGTCGTTTTTCCAAGTCCCGGCGGGCCATAGAAGAGCAGGTGTTCCGGAGGATGCTGCCTTTGCGCCGCGGCGGTAAGAAGAATCTTCAAGTTATCCTTAATTGATTTTTGACCGACGTATTCATCCCACTGGACCGGTCTCAGGGTGGTGTCTAAAAAAACAAATTCAGATTCTTCCTCGTTAGAATCTATTTTTTTAGCTTCCTTCTTGTTCATGCTTCAATAATACCACCCCAAAAAGCCCAAGGACTTGATTGCTGTCCTTGATCACTTATAATATATGCCTATCGTTTGACTACTTGACAAATAAAGGAGAGTGTGATAAACTCATTCAAGTTTTGAACCTCTGATCTCCAAAATATAAATCTCTAAGCAACGGGCCGCAAGGCTTATTTCAGACAATACTTGAGGACACTTTGGTGCCTCAATGGTTGCTGAAGCTATCCTTAAAGGGTTGTCGGACTTTTGGTACGATTATTAAAAGTGTTGCTTAGAGATTTATGTTTTGGACCCGCCCCCTTAGAAGTTTCCAGTGACTCTAATCAAACTAAACATTAGTTATTGTTTGGTTTTTATCCTAATTTGTAATCTAAACCCTTTTTGAACTTTATGGGGGATTATGTTGTTAATCTCCTTATCCTAAACAAAAAAATAACTCTTGCCAGTGTAAAAAAATTTCGCAAACAAAAAACACTTTTTGTCCAGAAAAGGTAGGTAGTGAGTTGTAAGTTGCGGGTTGTTAGTTTTCCAGGTCGATCACTCTGCCTAATTCGCTAATTGAAGTCAATCCCTTAAGCACTTTTAATATCCCATCTTGTTTCATATCAAGAATATTTTGAGCCCCAGCCGCTTCCCAAATTTCTCTTTCACTTGGATTTTGAAGGACTACTTTTTCTATCGCACTATCAGGGAGAATAGCTTCAAATATACCAACTCTTCCGATAAAACCCGTCATTTGGCATTTTTCACATCCCAAAGCCTCCCAAATTACATTTGTCTCTACTCCCTCAAGATAAGATTTATCTTTTATGCTTTCTAGCACGCTCATTATAAGTTTCATTTCTTTTTGATCTGGTTTTTTTTCTTTTTTGCAGTCGGGGCAAAGTGTTCTCACCAACCTCTGGGCAATAGAAATATTTATGGCTGAAGTTATTACCTTGGGGTTAACGCCCAGGTCAATTAATCTGGGGAACGTCCCGGCAGCATTGTTGGTGTGCAGAGTAGAAAAAACCAAATGTCCTGTTAAGGCTGCATTAACGGCTGTTTCGGCTGTTTCAGAATCTCTTATTTCACCAACCATTATCACATCTGGATCCTGTCTTAAGGCAGATCGCAATCCAGCGGCAAATGTGTATTCTTTTTCCGAGTCGGTCTGAGTCTGAACTATACCGGGGAGATGATATTCAATTGGATTTTCTATGGTTATTATTTTTACTTCAGGTGTATGGATTTTCTTTAAAAATGAGTAGAGTGTGGTTGTTTTTCCGGAACCTGTCGGGCCGGTTACAAGAATCATTCCGTTTGGTTTTTTGATTTCGTGCATGAAAATCTCAAGCAGTTTCGGATGAATACCCCTGTTTTCAAGCTCGATTTGGGTTACCTGGGGGTTCAGGATTCTAAGTACCACAGATTCCGCATAGGCCCCAGGCAAGATTGAAGTTCTAACCTCAACCTCAGCACTGGGCAATTTAATTGAAAATCTTCCATCTTGAGCCCCGCTCAAATTTAATTTCAGATCAGAAATTAGTTTTATTCGGGAAAGAAGCAACGAATAAGTTTCTCTGTCCAGATTAAGCACGTTAGTCAAAACTCCATCAAGACGGTATCGCAGTCTGACATAATTTTCCTCGGGTTCAAGGTGAAGATCGGATGCTTTAGTAGCAAGCGCGCCGGCAATTAAAATTTCAAGAATTTTTGATGTCCTGTAGCTTCTTTTGACAGAAAGAACTTTGTTAATCTCTTCTATAATTGCCGGTAGGGTGGAGATATTTTTTAACAATTCCAAAATTTCTTCATTTGAAATATCTAGCGCTCCACCTTTTGTTTCAAATGAATATGAAAGGTCCTTGTAGCGATCCCATACTTTATTAAGACTTGCATGGGAAACCATATAGAGAGTTGGTATAAACCCTTTTTCTTTGAGCTCATCAATTTTATTTTTTGTCTTCTGGTTATTAGGAGAAATAATTGCAACAGAAATTTTCTTATCAACATCATCAAAGACTGCTAATTCTCCATCGCGCGCATCTGCTTCTTTTATTATCCTCAAAGCGTCTATATTTATCGGCACTACGGTTAAATCCAGGTATCCAAGCCCGTATTTAGAGGAAAGTGTCTGCGCAAGATCTTCCTCCTCACGTTTTTTTAGATCCGCTAGTCTCCTGGAGCTTTTATCTTCATCAAATTGAACAGTCATGCTTGCTAAATTATATCTAATATCTAAGCCATAAAATAGACCCAACTCTCTATTGACTTTTGTATATTAATCATGTTATAATTTCAACAGACTCTAACGGAGGAATCTCCATGATTCGCAAGTTCGTTTTGCTCCTGACTCTGGCAACCGCGGGCTGTGCTGGAGGTTTCCAGTATTCTCTTCTTGGTGGCAGCACTGCCGAGAAGATGATCATCACCAACAATATTGGTGATTCGAGACTGGAAGTACGACTCGGGAGCCATGTTATGGTTTCTGATTTGAAGACTGGTGAGGTTTATGGTTTACCAGTCTATTGCTTTGGCGAAGACCGTGAGTATGTAATCACGGTCGTGGCCAGGGGGCTCGATGGCCGCTATCTTGGGGCAGACCAGAGACCGATGAGTCTCTACTGCAACGATTACCGGCAGCGCCAGCAAGGATGGCTGGTGAATTACGTTCAGGTGCCGCAGCGCTCTCAACAGTAATTCATAAGGGCGCAGAAGAAATTCTGCGCCTTTTCTCATAAGTAAAAAAGAATACATAAAGTGATAAAATGAACTTCTAAGATGAAAATAATTTCAAAAAATCTCAAACAAACGTCTAGATTTGCTAAATCATTCTTAGACAATTTGAAACCATCCTCTAAAATGGCTACTGTTGTCGCTCTCTCTGGAAACCTTGGTTCTGCAAAGACCACTTTTACAAAAGAGATTGCTTCATTTCTGGGTGTTCCTAAAAAAGAAATCACAAGCCCGACATTTGTAATTATGAAAATATATCAACTTACAACCGACAACCGACAACTCTTCGAGCCTGAGGCTCTCAGAGCCGAATGGTCGACAACAAACAATAAAAAAAATAAAAATAAAAAAAATACTAGGTTGTTAGTTGTAAGTCGTTGGTCGCACCTAATTCACATTGACGCGTATCGATTGGACAGCCACAAGGAACTCCTTCATTTGGGCTGGAAGGAAATTTTAAAAAACTACAAAAATCTGGTGATAATAGAATGGCCTGAGAGAGTAAAGAAAATATTACCCAAAAGTACTAAATGGACTTATTTTAAGTTTGTAGATGAGAAGACCAGAAAGATAGAAATTAAAAATGTAAATATATAACTGGATACAATATAATTGGTTCACTCGGTCCAAATGTAAAATGACAATGAAAAAATCTAAAAATTTTTAATTTTAAACTATCATTTTGATTTTTAAATTTTAAATTTTGATTTATAAAACCATGTCTGCTCAGAAAGAAAAAAAGAATAGCAAACCTCAAAGTACGGACAAAAAGGTACTCGTACTTTTAGATGCTCACGCGATTTTGCACCGCGCCTACCATGCTCTGCCGGAATTCTCCACCAGCAAAGGCGAACCAACCGGTGCTCTTTATGGTCTTGTTGCAATGCTTCTAAAGATTATTGGAGAATTGAAGCCTGACTACATTGCTGCCTGTTATGATCTGCCGGGACCAACCTATAGACATGAAGCTTATGAAAAATATAAGGCCCAAAGGAAAAAGGCGGAGGATGATTTAATAGCTCAAATCAATCGTTCCCGCGACATCTTTGAAGCTATCAATATTCCTATTTACAGTGAACCAGGGTTTGAGGCCGATGATGTACTAGGGACAATTGTAGAAATAAATAAAAATTTTGCCGGCAAGATCATAATTGCATCGGGAGACATGGATACTCTCCAGCTTGTTAAAGATGATAGGGTTGTGGTCTATACTTTAAAAAAAGGAATAAGCGATACGATTTTATACAATGAGAAAAGAGTTGAGGAACGTTTCGGCTTTCACCCAAAGTTTTTAACAGACTACAAGGGGCTTCGCGGAGATCCCTCAGATAATATTATCGGAATTCCGGGAATTGGTGAGAAAACTGCCACAATTCTTATTCAAAGTTTTGGCACAATTGAAGAAATTTATAAAGTACTCAAAAAAAATCCGGACAAGTTAAAAGAAGCCCGTCTTACTGATAGAATAATCAACCTTCTAAAAGATTACGAAGAAGAAGCAATTTTTTCTAAAATGCTTGCAACTATTCGCCGTGATGCTCCTATTAATTTTATTATTCCCACCAAAACATGGAAAGAGTCTTTTAATATTGAAAAGGCTAGCTCATTATTTACAGATCTTGAATTCCGGACATTTGGGAATCGTCTCAAAGAATTACTAAAGAAAGAAACCTCGGAGGGTTCAAATCCCAAAAGTGAGCAAATGTCATTAAATTCAGTTTCTAATGTAAACGTCGATAAAAAAGAATTAGATGAAACTATTTTGGCTCTTTGGATTCTGGATTCAAATATTCCGAACCCAACCCTTGATGACATTTTGAACTTTGCAAAAACAAGAGATTTTAAAAAGGCGAGAGATTTGATTCTTGATGAAATAAGAAAAAGAAATCTGACTTTCGTTTTTGAACAAATTGAAAAACCCCTGATGCCTATAGTTAGAAAAATGGAAGAGTGGGGAATTAAAATTGATAATAAGTATTTGAAAAAGCTCTCTATTGATTACCACAAAGAGCTTAAGTTTCTTGAAAAAAACATCTGGAAGGGGGCTGAAGAGGAATTTAATATCAATTCACCCCAGCAATTGGGGCGAATTCTTTTTGAAAAGCTTAATTTAAGAGCCAAGAATCAGAAGAAAACTGGCACAGGCATGAAATCAACTCGCGAGTCCGAATTACATAAAATGCAGGATCTACATCCCATAATTCCCCTTATTTTAGAGTATCGTGAGTTTCAAAAACTTCTTTCTACTTATATTGATAATATTCCATTGCTTTTAGATTCTAATCAGAGATTACATACCAGCTTGCGGCAAATAGGAGCTGCAACTGGCAGAATGTCATCAACAAACCCCAATATCCAAAATATTCCCATTAAGACCGAGCTTGGCAGAAACATTCGTAAAGCTTTTATTGCCGAAAAAGGATTTGTCTTAGCATCCTTTGACTATTCACAAATTGAACTTCGCGTAGCTGCAATTCTCTCGGGAGATAAAAAACTTCTGGAAATTTTTCGCAAAGGCGAAGACATCCACACTGCAGTTGCTTCCGCTGTTTTTGGTGTTCCACTTAATAAAGTAGATAAAGAAATGCGCAGAAAAGCAAAAGTCATTAACTTCGGCATCCTTTATGGCATGGGAGTTAACGCTTTAAGACAGAATTTGGGTGGAACTCGTGAGGAGGCGCAGAAGTTTTATAATGAGTATTTTGAAAAGTTCCCAGATCTCGCAAAATATCTTGACGTAGTTAAGGTAAGAGCGGAAAGAGAGGGTTATACAGAAACTCTTTTTGGCAGACGCCGATATTTTGAAGGAATTAAATCTAAAATTCCTTACATTCGGGCCGCCGCTGAAAGAATGGCGATTAATGCCCCGCTTCAGGGGACGGCGGCAGATATTATTAAACTTGCTATGGTTAATATTGCAGATCACCTTCGCAAAGAAAAACTTGAAGAGAAAACAAGAATGCTCCTCCAGGTACACGACGAACTGGTCTTTGAAGTTGAGGAAAAAATTATTCATGAAGTGGCACCCCAAATAAAAAAAATTATGGAAGAAGCGCTTCCCAAAGAAAAATCCCGCGGCATCGTAATGGAGGCAAACGCAGCATATGGCTTCAATTGGAATGAAATGCAACAAATTTAAATTTGTTTGCATGTTTCTGTGTTTTGTTTAGTATTAGCTCGGAATCCAATCAAAGGGGGAAAATGCCGGCAATCCAGAATTCGGATTATGTGTATGTTGTTGCTTGGTTCAGTACCAGCCTGCGCCCTTCTGGCCGTGATCTGCCATTTGGAATAGTACTTTGGGATAAAAAATCAAAAGTTTTTTTTGCTTTTTTAGCAAACCACAAGGTTGTTTTTAAGGGGATCGGCCCACTTGGCGACTATGTATTTGAAAATATTACCTCTGTTTTAGTTGACCAATTTAAAAGCGCTGCTGTCAAAGATGGGGAGGAACCGTTTCCGACATTGTGGGAAAACAATAGATTCAATCTTCATTTTGGTCAAAGAATAAGTGTTTCTAGCCCGGATACTCCTGGTCTGGTGGTCTCTACGGTTTATAAGAGTCTGGTAATAGCTTCATTATCAAATGAGGGTTTTAGATCAGAAGATATAAAAGATTTCAGACTGGGTAGTTTTGAACTAACAAAAAAATAAACTGATTATTGACGTGGCCTTGGTGTCACGTTTTTTATATTGCTATAGAATATATACACGTTTATGATCTATCTTCTCTATGGCTCAGATTTCAATAAGGCACGCGAAAAATTGCGTGAGATCCTATCATCTCAACTAAAGAAAAATAAGGATGCTTCGTATTTTAAAATTACTCCCGATAACTATCTAGAATATAATCTGGAGGAGTTAATCGGAGGAGCAGGTTTGTTTCAAAATAAGTTCGTTGTTGTTTTAGACGGACTGGTTTCTAGTGATGAAAGCAAAGAAAAAGTTCTAGGTTTACTGCCTGACTTTCAAGGTTCTCAAAATATTTTTGTAATTATTGAGGAGAGTTTAAAGAAAGAAGAGATAAAAAAAATATCTAAATTTGCAATTAAAACTCAAGAATTTTCTGATGATAAGTCAAAAAAGATTAAAAAAGATGATTTTAATGTCTTTACTTTGACTGATGCGCTGGGAGCAAGGGATAAAAAAAGGCTATGGGTTAATTATCAAAGAGCTATCATAGGGGGTAATGTTCCTGAGAGGCTTCATGGTTTGTTTTTTTGGCAAATAAAGGCAATGCTCTCCGCAAGAAATTCCAAATCTGCAGCTGATGCTGGTCTTAACCCTTTTGTATACAAAAAATCTATAGGTTTCTCAAAAAATTTCACAAAGGAGGAGTTAAATGAATTATCTTCGGAGCTTGTTCGCATTTACCATGATTCCCGCCGCGGAAAAACTGAATTTGATATTGCTCTAGAGAGATTTATTTTAAATATTTAAAAAACCAGCTTTTATTAAGCTGGTTCCAAGTAGGAATGGAACTCCTTCCTCAACTGATTTGTGAGAGCATTGTTTGGAGGAAGACCCTTTTCCATTCTGCAACCATGAATACAGAGGATAAGTGAAAGATCTTGCATGACTCTTTCTTGATTTTCCGCGTCAAACCCCCGAAGACTCTCAGCAATTGCTCTTCGCTTTGGCCAGAGTAGGTAATCGCCAACAGTTGGTCCCTTTTCTTCAGAAATGACCAGTGGAGTCACATCTTTTACTCGTTTCTTAAGTAAGGCTCTCACATCTTCTTTAAGTGACGGTGTAAGGCCCATAAGGGAGTGCATATCAAATATTGCACCCAATATTACTGGCTCTGGTAATTCTTCGTCGGTAAGCCATCGCTGAACTTTCGCGGTAGGTAAATAAAACGTTCTTGCTATTTCCCTAATAGCGGCAGATTCTTTTTGATGTCCATCCATGATGATTTTCAGCAAAAGCTTGGATAGAGGGCTGGGATCACGTTTTTTTGGCACAGGTTTCTCCTTGTGAATTGTTTTTCTTCAGAGACTTTATCACGGAGTAAATTATTTGCAAGAAATGATAATATAGAGTTATGTTTGAAAAATATTTGCAGAACATAGGTTTAAACGATAAGGAAGCATCAACTTATTTGGCACTACTTAGTTTTGAAAATGCTTCTGCCTTAGATTTGTCAAAAAAGACGGGGATTAAACGTCCCACGGTTTATGTAATTTTGGAGTCTCTTGCAAAAAAAGGTTTAGTTAGCGAGACACAAGTTGGTAAAAAAGTACATTATTATGCCGAGCTGCCTGATAGGTTAGAAACCTTCATCGAAAGGAAAATTATTGACCTTCGTGAATCTCAAAAAACTCTAAAAGAAATAATCCCGCAGTTAAAGAGCTTGACTCGGGAAAGCGGAGAAAAACCGATTGTTAAATATTTTGAAGGCAAAGAAGGAGTAATTAGTGCCAATGATGAAATATTTAGATCATTAGCAGATTCAAATGAGTCAATGTACATCATTTTTTCAAAAGATCTGATTGACGAGCTATTTACTATTGAAGAATTGAAAAGATTAAGGCGAGAAAGAGTTTCCAGAAATGTTAAAGCAAAAACAATTTATACATATACAAAAGGAGAACTTGGTCAAGATTTAAATTCTGAGAGAATTAAAATTGATAGCAAAAAGTATCCAATTAGTTGTGATTTTACGATATATAAAGATACTGTGATCTTAAATGTTCTCGGGAAAAGAATTTCTAGTATTTTTATTAAGAACCAAGATGTTGCTGAGACTTTGAAAAGTTTATTTAAATTGGTTTTTGATTTGAAAAAAGAAACCCCCGCAAACTAGCTGCGGGGGTTTCGTCATGCCTCCTTCGATTTTTTCTCTTTAATAAAAGGAAAAAAATCAGAGAAACGACGGTCTTGCGATTTGTTTACGCAGACGCTCTCTGCGGGCAGTTTTAAATCTGCCAACCAGGTTTAGTCGTACATCTTTCCCTTCTTCTCCACTTTGGAAATTTGAGGAATCACCCTCTGGGCAGAATTGCCCAGAGGGCAAACTCCTCACTTAGTCCCACACGGGGAATCCTCCTGTTGGGGTCTACGGGTATGCTAACAAATTGAAACAAAAAAGTCAAGACCAATTGACACTAAATATTAACTGAAGACTAAAATAAACCTATTTTGTCATTATTAAATTTCACTTCTTAATAAGAATATAGTTATATTATCTATATTTTGAGCCATTATTTTTATACAATAAAAAGATAATTAATAAAAGTGTCAAAAAGACTTGACATTATTATTAATATGAGTATACTTATTCTAGAATTAATTTTGACAGATTTAAATACTCCAAAGCCTTTTATTCTGCAGAAGACATTTATGCAGAATAAAAGGCTTTGGAGAGCCTGATAGCCTCGTAAGGGGTAATATGTCGAGTAAATAGTGCAAACTCGGCAGGGCAGCACTTGCTGTCCAAATCTTCAACTTTGCGGAGGGAGGAGACGGTCTAACCAGCCGTAGGTCTTCCAAACGTAAAGTTTCCAAGCGTTGGCGCGCTTGGGAGTTAGATTTCTTGATGGCTCTAGGGTCTCGACAGCCCGAAGAGCGTTTCACTCCATTGAGGGGTGATTCGTCCGCCAGGACCTTTGAGATTGAAAACTGGTGCCCAGGCAGACTGGCCGCAAGTCAGTTCGCCATAAGGGTTCTCTCGCTACCGGTATCGCACTCGTCGCAAAGACCATATTTGCGAAAGCGAAAGGTGAGAGGATGCTCTGGATTGTTGGGCCACGCCCCATGAGGGGAAGGAAGGATTCGCTCCTTCCACGCAGGTAGGTTCTGTTGCAACAGAACCGACGCGATAAAATCCAGTGCGGATAAGCTCGGCACCCGAAGCGCTCCAAAAGAGTAAAAGGGTGTGGTCAAAGGCCGGGCCGATCGCAAATCGGCGCCTCAACTCTAGGGTCACCTAGAGGAAACCGGTCGGGATGCATGGGCTATAGCATTCCACCCCCAGTTCTTTTAATCGGAACGAATCCGATTTCACATACAAGACCGCGGATGAGAACTTTCAGGTAGAGGTTCGCATACAAATTCCCGCGGTCATCATAAAGCCTGGACTTTTCGTGAAGAAATTCTGGGTTCCAGTTAGGGGACTGGAAAAACAAAACCTCTGCTGTCTTCCGATGTACGTCGGGACTGATGAAGCCAAAAGGCAGAAACAGCAAGCTCTTTGATTATTGAGTGAGAAAAAGAGAGATCATGCTCTTGATTTTTCTTTTTCTCACTCAAGGAGAACGAAATGGAAATCATTCGGGCCGCTGAACTGGAGAAGGTGTATCGAAGCGTCGGCATCGACCTCAAGATGATCCGCGATGGCGGGCGCGAGCAGATACGTGAGTATCTAATCATGCGTGGAGCTTGTTGCCGAATCCGCGATACCGAATCCTTCTTTAAGGATGGCATAGAGTTCTGGCGTGTACACATGAATGCAAGTCATGAATTCTATGAAGGGGTCGGCCCTGATGGAAAGATGTACGAATTTTCCGTCGGTGAGGGGTTCTCGGACACAGAGAGCGAGGATTTTTATTGGCCCGAGAGAATTGGAGACGAAACCATCTGGATAGGGACTGTTGAATCTCCGATTCGGGAAATCTAAGCTTCTAAGGGTACTTCGGCCATTTCTGAGAGTAATCACTTCTTACGGAAAGGGGGAACTATGCGGGAGTGGCTCCAGTATTTCTTCGGAACTCCTCGGAGGTTCCTCATCACGGCGGCCTTTATTGGCCTCATTGTCGTGATGATTTCTCCGGGCTTGCTTGCTACCGCTGTGGCGCGTTTCATCAATGAAATGATGCCGCTCATCGGTCCTGCACTGACAGTTCTAATTGTCTTTGCCGGAATTCGGCTCATACTTTTTGGCCGAAGCGGCGGCGGGAGAGGCAAGTGAGATGCCTTAAAAAAATTCTCATAATCGCAAGGCCGAAGACTTGCGTCGTCTAATCCACGCACGGATTGCTGTCCTCCGATGTTGTCGGAGCTGATGAGTCCTTCGGCTTTGCTCAGGACGAAACAGTTTTAACCAAAAGTCTGTTTGCATAAATATTACAAAAGAGCGCTCGACGCTCTTTTGTGTTTTTAAAAATCCCGCTAAGCGGGATTTTGTTGAAGGTCGTTTCCGTAGAGAGAGGGTAAGTATGCCAAAGACTTTTTCTCAGGAACTTCAGTGATTTGTGCCTGAATTTGGCCGTGTATTGGATGATTTTTAATCCAGAAACAAGTTTCCCGAGTCTGTTCAAAGCCATTTTGATGCAGGAGTTTTTCCAAATCTTCTCTGCCGCCCGCGTCTCCCATAACTTCGAGAACTTGAGCTATACCAGGCTTCCCGTCAATTGTTCTGGAAACCGTCACTTGAAAAGGCATCTTCTCTCACTAGAATTTCTTAGTTTATATTGCATTAACTTAGTAAAAAATCAATTTCCCCCCACCAGGAATCGAACCTGGATCAATTGCTTAAAAGGCAACTGCTCTACCACTGAGCTATGGGGGGTGGTTTTTAGCTTATAGCTTTTAGCTTTTAGTTTCAACTTATAAAGGCAGATCAAAGGCGAAAAATCCGGCGCCCGTGAGAAGTAATGAAAGAGCAATTGCAAAAAGCAAAAGATAAAAAACAAAATCTCTTTTTAAAAGAGCAGCTTCCTTTTGTTCAATATAAAGTTCAATAAATGTTATTACTGCAAATACAAGGGCCGCAACTTGAGTGTAGAAGCCGGCAATTAATGCAATTCCGCCAAGTATTTCAATAAAACCAAATAATTTTACTAACACCTCTTTTGGTTGAAGACGTAGTGTCTCAAATGAGGTTTCCCACCTTGTTTTCTCAGCACCGAGCTTCAAATAACCTAAATTTAGAAGTATTAATCCCAATACTACACGCAGTATAAACGGTGCAAGAAGTTGGTAAGTAAGAAGGTCTGGAAATACGTTAAGCATAAAAAAATGATAGCATAACAAAAAAAGAATGACGAATGAATAATAAAGAATATGAAAAAACAAAAATCAAAGGGCAAAAAAGAGGTAGTTTTAATTCTCAATAATATTCGCAGTGCTTATAATGTTGGTTCAATTTTTCGAACGGCCGATACTGCCGGAGTGAGTAAAATTTTCCTTACGGGGTATACTCCCGCACCAAATGATCGTTTCGGAAGGGAAGTCAAAGAAATTACCAAAGTTGCCCTAGGGGCTCAAAAATATATTAAGTGGGAGAAAAACTCTATTGAAAAAACCTTAAAAATCCTTCGCCAGAGCAAATTTCAAATTATTGCTGTGGAGCAAAACAAAAAATCAGTTGATTACAAAAAAATAAAACCAAAGTTTCCAGTCGCTTTTATCTTCGGAAATGAAATTACTGGCATAGAGCCCAAAGTCCTAAAGGCCAGTGACCTGATCGCAGAAATCCCAATGAGAAGAAAGCTTGCCCGCAATCGCCCGAGGGGTGAGGGTAGGAAAGAATCGCTCAATGTTTCTGTGGCCGCAGGAATAATTCTTTTTCGTATGCTTAATCTTTAGATTTAAGAAGTTTTTTTGTGTAGCGGTTAGCGATAATTTCGAACAAAAGTACAATGAAAAAAAATATTAAAAATGCAACCTCTCCCTTTCTCACGTAAAGTCTTAATTCTTCTGCGCTGACATCCAATGTGTAAGCAAGACCTGAAATTAGAATTAACCAAGTTAGTGATCCTAGAATATTGAGTTTGAGGAAATTTTTAAATGGTAGTTCTTCAAGTCCGTAAAGAACTCGGACAGGTACCCGAATTCCATATAAAAATTTTGAAATGAAGAGAATTTTATCCGCTCGTTTCACAAAACCCTCGAATATTTCCGGGAATTTATCTCTCAGTTTGTTTAGTTTAAAAAATTTACTAACTTTTTCTTTATTAAAAGTTGTTCCAATCCAGTACCACATACAATCAGCAGCAATTGCCGCAAGAAAACCAACCAGTAAAACTGAAGGCAAAGAAAGAGAGTTAGTAACGGCAAAGTAAATCAGTGGGATGAGCATTACATCACCCAAAATAACTAAACCGACAAAAAATAAAATGTATTCAAGCATTATTTCTGATGAACCGGACAGAAGTGAGCACTTCTACCGCCAACCATAATGCGTTCAATTGTACCGTGGCAACCTTTTTGTAAGCAAGGAAGGCCTTTTCTTCCATAGACTTTGTGTTTGTTTTGGAATTCACCTCGCTCACCATCGATGTTGCGATAATCGGAAAGGGAATCTCCTCTAAAATCAATCCCTTTTTTTAAAATTATTTTTATATTTTTATATATATTCTTCAGTTCTTTCTCCTTTAAACTTTTGACTTGTCGCAGTGGATGTACTCCCGATGCCCAAAGTATTTCATCCGAGTAAATATTTCCGATTCCGGCAATGACACTTTGATCCATTAAAACCTGCTTAATTTTCCTCCGCCAGCTGGCGGACAGGCATTTTTTGAAGGTTTTGAAATCAAAATTTTTTTCCAAGGGTTCTGGTCCCAAGTGTGCTAGTTCTGGTGAAGTTTGCAATTCATTAGTGTTAATAAGGCAAACTTTTGCAAATTTTCTGACATCAGAAAGAACCAACTGCTTTTTATTAGAAAGGGTAAAAACTAAATGAATAAATTGATTATACGAATCATCCCGTAATGGCCCCTTTCCCACCGCAACCCATTCAGTAGCTTTTAGCTGTGAGCTTTTAGTTTTTAGCTTAGAATTTCGAATTTCGGATTTCGTGCTTACTTTACGATAAGTACCGTAAAGTAGATGTCCAGTCATTTTCATATGAACTAATATCGTTACATCTCCGGTAAGGTGAATTAAAACGTTCTTGGCTCTTCTGGTTGAGTTGATAATTTTTTTGCCAAGCACCTTTTTTTTAAAGTTTGCAAAGTATTTTGTATTTTTTATGTGGTTTTTACCTTGATGAATTATTCCTCCGTAATCAGTCCAGACATCTTTAATAATCAAACCTTTTAGTTTATTTACACCGTTTACTGTGGTTTGTACTTCAGGTAGCTCGGGCAAATTTGAAATAATTATGAATGACGAATAAGGAATTAAGAATAATACAAATGCAAAGACTTGACAAACTTTGTAATTAATGTAATCTGCAAATAGAAGTACTGACCGGCAGATTCCGCAGAACATTCAATAGAGGAACCCTCGCTATGAGCGAAACCCCTTCGCGATCTTCTTCTGCAGTTGCTAGAACAAGCAAAAAAGATCTCATTCGCTGGAAAAGAAACTATACGAGACTTTTCGGTAAGAAACCAGATCTAACACATATTCGCATTCCGGCGAGACCAGAGGGGTTTGGTCCAATGCGTCTCATCGTGGTTGCTAGTGAAATTATAGAGTGGACGGATAACCACCCAATTCAGGGCACAGTGGATACACTCAAGAAACATTTCCTAGTCAGGCATGATTTTGAGAAAGATTTAGATAAAGCAGTAACAAGGAATGATCGTAATCCAGTGAATGGCACATACGCTTTGTGGATTAGAGATGTTCAGCAGCTCGACGAAGAAAATAGAAATCTATCGGCAGTTGATCTCTTACAAAGAGGTGAAATAGGTCTAACCTTATTGGAACGAATTTTACTTGAGGCTGACTATTTCTTTGAAAAAGGTACGCATATGGATCAGTATTACTCAACTTTGTGTACAGGTTCCAGATATCATAATGAGGACGAGAGGTTTGTACCTTGTGTGATTTCAGTTCCTGCCGGATTCTGTGTGACTGGACACGATGAGTCAAACAGAAATTGGAACATTTGCTCTCGTAGGGTGTGGACAGTTTGATTCTAGGTAACTTTATGCCCCGACTTTATGTCGGGGCATATTTCTTTATAAAAATTTTTCGAATTCTTCTCGTGCAACAGTTGCGTCATCCCAAGGAGTTTTATTACTCTTCGGTCCCATAATATATGGATCAGTGCCTTTCCCAGTAATAAGAACAATTGGATTGTTCTTATTACTGTCCTGAGCGAGCGAAGCGAGTCGAAGGGCATCACTGATAGCTTCACGACGATCCAAAATAATTTCAAACGGTTTATTTTTTATCCCTTCTTTCATCTGATTTAAAATTTCCATGGGGTCCTCATCATACGGATCTTCATTTGTAAGAATTATATAATCGCAATACTTGTCAGCTACTTCCGCCATACCTTTACGTTTCCATTTATCTCTGCCTCCGCCAGTGTTGCCTAGAACACAAATCAATTTCTTATTAGAAATTGATCCCGAGCCAGTGTGAGGGATAGAGGGATTGAAAGCCTCATAAAGTTTTGTTAATGAGTCAATCGTATGAGCGTAATCTACAACCACATCGAAATTTTGTTGTTTGTTGCTTGCCCCGTCAAATCGAGTTTTTATTTGACTGGGGTTCCTTGTTCCTTGTTCATTTGCTCTAATGAACTCCACTCGGCCACGAACTCCCTTAAATTTATTTATAGCTCTGGCAATAATTTCGGCTGAAATACCAATACTTAAAGCAAATGTGGCAGCAGCAAGTATATTTTCTAAATTAAATTGTCCTAGAAGAGGTGAGTTTATTTTTTCTCCTTGAAAATTGAAAATTATCCCATCGTTCGATAAATGAAATAATTCCAAATCATTTATAGAAAAATAATTTGGAGTAGCTTTCTTTGCGACAGAAACGAAATCATCAGCATATTTGTCTCCTCTATTAACAACAACAACTTTTTCTTTTTTATTTGATTTATTTAAAGACCTTGCTAATTCCAATTTTGCGTTTAAATATTTTTCAAAAGATCCATGTGATTCAATATGCTCCGGCGAAATATTTGTAACAATTAGTGCATCCAGGTCAATAAATTTATGTCGGTATTGCTTGACTCCTTCGGATGTCATTTCAATAACTGCCCAGTCACATCTTTTTTTTACTGATGAATTTAGAAATTTTTGCATGAAAAACCTGCCTGGCATTGTCATTTTATACATATTCCTTTTTTCATCTCCACCTATCTTGAAGTGCACAGTGCTTGAAAGTGCGGTTTTGAAACCTGATTCCTCAAGGATGGTGTTAACAATTTCAGCCGTTGTACTTTTTCCTTTAGTACCCGTAATTCCCACCACCTTAATTTTGCGCGAAGGAAAACCATAGAAAATAGCCCCAAACAGAGCCATTTTATAATGGTATACTTGGTAAAACCACTTTGGAATTATTTTTTTAATAATACGTATCATATTCAAATAACATTCCAACATTCTCAAGAATGTTGGAATGTTATTTACCTAAAATTTTAAGAGCGTATTTTACACGCTGGCTGGTGCCGGAAATTTCAGATGGAACTTGCCGAAGGGCCTCACGCACTTCTCTTTGTGAGTAGCCCAGAGAAGAGAGAGCTTCAATGGCATCTCCCTCTTCTTGAATGTTTATACCAGCTTCTGCTCCCATCTCAATTTTGCCACCGAGTTCCAGAACAATTTTTTCTGCGTTTTTTTTGCCGATACCCGCAATAGTTGTTAAATGAGCGGCGTTACCGCTTCTAACTGCTTGTTTGATACTTTCAATATTTGCAACATTTAGAATCCCGAGTGCTGTTTTGGGTCCAATCCCCGGGATTGAAATGAGAAGTTCAAAGAATGAAAGTTCCTCATGGGTCAAAAAACCATACAAGTCATGTGAATTTTCGCGAATTGCAGTATGTATCCAAATGTCCCTTAATTCATCGTTTTTAATTTTCTCAAGAGTATTTCCTGTGGCAAAAATTTTAAAACCCACCCCATTAACATCAAGAACCATGTAAGTATCGTTTTTATGAATAGTTTTACCGGTAAGATGGGAAATCATAACTAAATTATACACAAGGAACAAGAAACCATGAACAAGTTGGATTTATTGTTTATTGTCTTGCTTTTTGTTCATTGTTTATCTAATATGTGCTCCATGCCAATAAAAAAGTCAGCAAAAAAAGCATTAAGATCTTCTAAGAGAAAAAAGGTTTTCAATTTACGCTATAAGAGAAATATAGAAAACTCAACAAAGAAATTTAAAAAACTAGTATCAGGTGGCAATCTAAAGGAAGCGCAAGAATTTTTCAAAAATGTCCAGAAAGCGCTCGACAAGGCTGTTAAACATAGTTACATAAAAAAGAATACTGCAGCTCGCAAGAAATCTCGATTGAGCAGGCTCTTAAAGAAGATTTAGTAAAAAAGCAGACCATATAGTCTGCTAGGGGTTACCCCACAAAATGTACATTTCGTAGAATAGTTGGTTGAAGCGATTGTGGCTGATTGCCATAATTTCTTCAGCTTCCTCATTGCTGATCAAGCCAAGTTTTAAAGCAATACCAAGGACCAGGATCTCGTCTCCTTCTTCAGGTATTCCGGAAAAGGAGAAAATGAGATTCTCTGCACGAATTGCACCTCCATACATCTCACGATCTAGATCCCGACTTTGCCAACTAGAAACATGTGGTGGGTGTGAAGCGAGGCGCCGTGCCTTTTCTTGAGTGAATTCTCCAGATTTAGAATCCGCGGGCACATCACCGATTGGGACCATCAGAAGTAACTTTGGAGGAAGTCTCTCTTTCTCTCTATCCTCCCAGATTGAGAGAAACCCCCCAGCCTGAGGACGTCGAATCTTTTCAGGCATTACTACCTTCGCTTCTTTGAAGACAATTTCCAAGAAATCAGGTGCAACTTCTATGATCCGACGATAAAGTTCGGAAGGTGAAACAGTTTTCATTTGGTCGGGTCTCCAGTAGAAAATGAACGAACAGTTTCATTCATGTACTAACATACTGCACTGCCTTTGGCAAATTTACGCCCTCGAGAGGAACCCCAAAGGAAATTACGATTGCAAACAATCTATTTTGTGCGGGGCAAGTCGAACCAAGCTATGCTACGCCCCCACCAAGAATCGAACTTGGATCGCAAGATCCGCAATCTTGCATTCTGTCCATTAAACTATGGGAGCATTTCCTAAAGCTAAAAGTTAAAAGTTAACAGCTAAAAGCTCCTAAGTCAAAATCCCAAATACTCCATCCAATGATGAAAAATTGACTCGCTGTGAAAAACTTGCGGCAAATATCTTGTCAAAGTTTTTCTGACCTGCTCTGGATCAATTTCATCTCTGTTTATCGGTGCAATAATATAGGGCATTATAAGGCGCTGTGATTTGATAAGAATTCTTGCGCGATGATCTAATTCCTCAACCCAAAATGACTCAAGGGAGTGGTACGGATAAAAAATTTTATCAAGCTTAATACCTTTGTCTGTTATTGAAATCTCAATTTCATGAGGGGCTCTCGTGGCGTAGAGCATCAGGGTGAAAGCACCAACGATAATTATAATTGCAAAAAGAATATCTTTAAAAATAATTGCTGTAATTGCAACTGAAACTGCAATAATCCCGACAGCCCAAAACCAGTCGTTGCTTCTTTCATAATGATCGTATTCAAGAGACTGCCAACTCAAAGTAAAATCTTTTTTACCGTTTGCCATCCCGTTAGAAGCAGATCGCGATTAACGCGTTTTCAGCTATAATTATTTGATAATTATTGTTCAACCATGCCATATATAAAATTTTGCTCTATTTTTTAAATTGCGATCGCGGTTTCTAACGGGACCATGTTACTCATATTTTAACACAGGCAATTTATAAACTTGTCCGCTCTCAGTGGCACCAGGGCAATTTTTTAAGTTGTGGCATCGGCTCCGCCGATTATCAACTCACGACTCGTCTGCTGAATCCGCGCCCAAACCATCGCGATTTTCTCAGACGATCACTTATAAATTTTGCACTAATTCCAGAATTTTTGCACTTGAAATGTAATAAGAAATTATAAAAATTACCGAGGAAATCCCAGCCGATATAAGGCACCATGTGCACCAATGCTTCAGGATAAATGCTTGAATAGCGGTTAGGTATATTGAAAATAATATTGCTATCAAACTCAATATAAGAGTGAAGTATAAACTCACTTCAGGCATTGAAGAAGGGAAAAATGCAAATAGAAAGTAAGCAAGGGTGATGACTGAATAGTACAAAACCCCAAGAACTTCAACTGGAATACCCAAAAATTTTGAATAGTCGCTGTGGATTACAGTCTCGCAGTTGCCCTCCAGTGGGCAGACAAGCGGAGTTGATGTGCGCTTTGTGTCATGAATGTAGTTTGCAAGGAGGAAACCAGAAAATCCAAGCAGTACAATAATAATTTGCGCGATTAAAATCATTAAACAAATTTTATCATATCCTTTTGTTGTTTTGGTTGTTTACAATTTGATATGATTTAAGTAATGTCATCAATACTATCAATTACTGATCTTGGCCCGCTTCAATCATTCATATTACAAAACCCAGTTCTTTTCTCAGTTCTTCTTATATGGACATTAATTTGGAAAGCTATCGGATTATGGAAGTCAGCAAGGCTTTCTCACAAGTGGTGGTTTATTTCTATATTTTTTCTTAACACTTTAGGTGTTCTAGAAATTGGTTATATTTATTTTGTAGCAAAGAAATATGATGTTAAGGTAGAGTCCGACGAGGCAAATAAGTAAAATTATTTTGTGGTATACTGGATGAGTGAGTGAGCAATACAAAAGAAACCCTAATACTAAGTGTCTGATTTGTGGAAAAGAAATTTACAAGAGACCTTCAGAAATAAAATCCAATAATGGAAGAGTTTATTGCAGTCAGATTTGCTATGGTATATCTTGCAGAAATGAGAAACCCTGTGTTGTATGTGGAAAACCAATTTTAGCGCGTCTCAATAAAAAATCTTGCAGCAGGTCGTGTGCAAATATTCATCGGGCAGGAATTAAGTACAAAATCAACAGACCCAGAGATAAAGTTAAATCGTATCAATCTTTGAAAATCAGATTATTAAGAGAGAGGGGAACAAAATGTGAAAGATGCGGATATGCAAAATTTGAAATCCTTCAGATTCACCATAAGAATAGAAATAAGATTGATAACAATTTGGAGAATCTAGAGTTAATATGCCCAAACTGTCATTATGAAGAACATTTTTTAGAGAAAAGTTGGCTCACCAAACTAGAACTAGAAAAGTTGATTAATAATAGTTAAGATAGCGACTATAAGGAGGGTTGGCAGAACGGCAATGCACTAGTCTTGAAAACTAGCGGGTGAAAGCCCTTAGAGGTTCGAGTCCTCTACCCTCCGCCAGTTGTTTTGTCCATATTTTATGTGGAGATTTTGACCTAGACAAGTGGGATGTTAGAACTCTTTTTGTGATCCATTGACTTTTTTAAGTTATAGTGTATGATTGTTATGAAGTGACGATGGGGGTTGGGAGACCAACCGCGTAGAAGCATGGGGATGAAGTGATGCTCAGGCCCCTAACGCGCATCAACCCGTCGTTACTGGGCGGTGCGATAACATCAACCCGCCCTTTTCATTTAATTATTATTTTTTCAAGTGATAACTTTGGAATAAAGAATCGTTCAGCAGAGGTTTTCATTTCGGAAATTTTGTGTTATTATATAGAAATGAAATATCTCGGTATTGATTATGGAGAAAAAAGGATTGGATTAGCTGTCTCTGACGAAGAGAGTAAGATTGCTTTTCCTCTAGATGTTCTCTCAAATGACAAGAGGCTAATTGAGCGCATAAAACAAATATGTAGTACAGAAAAAATTGGAAGTATTGTAATTGGAGAATCAAAAGATTTTGGCGGTAAAGACAACATAATAATGAAGAATGCAAAAATTTTTTTTCAGCTTTTAAAAAAGAAACTTAAACTGCCGATTCACTGGGAAATTGAATTTTATACAAGTGCAGAAGCCGCCCGGCTTCAAGGCAAGCACGGAATGCTTGATGCCTCTGCCGCGGCAATTATTTTGCAGAGCTACCTAAATAAGCAAATAAATATTAAAAATAAGAAGCTATAACTTCTAGTTTTAATTTCGATAAATGACTTATCTTACTAATTAAAAATTAAAATTAATTATGATAATAAATTTGGATGATTTTAAAAAAATTGAGATGAAAGTGGGTGAGATTAAATCGGCAGATAAGTTGGAAAATTCAGAAAAACTGCTAAAACTGTCAGTGGATTTCGGGGAAGAAAATGAAAGGCAAGTAATTTCAGGAATAGCTGGATTTTTTCCGGATCCGAATTCACTTTTAGGAAAACGCTGCGCATTTGTAACAAATTTGGAGCCCAAGATGATAATGGGTTATGAAAGTCAGGCAATGATTCTGGCTGCTTCCACCGAACATGAACTTTCTGTATTTCAGGTGGCTGATGAAATTCCTGTTGGAACTTTAATAAGATAATTTTAATTCCTGGGCAAATTACGCGTGATATAATTGCTATTGATGTTGGCAACAAAGAAAACATTTTTTGATTTTTTCCCCCCGCCTAATTTTCTCGAAATTCCGTCCCCCGGACTTTCTATGACGGAATCGGGCATTCGACTAGTAGAATTTGAAAGAAAACATCCGGGTCTTATCCTAAAGAAATTTGCAAAAATGAACGTACCCGAGGGATCAATTGTTGACGGCAAAATTAATGAATCTGACAATATAATAAAAACACTTGAAGATTTTAGAAAAAGAAATCATCTGCACTATATAAGAACAATGATTCCGGATGAAGGGGGTTATTTATATCGCATCAAGATACCGAAGGTTGACGGTCAGGATTTAAGATTAACTGTTGAATCAACAATTGAAGAAAACGTACCTCTCACTATCTCAGAGTCAGTTTTTGATTTTAATCTGCTTCGCGAAGTTACGCTTAACGAACAAATTTTTTTGGAAATTGCAGTTTCTGTGATTTCAAAAGATGTGGTCAAGTCGTATTTGGAAATTTTCACTGTCGCGGGCTACACTCCGATTCATTTCGAAACAGAATCTCAGTCAATTGCCAAGGCACTTGTCCCGCGAGAAGACAACAGGACATATCTCTTGATAAACTTTGAGCAGTATAAAATAGGATTTTATATAGTATTTTTCAGGGAAGTTGCATTTTCCTCGGTTCTTCCAGTTAGAATCACCTCTATAGCGAAGATGAAGGACGAGCAATCGAAAATAAAGGATGAATTGGAAAAAATAGTCCTTTATTGGCAGACTTTATCTGAAAAAGAATCCAGAAGCGCCGATTTTGAAGAAGTAATTATCTGCGGTAAAAATTCTTTTGAGAAAGAAGCAAAAGATTTTTTTTCTAGTTTGCTTAAAAAAGAGGTAAAAAGCGCAAATGTCTGGGTCAATGCGTTTTCTCTTGATAGTTATATTCCCGAGATTCCTTATAAGGAGTCTGTGGAGTTTGCTGCCTCTGTCGGACTTGCACTTAGTCCAGACTATATAAAAAAAGATGTTTAATTTACTTCCAGATGAAGATAAAAAGAAAGTCTTGAATGAGTACTCACTAAGAAGAATTGCCATAACTCTTCTATTCCTGTTTGTTTCTGGTCTTATCGCCCTCATTGCTATCTTTCCCTCAAAACTTCTTTCAGAATCCAAGTCTCGATCAATAGAAAAAGAGGTCAGTTTTTCTAAAACTTCAGAAACTCTTGTTGAAGAAACAGCCCTTTCCGCGAGAGTTTCGGAAATTAAATCTAAACTCATTGCCCTGAAAGGAGATGAATTAACAACCAAGGTTAATTTAATAGACAGAATTGTAAACAAAAGAGATTCCAGGATTCAAATTATCAGTTTCACATACAATAGTGGGGATGATAAGAGTTCAGGATCTATTGTTTTATACGGAGTAGCCCAAGATCGTGAAGCGCTTCTTAATTTCTTAAAAAATCTTAAAACCGAGGAGCTTTTTAAGGATGCCAACCTTCCCGTCTCAAATTTCACCAAAGAGAGAAATTTGGATTTTACTATTGAAATTAAGGGTAAATTCTGATGTTTTACAGCTCAAACACAAAAAAAATTCTCTTTGTAGCACTCATTCTCAATGTACTAGTCTGGAGCGCTTTTATATATACCCTGCTTCAGATAAAAGCGGAACAGAATAGAGTCAAACTTCTTTTAAGCGAGGTTAACTCAAATGCCGCAAAAGAAGAAAATTTTAAAAAAATCAAAAATTTTCTTCAGGAAAATAGCATTCTTATTTCAGAAGTAGATTCGTATTTTGTTTCTTCAGACGGCGTTGTAAGTTTTATAGAGAAACTTGAGTCCCTGGGAAGAAGTTTTGGTCTTGGCACAGTTATTGAATCTGTAATGGTAAACTCCCAGAACAAGACTGATTTTAAAGAAGAGTTAAGAATTACAGTGAGAGTAAACGGATCATGGACTAATGTTATGAATTTCGTTGCTTCTGCAGAAAATCTTCCCTACAAAGTAACAATACAGAGAATTAACCTTGCAAGAGATGAGGAGGCAAAAAATTGGAGAGGGGCACTTGATCTCAGAGTCTTAAAATTAAAACAATAAAGATGAAATTGGATTTCAAAAAATTCAAACTTCCAAAAAAATTCTTTAAAAAAAGAGACTATAAAACTCTTTCTGACAAGGCGCGGCATGACTGGAGAGGCCTGCTTATTATTTTTTTAATTATTTATATTCTTGTAATTCTTGCAAATATATATATATTTTGGCAAGTGAACGGCTCAACTTATGAAGCTTCCTATGCAGAGACCCAAAATTATATTTCCGTTGATGAAAAACAGCTTAAAGAAACAGTAGATAAATTTGAAAGCAGAAAAATAAAATTGGATCAGATTAAAAAAACTGGAGTTAATATTCCTGACCCCTCTTTATAAAAATGTTATCTTAGAAAATTTTGTTTAAATGGTCTGTATAAATTATCCAGACGCTCTGCTGTGGCCTGTGATAATCTACCACTGCTTTTAACTTCAGCTTCAGCATCCTCCACAGCCTGTTTAATTTCTTCTATTCGATCTCCGAATATTTCCGGGGTGTTTGTTAAAAGGCTTTTTAATTCTGATAAAGTTGTGCGCCATTCAACTTCTACGTTTTGTGATGGTTCTTTGCTAAACTCAGGCATATATTTGTCTTAGTTGACGGTTAATATTAATAATTCTCCCAATAACAAAATTTACGTCAACAGTTTTTCTTCTTCTTTAAGATTGATTATAACAAAGAATCTTGCGGTCACAAATAATTTTGTTTTCGTCAAAACAAAATTTTCTCGACCACGACTCGCAGTTTTGTTTGTTAACAAAACATAGCTCCGCCCGGCTAAAGTGTTTAAAAAACCAAAGCAGTTTGTTTTTTTTAACCTTTACGCCCCCGGTAGGATATCTCACTCCTGGGAAACCCACGGTTTTCCCAATCCTTCCTAGTCGGAGAGACGGCCCGCTTCTCCCCGACCCCCTCTCCTTGTTCGATTCCTGCATCAGAGAAATAAAAAATCACAATATCCAAAGATAAAAATTTTTTATTTCGCCCCCGGCAGGAATCGAACCCACATCAACGCCTTAGAAGAGCGCTGTTCTATCCATTGAACTACGGGGGCAAGTGCGTTTAATATTACACAAAACCATCTTTCTATAAAGAGTTGCGGCTTGATTGCGAAGTTTAAGTAATATAATGTAAGTAAACTTTGGGCGGTTAGCTCAGTTGGTAGAGCGCCTCATTTACACTGAGGATGCCAGGGGTTCGAGTCCTCTACCGCCCACAATGACCTTAAATATTGAACAATATTCTCCTGGTGAAAGAGCCCAAATACGTTTTCACGAAATGTACCCTGGACGTCTAGACTTATGGAAGTCTCTCATTAATGAATCAAATCTAAAAAATAAAGAAAATTTTCTTAACGCATTTAATATCCCTTTGGAGATTGTTCAGACTACAAGTGTCAGCCATTATTTGGAGAGAATTAGAGAAAATCTATACACTGCGGCAGTACATTCAGACAATATTCCTGTGGCACTTGCACTGTATAAGAATTTAGAGGCGGATATTGAAGAATTTATTAATGAACTCTATGCTTAACTATTGGGCACGTGGCGGAATGGTAGACGCGCTGGCTTCAGGAGCCAGTGGCCGCAAGGCCGTGGAGGTTCAAATCCTCTCGTGCCCATAAAAAACAAATTTATTTGTTTTTGTGAGAGGATTTGAAGACCCTGAGTATATCGCAAAGCGATACGAAAGGTGTACAGAATCTGTAAGATTCAAATCCTCTCGTGCCCATATGTTACTAAGTAATCAAATTTTAATTCTTTATGAAGATGAAAATTTGCTGGTAATAAGTAAACCGGCCGGTTTGGTGGTGCATTCAGACGGCAAAACAAAAGAACAAAGTGTTTCTGATTGGGTGCTACAAAATTATCCTCAAGTTAAGGGTGTTGGCGAGCCTCTCAAACTTTCCAACGGCGCTTTGATAGAAAGACATGGCATTGTCCACAGACTAGACAGAGAAACAAGTGGGGCGCTAATTATTGCAAAGAATCAAAGTACGTTTCTTTTTTTAAAAAAACAATTTCAGGAAAGTAAAATCGAAAAGACATATCACGCTTTTGTATATGGGGATTTAAAGGAAGATAGAGGGGTTATTGAAAAACCTATTGCTAGATCAAAAAAAGATTTTCGCCAGTGGTCAGCTGGAGACGGTAGACGTGGAAAAGAAAGGCAGGCTTTGACGGAATACAAAGTCCTTGAAAGAAATGATAACTCTACATTTGTTGAAGTTAAACCTAAGACTGGAAGAACCCACCAGATCAGAGTCCATTTTAAAGCAATAAACCATCCTATTCTTTGCGATAAGTTATATGCCCCAAAACGTGAATGTCTTCTAGGATTTAACAGATTGGCGCTTCATGCTCGCAGATTAATTTTAAAAACTCCCGACGATAAAACTCTGGACATAGAAGCTTCCTACCCCGAAGATTTCAATATTGCATTGAAAGATTTAAAAATTAAAAATTAAAAATTTATTGAAAATTGTAAATTAAAAATTGAACATTTTTCAATGTTGTGTTAAATTGATTCTCTTAATTATGGCAACAACGCAATTCACGCCTGTAAATATTGAAGAAAGACAAAAACTCGGCCTTAAAGCAGGAGATACGGTTAAAGTCTCTTTAAAAATTAAGGAAAAAGGCAAGACTCGTCTTCAGGTATTTGAAGGTCTTATACTTTCTGTAAAACACGGTTTTGAGCCGGGGGCCACATTTACTGTTAGGAGAGTCTCAAGTGGAGTGGGTGTTGAGAAAATTTTCCCGCTATATTCTCCAGTTATTGATAAAATCACTATTGTTAAACGGGCAAAAGTGCGAAGAGCAAAACTTTATCATATCCGCAAGAAAGCAGCAAAAGAAATAAAGCGTCAAATGAAACATGTCAATTTTGTATCTGAAGTTGAAACTCCAGAAGAAATTATTGAGTCTGCAGAAAATAAGGAAGAAGAATTACAAAAACCTGAAGTCTAATTTGTTTGAAAAATACTAGTTGCTAATATATGATTTCTGCACCATGCGCGGGTGGTGTAACAGTAGCCACGCAGGATTGAGGTTCCTGTGCCGTAAGGCGTGGAGGTGCAATTCCTCTCCCGCGCACCAATCAGAATTTGGTCATTAATAAATAAATAGAGCTGCCGGGGGCAGCTCTGTTGTGATCAATCGTCATCGTCATATGAAGTGAGTCTTGTATCCAAGTCGAGCTCACCTTGTCGTCTTAATTCCCCCAGAAACTTGCGTATGTTTCTGCTTTTTTGCCTCGAAACCTTACCAGCTGGGAGCTTTTCAATAGTTGATATATATTCCGCTATCTTTGACGCCACAAATTCTAAGCTTACCGATCGACTCTCTACCATTTTGAACACTTGGAGAGTAATCGAAAGACAGGAGACAGCGGCCATTGAATAGATACCCTTCGGCAACTTCCTGCGCTTGTCGAAAGTGATCCCAGCCAAGGTATTTTTAAAAAACACTTTTAGAACTTGGATTGAAGCAGGGAGTAGAACTTCAACAGGGCGTCCTTTTTGAAGCGATCTCAAGTACAGATCAACATTCCCTGCGGCGGTGGACCAATGTGCGGCGGTGCTTAGGCCTCTCGAAATTGTGTGCGACACGACCTGCTCCTTGTGAAAGATCTCGGAGTAATTTCTGATCCTATCTTACACATTTAATTCATCCTTTCAACACAAACCGATATTTTTTATTCGCCCAGATTGGGCCGGCATAATTCACTCCGACGCGAGGCAGTCGGAGAATTTTTCCGCCAGAGGCGGACCCGCCTTTGGCGGACAAATCAGATTCAAACCACAGACCAGTTTTCTTATTAGCTGGTTTTCCGTTGAGTTCCCCCGTAATCTTTAATTCGCGCGTTAATACTCCCGGACCTTTGAATTGTTCTGTCCCACGAATGAGTATTGCCGAAGGATAATCCTTTTCTTCTGTTACGACATTGAGCATCCAGTACATGCCGTATACAAAATAAACATATAGAGTTCCTGCTTTGCAATACATTATTTCGGTGCGTTTAGTTCTACCCTTTGAGGAGTGGCAGGCCAAATCATGAGGACCGATGTAAGCTTCAACTTCTGTGATTTGCTCTTTTGTCACGACGTAGCCTTGGTGAAGTCGGACCCTCCGCACTAAGTATTTCCCAAGCAAATCTTTTGCCACAACGAGAGTTTTCCTGTCAAAGAATTCTTGGTTAAGTATTTTGCGATTCATTAAAATAGTATAACAAAGGCGGGATCACGTACCTATATTATTCCACAGAACTAACTGTTTACTTTGATTTGTTTTTGTTATAGCATTAAAAATGCCTTATTTGTCTTGTTCTATTTGTTCTAAGGATTTTTACAGAAAACCATCCCACATAAGAAAAGAAAACTATTGTTCTGTTAACTGCCTGGGTAAAGCACATCGTAAAGGTTCGATACTCTCGTGCAGTATTTGTGGCACAAAGATATATAGACGATTACTTCATCAAAAGAAAAATCAAACTGGAAAGTTTTTCTGTACCCAAAAGTGCGCAACAATATGGAGGTCAGAAAAATTTAGAGAAAAAGGCCATGGCAATTGGAAAGGTGGGCAATATTCCTATAAGGAAATTTTAAAACGAATTAAAATAGTCCAAACTTGTTTGCTATGCAAAAAAGACGATAAGAGAATTTTAGTTGTACATCACATAGACAAGAATCGAATGAATAATGTCGCCAAAAACCTTGCATGGCTTTGTCATAATTGCCACCATCTTGTTCATAATTACAAAAAGGAGGAAGATTTATTTAATTTTCTTCAAGGCCAAAATGAAAAAAGTTAAATGTTACACATGCGGGAAAGAGTTTGCAGTAAAACCTTACTTCTTGAATAAAGGTTGGGGAAAGTATTGTTCGAGAGTATGCCATCATGCTGGGATGCGTTCTGGCGAAACGGTTGCGTGTGCAACTTGCGGAGGACTTATTTACCGTTCCACAGATAAATTAAAAAGACCGAAAAGCGGCAAGTTTTTTTGTGATAAATCATGTCAAACAGTTTGGAGAAACCGTTTTTTTTCTGGCAAGAAACATAAAAACTGGAAAGACGGTACAAAAATTACGTATCGAAATATATTAATATATAGCAAAAAGGAAAACAAATGTGTGTTGTGTAATGAAATTGATACCCGAGTTTTGGCAGCACATCATATAAATGAGAATCATCAAGATCATAGACTTGAAAACCTTGCATGGCTTTGTCATAATTGCCACCATCTTGTTCACACAGACAGAAATGTGAAGGCAAAGTTTCTAGAAGTTGTGAAATGTTGATGGTGGCCGTAGCTCAATTGGCAGAGTCCCAGATTGTGGATCTGGTTGTTACGGGTTCGAGCCCCGTCGGTCACCCAAAAATAGGAGACTTGGCGACTATATTTTTAGTGCGTACTGAGTATGCCGAAGGGCACACCGTTTTCTAATAATATGTTGAAAAGGGTAAATGCAGTTATTATTCTATGCTGTAAAATATATCTATGACAGAAAAAACACCCGGGCAAACAAAAAAAGAGCGACTAGCTTCTCTATTCGCAATATTGGATGAGTTGGCTGACGTACCACCTGGATCAATACAGTTTCCGATTGAGATTGGTGGTGAAAATTTTACCGTATCTATATTTGGCAAGAAAGAGGGTAGGATAAAGTTCGGTTTATTTATTAATGATCAGAAATATTCTCGTAAAACTTTGGAAATTAGTAGTGGTGGATTTGTTGAGGAAGACAATGAAGGGAAAATACCTGACTTTGACTTAACCGATCACGAGCCTACTTTTGCTACCGATTCTGACGAAGAGATAGCTTTGATGGTTTTGGAAAAGTTAGCTGACATTTTGAAGTAGTAATAAAACTTAGCTTCTCCTTCACTCACTCAAGATATGTTTTATCACTAAACACGTCCAGAATAATTTTCCTATCGGGACCCAGTATGAAAAAACAGATAGTAATAATTCATGGAGGAGACACTTTTGCCACCCAGGAAGATTACCTGAATTTTCTTCGTAAGTATGAAGTTAATATCGAGAGATATAAAACCGACAAGGATGATTGGAAACCTTGGATCAGGAGAATGCTTCAAGAGAACTATGAGGTTATTACTCCGCAGATGCCGAACAAGACAAATTGTCAGTATGAGGAGTGGAAACTTTGGTTTGAGAAGCTCATCCCTTTCTTAAATGACGGAGTAATTCTTATTGGGCATTCTCAGGGTGGAATCTTTCTTGCGAAGTATCTTTCGGAGAATCAGTTCTCTAAAAAGATTGGAGGAGTAATGTTAGTTTCAACTCCGTATGATCAGGATTCTGAAGGTTATCCTGTATTGAGCTTCTCTTTGCCCACAACACTCAATTTGCAAACAGACAAGGTTTTTCTTTACCATAGCAAGGACGACCCAGTAGTTCCATTCCAAGCTCTAGAGCAGTATCAGAAGCTCTTACCCAATGCGACAGTAAGAGTGTTTGAAGATAGGAAGCATATAAACCAAGAAGAGTTTCCAGAACTTTTAGAAGATATAACTAACTTAGGTTGATGGAGCTAATTCTGCCTGAATTTGCCTATATTTTCCGATCAAGGAAGCCATATATTCCTGATCCTCTAGGAACTGTATAATAGTGTTCGAATACTGACCC
>DATDVZ010000011.1:0-33128 GCA_036517475.1 Minisyncoccota bacterium
ACCTAGAATAGTGGAAGTTGCATTGTGTGTTCCCCAGTCTGATCCTGTGGTATATGGGAAAGCGAATGTCATGGAAGAAAGATAATCAGTGCCAGCTACAGCGGCAATGACTGAACCGTTTGAATTTGTTTTAAGTAATGATGAAGTGATTCCAGAAATTGCAAGACCGGTTGTTGTTGCAGATGTACCGGTAGCATTCTGGTATGTGAAGTTTTGGAGGGTGGTGGAGCCGGTAGCGAGAAGATTGCCGATGGTAACCAAGCCGCTGCCATCAATTACCAGACGATCATTGAGACCAAGTAATGTTGAAGATGAAATTTTAAACTTGCCGCTATCTGATAAATCAGTACCGATGGTCCAAGCAAGCTGAACTCCGGCGGTTGAGCTAGCGGTGAAGCTAGCGGAAGCGTCCCCGCTTGCTTTGAAGATATCCAGGTTAGCAATTGGACTGGTCGTCCCGATGCCGATATTGCCAGTGTTAGTAATGCGTAGTCTTTCCCCCCGCGCACCAGCAGCAATAGTGGTAAAAGCAAGGGTTGCGTCTTCCGAGCCAGAGGTGCGATCATCAAATACAGTTTCTATGGCCGTATAGAGAGTACTTCCGCCCTCGAACTTAAGACCGGCGGTATTACCAGAGGTCGTATCTCTGTTTCTTAACGACAAAACAGTGGCGCTACTTCCCGCCGGTGAGGACAAAGTAGCGGAATTATTGATCTCAATAGCTCCTGTTCCATCAGCGACAACAAATTTATCTGTGGGACTCGTCGTCCCGATGCCGACGTTGCCGCCAAAATAAGCGGTATTCGCGCGTAGTTCAGTAGTGGAAGCTCTGCCTGAAACATAGAGATTTGTTGTTGTGGCAGAAGTTCCCGTTGCATTAGTGAAAGTGAAATTCTGAAGGGTTGTAGATGAAAGAGTAAGCAGTTGCCCCGTAGTTGTTGCTCCTCCGAATATGGTAAGACCTGATGCGGTGGTGTTGTTACCAATAGTAGAGGAAGCAAGTGAGTAGAAGCCAGCTTTGAATCCTAGAATAGTAGAAGTGGCATTGTGTGTTCCCCAGTCTGATCCTGTGGTGTATGGGAAAGCAAATGTCATGGAAGAAAGATAATCAGTGCCAGCCACAGCTGCAATGACTGAACCGTTTGAATTTGTTTTAAGTAGTGATGAGGTGATGCCAGAAATTGCTAGGCCTGTGGTTGTGGCAGATGTACCGGTAGCATTCTGGTATGTGAAGTTCTGGAGAGTTGATGATCCATTAACAAGAAGGTTGGTTAATGTGCCAAAGCCTATGTTTGCAGTATTTGATCTTAGTTGTGTAGTTGAGGCTAGGTTTGAAACGTAAAGGTCGGTAGTGGTAGCGGCTGTACCTGTTGCATTTTGGAATGTAAGATTTTGGAGAGTTGAAGAAGAGGTAACTAAAATTGTTGAGGTTGTTGCAGTGCCTCCGTCTAAATTTTTAGCAACAAATGCGGCCGGAACAGCTCCCAGAATCTTCCTCGGAGACATTTCTCCGTCCCAAGAAGGCGACCCCCCCGAACCACCAACTTCAACTCCAAGATAAAGGGTTTGATTAAAATCAACAGTGGTTAAGGCAGTTGAACTACCAAGCATTACAGAAAATAAACCGTTTGTAACAGTTGCTCTGTTTCCGGCGACAGTGCTTCGATCTTCTTCCCAGATATTTGAAGTGGTGGCACCAGTGAGAGTGGAGTAGAGCCGAAACATCATGTGGTAAGTGCCGTCAGCAACGGCAACATTTGAAGAGTTGGTAAGTTTACCCTGATAATTAATCTGTTGGTTGAAAGCGGCAAGTGCCTCCTCTACCGGAATAAATAAATCAAAAATGCCCGGCGACACAGCTGTAGTCGCAAGTATTAAAATTAATGCACTAATTTTTTTAAAGAAATCAATCATTTTTTAAGAGCATTCTATTTTGGTTTTGTCTTTTTCTTATTTCTTGAATCTGTCTATAGATTTCATAAAGAACAATGAGCATCATAACTAGAAGCAACCAAAAGAATTTATTAACATCGGCAAAGTTTGCAGGTAGTTTGACTTTATTAAATGCAAATGCTTTTTCTATAGATGCAAAAAGGTTTCCGTTAATTTTTTTAAGACCCTGATTTTTAAAATCAACGATAGCAATATCCACATCATAAAGACCCGACTCTCCGAGTGCTGCGATTGACGATGTGTAATAAGTTTTTTCTTTATTCACTCTCAGAAGAAATGAGAACTTCTTGTCTTTCTTTGTTGGGTGAGTCATTGTAACTACAATTGATTTAAGAACTTCGGGAATTCTCTGATAGTTGAGATCAATAGTTAGGGCTTTGTTGCCGTCAATTAAGACAGAATCAACTGGGAAATTATTTTGAATTTTTCTTCCGTCCTGGATGAATTCAAAATCACTAAACTGCAGTGATTGTATTAAGGGATGTACTGATGGAGCTTTGGGAAGTTTCTCATATATATCTTCCTCGGGAAGTTTCGTCTCTCCGGGCAGCGGAATTCTGCCGCTTTGAACGACACCAGAAGAAAAGGCCCCATTTAGCTCCCTTGCAAATAAGGTGTAATAATAAGTGACTCCTTTTTTTACATCTCTGTCTATGAATTCCTCAGCTCTGCCTTCGTAAATTACTTCTCCATCATCCGGATCGCCTGGGAAAAATTTTTCAGATCTTACAAGTCTAACCTCCTTAAACTCACTGTTTTGGGGGTTATTCCACGTAAGTCTTATGTCATCGATTCTTGCAGTTGCCTCAAAATTTGTCGGGTTATGAATACCTTCTTTAAACCCTGTTGTGTAGAATTCCAGAATTTCTGTCTCTGATCTTGCGCCATATTCGCTCACCGCTTCTATCCTGAAAAAATATCGTTCAAGAGACTCTAGATTCTCAATTGTGTAGTTGTGGCTGACGGAATAAGAATTTTCACTATATTGACCTAAATCAAGATTATTATTACTTCCCCATTTTATTATTGACTGGGCAGGAACTCTTGTCTTCCATGAAATTTCTGCATTTGTCTGTCCTGAAGAAACTTGTATGTCGTATATTAATGGCGCAACAAAGTCTCCACTGCCTCCTCCGCCACGAGATGGGATCTCTGGAGTCGCAGCACTCTCAACCACTGTTGCAGAAATTTCAAACTGATCTTCAATAGCGGCTTGCAAAATATTTAATGGCAAAAGAAATACAATCAAAGTACAGACAAGAGCAACTGATTTACTCGCCTTGTTAATTAGGTTTTTCCTTTTTTCTTTTTCTTCTTTCATTTACAGTGCCACTGCAGTTACTGTTGTTGTGGCGATATAAGTTCCAACTGCTTGGGTATTTGATACACCTGACTCTGCGCGGAATTTAATTACAGTTTCTGTACCCGAGGGGTGATTGCCGGAAGTACTTCTCGAAATCAGTTCATTTGTGGTGCTCAACCCCCTCCAACAAGCATTTGAAGTTTGCGATGCTCCTGTATTGCAACTTGTTCCGTCATCTTTGTATTCGTCCGCCACATCACTACCCTCCGGAGAAAAACCGAATTCCGAAGTGCTTGCGGGAACTGAGAATGTGAAATCAGGATCAGAGAGTGCTGGAGTATAGTCAGAAAAGAAGTTCACACCAGAATTAAGCGCCGGAGATGAGCTTGCTTTTATATAGAGCTCATATCCGGGAATACTGTCAGTGGTTACTGTAACGCTGGCAGAGCCGTTTGCTGTTCCTCCGCCCGTTGAGTTAATTGATGGAGATAAGCTGACATCAGATACAGCACCTATCGCAAGATAGACTTCCTGCATTTGCTGATATCCAGCTCTGATCTGGTAATTTGAGCTTTCAATGCGACCAGTTGCGATTTCGCCAAAAGTGCTTTCCTGAACATAATTTGTCGAAGAAGAAAGTCCGCCTCCGAAATTGACAGAGTCACTTTGTATTGAATAATTGGAGCTTGACATAACAGCAGAAAATACAAAATGAAAACTAAAAAGAAAAATTAAAGCTGTTGTGATTTTAATTTTCATTTCCGGATTTAACTTTATTTCTGAGAAAATATATTAGGAGCGCAATCACAATTAGAACTGCAGCCACAAACCATGCAGGTAGAATGAAAAACTTAACTTCGCTTTCATCAACAATATTTTCGTAACCTCGGTTTAATTCCAATGTGGCGCTAAATTTTCCGAAAGTACTGGGAAGATTTATTACGACATCACGGGATCTCAATGAATCCGGCAATGCAAACCAAGGTGGAAGGATGATTTTTTTAATTTCTTTGCCGAAAATATTCTTGACTGTTATTGCGCCATATGGATTAAGATGAACATTGCCGGAATTTTGGAATAAGATTCTCATTTCAACTGGAGATGCAGAAAAAAATTTCTTTTTATTTTTCGTTGAAAAGTCAAGAAGTTTCCCCTCTCTTACAACCTCTCCGGGAACACTGACAAAAATTAAAGTTGCGACTCTGCCAATAATTTTGGTCTGGGCGGTATTATCTCTATTACTTTGTGTTTTAGTCAGACTGGTTGTGGGATTTATTATCACCGCGCCGAAATATCCTCCCGGCGCGGTATCTGATGGAATAGTCACAGTAATAGGAATTATTGCCCTATCACCGTGTTTCAGATTCAATTCCACTTGATCTACAGACAAAAAATCCTTAAGTGAGCTTGAGCTTTTTTCATTTCCAAGCATCAATATGGTCTGCTCGGGCTTATTTGAGCCGATAAAATCCTCGAAGGTTATAATAAACTTTTGCTCTAAACCTGTACGATTATCAAGGTTTAAGTTTAATATTTTGGATACCCCAGCCCCAATTTCTGCCTCTATTTTTGCCGGACCAACCAAAAAACGCTCTTCATTGGCAGCTTTAGGATTGCTCTCAATAACGAAGGAGAAAACCGGAGAAGCAATAAGTGTGGCTACCGCCAGAGTTAGTATTATTTCTTTTTTGTTGATGTAAATCATTTTTTACTTATATCGACCCAAAGCTGGGTTTCCGCCCAGCCCCATTTTTTTTAAACTAAAAAAATGGGGCTGGAAAGAATTAATTCTTAATCGGGACTAGGACATAAAGATATTCATCATCTTTAACTTCTTTAAAAACAGGTCTGATAATTCCATCTGAACCTTTCGCACTCGGTGAAACTGTAACCTCATCTGAGAAAGAATTTTTTATTTTTGCTATTGTTCCTTCTTTATTAGTTTCCTTATCAACCGGAACAACAACTATGCCTTGTTTGGGTTGTGCACCTGACAAAATATTATTTGCAAATTTATTTTTACCAATAAGAGTAAGAATTTTATTTTTTGTTTTATTGTAAAAATTACTCCAAAAAGTTTTTACTGAATTTCTTGTGTTATCCAAAGCAAGATTGATTCCGGAGAGCGCGTTTGCCTCAATGACACCACTCAGCTTCGCTACCAAATTGAGTTCAGTCTCCCTGACTTCACTCAGAATTTGTTTGTATGCAAATTCTTGCGCAGGATTACTCTCCAAAGCCACCCAGAAAGACATTAAAGAAATAAAAAGAGAGAGAATTGTAAGAACGGCTTTTGGAAAGATATCAGTCAGATTTCTTTTATACTGATGAAAATAAGCCGTCTTTTTTATATCTTTTTCAGGGACATCAAGGACAATATTTGTAATGATGGGAATTTTTATTTCAGACTTTTGCTTTTGAGTTTCTCTCAAGGAATAAGATTGGTTAATTCCTCCACTCACCTCTTTGGCTGTCGCTTCCAGTTCAGTTTTTTGAGCTTTGGGATAAAACTTTGAACCAATTTTTTTAATCTCCTCACTTTTTCTCTTTTCAAGAAAGATTACCTTTTGAACATGCTTGCTGGATCGGCTTGTAACACCATTACCAACTTTATTCTTATGCTCAAGAAGAGATTCCAATGAGACATACCAGGAGCGGCCCACTATTCTGCATTCTAATTTCTCATCGCGGCATAGTTGCCCGATGTAGTCATTTACATAACCAGTAAGTTTGGCGGCTCGGCTAGACGAGATGAACTTCTTGCCGTCAAAATAAAGATCATTCATTACTTTCATTATAGAGTTACTCGGTAAAATTAGATATCAAAATTAGGACAAAATTGTGGATAAAACGATAAAATTTGCCAAATATTTATTTACTTCAAACTTCCTGCTGTTTTTACAATTTACTTAAAAAAGACGATAGTAAACAGCACAAAAAGCTGATAGTACTGAAAAAAGGTGGAATTAGATCAAAATATAAAAATTAATTGCAATTAAGATCGCCAAGTTGATAAAAAATTAGCTATCAATACTTAAAAAATCAGATGGCAACTATTCAAATCTAATTAATAATGATATTTACTAATCAAAAAAGTAGCAGGAAGATAATAGGCAAAAAAACAGTAAGTTAGTTCAATTAGCCACAATCTAGTTATACAAATATAATAATTTAGCCTGTGGATAACCTATCTTTACATATTTAATTATGATATAATTTGCATGATAAAAGCATATTATAAAAGATTAATAGACCACTAAATATTACAATACCTATACAGAAATATGTAGTAGATTATTAAGCTTTATAAAAGATGTCACAATACAAAGAGTACATAACTATTAAAGAAGCAGCTTATATTTTGGGAGTATCACCTCTTACACTTAGAAATTGGGATAAAAATGGTAAATTCAAGGCTCAAAGGCACCCCATGAACAATTATAGAGTCTACAGAAGAGAGGATCTGCTTAAAATAATAGAAGATATTGAAGGTGGAACTAAAAAAACTAATGCAAAAGATAGAATGCATACACTCCAAGTCAGACATTTAGAAGATCTCTAGGTTACTATGCTCTTTAAAGTATCAAACATCCTTAATGTTGTAGGTTGTTGGTGGTTAGTTATTAGTTGGCTAATATTATGGTCATCTCGGATGAACGAGACGCTGTGAAACACTACTTTTAGTTGGGTTTTCTGTCTGCTATTTTATTATGAACCAATTTTTGAACTTAATTAACTACTAATTTTGAGTTTAATTGAGGTAATTTTTACTTTTTATAGGTTCTAAATTTCAGACTTTGATTTACAAAGGTTTTGTATTCGATTCTTGTTTGCTTTCACATCATATTTTATGGCACTGGCACTGTTTGGGGTATAATTTTATATATGAAGATATGAGAAAATTGTATATTACTCTACATTATTAATAGCGCATGAAGAAAGTTCACAATCACCTTATGAAATCTAACAAATTATATAAACGTTGGCATGAAAGGCCTGTGTCATCAGCTTTGCACTGGATTTTATTTGTATCTATTTCTCTTTTTCTAACTTCTTCTCTAGTTCAGACGATTTCACAATATGGTGCTTTAAACCTGGCCCAAGTTTCAAATGTCATAAGCCAGGGCGACGGACTCAACAGCGAATATTTTAACGGCAAGAATTTCGACACCAGAGTACTGCAGAGGACCGACGCTCAAGTTTCATTCGATTGGGGAGTAGCCTCTCCGGCTCCGAGCGTGAATGCTGATAATTTCTCCGTTCGCTGGAGTGGTTTCGTTGAACCCTTATATAGTGGCACTTATACTTTTTTTACAAACACCGATGACGGCGCAAGATTGTGGGTGAACAATCAGCAATTAGTGAACGACTGGACTGGCCATTCGCTTTTAGAAAATAGAGGGAGTGTCGCCCTTACCGCCGGACAGTCGTATCCGATTAAAATGGAATACCTGGAAATGGATGGAGCGGCGCAAGTCTATCTCTCCTGGGCGCTCTCTGGCTCGCAAGCCAAACAAATTATTCCGAAGAGTCAGCTCTACACTTCCCCGCCCTCGGTCGGAGAAAATCCTCCAGCTACATCGTGCCCAACAGATTTTCAGACTTGTTCAGACGGCTCTACTGTATTGCGAATCAATCCTCCAACTTGTAATTTTGCCGCCTGTCCAGCTCCAACTGGTTCCACAGATGTCACGCCTCCCACGGTCTCAATCACTTCTCCTACAAACGGCTCTACTATTTCCGGCAGTGCGACAACAATTTCTGCCACTGCGTCAGATAATGTCGGAGTTGCCGGAGTTCAATTTAAATTAAACGGAGCAGATCTTGGTTCAGAAGACACGACTTCCCCATACTCAATTTCTTTTGATACTACGATCGAGACCAACGGCTCTTACACGCTAACTGCCGTTGCCCGCGATGCTCAAGGGAACCAGATAACTTCTTCTCCCGTAAGTGTAACTGTAAATAATCAAGCGCAAGTCCAGCTTCCACCGCCTCCGGTAAGTTTCGCAGGCGACTTAGTTGTCTTTCCCAATCCGGAAGTTGCATTCATCGTCGGTCCGCAGGTTAAAGCGAATGCTTCTACGACCACCAACCCCTGGCCCTGGTATGACTCTATTGCAATTACAAAAGGACTACAGCACGGAGCGAATTTTCCGGCGACACCGTGGGCAGACCCCGCTTGTGACAGCAACTGTTTTATCCTCAGAAATTATTACGATCTCGGCCTTACTCTTTATACTGCATATTACCGAACAACCGGCAATACGCAAACGCAATTTCTAAATTATGCCCGCAAAGTAACAGACTCATGGTGGCTTGATTGGCCCAGTAAAGGACCTGACCAATGGGGGTCATATCAAGCAACACCGCGGGGCGCATCACTCGGAGGATTAATGCTGCGCGCCCTAGACGGCCGGCCGGAAATGTGGCAGGTGATTGAACGCTCCGTTCGCAGTCAAGACAGTATTTGGCTCAGCCGCTATTATACTAGTCCGGTTCTTGGCTACGGAGTAAGAGATGGAGCATTTACACTTCTCCATGAGACTTGGCTGGCGAAGGTGAGCCCAGACCCAGCGGTCCGCGCCGAGTTTCGCCAGAAGGCTCTTAATGCCGCACTTCTCTATTATAAACGGCTGCAAAATTCAGACGGCGGATGGTATTGGCCAATTGATACCGATTATGATTGCGACCAGCCCGGTGATCCTTGCATAACTCCTGATGTGCCAGCGAGCCAGCCGTTCCAAGTCGCGATACTCACCGAAGCCCTAGTCGCGCTCCACGAGTTAACCAATGACCCTGCCCTCGCCCAGATGATTACGAAAGCCGCCGACTGGCTCTATAACTACTCTTACGAACAGCAATATGTTACCAACCCGCCCTTTACTAATTTCCGCTGGCGTTCAATGAGATATTTTACTCTCCTCGTTAACCCCAGCAGCATTGACAGCACCAATGCCACTAATTGTTGGGGCGCCACTCCTTGTCTCAACAATGATAATGGAATCTATAATAATCGGGAGGCAAACGCTACCACCATTCACACTTTTGGTTATGCTTATAAACTTACTGGTGATCCTAAATATTTACAGTGGGGTGACGAAGTTTTTGCTTCGACTTTCGGCAGAGGTCAGGGACCGGGAGCTGATAAATATTCAGGTCTCGCAGATGCCACAGGGAAAGAATATAACCAAAATTATCGCTCGAGCGGACATTACCTCGCCTGGCGCGGAGGCGTGAATGTAACTCCTATTGCTCCGCCGGCAGGCGCTGTCCCCGTCGTCAGCATCACTGCCACTCCGACAACTGGCATGGTCGGCATTGTTAATCCGCAGCTCACCTGGAGCGCCACCAACAATCCTACATCCTGTTCGCCATCCGACGATTTGACAGGGCCAAGAGGGACAAGCGGAACAAATATATCTCTAGGAATTCTAAACACAGTCAAAACTTACAAATTTACTTTGACTTGCTCCAACGGAAACGGTCCAAGTGCGCCGGCCAGCGCAACGGTAAATGTCACGGCGGCAACGGGAGACATCACTCCTCCATCCATTCCTCTAGGGTTATCTGGCATCGCTATATCTTCTGCGCAAGTTAATCTTTCCTGGAGCGCTTCCACAGACAATTTAGGAGTTACGGGCTACAAAATATTTAGAGGTGGAATACAAATAGGCACATCTCTAACCACCTCATTTCAAAATACGGGGCTTTCCGCAAACACAACATATGTATACAGCGTCTCTGCCTATGACACGGCGGGAAACAATTCTCTGCAATCTGCTTCTATTTCTGTTGTCACTCCGTCAGGACAAATCCTTCCACCCAAATTTGCAGTTGGCGATACTGTGCAAACGACTACCATACTCAATGTCCGATCTTCTCCCGGTGCGGAGACTTCTTTGGGCACTCAACCAGTAAGCGCAACGGGAGTAGTAAAATGCAGCCCCACGTCACAATGCGGCCCGATAACAACAACATCCGCAGGAGTTACCAATACTTGGTGGTATATTGACTACACAACCGGATACGACGGCTGGAGTGCGGAATATTTCCTTACAAAATACACTCCGCCGCAAGGGCCTGTCCGATTGCCGCGGCCGCCGCTTCCTAACTTTTTCAACGCCTCACCCGGGTCAGTCAAGCTTGCATGGGGCAGTATCAATTACCAATACTGCGAAAAAATTGAAATCTACCGCTCCACACAGAGCGCTGTTCTCGCGCCCACTTCTTCAGCTAAAATTGCGCAATTAACTTGCGCCGATACTGGCTACACTGATGAAAATGTTATAGGCGGCACGCTCTACTATTACACTCTCTTTACAATTGATGACTTAGGAGTCTACTCCGAGCCGGCAACGCTCTCTTTTACTGCGCCTGTTGAGCTATCTCCCGCCGAACCAAGCCCGGCTCCATCACCATCACCTGTTTCTTCCGGCGGCGGAGGTGGAGGGGGTGGAGGCGGAGGAAGCTCCAGAACTGCTACGACTCCGGACTATGGTTGTTCGGCCGGCAACTTGTTTAGCATAACAACCGGGAAGCCTTGTCTATTAGTCTCTGCGGCTCCTCTCGGATGTGGTCTTGGAACTTTGTTTAGCCCCCTCACTGGCCAGCCCTGCCCCGCTGTTTCGGCACCATCTTATCCGGCTTCACCTGCTCCTCCTTTATTATCGGGAAATTTTACAGCTGGCAACTCAGTGAAAGTCAGCAGCACTCTCTTAAACGTCCGAGGCACGGCTTCCGCTACCGGGACCAAGCTAGGCACTCAAGCATTTGGCAAAACCGGCAAAGTAGTTTACGGTCCGATTCAAGCCGGCAGCTACACTTGGTACTATATTGACTTCACCACAGGCATTGACGGCTGGGTGGCGGGGAGCTTTATTCTACCTTCGACCGCCTCTACTGTAGTCGCGGCGCAGTCTCTGCAAATCGGCTCGACTATTACCGCCACAAGCAATATCAATGTCAGGCTCACTCCCTCTCTCCTGGGAGCCAAACTGGGAGTTCAATTGCTAAATTCTTTTGGGAGAATCATCGCAGGCCCGACGGCCGGAAGCGGCTACAGCTGGTGGAAAATTGATTTCAATGCGGGAGTTGACGGCTGGGTAGCGGGAAACTACATTGTTTCTGCAATTGGGACTTCACCTGCTTCACCCTCACAAATTCCCACTGGAAATTTGGGCTCTCAGCAAGTAATCTCAATCGGCACAATAGTTACAACTACTAATATTCTAAATATCAGAAAAGATCCATCTCAATACTCAACACGTTTAGGATCACAATACTCTGGAGTTGTTGGTACTGTAGTAGAGGGTCCCAGACTCTCGGGAGGTTATATCTGGTGGAAAGTTGATTTTAAAACTGGTATGGATGGTTGGGTGGTTTCTGACTATTTGAAGTAACTAAAGTTTCGGCATTTCTTAGATTATTTTTTGAAAAATATTTTTTAGAACTTCTGGATTAACAGATCCTTTTGTTACCTTCATACCCTGCCCTATTAGATATTGAAGCGCGCTTTCTTTGCCAGCTTTATAATCCGCAATCACGTTGGGATTATTTTTAATAATTTCTTCCGCAATTTTTGTCAGTTCCCCTTCATCACTTTTCTGCAGAAGAGAGTGTTTATCTGCCAGAACTCCCGGATCTTCATTATTTCCATACATCAGTCCAAGAAGATCTTTGGCGCCACGAGAGGAAATTTTACCATCCATAACCATTTCCATTAATTTTGAAAAATTCTCTGAAGGAATTTTGGACGAAAGATCAATATTTTCAAAACCTGAGTCTTTGTCGTTTTTCACAAGCCCGGCCAAGTCAGAGGTTATATAGTTTGAGGATGTTTGAATTTTTGATGTATCTAAACCAAACGAACTAACCACTTTTTCAAAATAATTACCCCAGTTTCTATTTCTGACATATACCTCAGCATCCTCAGGTTTAATTTTTAGATTTTCTATATAGTGCGTTCTTTTCTGCCAAGGCATCTCTGGCATATGGGTCTTAAGGTGCGCGGGCGTCAGATCAGGAATTTCTGAAATTCTAAGCTTTGGCAGATCCGGATCGGGGAAATACCTATAATCATGTGATTCTTCCTTAGCTCTCTGGGAAAAAGTTTCTTCTTTTACCTCGTCCCATCCTCTTGTTTCCTGGACAATTTGCTGCCCATTTTCTAAAAGACCAACATGTCTTTCAATTTCATATTCAATTGCCCTATCCACCGCTCTGAAAGAATTTAGATTCTTAATCTCCACTTTTGTCCCCAATTCTTGATTCATGATTCCTGATTCATGCTTCACGCTCACATTCGCTTCAACTCTCATCTCCCCTTTTTCCATATTTGCATTACTTGCACCAAGATATTGCAGAAGCAATTGTAATTCTTTTGCAAAATCTGACGCCTCCTTTGCACTTTTTATAACCGGTTCGGTTACCAATTCCATCAAAGGGATTCCTGCGCGATTAAAATCAATCAAACTGTATCCATTGTTAATTGTTCCTTGTTCATTGTGTATTGATCTCGCTGTATCCTCTTCCAAATGAACTCTTGTAATTTTTATCCCATTTAGTTCACCTCCTTTAACTAAAGGAAATTTATACTGGCTTATCTGATAACCTTTTGGAATATCGGGATAAAAATAATTTTTTCTATCAAACTCAGTGTAATCTGAAATTTCTCCACCGAGAGCTATTCCAACTTTTATAACGTGTTTAACAGCTTCTTTATTTATTGTTGGTAATGTTCCCGGATATCCTAGGCATATGGGGCAAATATTTACATTTGGTCTTTTTTCATCCGTATCATTTTTAGAATTGCAAAACATCTTCGTCTGCGTCTTTAGCTCCGCATGTATTTCTAGTCCAATTGTAGCCGAGTACTTATCATCCATAATACTTTAATTTAAACTGTAAATATCAAAATGTAAAATGAAAGTTAAAAAATAAAATTATAGACTTCTTGATTTCCGATTCATTATTCATGATTCGTGATTCATTATTCTTGCTCTAAAGCTTTTTTAGCCAAAGCTATTGCCCCCTCTTTACTCTTAACAGCAGTCATAAATCCAGAGTTATGTGAAAAAATCACCTCTTGAATACCGCTAATTTGAACCAATTCTTGGCCCTGCTTTCCAGCCCAAGCTACAGGAAATCTTTTACGTGACTCAAAAGAGTCTAGGCTAACCGGTACTGCCTCAACTTTCCAATTTCCATCTAAACTTGGGTAAATTACATAAATTGGATCCTCAAAATTAACTAAAACTCCCCTCCAAATATTTCTTTCCACTCTTTTTTCGAGAACGATAATTTCTTTTTGAATGCTTAAATCATAGGCATTAATGACTTCCTTTTGTAATTTTTCAATTATCTTCTGATTCTCAATTTCTCTCTCAAGTAACTCTCCTGCTATACCTGTGAGTTTGATAAAATTATTATATAAATCTTCCTCTGATGGTTCATCAATTTTTTTATATGAACTCAAAAAATCAGAAATTGTATATGGAAAAACATTTTTGTAAATTTTTTTTGTAATTTCAATTCCATTATCAATAGCATCAATTGGTTGGCATAATCTGATGTCAATTTTTTCTGCTACTATCTTACTCCCGCAGATCTTTTCACCAAATTCTTTCCATACAAGACCAAAAGATGCATATGGAATTCCATTTTCTCTTTTCCCTGCCCCGCCAGTTTGATGATGGTCAAATTTTTTATTTTGTGGATCATAAATTCCTCCAACATCAAAAACAATATCTGCACTTTCAATAACTTTTTGATCTCTTGAACGAATAATCTCGGCATCTGGATATAGAATCAGCAAAGTTGCACAAGCAAAAATATCATCGGTATGAAAACTTGAATCATGAGTTACTATTTTCATTTTTATACTTTATCCTATTTCCCTTTTTGACTAAAGCATTGGTAATAAAATAATCGTTTGTATGTTATTTAAGATTTTAGCAATTTCTGTAGCCAAGGTTTATTAACGACGTAGAGCGAGAGAAATGAAAAATAAGAATTTTTCATTTCCGAGCCGAGGAGCTAATATATGCCACGAGGGACTATATTAACCAAATTAAAATTTTTTTATAAATGTTGATTAAGCTTTAAACATTGATAATCAGTATTAAACATATTCTTTACTAGTTAATATCAATCTTTTCTTTTTTTTTAACTATTCTAATAAAAATCCAGATTAATAGACTTAAAACAATAATTATCAGGATATAGTTCTCAAGTCTCCCTATAATTTCAGCATATTTTGAGTACAAATGCCCTATTTGCCAACCAACAAAACCAAGAATCAAGGCGCGTACTAGGGTACCAAGGAAGCTTGAAATTATGTAAGTTCGTAAAGGAAACCTCATAAGGCCAGAGAAAACACCTATAGCAACACTAGGAACTATTGGAATTGCCCGTGAAGCAAAAATAAGAATGTCATCTCGAAGTCCCTTTTCCATCCAATTTTCAACTTTTTCCATTTCTCTCCATGACAAACCAATCCATTTGCCATATTTCTCAATAAAAGGCTTGCCAAATGCATACGCTAGCCCGTAAATAACCAGCGAACCAAGTGTAATACCGAGAGCGGCCGGTAGAGCAACTTTTAAAATAAGAATTAAAAGTGCGTTAGCACCGCCTGCATCCGCAACAAATAAAAAACCGCCGGCAAGCATAATTGAAGGGGACGGAATCGGCGGGATAATTTCCTGAATAACTGCACCAATAAAAATTCCAATTGCTCCTAGGGGGATAATATGAACATGAAGAAAAGTAACTAAAGATTCAATCACAAAATAATTTTATCATACTATTTATTTTTAATTTCTATTTCGTTATTTGCTTATTTGCGCGAATAAGCAAATGGATAATTTATTGAGAATCTGAGACAAATGGCTGAAATGTATCAGTAAAATGAATTTTTATTTTTTCAAAACTTTCAACAGATCCTCCCCTAACATTTACCTTAAATATTAATCCCTCACGTGTCTCTGGAGAAAAATTCTGGTCAAAGATGAAGTTCCCTAAACTATAGGCAATGACTCCATCTTTGTATTCTTCAACATCTTGAACAACGTGGGGGTGATGACCAATAATTAGATTGGCTCCACTATCGATTATTACGTGTGCAATCTCTCTCTGATCTACTGTGGGATGAGCTTCATATTCATTACCCCAATGCAGAGACACGGTAATAAAACCGCAGCCGTTATTTCCTGATTGCATTAGATCGTCCTTAATATCACCCTCCACGAGCCGAGCCACCGTTGGTGAAGAACCCTTATTTGAAATATATTCTGGGGCAAACTGGCTATATGCAAGAAAGCAAAAAGTTTCTCCATTTTTTTCTATTTTTACTGGCTTGTGCGCTTCATTGTAATTCTCTCCTCCGCCAACTGGAAGAACTGCATTTTGTTTCAAGTACATCAGTGTATCTTCAAATGCGAGCGGTCCCCAATCGAAGATGTGGTTGTTTGCAACAGATACGATATCAAAACCGGCGTATGCGAGGCCTTTCAGAAGATCGGGGTGAGTTCGAAATGAATACTCTGACCCCTGGTTTACTCCACGCACAGATACGGAACCTTCTAAATTTGCAAAACTTATATCAGTACTTTGGGTAAGTCCGGCGGTGCGCAAAAAATGATAGAGAGGGTCTTGTTCTTTATAAACAATTTTTTCAATCTCTCGGGAAAGCATAATATCTCCCACAAAAAGCAATGTTGTAGTCTGAGCATCCTCGTCCTGATTTATTGGAATTTCATTTTTATAACCAAAAATTAATAAAAAAGAAACTGTAACAAGTATAATAAAGAATATCCAGATTAATTTTTTTCTTTCCATAAATTTAAACATACCTTTGTGTATTCAGAAACTTCAGGTAAATTATCCGGATCAAACCAACCCGCCTCAGATATTTCAAATTTATCAATTTTAAAATCCATATTTTCTGAATAACTATAAAAAACATCCACATTATCTTTTTTATACTCGGAATTTGAGGTGAATTTTCCAAGCCATTTTACATTCTCAACCTCAATTCCGACTTCCTCTCTTACTTCTCTTTTGGCAGCACCCTCCGCTGTTTCACCACTCTTAATTCCACCGCCGGGAAAAGTCCAGAGCCCTCTGCCATAAGAATTCTTTATTAACAAAACCTCCCCATTATTTTCAATAATACATTTAACTCCGTAGGTTTTGGGTCGAAAAACAAACCAATATATTCTTGCAAAAAAATACAGAAGTCTATACATTTACTTTTTTGCCATTAGCTTTTGATGTTCCTCTGTATTAAGTAACCCACATTTCTTATACTTTTTCCCGCTTCCACATGGACAGGGATCATTTCTTCCTATGTTTTCTGACTTGGTTGTTGATGATGTAGAAGAAGTTATTGAAACTGCTCCCTCCTGGACTTCCTGAAGATTTCTCATTTCTGCCGAAGCAACCTGAACCCCGATATGAGGCAGGAGTTTTATTATTTGATCTTCAATACCGGTCTCCATTTCTTTAAAAAGCTTTAGTCCCTCCCTTTTATATTCCACAAGTGGATCTCTTTGCCCGTAGGCGCGCAGATTTACAGAGCCACGCAGATAATCCATCATTTCCAAATGCTCTACCCAGAACATATCAATGGTTTGCAAAATAATAATCCTGGATACAGTTAAAAATTGCTCCCTACCAAGTTCTTCTTTTTTCTTATCTATTGTTTCTTTTTCACTGCTTCTGTCTGAAAGTATTTCATTTAAATATTCTTCAATGACATCTGGACCGCCCAAAAGAATCTTCCTTCGCCTCTCATAAACTATTTTTCTCTGGAAATTCAATACGTCGTCATATTCCAAGACATGTTTGCGGGCATCAAAGTTAAAACCTTCAATCCTCTCCTGCGCTCTCTCTAGAGAGCCTGTAATCATCTTATTTTCAATCGGCTGATCCTCGGGAATACCGAATCTTCCCATCATTTTCTTTATGGTGTCTGATGCAAAAACTCTCATTAAAGTATCTTCAAGTGAAACAAAAAACTGCGTCTCCCCCGGATCCCCCTGTCTGCCTGAGCGTCCTCTTAATTGATTGTCAATGCGTCTTGCTTCATGCCGCTCCGTTCCTAATACAAAAAGCCCACCCAAATTATTTACATTCTCGTATTCTGCTTTATCTGCAAGTGCGCCTCCAAGTTTAATGTCCACCCCTCTTCCCGCTAAGTTGGTGGCAATTGTTACTGCACCGATCTTTCCTGCCTGGGCAATAATTTCCGCTTCTCTTTCGTGATTTTTTGCATTTAGAAGTTCATGTTTAATTCCATCTCTGGTGAGGTAGCTTGAAAGAAGTTCGTTTTTTTCAATTGATGCGGTGCCGATAAGCGCAGGCTGTCCTTTGCTATTTAATTCTTTGACTTTTGAGATTATGGCTTTAAACTTTCCTGCCTCAGTCTGAAAAATCAGATCATTCTGATCTTTGCGCACCATTGGTCTGTTTGTTGGAACATCAACCGTTCCTAATCCGTATACTCTGTAAAATTCTTCAGCGGAAGTGATAGCTGTTCCCGTCATACCCGAAAGTTTTCTATACATCCTAAAATAATTCTGATACGTAATTGAAGCAAAAGTTCTAGACTCTTTCTGAACCTCTACACCTTCTTTGGCCTCAATCGCTTGATGCAGGCCCTCTGACCAGCGTCTGCCGGGCTGAAGTCTGCCAGTAAATGTATCGACAATGATCACTTCGCCGTCTCTAATCACATAATCAACATCTCTGTGGTAGAGAGCCTTGGCGCGCACAGCAGTTTCCAAATGATGAACGTATTTGATTCCTTTTTCAGTATAAATATTTTCTATTCCAAGGAATTTCTCAGCTTCAGTTATTCCCTCGTCAGTTACAGTAATGGCTTTGAGTTTTTCATCGACTTTATAATGCTCATCATCCTTTAATTTGTCAGCAATTCCAGCAAAAGTCTTGTAAAGTGATTCTGATTCTGCGGTCGGAGCAGAAATGATAAGGGGGGTTCTAGCTTCATCAATTAAAATTGAGTCAATTTCATCAACAATTGCGTAATTAAAATCCTTTTGTCTGAGTGAGTTTTCTGCATATTCAAGATTATCCCTAAGATAGTCAAAACCAAATTCACTATTCGTCCCGTAAGTAATATCAGCCTCATAAGCCTCTCGCCTTGAAACGGGCCTTAGAAATTCATGAACTACCTTAAATGAGCCACTCTTATCCCTTTCCTCATCCTCTTTTTTAAGTTGTTGGTTGTCAGTTGTTGGTTGTGGGTTATATAGGAAACTAGCTTCGTGATTCAAAACTCCAACTGACATGCCTAGAAAATTGTAAATTTGCCCCATCCAGACTGCGTCCCTTCTTGAGAGATAATCATTAACTGTAACAATATGAACTCCACTACCATCCAAAGCGTTTAGATATGCAGGCAGTGTTGCAACAAGAGTCTTTCCTTCTCCAGTTTTCATTTCAGAAATTTTTCCTTCATGAAGAACAACCCCGCCAATTAACTGAACATCAAAATGTCTCTGTTTAAGTGTTCTCTTTGCAGCTTCTCTCACGGTAGCAAATGCCTCCGGCAATATCTCTTCCAGAGTTTCGCCACCTTTTAATCTTTTTTTAAAATCTTGGGTCTTTTCCTTCAACTCATAGTCTGATAACTCCGTAAATTTTAATTCCAGATCATTGGTTTTTTTTACAATTGGAGTTATTCGAGAAACTTCTCTTCTCGTTTCATTTCCGCCGAACAAATTTTTTAAGAAAGCAACCATACTAATTAGATTGTCTAGATATTAAAAATTCATTGAAAATTGCTTGCCTGTTTAAATCCAGCTTACTGGATTTGTTCGGGTAAATTAAAGGTTGAAAATTACGTTATTTTAGGGCCATAATTAAACGTTAAGAGGGAAATTATAACACAAAAACCCTCCGACGTAAGTCGGAGGGTTTTGGAAGGCTTGCCTATCTTCGTCGGCGTGATGCTTTTCTCTTTGGGGCCTTCTTTGCTGCTTTTCTTTTTTTTGCTGCCATTTTATTTTTCTCGTTAACGAGTTGAGATTTTAAAAAGTTCTAAATAATTCTCTCCGCAAAATTTTTTCGGAGCAATCATTCGACCTTACTTAATTATCGTATACATTTACTCTTTCAACAATAAATTTTCAATTTAATTGTGGATAACTACTCACTCGTGTTATTTTTAAAAAGTCCGCATAATTTTCTTCTGAAAATTTTCTCAAGACTCGCACCGCCGTGCTCTGTAGCCTTTTTAAAAATAATTCTCGCTCGTTATTGGAAATTAAAACAAACATTCGCCTGTTAACAGAAATTCAAAATACTTTATTCGTTGCCATTAGTAGATTCGTATTAATTCGTATATTGGTATGTTTACTTCCACTCGCGGGGAGCAGGGCTAGCTCCAAAAACTAATGTCTATATGTGAGTGCGTCTGCCCCCCACGACTGGAAACAAATTCGCATTAATTAGTATATTAGTATATATTTCTAAATTAGTATATTTACTCCAGAAACGCAGAAGCCCGCTTTCGCGGGCTCCTACGCAGACATTCGTTCGTTTGGAACAAACCCAAACGCACTCAAACGCAATTATAGCATATCTTGGACTTAAATGCAATTAAAAATTCACTCCTTCCCGTATTTGTTTAATATATGGCTCTACCTGGCCCTTTTGTTCTGGATGACGGTTAGCAAAAGCTTCTAAAACTTCAATAGATTTTTGACGATTGCCTTGGCGCAAATATGCCAAAGCAAGCCTGGTATTGTTTTCAATATTATCAGCCCCTGCCCTAATTCTTCTTTCAAATAATTCAACCAGGGCCTGATATTGGCCTAAATCGGCAAGAGCAGAAACAAGTCGATCATCATTTAAGACTTTCGCTTCTGGCAAAGAGAGAAATATTTCATTTGCCAGGTCATTTCTGCTCGTATAGAGAGCAGCAATAGCATAATTCAACCTCGCCTCCTCAAAGGCTGGCTCCAGTTCGTAGGCTTTTTTGAAAATTTCAAATGCTTTTTCAAACTGTTTGGTAATAATATAATTTGTCCCAAGTTCAAATATGATTGTCTGTTTGTTGGGGGAAAGTGATACTGCTTTTTCAAAGGCAACTGCTGATTCCGCGTAAGCTCCTACGCTTCGCAAAAATAATCCGTAAAATACCCAATATCGAGCGTCATTTGGAGTTTGCTTCAACTGATCTTTCATTTCACCATCGGTGAAATCCACATATTCTTTTTTAACCTCATCTGATACACTCGGATTATTTAAAAATGAACCGGCAGCGCTAACAAGCTGTTCTCTGACTTCAGCTCTGCCAAGCGCGCTCATCTCTGATGCTTTGCGGAAAAGATCCAAAGTCTGCCCACTGGCGGGCCCGGTCTGGGTTGAAATGAGAGCTTTAATAAGTGCCTGACTTCCCTTTATTGGCCTCAAGTTGAAATAGAAAAGAGAGTAGACTGCGATAATTAGAACAATAATACTTACAGAAATCTGAAAATATTTTTTTGATATTACAGCAGGATAATTTTTTTCCTTTCCTGATGCAAAGTGAATATAAGCTATTACAGAAAAGAAAAGAATGTAACTTAAGAGGTTGTCAAAAACGAAAATATTCTGAAAAAAGTAAGCTGCAAGAAGTCCGGTAAATAAACTTTTTTCAAGAAAACTCCACCCTGATCTCTTCCACAGATAAAACAGAGCAAAAAAGAAAATTAAAAGATATAAAATTAATCCTAAGATGCCTGCCGCCACCAGCCAATCAAGCGGGGTTGAATGTGCTCTGTCAAACCACTGTTCCTGCGCAAACATTTTAGGATTATAGTCTTTGTTAAAAATATAGTTGAAATTTTCCTGACCCCAACCCAAAAGTGGCTTCTCTAGAGCACCTTTCAGAGCCATTGGCCAAACATAATAGCGCCCTTGAGTCTGGAGTTCCTTTGGAGAAATAGAGGCAAATCTTTCCAAAACTGGACTGTTTCTGACAAACTCAGTATTTCTTATAAGAAAAAATCCAATCAAAATAACTATCAGACCAACAAAAGAATACCGTGAAATTTTTTTGAATTTTTGATTCTCATGGGAAAAAAATAATGCAAGCGCAATCGTTACTAACACCCCTCCCAAAAGACCAATGATTGCCCCTCTGGTTGCGGTGTAATAAAGCAGGATTAGCTCTAAAATAAGAGCAGGTATATAGAACCATCCACTTGTTTTCTTATTTTGCGAACGGGAAAAAAGTATTGCTGTGATAAAAATATTGAATAACAAAAATACTGCCAAATAGGTGGCGTTGCCCAAAGTGCCGTCAACTCTCACACCTCCTTGATTAATTTTAACTTTTCCAGCCAGCTGGAAGAGCCCGTATATGCACATTATTAAAGTGGATCCAAGCCATGTGCCCCAAAAAGCATTCCATAATTTTTGGGTATTTAATACTGCAGAAATTACTAGGAAGTATAGAAATAAGTGAGCAACAGAAAGAAATCCCTCCATTCTTTCAAAGTTGCTCCAAAAGCTTTTAATAGGACTTACTCCGAATATATCAGCTAGCCCAACAACTAATACAAATATTCCAAATATGCCAAGTATCCATGACCATTTGGGACGATACTGCGCATCTCGCAAAGCAAGAATCGCCCAGAGAACAAAAATCAATTCAACGATGATTCTGAATGCAAAGTTTTTCCCCGTTATAAAAGGAAAAAGCATTGATGGTGTAATGAGAAAAACAATAAAGGGAACTAAAAATATCCCTGCGAGAATTGCGCCTCTAAGAAATTTATTAGGCTCCATAATATAAGAAAACTATATCAAAAAAACGAAAAGATGACATCATTTTCTAAAAGAGTTAACCAGCGTACGAATTAAATTCCAAAACTTCCACCCCACCAGACCAATTACTTCAGTTACCTTATTTAAAGCTCTCGCTTTCTCTCCATATTGTTGCCTGCGAAAAGCAAAATATCTTCTCCAATCTATGCTAATAAATGCTGGTATATTTAAATTCCTTGGCTTTTGATTTTGCCCTTTTATAAGGCGAGAAACATGATCTTCTTCATAATATTCTCCTCTCCAAAGGGTTGATCGGAAAACATCTGGATCAATTGGGACATAAACATTATTAAACATATAATCAAAAATCTTTCTGGTTTCAGAGTTTACTCCATTAGGAGGAGAGAATGGAAAATATGCCCATTCTGGAACTTTAATTACGTCTTTGTATTCAACGTAAGCGTGCTTTAAAACCATATCTCTGTGTACTGAACTTATAAATTCAAACTGGTCATATGCTAAGATTGCCTCACAAAATTTTTTTAAAGCCCGGGTGCTGGCAGCAAAATATAAATCGTGAAGTAGATAAGTTGGGGGATGCATTACCGTGACAAATATGGTTTCTGGGTTACTAACTTTTTCAATCCCAAGGAGAAATGACTTTATCAGTTTATCGTAATTAAAATATTGATCAGTCCTTGCTTTAATAGTGTATTCAATACCACTTTTCTCTAATTCTTTTAGACCATTAAGTGTGCTCAAAAACTGTCTGGCTTTATTGTTATCTTTATAGTGGCCAACTTGCTTTACACCTCCTGGATCTGGACCGGAAACTATTTTTGCTCCAGGAAAATGATCCTCGGGTTCGAGTTGATTATCAAAGACAGAAACAACAATCTCATCAAAAAGATGCCCGTAAGTATTAATTATTTTTTTAATATTTTCCCGACAATCAAAATTAACAACACCCCCCTTCTGCCTTAACTGATCGGGGCTTTCATGGAGCTTGCCGCCAGATCTACCTATAGACATGAGAGCCCCCTGTATGACCAGGCCAATTTTCTTTTTCATTTTTTTATAATAACATATTAATTCATAATATTGACAAATAATATTTAGTATGCTATTTGGATAAGAGATAAAAGTTCACTTTCAAGGAGGTTACTATGTTTGAGGGTTATGCTCTGCGTCAACAGAGAGCCGATGAAGAGCGGCGTGGCTGGGATCCTGACAAGATCTCTGCGAGCACCTATTGCTCTGTCGAGGTGGTGGTAATCCATCGCCCCAAGGGTTCGCAGGTGATGGACTGGGAAATCCTGGAAGCTCGACGGAGAAGCGACAGGGGCATCGCCGACTGTCGCGGCCGCTGGCAAGGTAAGTGGGGCACACAAATCCGGCCTCCGACGGATCCATCTGCTCGCCAAGCGGTTGAGAGGTGCCTGCGTGAGTTCTTCGGGGAAAAATTCACGGGGAAACTCCAATTCGCGGGTAACACAGGACCGTGGGTCCACAAGGCCACAGTCGAACAGGACGATCACGAATTGTTCCTCAAGATTCTCGACGAACAGGCGGAATCAACTCCGTGGCAAGGATCTATCTACGTCTTCGAAGCCGAAGATCGTGAATTCGATCCGGACGGCGGCCACAAAAACGTGCATATGAACGAGGAGGGTGGTGGTATTCGCTGGGTTTCCTTGCGAAACCTCATCACCGAACGAGGCCAAGATGCAAGCTATCTTTACTGGCTTCTGCTCTTCTTGGCCATCCGCTTCCTGTTTGCCCCCGCGAACCACAACGTGGAACCACGTTACTGGAAGCCCGGCAAGTACTCGCTTTTCCTGTATCCCTAAGAGGGCAAGATGGTGAGGTAAACACCAACTGCCAATGATTAGATCATAATCATTGGCAGTTTTTTAATTTATTTTATAAATTTTTAAGAAATTCTTCTGTCTTTTTTAATGAGGAAATATTACCCGTATCCAACCAAACTTTATATGGAATCCATTCAAAATCTATTTCTTTTTTAATCATTGCATCAAGAACTGGCACATCTCCGATACTTGTATCGTTCGGATCCCGATTATAAATATCTTCAAGAGTCTGCCACCAGATTTTGTAATCCTTTATGCCGTCTAGTCCAATATGTACGGAATCAAATCCCATTACACCTTTATCATTAAGATGAAGGATTTTCCCATCTTTCATTGTGTGTGTTCTATAATGCTCAACAGGTAGATCTGACTTCTTCCAATCTTCTACAAATCCTCCAATCCAATTTTTGCTCGGCTCGGGAATTTTTTCTACAAAAATCCCATCACAAACATGAAAAATGAACGGGCATTGGAGATTATTTTTGGCCTGAAGCATTCCATAACCGAGGCTTGAACCGGGGCCTTCATATTTATCTAACCAAACGAATTCAAAAATCCTGTCTTTATGGCTATTTTCCAGATAATCTTTTACGCTTTGTCCCAAGTACCCAAGTAAAACTACAATTGGAATATCCCTGGAATAGGAATCGAGAATATAATCAATTGCAGGTCTGCCGGCTATTTCTATCAGCGCCTTATTAATGCTTTTAGTAAGTTCACCAAGCCTTGATCCTGTTCCTGCTGTCGACAGTAATACTTTGTATTGCATGTTGACATGGTACAATTTCTGAAATTATGAAACAAGTTGTATGTTAAATTTAGGCAATTTAGTAGGAAAACTCCTGAATCAATACTATTCCAAAAAAGGGAGAATGATTTGTGAATTTGCAAAATTGCAAAATAATGAAGACCTCAGGGGTCTTGGTTTAATAAAACAGATCAAGGGCGAGACCGAGATGTTACTCAAAGATCAGGAAGCTTTTTTAATATACAAAACTGTCAGAAAAACAGAGAAAATTGTCGGAGACATAGCTGAGGTCGGTGTTTATAAAGGCGGTTCTGCCAAACTTATTCGTGAGGCAACAGAGAAAAAAATATATCTATTTGACACCTTTGAAGGGCTACCGGAAACAAGCTCAAAAGACAACCAAAAAAAATGGCAAAAAGGAGAACTGTATGCCTCACTAGAAAGTGTGGAAGCCTATCTGGGTAAATACCAAAACATTTACTTTTACAAAGGGCTCTTCCCTTCTACATCTGGCCCAGTGAAAGACAAAAAATTTTCCTTTATTCACCTAGATGTAGATTTGTATGAATCAACCCTAAGCTGTCTAGAATTTTTCTACCCCCGTATGAGTAATGGTGGAATCATAATTAGTCATAATTACCAAGATTTAATTGGTGTCAGAAGAGCTTTTGACGAGTTTTTCATAGATAAACCCGAAATTATCCTTGAGCCTGTAGGAACAAGTCAAGCTCTAGTAATAAAAGTTTAGTATTACTTCTTCCTAGCTGCATCGTTTTCCTTTAGTGCACGCCAAAGATTAAGTTTACCAAAGTAGTAGAGGAAGTGATTGAAGGGATAGTGGTGGAGTGGAGACATATTAAGCCAAATCAATGCAGTGAGAAATCTTACCTTTCTATTATCGTATTTGTATTTGCGAAAAAACTCAAAAAGAATAGTTTGACACTCAATAAGATTGCTCGGTCGCATAATTCCCACACGTATCTTATTACCATCAACAATTACCGAAAAAAGATTTTGATTAATAACACTATGATTTACAGTAAGATTGTGGTTGAGCTTAGCGAGATCATAATATCGATCCCCTCCCTGCAACTGTCCCCCGAAATCTTGACGCCAATCCAAGAGACAGAAGCCCGTATTTGTTTTCAAAATATTGTCCAAAATAAAGTCGCCATGAAAACGAGATTGTAGACCATTCGACAACCTATCAAAATCTACTCTCTTTAAAAGCTCTTCTATTGTCGGAACATTTTCACCATTTATAATATGCTCGGTATCCTCAAGTCCGTTAGCTTCCAAAAATTGATTGATACGCTTAATAGTTTTATCGTAATAAAAAGATCGGCAAATATTTTCAAAATCTTTTTGACTGATTTCGTTCTCCTCCCTCCAAAAACTATTTTGAGCCCACTCTAGAAATTTTTTAAAATCATCGGCATTCGGCTGGACAATGTGAGCATACAAATCCCCGGGAATAAATTCGTATCGATAGAAATTACCCGCCACCCCTTCTATTTTTGGAACAAAGTCTCCAAGAATTTCTCCTCTAGAAACACGATTCTTTACTATTTCCTTATCTTTAAAAAACTTGATAACAAATTTATCAAAAATAAAAAGCGCCTCATCTGATTTAGGAAGATCACCGGGCGATTCGTCTCCCCCATGTTGCAAAACTCGAAGACTATCAGGGTTACTGATGTCGTGTCTTTCTGAATACTCCTTGGTGTCGAAAACACTATCACCATGATTTACGTATTCAATATGGCGATTAGGGTAAGCTAATGATAAAAGATCACGAACTTGATTGGTCAAGTTTCCTAAATCTACGACAAAATTAGTATCTTCAGGATACGACTCAATGATATGGGCAACGGCTGGTTTCTTGCCAATACGTAACAAAACCTTATTTAGATTTTTCGTCTCATCTCTAGGATTAGAATCAATTTCAGAGGCTGTGATTAATATTTTCATACATTAGTTATTTTATAAGTTCGCGAAGCTCATTTATCTTTTGGGTAAGGGTGCCTTCATGTGGGCGGTATATTGTACCAGAACCACAAACCAATAGATTCGCCCCATACTTAATCATTTGGGGTGCAGTTTCCGGCGTCACTCCGCCGTCTATTTCTATAAGAATATTCGGATAGTCTTTCACTTTATCCGAAGTTGTTTTTATACGATCAAATGTTTCTGGTAATATCTTTTGGCCTAAGATGCCGGGATGAATAGCCATAATTAAAATTAAATCGATCTCAGGTAAAAGTTCGTCAAGAACAGATAATTCTGTTTCAACCTTTAAAGCTACACCACATTTCACACCATGATTACGAATCATTTTAAGATTATCTTTTAAATTTCCCTCTGCTTCAGCATGAATTGTAATATAATCTGCCCCGGCCTTGGCAAAAATAGGTATACATCTTTCCGGTTTCTCTATCATTAAATGAACATCAACAGGCAGATTAGTATTGCGCTTAATTGATGAGAGCATTTCGGGATAAAGCCCAATTCTGGGCACAAACTGCCCATCCATAACATCAAAGTGTAGAAAATCAATTTCAGCTTCTCTCAACTCCTTGAGTTCCTCAGCAATCTTCAGAGGATCTCCGCAAATTAATGATGCCGATAACGCGTATTTCATTCTAGATTTGAATGCCGATTCCACATAGTCTCATGAGTCTCCCCCATCTCTTCCATTAATCTCAAGACCAGAGCATCAAATAAAATTGCCAGACTTTGCTCATTAAGTGTAGTCATTGGCTGAATTGATTCAACACTTTTTACCTTTTTAACTTTTGATGGCGCCTCAACTTTGACTATTACATCAGCTAATTTTCCGATGCGCGACTCTGGATTCCCTGTTATTAAAGCAATTTTGGCATTGTTTTTCTTTGCAATATTTGCTAGCTGATAAATTGTTTCAGTTTCTCCCGAACCAGAAGCTACTAGAAATAAATCCTCCTTTCTGAGAGCGGGTACTGTAGCATCTCCCACCATATGAGAAGTTAAACCAAGATGTCCTAAGCGCATTGCAAAGCCTCTGACTGCAAGGCCCACTCTGCCAGCGCCCACTAAAACAATTTTATTTGCATTTGAAATAACCTTGACCAACTCTTCAATTTCGTCTTCGTTGACACTAGACAAGACCTCTTTCATTTCTTTGAGAATTACCTCTATGTGTTTTTTTATCATTTTTTTTCTTTCCCCCATTCTCCCCCCTCGATTTTAAGATTTAAAATATCCAGTGGTTTGAAGAATTTCTCCATTAAATGCCAGCAGGCTTCAGCTACGGCCCCCTTCCCACCAGAAGCTTCAGTAACATAATCTGCATGTTCTTTAATTTTAGGAAATGCATTAGCGGGAGCAATGGAATATCCTATTTGTTCAAAGACCATTGCATCAAAAACACCGTCCCCCATATAGATAGACTGTTCAAGACCAAATTTCTCGCGAATCCATTCAATACGCTCAAAAGTACTGATCTGGTGGAGCGGCAGTTTCATATCATCCTCTACCCTCTTCTTGGTGACGGGAAATCCCTTTTTATCTCCAGTAACTGCAACAACATTTAGATATGGTCTGATTAAAAGAATCGCATCAGCATCATCAGGGCCAAAAATTTTCATGACCTTTCCTTCGGCAGAATAGTGGAACTGTCCGTCAGTAAGAACCCCGTCAACATCAATAATAAAATTTTTCATGTATGCTATCCTAACATAGTAAATATATATGCAAAACTTAAAAAATGCAGTTTCAAATCTATTGCGCTCAAGTGATCAAATCTTTGGGCTTAATATGACTTATTTGGCTAAGGGTGGTTTTTGGACTACGTTGCGATTTTTTATTGGGACACTAACTTCAATTGCCACGGTGGCTGCTTACGGTAACCTTCTGCCGCGTGACGTCTACGGAACATATAATTACCTTCTTTCTCTTGGCGCTGCTTTAAGCTTTCTGACATTCTCTGGAACAGGTATAGCTGTAATGCGCTCAGTTGCCAGAGGTTATGAAAATGTAGTCCCTGAGGCTTTGCGAATTTATTTGAAATACAATCTTTTAGCAGTTGCCACTATTTTAGCGACTGCAATTTATTACGGTTATAAAGGTAACTTAATTTTTGCATTCTCACTTGCAATGCTCTCCCTTGCCTACCCTGTATCGGAAGCGTACCACCTTTATGTACAAGTCCTGACAGGAAAAAAGCGTTTTGACTTACAAACTAAAATTACAAGCATAGTTGCTGTAATTTCAGCAGCCGTAACAATTATTGCTCTTCTACTGACACAGAATGTCCTTATCTTAGTCAGTGTGTACTCAGTCGTTTCTCTTTTATCAAATATGATTGCTTATTCAATAACAGCCAAAAATCTCGATAAATCGCAGCCCAACCCAGAGCAAGTGAAGGAAATGAAGCGTACTTCTCTTCATCTAACTGGAGCAGGAATTATTGGTGTCATCGCCTCTTATATAGATAGAATTGTCCTTTTTCAGGTGGCAGGACCAGCAGCTCTTGCAGTATATAGTCTTGCCATAGCCGGACCAGATAGACTAAAGAGTCTTGTCAAAAATTGGGGGGGTATAGCTCTCCCAAATCTTGCCCAAAGATCACTTTATCAAATTCATCAGATGGTTTATCGACGAATAGGTTTTTCTGTTTTTGTTGGAGCTATCTTATTTGTAGTTTATTTTTTACTAGCCCCTATTCTTTTCAAACTTTTTTTACCAAAATATCTTGATGCAATTGTTTATTCACAAGTCCAAGCTCTTAGTCTGATCGTTGTTCCAGTTTCTATCTATATAGGAGGAGTTTTTGCAAGTCAGAATATGTTAAGAGCTTTTTATGCTCTAAATATTGGAAGTCATATATTTAAAATAATATTATTTGTAAGCTTTGGCCTCATGTGGCAAATATGGGGACTAGTTTTTGCGTCTCTTCTTTTTTCTCTTTTAAATGCTATGTATGGAATTATTATATTGGAAATTGAAATCAGGCGTTTATTAAAAAAAATATGACAAAAACTTCTCTATCAACGTCAGTGAGACGTTATTTTATAGATCAGTTTTTTTTCTCAAAAAGAAATTTAATTAATGGAAAGGTAATTGATATAGGAGGTAAGAAGATTAAAAAACGCGGTTTATTTGATATTAGTGAATTCAGTAAAGATATAACTTATGTAAATATTGAAAAAAATGACAAGCCCGATATTTTGGCTGATGCCTCATCTATCCCCCTACCAAATGAATCCTTTGATACTGCAATAATGGGAGAACTTCTTGAGCATGTCCCCGACCCTTTAGCGGTTTTAAAAGAAGCCTATAGATTGCTAAAACCAAATGGGATAGTTCTTGCAACGGTTCCTTTTATGTACCCAATACATGCTGACCCATTTGACTACGGAAGATATACGGAAAGTTTCTGGAAGAGAGCAAAAGATTTAGTGGGATTTAAAAAAATAGAAATTGAAAAGCAGGGCAGTATGTTTGCAGTCCTTGCTCTCATGGTCCAGCATTTTTTTCAATCTAAAAATATTTCATGGAGACCCATCCAATTTCCATTGATAAAATTTTTAATGTGGCTTGATACAAAAACTCATGCTAATCTGCTTCTTGCTTGGACCACTGGATACGGTTTTATAATGACTAAATAGTCGCAAACAATATAACGAAAATGAGAATATTGGGTATTTCACTTGGACATGATAGCAATTTTGCCCTTATAGAAAATGGTCAGATTAAGGCTGTAATGGAAGCTGAAAGATATTTCCGGCAGAAAAGGTACAAATTAAGCGCTCAGACGCTGGAGGATAGAAAACTGCTTAGCACATACCAATATACCGATATTAAGGATCTCAGACTATTTCTTAATTTAATAATTAAAGAATGGGGAAATCAATTTGATGCAATTGCAGTTCAGAATCAAGGGCGCACTAAAGAATATCAAAACCTGATTAAATTTCTCAAAGAAAATGGATTTGCTTTCAAGAACGCTCATCATATAAATCACCACCTCTCTCATGCTTCTCTTTCTTATTTTACTTCTCCATTTAATGAGGCGCTTATTTTAAGTTACGACGGCATAGGCAATGACGGCAAGACAGTTTTTTTTAAGGGCTCTGGAAATAAAATTGAATATCTCTCAAACGTTCCTATTGCTTTTGGCCAAAGCTACAATAATTTGGGCTATATTTGCGGCATAAAACCTGAAATTGAAGGTACAACCTCAGGCAAACTCATGGGGCTTGCTGCATATGGACAAGTAAAGGAGAGTTGGATTCCTTACGCAAGAAAATACGTACGCAGATATAAAAAACTTCCTGTTTCAAAGTTAGATGGCCCAGACACATACGGGGCAGGTCATAACATGAATTCAGTTTATCTACAGGATATTCCCGAATTAAAAAAATACCTTGTAAAAAGAGAGAGACCTCTGCAGATAAAATCTTTTACGGATAAAATTAAACTTTTTTTCTGCATTGTAAGCCAGAGTGAATTAAAATTACCGGGGCCGGATAATAAGGACGCGCAAGATTTGGCGGCAACTGTTCAGCACGTATGGACGCAGGAAGTCATGCAACTAATAAAAAAGAATAAAAAGAATTTCAAAAATATATGTGTTGTGGGCGGCTGTGCGCTTAACGGCATTACAAATTACGTGATCGAAAAAAGTAAAGAATTTGAAAAAGTTCATTTAATACCAAACCCATCAGATTGCGGGCTTGCGGCTGGTGCCGCCTTATATGTTTACTACTCTACTTTAAAAAATGATTTCAATGGCCTTTCCAGTTATTATTCTCCATATTTAGGGTCTCTTCCTTATGACAGGGATGATTTGAATAAACTAAAAGAAATTTATCCCAATAAAGAAGTTGGATGGAGTAGTTTGCCAAAGATTTTGGCACAGCTTGTAAATAAAAATCTGATTATTGGTCTTATACAAGGCCGCTACGAAGTTGGGCCAAGAGCCTTGGGCAACCGCTCAATTCTCTGTAATCCCTTAAATAAAGATATGCGAGAAATACTCAACGACAAGGTTAAGCACCGCGAGTGGTACCGGCCTTTTGCGCCAATTGTTACGGAGAAAGATTCACAAAAATATTTTACAAATACTGATCCCATTCCATATATGTCAGTAATTTGTTACACCAGAGATGAGTATAGAGATAGACTACCTTCAATCACCCACGTTGATGGTTCTGCTCGAATCCAGACTATAAATAAAGAACAAAATCCCCTTCTTTACGAATCTTTGAAAGAATTTGAAAAAATTTCTGGTTTTCCAATTTATTTAAATACTTCTTTTAACCCGGCTGGTGAGCCAATTCTAAATTATTATTCTGTGGGGCTTGAGATGCTTAAAAATACTGACCTGGATTTAGTTATTATTAATAATATTATTTTCTGCAAACCGGGAAGAGAAAGAGAACTTCTTGAAAATATTTAATATGTTTGCCATTAAAGACAAAATTTGGGGTAAAGTTAGACAAGTTCTCTCTTTGTTAGAGAAACCTTATTCGCATCTATTTATCTTGAGCGATTACGGCGGCTGGTCAATTGATGAGGACGCTAAAGAGTTAGGAAGAATTGCCACAGAAATCAATATACCTGCCACTTTTAGCCAGAAAAGTTTTAATGTCCCACAGGTATTCCATTACACTTCCCAATTTTCCCTTATTGACCCGTCAATTTACAAGAAAAATAACAGAATTTCCGTTGATTATTATCACGGCATTTCAGATCAAGAAAGTTTTCGTAACTGTTTCAATTCCTTGAAAAACAATCACTCAAAAATCTCAAAAGTTCGTGTTTCAAACAGTATTATGGAAAATTTTCTAAAAACTAGCGGCATTGATCATCAAAAAATTATGAGAATCCCCATTGCTGTAGATACGCAAGTTTTCAAACCCCAAACTGAAAGCCGAAAGTTAGAAGCTAGAAGCTTATTGGGAATCCCTGAAGATGCGGTGGTTATTGGGTCATTTCAAAAAGACGGCGTTGGCTGGGGGCAAGGTTATGAACCAAAACTGATAAAGGGACCGGATATTTTTATTAAGGTTGTTGAGAAATTAAAAAAAGATATTCCCAATTTATGGATTCTTTTAAGCGGGCCATCACGCGGTTACGTTAAAAAAGAATTGGAAAAATTAGGTGTCCCTTACCGCCACGAATTTCCAAAGGATTTTAGAAAAATTTCTTCTCTATATGATGCTATCGATCTCTATATAATCACCTCCCGAGAAGAAGGCGGACCGAAGGCCTGCCTTGAATCAATGTCAAAAGGAATCCCACTTGTAACAACTGCTGTGGGACAATGTGTTGATCTCATAGTTCACGGCAAAAATGCTATGATGACTTCAATTAATGATATTGAGAGTTTGTATAAATATTCATTAGAAATTTTAAGGAACAATGAATTAGCAAACAATTTGAAAACTGAAGGGTTCAAAACAACAGAGAATAATAGCCATAGATCCCA
>DATDVZ010000012.1:0-23508 GCA_036517475.1 Minisyncoccota bacterium
AAATTAATAAACTGGATGACTGATGCGGGTGTTGTTTCAAAAGATGAAAAGGGAAGAATTATTCCAAACCAGATTTATGAGGACATTCCCATACTTGGTCTGGTGGAAGCAGGTTTTCCTGTGGATGTTGATGAGGATGAGTTGGACAGAGTAAGTCTTGAAGATTTCTTGATTGATGACAAAGAAAAAACTTATATTTTGGAAGTAAAAGGCGATTCAATGATTGAGGCATTTATTACGGAAGGGGATTATGTATTGGTTGAAAAAACTGATAATGCAAAAGAGGGGCAGATTGTGATTGCAGAAATTGACGGTGGATGGACGATGAAATATTTTCGCAGAAAAGGCAAAAAAGTATTTCTTGAGCCGGCAAATAAAAAATATAAATCAATATATCCGAAATTTAGTTTCAGGGTCGCTGCAGTAGTTAAGGCAGTTGTGAGAAAACTATAATAATTTTCAATTTTTAATTTACAATTTTAATGAATTTTTAATGTTTTAATTTTAAAATTATTGCAATTTCTCCAAATAAAAAAACCGCAGATTGGTTGCGGTTATCGTTTACGGGATCTAGAGCGTTTCTTTGCTCTAATCTCATGTAAACGGCCTTTTTGAAGTCGGACGAATGTATCAGAGACAGAGATAAGCCTACCGTATGTTTTTCTTCCTTCCCAAAGGACAACGCGACATCGCTTGAATGAGTAGCCTTCTTGGGCATTTCCATTTGCAAATTTCTCATCAGCTAGTGCGTGTCCTTGAAAATCGCCAAGCTTACGGTCAGCTGCTTCCTTATGTGCGATTGATTCAGTAGGAAAGAAACCGAATGATTCGTTGCGAATGAAATCAAGAACATGAGGGTAACTTGGGCGATACCAATGAATAAGCTCAACCCAAGTCTGGACGTTCATTCTGGCGGTTAACATGAGTAGCCTCCATTGAAATTTCAGCAGATCTTTTAATAGGCTAACAGGCCCAAAAGCTTAGTCAATTAAATAATTAGTAATTTGCTATATAGACAGGGGAGGGGAAGTGTGTCTTTGTTGGATATCCACAATTTTGTGATGCTCAAAATTTGATAAAATTAATTCATGAAAGAAGAGGAATTAGTTCTTAGAATTGAAACTCCAAAACAAGAACCGAAAGCATTTGATTTCCCAGATGTGGAAGATCCGGCTCAGGCATACATCTGCGATTCCTGCCAATAAGAAATTTTAGAAACTATTTATAATAAAAAACTGCTAGGATTTTCTAGCAGCTTTGAGCCATCAGAGGTACACAGAGGATCAGAATACTTAAAGCGTACCGAATGAATTTCCTCATACAAACACCTCCTTATGGTTTGAGTATTCTATAAATATTTTATCATAATAGAGGTAATAATAAAACCAACTTACCCAAAGATACTATCGTTAACTGATAAGGATCTAAGTACTAAAAGAAAAGAATGAAATAAGAAAAATATAAGAATATATACAAAATTACTGAGTAGCGACAGTTATACTGATTCTAGGTTTGATTGGATTATTTAAGAAATAGTCATTGAGCGCATTGTTAATAGTTAGGGGATAGATTTAATTAGAATATAACAACGTCGCACAATATATCTTTTGCGACGTTGATATTGTGTGCTTAACAGAAATAAGCCTTGAGGAGAACAAGTCAGAGTTACTATTAATTGCTGTCAACCCAGTGTTTTAATATCTCATATCCGGAGATAATTATTTTCCAAAATATTCCTACTATTACTTCGTCCCAGATGAATTTAACAGGCGTATATAATAGTTTGTCCCAGATAATAAGAATTGCCTTTTTTAAATATGTAAATACATCTACGAAACCCGGAGATTTCAAGAAATCAAACAAATTCCAATCAAAAAAATATTTCGCAAGCGCCAAAGCAACAATGAGGGCAATAATGAGTCCTATAAAACCGTTTTCTTTATCTTTATTTACAATAATAATAATTTTACCTCGTTAGATGCAATATGCCCAGCTTGAGGATTGCATGATAGGCTTACCCATGCGAGTTTCTAATGTGGTCTATTAAATCCTTGGAAGATATGCGAGAGGATCCAGATATGAATTTGAACTGGCAATTGGAATATCGACCTTTTTACAGAAATTACTCTGTGAGTACCTGGAGATTTTTACTCCCTGTGTCGCGTAAAGTCCTAAATGAAGGTGCGGACCGGTTGAATAGCCGGAGCCATTTACTCCCGGTTGTCCCCCGCTGTAGCCGATTATTTCTCCAGTAGTGACATTCTGACCGGCTCTAACCTTACTTGCCGAAAGATGCGCATATAGAGAAGAAAGACCGTTTGGGTGTTCAATTAATATCCAGCGACCATATGAATAGCATCCTGCCTGTTCATCAGTATTACCGAGGCCCCTTATAGTGCCGCTTAAGGCTGCCTTAACCGGCGTACCAACAGATGCTCTAAAATCAACCCCGTTGTGCGTTCCGGAAACATATAATCTCCTTGAATCTATAGTTTTACCGAATTTTTGGGTGATTGTTATGGAACTAAGAGGCCAAGATAGGATGCCGCTTTGAGCTCCCGGTAGACGGCTGGGATCGATGGCAATCTGGAGCTGCGATTCAAACTCAAAAAGTTCCTGTTCAAATTTTTTGCCAAGCTCGATATTGCGTTCAAGCATTTTTTTATATTCTGCTTCTTTGTTTTTTGTCTGAGCTAAAAGAGTTGTCTTGGCTTTTTTATTTTGGTCCACAATTGATTCCTTGTCTGATAATTCATCTTTATAATCTACAAGTTCATTTTTTTTATCAATATTCTGCCCTTTTTTTTCCGAAAGATTTTTGTTCAGTTTTGTAAGCTCAATTGTGTTTTGCCTCATTACTTCCTGAACTCTGCGCAGACTCTCGATGTCATCCCAGAATTCACCCGCTGTATTATAAGTGAGAAGAGCCTCAATTAGTGGACGATCATCATGCTTATCAATATTACGCAGAGTTTCAGATAACGCTGTTTTACTGTCTGAAATTTTTTCACGCGTATCACCTATTTCAATCTCAAGTTTTTTTATCATAAGCTCTGTGCCTGAAATTTTTGATTTAGTGATTTTCAGATCACTTAAAAGTTTTTTCTGTGTGGCATCAAGAGTTTTTACCGCGCTTTGCAGAGTATTTGCCTGTTTTGCAGTCTCTTGAATTTGAGCTTCTAATTTCTTATTCTCCTCCTCTAACTTTGCTTTTTCAGATAATTTCGCCTCAATCTGTATTCGCAGCTCCTCAACTGTTAGCGCATCGGCAGAATTTATAAATAATAAGCAGATCAATAAAGAAATTATAAATTTACTGTTTCCTACCTTATTTTTCATTTTTAATTTCATCTAATACTGACCTTAACTTGTTTATTGTTGTATTTTTTTTAAGCAGCGTAGCAAGGATAAATGGGTCAGGAGACTTATCTTTTCCTGATAAAGCGTATCTGATAGGCCATAAAACTGCGCCTCTCCCCTCTTTGTTTGCGTATGGCCAGATGGCATTTCTTATTTCTTCATAACACCATTTTTCTTCAGGAATTTTTTCAAAATTATCAATAACCCATTGAATATGACGTATGGTATTGGAGAAATCTTTCTCTTCTTTCCACAAAAGGGACCTAAGAGAATTAATTGGAGAAGTGTCTAATGCTTGCTGTATAAAGTTTACCTGCTCAGTGAAAGTGGTATAAATTGAACCAGAAATCTTAAGTGCCTCGAGCACGCTTGATTTCTGATAGTCATTATCAAATTTATAAATTTTGCCAATTGCCTCAATTGTGCTTTGCTCAAAATTTTCATTGTCAGTTTTTTCTTGAATTTTTCTATGTTCTGAATTTACCCATTTTAATTTCTCCTCATCAAAAACCGCTCCACTCTTTTGGACTTTTTCCAGACTGAACACCTCAATTAATTCTTGAATTGTAAAAATCTCTCTGTCATTGCCTGGATTCCAACCCAAAAGTGCAAAATAATTTAAGAGTGCTTGAGGTAAAAATCCTTCCTGTCGATACGTATCTACCCATACTGCCTTACCATGTTTTCTCTTGGAAAGTTTCTCTCTTTTTTTTCCCAATATAAGCGGCAGGTGCGCATAAATAGGTCTTGGGGCGCTAATGCCTTCCTGAATCAAAATTTGTCGCGGCGTGTTTGATATATGATCTTCGCCGCGCAGAACATGTGTCACTCCCATTTCAAAATCATCAACTACTACTGCCAAGTGATAAAGCGGTTCTTCTATGCTTCTTGCAATTACAAAGTCACCAAGCTCTGTAGTATCAAAGGCCACATCACCACGAATTAAGTCGTTGAAAGTAATTTTTTTATTGGGGTTTTTGAATCTTATGACCTCACTGCGCTCTCCGACTTCGGTAGGAGTTTCTTTAGAGATATAAGCAGAACCGCTTTCGATCATTTTTTTCAAATGAGAAACATAAGATTCTGTCCTTTCGGATTGTCGGTAAAACTCGTCGTGACTAAGTCCAAGCCAGTTGAATCCATTCATAATATCCTCTTCGAATTCTTTAGTTGAGCGTTCTTTATCAGTATCTTCTATACGCAGAATAAATTTACCTTTATTTTTTTTTGCAAATAAATAGTTGAAAAGGGCCGCTCGCGCAGTGCCAATATGAAGGTTGCCCGTTGGTGAAGGTGCCATTCTAACTACAACACCTCCCCTGCTCTTTATTGTTTCTTGTTCATTGTTCATTGTTAATTACTTCTATTCCCCATGACTTAAAGCTATTTTTAAGATTTCTTCGGCAATTTTTCTAGCCGCATCCTTTTTTACAAATGATGAAGTAGAACTTTTCATTCTTTGATGGATTGACTGATCACCAAGAATTCTTTCGGCTTCGGCTGCGATTATATTTCCGGTAAGATTGGCCTCCTCAATAACGACTGCAGCGCCTGTTCTGGCATATGAAAAAGCATTTTTAATCTGGTGATCTCCGTTTGATTTTTGGATCGGAATTATAATAGAAGGTATACCCCATGCAGCAATCTCAAATATAGAAGATCCGGCTCGTGAAATTACCAAATCTGCGATACCAGCAGCACTGCGAAGTGTAAGAGAGTCAAGATAAGAGTATATTTTATAACGCTCCTTGTTCGGATTTCTTGTCAGGACTGCAGAGGAGACTTTCTGCACTTCCTCAAAATTGAATTTTCCTGTCTGGTGAATTATCTGATAATTTTCAACAAGTTTTGGCACTGACTCTGTAATCGCATCATTGATAATCTGCGATCCCTGTGACCCGCCAATAATGAGTATTGTCTTAAGAGAAGGATCAAGTTTTAAAAATTCGTAGGCATTTGATCTCAGGGGAAGAAAAAAATCTTCTCTTATGGGTTGGCCGGTATACGCCACTTTCTCTTGAGGAAAATATTTTGCCGCTTCAGGATATGATACAGCTATACGCTCTGCAAATTTTGATGCCCAGATGTTTGCTCGTCCGGGGACTGAGTCGGATTCATGAATTATTACCGGAATTCTTAAAATTCTAGAAGCAAGCATGGCAGGGAAAGATGCATAGCCGCCTTTACCAAACATGACATCGGGATAAATCAGGTAAATCGTCCAAAGAGAACGGAGTATCCCCCACCCTGTTTTAAAAAGATCAAAAAAATTCATTATTGAGAAATACTTTCGGAGTTTTCCGGCGTAATTTTTTTTGAAAATAAGGTTATGATCAAAAAGCACCGATGGGTTGTAGGGACTCTCTGAAAGAAAATAAAGCTCAACATTTACCAGCTTATTCTCCTTAATAATCCGGTTTAGCTGCTCAACTACGGCTATAATTGGGTAAAAATGGCCACCTGTGCCTCCGCCAGTAAATAAAATTCGCATTTGATAATGATACTACAAAACTAGCTCTTTTTCTGTTGAAATCTGGATATATTTAAGATTATTCCCACTTCAGCGAGAGTAAAAAGCAATGCTGTACCGCCGTGACTTACAAATGGCAGTGTATTTCCCGAAAGAGGCAGGACTCCAAGCATTGCGCCGATGTTCAGATAGGATTGGGAAATTATTTGAATAATTATGCCGACTACAAGAAGACGTCCGAACATATCCGAAGTCCTCACAGCAATTTTCAAACCCGCAATTGAAAAAGCCATAAATAATAAAATAATAAACACCGCTCCCACAAAGCCGAATTCTTCGCTGGCAACCGCAAATATTGAATCGCCGATTGGCTCCGGAAGAAAATTAAATTTCTGAATGCTCTGGCCGAATCCCCTTCCGCTTATTCCACCCGAGCCTATGGCGATAAGCGACTGCTGGATCTGATAACCGCTTGTAAGCGGATTTTCATCCTGATTGATGAAAGTTTTCACTCTTTGTAAAATATAAGGCTTGGAAAAAGCAAAAAATGCCAAACTTACAGATAAAATCAGGGATAAAATCAGAATATGCCTCCATTTACCGCCGGCAGTGAGATACAGTGCAATTCCTGAAACGGCAATAATTATGACAGTGTCTGTATCTGGCTGTATTGCAATCACCACGCAGGCAATACCCATAATTATAATAAGTGGCAATAATCCCCATTTAAATGTTTTAACTTTATCTTTAAGCCCTGAAAGCCAAGCTGATAAATAAATAATAAAAGCGATTTTCAGTACCTGCGAGGGTTGAAATGAAAAACCAAAAATATCGATCCATCTTTTAGCGCCCCCGTGCTCAAATCCTATCGGTGAAAAAACCAATAATGAGAGAATCACTGATGCAAAAAACAAATAAAATGAATACTTTTTCCATTTTTTATAATTGATTCCGGAGGCAACAAGCATGGCAATTGTCCCGAAAAACAACCCGTAAACTGTTTGAGAGAGGGCGGCATTCGCGAATCTCTCTCCGCTACGTGCAAGAAGTCCCAATGAGGCAGAATTAAAAATTACAAAACCTAATACAATTAGTACAAGAGTTATTATCAGAAATGGCTTATCTACCTTTTTTTGCATCCCGTAGTGAAAAATGACATCGTTCTACCGAACTTCATCATTCCAGTTATTTTCCTCGAATAATATACCACCCTTTGTAGTGCAAAAAACTTTCTCATTTATTTAATAATGTCATTTTCTACTACCGGATCATTCATATCAAAGTATAACATTCCATAAAATGAAATGACGTCCTCCCCACATTAGCATGCGGGATTTTCTGCTAAAAGAAAACCGTCTATGAAGACGGTTTCTCACAAACGGTACGACTTACTTATTCATTGAGGTGATTTTTTCTCAGCTCAGTGGGCCGTGAGCCATGCAGCCCCATGAGTTCGTGACGCTGTGTTTAACCGAAGCGCCACACCTTCTGCAACGATAGGTGAAATGTTCGGTGCAACAGTCTAAACGAGAACTTGTTTTCTTCTGGCCTTCAGCCAAGCTAAGATGACCAAAAAGCTTGCAAAATTGCTTTCGGCTGATTCGTACTTGGTTCGCCGCGCTGTAACCACACTCGTCGCACTCTCCCTTTGCTTGCTGGGTCGTACCACAAGATTGGCACTTATAAGCAAGCAGCAGATTCAGGCGTCTGACGAGCTTCATAATTGCTCCTTTCTTTTTAAATTTCACCGAAAGAGTTCTGCAACATCTAATTCCAATTATACTACTACGTGAGGTGGAAGTCAAGATCAGACTTTGTCACAGAGGTCCAACTTATGTAAAATGCCCCTAATTAGCCGATTAAAGCTAGAATTAATCCAAGAAGAGCAAAAACTATCCCAATAATCCAGAATCTCATTGTTACTTTATATGATGGCCATCCCTTTGCCTCAAAATGGTGGTGAATCGGGGCAACGAGAAATATTTTTTTTCCATTACGCAGTTTTTTTGAAGCCAGCTGCAAGATTACCGAGGAAGTAGTTAGGACTAGAGGCATTGCAATTATAGGCAGAACTAGAATTCCGTAACCACCCGCCAGATTATCTGTAGTAAAAGCAACAACAGAAAGAGTCAGTGTCAGAGCCATTATTCCAGTTTCAGTCATATAAAATCTCGCTGGAGGTATGTTAAACCAGAGAAAAGCAAGTATCCCTCCCACAATCACAAGACAAAATGCAGCAAGGTCTATTTGCTGCTGATAAAATGCAATTCCTGCGTAGGCGCTGTAAATTGCCGCAAAAATACCTCCAGATAATCCGTCTAATCCGTCAATCACACCTCCGGAATATACTGCAAGCATGACTGCCGCAAAAAAAGGAATGAGGAAGGGTCCAAGAACCAAAAATAAGCCACCTGGCAATCCCAAAGCGCTCACATCAAGCTTGAAATAAAACCACGAGCCGGCGATTAAACCAACAAGTGAAACTATAAGAAGCCTGAATTTTAAAGACAGTCCACCGGCAAAATATGACTTGGACCCCCTAATCTCAAGATAATCGTCAATGAGGCCTATTACTGCTCCGACAATAAGCGTAAAAATCGGAAGCCATGTTTGATTTCTGCTCAAATATGAAAGTTTGACACTTAAATCTGATGGCAGAAATATTGATGTAAACCATATACCGGCCGTTGCAATTAGCGCTGAAGCCCAGATAATAATTCCTCCCATTCTCGGTGTACTCACTTCTCTGTCCTTATGCAACTCATTGAAAATCGGAGTATCTCTGCCGTCTGGCGCGATTTTCCCAGCCTTCTTTTTCCACATTTTTTTGCTATACAGGTAATCTGAAACAATCGGCGTAATAAGAATGCCGATAATGAATGCGATTACTGCCGGAAGTGTTACTTTAATTATGTCTGCAATCATCCCGTTAGAAATTACAAAGTTAATTAATAATTAAAATTTATAAATTTAGACAATTACTATTACTTTACGATAAATTAGTAAACTACGGAAGTGCTCTAAACATTAATACCGAAGTCATCTAAATCTACTTAAATAGTTTTTCTAAGTATTGGGCTTATATTATACAAAGTCAAAGCACTTCCTATTTCTAACGGGATCATAAAAATTATTTAGTTTCCCCCAGCCAAGTACTCAAATGTTTTTTGCGCCATTGAAGTCACATCATTTATTCTACCCTCAATACTTGAACCAAGCGCCACAATTACAAACGGTCTTCCCAATCCGCCATCAATGATAATAGCGAGATTGCCACCTGCCATTTCTGTAAAACCGGTTTTTGAACCAACAAGTCCGGAAATATTTCTGATACCGTTATTAGTGTTGCTGGCTTTGTGACGAATATTACTGAGGGAAGCTATATCAATTGAAGAATGAGTGGTCGATTCAAGGATTTCAGGATATCTCTCCAGCGCGTATGCAAGAAGCAGGGCGGTCTCGTAAGCATTTGAATATCCTCCGCTTCTTCCATCTTTTAAATCCAATCCTGTCGCATTAATAAAGTAAGAGTTGCTCATGCCGATTTGTCTGGCTTTTGAATTCATTTTGTCGACAAAGTCCCTTTCTCTGTCTTGATAGTTGTTTAATCCAGAAAGAGCTCCGGCTGAGGCTGCGATTGCAGAAATTCCATCATTTGACGAAGCTGTCAGAGAGTAATCAATTAAATCTGAAAGCTTCCATTTCTCATCTTTGTAGAGGCCAGTGTCACCCTCCTCAAGAAGCGAATTTTTATCAATTTTAACAATTGTTTCTTTAGGAAGAAGATCTAGAGCTGTTATTACGCTTAAAACTTTCGTGATAGAAGCCAGTGGTCTCATTTCATATGCATTCCTTTCAAAAATTATTTTTTTATTTTTTATGTCATAAACAAGCGCCGACACTGCTTCAAGTTCGATATTTTCAAATGGGGAAGGTGAAGTAAATTTGGTGTTCTCATAGTGGCGGATAGTTCTTGATGAATATAAAGAAAACAGAAATATGACCGATAAAAATAATAAAAGCAGCAGTCCAAGGTTAAGTAACTGTCTGTTGCCCAATGTTTTAGGATAATTATTATTGTTCATCGTTATTATCTTTTGTTTCCTTGCTTGCAAACTCATTAAGTTCGCTCTCAAATTCCTTATAATGCGGCAGATCCTCTATTTTACTGATACCAAGATAACTTAAAAGGTCAATTGTCGGCTTATAAAAATAACTTCTCTCGCCTACCTTTGAGATTGTCCTCTCAATGAGGCCTCTTATCATTAAATTTCTAATTATATAACTTGAATTTACACCCCTAATAAAATCTATTTCTCTTTTGCTTATGGGATTCTTATATAAAGTAATTGTCAGAGTTTCAAGAGCGGCTCTTGCTAGGTTGCTGCCAAGCTCCTCTTTTGTAATATTCTCTATTAAATTCTTCAATTCAGGGTTTGTGCCAAGTATTATCTCATTCCCTTCTCTCACCACAGTTAAACCGCTTTCTTCCAGATTATTTTTAAGATCAGTCAGTGCCTCCTCGGCTTCATTTATAGTTATATTCGCATATTCTGAAAGCTTCTTTACAGACAGCGGCTCACCAAAGAAAAAGAGTATAGCTTGAATTTTTTTTGCATTTGTTATCATCTGATTTTTGGAACATCAATAGTATAAGTTTCAATCTCAATTTCTTCCGAAGGCTTGTCTTGACTAGCAACAATCAATTCCCTCTTTATCAGCTCGAGAAGCGCCAAAAAACTTACTATAATATTTATTTTTATATCCCTGGATTTTTTGGATTTCACGCCAATATCCCGTATGTGATTTTTTGTAAATTCACTGAAGTTCATCTTCAAGTTTGAGCTGATTTTTTCTGTCATCTTTTGTATCATCTCTTCCAAACTTAAAATTTTTCTTACTTCTGCCTTTGGTAAAACACTATCTTTTGGGAAATTGTTTATAAGTTCTTTACATATTGAAGTCAAATTCCGGACATTAATATCCCTGTCTGGTGAAAAAACAACAGGTCTTTGAAAATCAGATTCTCTCAAATAAATACGGCCACTCTCTGAAAGATTGAGTATCGCTTTTGAAAGCTCTTTGAACTTCCTGTATAGTCTCAATCTTATTTCAAGATCTTCTATGTTTTCTTCCTCCTCGGCTGATAGTACCATGTTCGGAAGAAGTGATTTGGATTTTATCAGAAGCAGGGTGGAAGCTATCAAAATAAAATTTGATGTCTCATTCATCGGAAAATTTTCAAATTTCCTTATATGATTGATGAAATCATCAGCCACCTTTGATAAAGATACGTCATTAATATGTAGTTTTCTCTTTTCAATTAGGGAGAGCAGCAAGTCCAAAGGACCTTCAAATGTAGCAATTTTTACCTTGAATACTGAATCCATTATTTATTTTTTTTCTTTATCTCAATCCCAAGCTCTTTGAGTTGTGTCCCTGAAACAGGAGATGGAGAACCCATCATTAGATCTCTTCCCTCGCCTGTCTTGGGGAAAGCAATAACTTCCCTAATATTGGGCTCGTCCTGAAGAATCATTAAAAAGCGGTCAAATCCCCACGCTATCCCGCCGTGAGGCGGAGTGCCCAGGCTAAGTGCCTTAAGCATGTGACCGAAACTCTTTACAATATCTTCATCTTTGTGCCCCAATATTTCAAAGACCCTTTTAAGAAGCTCCGGCTTGTGGTTTCTTATGCTGCCACCGCCAATTTCAACCCCATTTAATACGATATCGTACTGCTGCGAAATTATATTAGCCAAATCTTTTTTCTCCATCAAATCATTCTCAAATTCCTTTTTTGCGGCAGAAAAAGGATTGTGAGTAAATGTCCAGCCATCGGGAGTTTTTTCAAAAAATGGAAAATCTATTATCCAGACAAATGATAAAACATTTGGGTCGCTTTTGTCTTTGCGCAGATCGGGTCTATCAATACCGTATTTCTCTATTGCATCTTTAAATGAAATTCTTGGGAAAGGAATGTCTTGAATTTTTTTATTTGGATATAAAGTATTTATGATTTCAATGAATAATCTTTCATTTACATCCATCACATCCTCTCTTTCAACAAAACTCATCTCCAAATCAAGCTGGGTAAATTCAGGCTGTCTGTCACCGCGGGTATCCTCATCACGCATGCATCTGGCAAGCTGAAAATATCTCTCCAGTCCGCCTGTCATCAGAAGTTGTTTGTACTGCTGGGGCGATTGAGGAAGAGCGTAAAACTCTCCATGATAGAGTCGTGAAGGCACTACGTAATCTCTTGCGCCCTCCGGCGTGGATTTGGTAAGGATTGGAGTTTCAACCTCAATAAATTCTTCTTTATCAAGAAAATCCCGGATATATTTGGCGACCTTGTGGCGTTCCCTCAAGTTGTCCTGAAGTCTTTGCCTGCGCAAATCAAGATACTTATATTGAAGCCTTATTTCTTCCTTTATATCTTTGCCATCAGTCATAATTTCAAAGGGCAGGACATCTGATTCATTGAGGATTTTTATTTCTTTTATCTCAAGTTCGATATCACCATTTAAAACATTTTTGTTTATATTCTTTTCTGGCCTTTTATTAACTACACCAAGCACATCAACTACCCACTCTGATCTTAAATCTTTACCTATTTTCATGGCAGCATCATTGTTTGGCAGTATTATTGCCTGAACTGCACCACCTCTGTCGCGAATATCTAAAAAAATAAGCTTACCTTGATCGCGCCTAACACTAATCCATCCGCAAACTCGTGCTTCCTTTCCAACTTCATTTTTCAGATCTCTTATAAGTGTACGTTTCATATGTGTCAATAAATAGAAACTCCTATTTTTTTTCTAACATCCGACATTTTATCTTCAGCAATTTTACGCGCTTTTTTACCGCCCTCCTTTAAGATTTCTACTATTTCGCTTTTATTTTTTTCCATTTCTGATCTCTTTTCGCGCAATGGATTAATAAATTTAATGATGTTTTTGATTAAAATTTCCTTTGATTCTTTGTATCCGATATCTCCAGCTTGGTAACGCCCTCTCAATTCATCGTATTCTTGTCCTTCAGTAAATAATTTATGAATAGCAAAAACTTTATCAGTTTCAGGATCCTTTGGATCGCTTACTGTTTTTGAGTCTGTAGTGATGCTCATTACAGCATCTTTTATCTCCTCCTCTGTTGCAAAAAGATTGATGGTGTTTTTATAACTCTTACTCATTTTACGCCCATCTGTTCCAGGAATCGTGCCAACATTTTCTCTAATATAAGCTTTCGGCACATTGAAAGTGTCTCCAAATATTCTGTTAAATTTTTCAGCTGTGTCGGCTGCAATTTCCAAATGTTGTTTTTGATCAAAACCTACAGGGACTATATCCGCATCATGTATTAGAATATCCGCTGCCATTAACATTGGATAATCAAATACACCGACATTTATTTCTCTGTTTTTTGCCTCAGCATCCTTAAAAGCATGAGCTCGCATAAGATATGGCATTGTGGTTATGCAGTTAAATATCCACGCTAACTCTGTGATTTCTGGCACATCTGATTGCTTGTAAAGAAGTGTGCTTTTGGGGTCAAGTCCGATACTCAAGTAATCAATAGCAATATCCACTATATTTTCCGACATTTCTTTTGGATCCTGCAGACTTGTAAGAGCGTGAAGATCAACAATAAAAATCCTGCTCTCATATTCTTTCTGCATCTCAACTGTTTGTCTCATCATACCGAAGTAGTTACCAATATGTGGCTTGCCGCTTGGTTGTATACCGGAAACCAGGATTTTGCGCTCTTTCATGTTAAAAATGATACCAAAATAATGTTGTTTTATGAAGTTATTAAATAATAATTTATAAAATCATTTATATAGGCTAATTCGTGCGAATTAGCCTATAGAGAAGTTATGCTTAAAATTTATTTATAACCATACTGACAAAATCATTTTTAGGAACAGTGAGTTTATAAATCACAGTTAAACCAATTTGACTTCCTTCAATAATATCTACGGAGGAAAGTACCCGTAAATGTCTTGATGTTGATCTGAAAGATAATTTTATTGCTTCCGCTATATCCCCTACGGACGCGCCCTTCTTTGAATCTAGATATTTAACAATTGCCAATCTTCTTTTATTGGCTAATGCTTTCAAAATTTTTTCAATACTATTCATATTATTTTGTTATATTTATAGGCTAATTCGTGCGAATTAGCCTATAAATATAATATTATGTAATCTCTCGCCTTACAATAATTTTAAATAGGTAATTCTATGAAAAATGTAGAACCTTTGCCAATTCCAACCGACTCTGCCCAGACTTTTCCTTTGTGTGCCTCAATAATTCCTTTTACGATTGCTAGCCCGTAACCCGTGCTAGTAACATTAATTTTAAGAGAATCTTCTCCCCTGCCGCCCTTCGTAAATAATTTTGCCCTCAGTGCATCATCAAAGCCGATACCAGTATCTTTTACGGATAACACAACCTTATCAGTCTTATTTTCAAGTAAAATTTCTACTTTGCCTGAAGGGGTGTATTTTATTGAATTATCAATAAGATTTTTTACCGCTTCTCTGAGTTGATTTTGATCTGCCTGAATATTGAAGTTCTCGCCTTCAATATTAAATTTAAACTCCAGCCTTTTATCAAGGGCTTGCGGCTTCATTTCAGCAGCTACTTCTATAACAAGTTTCTTGAAGTCAATACTCTTTATATCGTAAGCTATGGTCCCTTTCTCAATATCAGATGCTTTGAGAATCTGCTGGACAAAATCAACACCCTCTTTTACACCAGACTGCCCTGTTTCAAGCATTTTTTTAGCAGGTTCTGTGACCGGGCCATACGAAGGCTCAGTGAGAAGTTCGGAGAAAATAATTCTTGCCTTTGAGAGATAGCCTTTAATTTGATGATTTATAAAATGAATCAAAGTTGCCTGCCCTTCGTTTGCAATCTCAAGATCAGAAGCTAGCTTTTGGATTTTCTCCCTTTGCTCGACCTCTCTTTTAACACTTCTGACCAATTGAATGCCTAATATCAGAAGTATAACTAGTGTAATTGAAGTAATGATTCTTACCGTCTCTATTGTCTTTAAAAACAAAATGCCAACAGTAAGCAACCAAAGAATTAATACCAAAGCCTGCGCACCAATAACTTTTAGATTAAAGAACTTAAACTTGACTATTAAATACGTGAGAAAGGCAATAAAGACCGGCATGCCAAGCAGGCCCCATTGCGGCAGTCTCCAATCATCAGATAAGCTGCCGACGATATTTCCCCATGAAAACGTCAGTAAAAATAGCAAAATCCCCAAGGCAACTAAAATAATTTGAGTTCTCTTCACTTTATCCTTATTGACGTACAATCTGTTCATGGCAAAAATAGCTATCCAGATTACAAATATTATCTCTATCAGGTAATTAAATTGCGAAAGTGGTCCTTCAACGGCATCTCGATTGCAGTTGGATAAATCAAAACCCAATAGATTGAAATTTGTTGCAGCCAGCACAATTGTCGGTAAAAGGAGTATTCCTGCAATTATCTTTGATTTTAGGCTAGTGTCCTTGCCGTCAATATAAACTTGAATAAAGTATAAACAACCAGCGTAGATAAGCACCTCAAGCAAATTCACTGTTGACCAAAAAAACATTGTGAAGTGGTTTTTTTCAGTAGCCCAGACAATAAGATCAAAAAATGACCAAAATGCAAAAGTAATTGTTATAAATGCAAAAATTTTATTTAGCAACACCTTTCTTCCTTTACTAAGAACGTATATACCAAGAATTAATGCGGGCAAAAGCGGAATTAAATGCGAATAATATATAAGCGGATCAAAAACATTCTCAGAAATTATCAGAAATTTTGTTGATGCCCACTCGCACGCCGCTCTTAATTGGTCAATTTCCATAGATTAAGCTTTGCAATGTTACCTCTGGGATCTCATCTTCAGATAAAAAAATTACATAATCCTTCAAATATAAAAACCTATATGCCATTATTGCAATTGAAATGGCAATTAATATAAAAAAGACCGAAAAAAATATTTTAGACTTTTTTTCCATTCTTTTTTGCTGTACTTATGTAAATTTTTTTAAAGTACGAAGGTATGTAAGGCATGTATTTATTAAAATCCTCTTCCGACAGATGGTGTATAGATTTTATCAATTTTCTGCAACCATTTGAATTGCATGCACAGATCATTGCCCAGCGGTTATCTCCTTCAATGGTTGAATAATCCAATGTGATTTCTTCACCCTCCCTTATATTTTTTACTGCACCTAAGGTTCTTTTGCCTTTTATGCCGGCATTAGCGTCACAGGAGTGATTAATGAATTTATATGGCTTTTCCGGGTCAATCCAAATATTTTTTTCAACTCCAACCCAATCAGGATTACCGAGCGCGTCCTTCTTATTTCTGTTAACTTTAAATTTCATTATACCCCGGATTCTTGCGATGACTTCACCCTTTTTTATATTTTCACCAGCAGCTAGACCGTAACCGTGAATTTTACTTTTCAAAACATAGAACTGCTTCATTTTTAAAATTATACATCAAATTATAATAAAAGGTATTAAACGCCAGGGCAAGCCCTGGACCCTTTGCGAGTTTGCTTTGCTCGCAGGATTCCGCAGCAGAGCTGCGGAGTATTAAACCTTTTGTTTCGACGTCGCTCGGATGCTGTGAGAGAATACTCTCACACATCTCTCACTCGTCGAAATAAAAAAAAGACCGCCAAATTCATCATTTGACGGTCCTGTACTTACAGATTGTAAATACTGATACGTGGAGCAGGAAATAATTGATGGGGTAAAGAAGTTCCCACCAACTCTCCCATTTCATCAACACAGTTGTCAGAAGAAGCAAGTAAGCTACACTCCAGATGAGCCACGGCTTCCAATCCTCGGAATCAGGATTTCTCCAAACTCCGCGAAACTGAGGAATGAAAGATATGGCAACATCAATCTGAAGCAAAAGATTGGCCCAAGTTGCTTCTCTGTATAAAAACCAGTACGCCACCACCAACACATCCAACCCCAGTACTGCAACATCCATCCTGTCTGGCCAGTCAAACTTTCGTCTGATTGCGCAAACAATAAATGTGGCGAAGGCTGCGAGCATGCAGACAAAAGGCAGGAATTCCTTGACCCAATCTTGAACTAGCTCGCTGTAAAGGTAAAAAGTGATGAGGCTTCCAATGCCCCAGATAAACCAAGACATGCTGCTTGGCTTCTTGGCTGTCCTGTTGTAGACCCAATATCCCGCGAGCTGAACAATGCCCGCGAGAACGCCAACGGCGATCGCAAGCATGTTTCCCCCTTTGTTAAGGATCTATCTCTTCTGGAGTACTAGTTGGATACCAATAAGAGCATTTAGATTTCGCCTTTCATGTTCGTACATGAGAGGAGCAACCCAGAGCTCAAGAGGAATCTTCTTCAGTGGTTTCACTAGCACACGCACTCCTGTACCGGCAAATCTCTGTGAAAGAATACCCACACTGTATTGCTCCTGCGGCCGCCACATCAGATTGGCATAGTACCAGCTTTCCTTAGAAGCGCCATTTTCATAGTAGACTTCCAAGAAAAGTTTATCTGTTCCGGTCCACACCAACCCTGCCCACCGGAAATATGTTTTTGAATTCATGACTTCTACTCCGAGAGCTCCCCCAATTTCAAACCAAGGAACAATATCGTAGAAAAGTCCCGCAGTTGAAGAAAAGTAACCTGTCTCGTGGTACGCAAAACCCCAAATTCCTGACTTAGAGTTTAGATACGTATATCCCTGCAAAAAATCATAATGAATTACCGATGCAGAATCGCCTCTTACAAAAAGCGTCTGATGATATAATCCGATTTCCGCTTGCTGTGCGGAAATCATGCTCGGTAGCGTGAGCGCTACTGCGACGATTATTTTCCGCACTTTTTCCCCTGTGAAGGTTCTGCAAAAAACTATAGCATAATTTAAACTAATTGGCAATATTAGATCTAAAAAATGGCTTAATTTGGCTAAATATTCTAAATATGATTTAATTTAGCGCATGTCAAAAAAGCAATTCTATATTACAACTCCCATATATTATGTGAATGACAAACCCCACATTGGTCACGCTTATACAACTATAACTGCTGATGTTTTTGCTCGTTTCTGGAGATTAAAATTAGGGAAGGAAAACGTTTTTTTTCTTACCGGCACAGATGAACATGGTAGTAAAGTGCAGAAAGCGGCGGAGACTGCGGGATTATCACCGAAAGAATTTACAGATAAGGTTGTAAATGAGTATTTAGATGTCTGGAAACTTTTAAATATAAGCAATGATGAGTTTATAAGAACCACTGATCCAAGACATGAAAAAATTGTTAGCGATTTTTTAGTTAAGCTTTTTGACCGGGGATATATTTACAAGGGAGTTTATAAGGGGCTTTATTGTGTAGGTTGTGAAAGATTCTATGCACCTGAAGAAACAAAAAATGAGTTTTGCATTTATCATCCTGATATTAAGCTTACTGAACAAAAAGAAGAGAATTATTTTTTTAAATTAAAGGAATTTTCATCAAAGGTGCTTTCAGCTTTGGAAAAAGATGAATATAAAGTACTACCATCACAGAGAAAAAATGAAATCGTGGGAAAGATAAAACAAGGAATAAATGATATTTCAATTTCCCGCGCTGGTGTGAGTTGGGGCATTCCACTTACTTGGGACAAGAGCCAGACGATATATGTCTGGATAGATGCTCTGTTGAATTACTATTCGGCTACAAAGATATTTGATGGCAAGGAAAAATTCTGGCCGGCACAACTGCACTTGATGGCAAAAGATATTTTATGGTTTCACGCTCTTATATGGGAGGCCATATTGATTGCAAATGAAGTTTCCTTACCAGAGGTAGTTTATGCTCATGGATTTTTTACAATTGATGGCCAGAAAATGTCTAAATCCATTGGTAATGTGATTGATCCGAAAGATTTAGTAAATGAATACGGAGTCGATGGGACTCGTTACTTGCTCTTAACAGCTTTTTCTTTCGGATATGATGGTGACATTTCACTTTCTAAATTTAAGGAAAAATATAATGCTGACTTGGCAAATGGTTTAGGAAATCTAGTCTCAAGAATTGCCAAGTTGTCAGAGGGAGTAGAACTTGGACATTCGATGTCCAAGTGGACATCTAATGTCCAAATATCAGCTGAAATTGGAGAATATATTGAACAATATAAGCCGGATGAGGCGCTGAAGTTCATTTGGTCAAATATAAAGAAACTTGACCACTCCATTGCAAAAGATGAGCCATGGAAATTGACAGAAGAAGAGAAGTTGAAACTTGTTCCAGAGTATTTAAAAAAAATTGTTGATATTGCTCTGGATTTAAGAGTGTTTCTTCCTGATACTGCTGAAAAAATATTAAATATCTTTACAAGCGGAGAAGTAAAAAAGCCTGAACCGCTATTTATGAGAAAACCCCAGTAGTACAACAAAGTTGACTACGGGGCAAGTAGTTATATACCTTTAATTCTCAATTCCTCAACTAGTTTCTTTTCTTCCTTAGACAGCTTCTGTGGAATATTAATATTTATATTAATCAGCAGATCGCCCCGTTTATTCCCGTAAGGCACACCTTTTCCTTTTACGCGCAGAATCTCACCGAAACCAGTTCCTTCCGGAATTTTAAGTTTTATCTCCCCATCAAGGGTTTTTATAAAAGCAGTTGTACCCAATAGAACGTCTGAAAGTCTGACGTTAAGCGTCATGATAAGGTTACTACCTTCTTTTTTGAAAATCTGATGTCTCTCAACATGAATTTTTATATAAAGATCACCCGCAACTCCCCCAGTGGTTGCCTCTCCCATTCCTGAAAGACGGACTACTTCACCGTCGCTTATTCCAGAGGGAATCCGAACTTTAACCTCCTCATCAGATTTCAGAATTCCCCTTCCATGACAGTTGGCGCATTTTTCTCTTGGAACCTTACCTTTGCCGTGGCAAGTCTCACATGTTCTTACAGTAGAAAAGGATCCGATTATTGAGCGTCTGACCTCATGAATTTGACCCTTACCATTACAAGTAGAACATGTATCCATTGTGGAGCCAGATTTTGCACCACTTCCCCCGCAAACTTTACAGGTTGCAATTTTGTTGAGCAGAACTTTTCTTTCAACTCCAAATACAGATTCCTCAAATGAAATATCCAAATCAATTGAAATATCTCTGCCGCGCTTTTGCCTTGTGCGCTGACCGCCAAAAAAATCACCGAATATATCACCGATATCAAAATCAAATCCTGCATCTCCCTGTGAAAAACCTGAAAAATCAAATCCGAAATCGCTGGGGTTAAAACCTTGACCAGCTCCAGATCCAGAATATGCAGAGCCAAAAGTATCATATTGGGAACGCTTTTGGTCGTCAGAAAGCACTGAATAGGCCTCGTTTATCTCTTTGAATTTATCAACATTGCCTCCTTTTTTATCGGGATGATATTCATGAGCAAGCTTTCTAAAAGCCTTCTTTATATCGTCCTTTGAGGCCTTTTTATCAACACCTAGTATTTGATAGTAGTCTTTAGACATGTATTGAAGATTATAACAAATTACCTATCCATATAAACATTTCCAGCATCATCATAAGCTTCAATTTCATACTTGTTATTTTTATACCCATTTCTAAATAATTCAATTAAATATAAGAATGGATAAATAAATGGTGCTCTTTGGTATTGTTTCACATGAATAAGTTCATGTTCTAAATCCTTATTTATAATATTTGGTCCCATTAAAACAACATGTCCAATTGTGACAGCTCTTGCCCAATTAAAATACCAGAAAGTCCACCATAATTTTTTTACTTTAAAAATTAATGCTAATGGGTCATTTTTAAAGGTAATATTTTCCGGTAGAGATATTAAAGCCATTATTAAACCGACAAATGTATATGGTAAATTAAGAATGAAGCTCAACATTTAATACCAAAATAGACTATTATAACTTTGGAGATTCATCCTCAGGTTTCTTCTCTTCAAATTCCGCATCCTTAACCTTTTCTTCTTGATTAGTATTTTGTTGTTGGTTTTGCTGACTCATATACTGTCCTATTTTCTGTAATTCTGACGAAAGCTCCTCTGTAGCTTTTTTTATTGACTCAGGAGTGCCAGAATCTTTCTCTTTTTTTAAATTATTTATTTTACCTTCAATTGCTGTCTTTAGATCAGCAGGGACTTTATCCCCGGCATCTTTTAGTGATTTCTCGGCAGTGTAGACCAACTGCTCAGCTAAGTTTTTTACTTCAACCACCTCCCTCTTCTTTTTATCTTCTTCGCTGTGGATTTCAGCTTCCTTTTGCATTCTGTCAATTTCATCTTTTGAAAGACCGGAGCTTGCTTCAATCCTGATTGACTGCTCTTTTGACGTAGTTTTATCTTTGGCCTTTACGTTAAGAATGCCGTTGGCATCAATATCAAAAGTAACCTCAATTTGGGGCATACCTCTCGGAGCCGGAGCAATACCGTCCAGAATAAACCTTCCAAGGCTTTTATTGTCAGATGACATTGGTCGCTCTCCCTGGACAATATGAATTTCAACAGAAGTTTGGTTATCAGCTGCTGTTGAAAAAACTTGAGACCGCGATGCCGGAATGGTGGTATTTTTTTCAATGAGCTTTGTTGCTACACCCCCAAGAGTTTCAATACCGAGAGAAAGTGGAATTACGTCAAGAAGTAAAACGTCTTTGACATCTCCCATAAGAATGCCGCCCTGAACTGCCGCTCCCAATGCCACAACCTCATCGGGGTTAATTGATTTATTGGGCTCTCTACCGAATACACCTTTTACTGCTTCTGCTATCGCTGGCATTCTGGTTTGTCCACCGACAAGAATTACCTCGTCAATTTCATCGACTTTAAATGGAGAAGAATCCAGTGCTCTCTTGGCTATCATTACCGAACGGTCAATAAATTCTTTTGCCAATTCTTCGAGTTTTGCTCTGCTCATCTTGATTAAAAGATGCCTTGGGCCCGAAGCATCGGATGTAATAAATGGAATATTCACTTCTGTTTCTAGTGCGGTTGAGAGTTCAATTTTTGCCTTTTCAGCGCCCTCATCCAGGCGCTGAAGTGCCAGAGGATCATTCCTCACATCAATACCGGACTCCTTTTTGTATTCATCTGCAAGCCAGTTAACAATTTTTTGATCAATATCGCGACCGCCCAAATGGGAGTCTCCATCAACAGATTTAACTTCCACTACATCATCTCCGACTTCCAGAATTGAAATATCAAAAGTTCCTCCGCCGAAATCATAAACAGCAATCTTTTCATTTTTCTTTTTATTCAAACCGTATGCCAGAGCTGCCGCAGTCGGCTCATTGATAATCCTTTTTACTTCAAGACCAGCGATTTTACCGGCGTCCTTTGTGGCCTGCCTCTGGGCGTCATTGAAGTATGCTGGGACCGTAATGACTGCTTCAGTAATTTTTTCACCAAGTTTTGCTTCAGCATCAGTTTTTAATTTCTGGAGTATCATTGCAGAAATTTCTTCCGGACGATAGTTTTTGTCTCTCATTTTTACCTCCACTCCCCCATTGGATGATTTCAACACTTCAAATGGAACACTCTTGAGATCCTTTTGCACTCCCGGATCGTCATATGTGTGTCCGATAAAGCGCTTTATTTGAAAAATGGTATTTTGGGGATTTGTAACAGCCTGTCTTTTAGCAAGAAGCCCAACAAGGCGCTCGCCTGTTTTTGAAAGTGCCACCACCGAAGGAGTGGTTCTAGCGCCTTCTGCATTCTCAATAATTTTCGGGGCGCCCAACTCTACTACTGCAATAGCAGAAAAAGTAGTTCCCAAGTCAATTCCAATAATTTTACTCATATTTTTGATTTTTATTAAATTGCAATGAAATTATAATGATCTGAAAAAATCAAGTCAAATTATCTAATTTCCTTTAAAATTAACTAATTTGCTTTATATTCTCCGATTTTTACCTTTGCTGGCCGTATTACTCTTTCGTTAATTTTGTAGCCTGTCTGAAATATCACTTTGACCACATGATCCTCTTCTTTATTCTCAACATTTATTGTACCGACCGCCTCATGAATATTTGTATCAAATGTTACTCCGACTTCAGAAATTTTACTTACACCGTTTTTCTCCAAAACTAAGTGGAGTTGATTTATAGTAAACTCAAGACCTTTTCTCCATTCAGCAGGAAGTTTATCCCAACCTTCTCCTCTCATTGCATGCTCAAAATTATCAAGAACTGAAAGCAATTCAGAAATTAATCCTATATTTGCAAATTTAGTAAATATTTGTTTTTCATCTTCATCTCGTTTTCGAAGATTTATAAAATCAGCCTTTGCCTTTTGCCAACCGGTCAGATACTCTATTTTTTCAGATTCGCACTTTTTAAGTTTTTCTCTAAGTTTCTTTATTGTTTCTGCTTGACTCTCCTCTGCTACTACTGAATCACTTGCCCCGTCAAATTCATCTATTTGACTGGGGTCAAGATCCTTATCAGCTTCAATATCATTGTCTTCATTTGCCATAAGTTAAACATTATACATAATTTAAGCCACAATTTAATACCGTATCCTAACCAATAGCTTCACACCACCTGCATTGGAATTAAGTAATTAATCCCAGCATGCACTCTTTTGTAATTGTAGTATTGCAAATATCTTTTAAGCGCGCAATTGATTTTAAAAACATTGTTTGGTAATTTGTCT
>DATDVZ010000013.1:0-23548 GCA_036517475.1 Minisyncoccota bacterium
TTCTTCCATGACATTCGCTTTCCCATATACCACAGGATCAGACTGGGGAACACACAATGCAACTTCCACTATTCTAGGTTTCAAAGGAGGTTTCTACTCACTTGCTTCCTCTACTATTGGTAACAACACTACCGCATCAGGGCTTACAATCTTTGGAGGAGCTACCACTACGGGAGAGTTTCTTGCACTCTCTTCCACCACCCTCCAGAACTTCACATACCAGAATGCTACCGGAACCTTGCTCTCCCTCTTTGGCACTAATACAGACGGCGCTGCCAGATTCAGCGCAAGCTCAACTGCAGGAGTAACTCTGGATTGGATTGCTGGAGTAGATCTCTCTGACTCCGGCAAGTTCAAAATATCTTCATCAACAGTTCTTGGGACAAATGACAGGTTTGTTATTGACGGCAGCGGCAACGTCGGCATCGGGACGGCGGCGCCGAAACTGACATCTCTGGACACCAATGATTTAGGTTTGACAATATTTAACACTTATGGCAACCGAGCAGCTGTCATAGAGGCGGTGGGCGAATCCGGGAGTAATTTCGGTGAGGGAAATCCAGTAGGTGTTCTTAGGTTTGGAAATCATGAAGGTTCGGAAGTGTATGACGAGATGGCCGACATTATCGTTTATGCCACCAACTCCGATATTGATACAGGAGCGATGGGTTTTCGCACAGCAACCAATGGAGTGTTAGCCACGGCAATGACGATTGATTACACCGGCAACGTCGGCATCGGCACAACCACTCCTAAATGGACTCTTACTCTTTCATCATCCACTGCACCCCAACTTGCTCTAACTGACGCATCAGCGACTTCAAACATCTGGACACAGAGAAATTCAGGAGGGAATTTTTATCTGGCAACCGCTTCGCCCACCTCACTTTCAACTTCAAGCAACACAGCGTTCACAATAAATGGCACGACGGGAGAAGTCGGGATTGGAACCACTTCACCATACGCTCCACTATCAGTAATCAGTAATGGCCTAGAAGGGATTGTTGTAAGTGGATCTTCTTTTGGCACCTTGGATTTAGTAGATACAACAGACACATCAGTCTTGGGCAGAATAAGATTTTATGGAGGCAGTACTCAAAGAGCCAGCATTGGTGGAAGAACCGATGCGACAACCGGCAATACTATTTCTTTCGCGACACCATTTGAAACTATGGTAATTACTCAATCTGATGCCGCTGATGTCGGAAAAGTCGGTATCGGCACATCTACTCCCGGCTGGACTTTGACAGTTTCTTCTTCAACTGCGCCTCAACTTGCTCTGACTGACGCATCTCTAACACATAACATCTGGACGCAAAGAAATCTGGACGGAAGGTTCTATCTGGCAACCGCCTCTCCGACATCATTTAGCACCTCATCGGTTTCTGCCATAGTGATTGATTCAGGTGGTAACGTTACTTTTTCAGGCGCTGTTAATTCTCCAATTGGCACGTTTACTAATTTAGTTGCAAATGCTTCCACCACTCTCCAAAACTTCACATTCACTAATGCCACAGGCACTTCTGCCACAACCACAGGCCTAGCAATTTCTGGAATCACCTCATCACTACTTAAAACAAATTCAAACGGTTCAGTCATTGCAGCTGTAGCTGGCACTGATTATCTTTCCTCCATGACATTTGCTTTCCCATACACCACAGGAACTGACTGGGGAACACACAATGCTACTTCCACTATTATTGGTTTCAAAGGAGGTTTCTACTCCTTAGCTTCATCTACTATTGGAGGCAACACAACTGGTTCAGGCTTAACCATCTTTGGAGGCGCTACAACTACAGGGCAGATGCTAAATCTGGGTTCCACTACTCTGCAGAATTTCACATACACAAATGCAACGGGAACTTCTGCCACAACAACAAATCTCTATGTTTCAGGTCTGGCTTCCACTACTGACCTTCGAGTAGCGAACACAGCTATATTCGGCGGCAACGTCGGGATAGGGACGGCGGGGCCGAGTTACAAGTTGGATGTACAACGTTCTGGTGCTGGTGTGGTTGCATCTTTCTTAGATAGCGCGGATACTGGACAAGGTTTGTTTATTATAGTAAACGAACAAGCTGATGGTACCGATGTAGATAATTTAGTTACATTAACAGCTTCTGGTAATTCCACAGGGTCATTGGCTTTGTCCACTGGTAATACGGAACGGGTGAGGATTTTAAGCGACGGCAACGTCGGCATCGGGACGACCAGTCCAATTGCTAACCTAGATATCTTCAAAGCAAACGGCGATTCTGCGATAGGATTAACCGCAAGTTCAACTGCCGGAGTTCAGCTTGCTTGGACAATCGGCACGGATATATCCGATTCAGGTAAATTTAAAATTTCCTCTTCAACATTGCTTGGTTTGAATGATCGTTTAGTAATTGATGGAGATGGTAAAGTAGGAATTGGGACAACCTCACCTTTAGCAAAGCTCTCCGTTCAGGCAACTGGCGGACAAACCAATCCAGTTTTTGAAGTTGCTTCTTCTTCAAATGCTACAAAGTTTCTTACTGTCTCTGCTCAAGGATTTGGCACCACAACTCTTTCAGGTTTAAATATTTCCGGTTCGGCAACCTCAACATCAGATGTCGGTTTTAACTTAACAGCCGGATGTTTTGCAATGAATGGCAGCTGCATAGGCATTAGCGGAACATCATGGTCATCTCTCTCTAATCCAACAGACAATCTTTCTTTGAGTATGACTGATAAGACAACAGCCTTTAACTGGGGAACCGGTACGGGAGCAAGTGAATTATTTTCTCTGACAACCGATGCTTCAGCAGATGGTGTAGGGAGACTCTTATATATTCAAACTGGAAGCTCTGCTACAGTTGAACCATTACGCGTTTTAGCCGGATCAACTAATGCTCTTGCTGTGAATGCAAGCGGTAATGTTGGAGTAGGCACCACAACGCAACAATGGAAACTGCAAGTTGCTCAATCTACCGGACCGCAGTTTGCTCTTTCAGATGGTTCAGCCACCTCCAATCATTGGACACAGCGATCTCTTGGCAACTTCTTTTATATCGCTACAGCTTCACCGACAACATTTGCAACTTCATCTGTTTCTGCACTAACTATAGACCCAGGGGGCAATGTGACTTTTTCTGGAGCAATCAATTCTCCAATCGGCACGTTTACTAATTTAGTTGCAAATGGTTCGACTACTCTCCAAAACTTCACATTTCAAAACGCTACAGGCACAGCAGCCACAACTACAGGACTAGCAATCTCTGGCATCACTTCATCATTACTCAAAACCAACTCAAACGGTTCAGTCATTGCTGCTGTGGCTGGTACAGATTATCTTTCCTCCATGACTTTTGCTTTTCCTTTTACCAAACTCTCTACTAACGAACAGGCAACCTCAACAACCCTAGCATTCACCAATGGCTTCCTTTCAACTGCTTCATCAACTGTCACGGGTGGAATATCATTTACAAATTATGTCGGTATTGGAACTACAACTCCTAAATGGAACCTAACAATTTCTTCCTCCACCGGTCCGCAGTTAGCTCTAAGCTACGGAGCGGGAGTAAATCACTGGGTTCTCAGCAATGTCGGCGGCGCATTTGCTTTGGCTACATCCTCACATACTTCATTTGCAACTTCAACAATGCCAGCAATGTACATCACCCCATCTGGGGATATTGGTATTGGTACCACAACACCATTCTCTAAGTTAACAGTTCAAGGTGGGGTGGCGGCTGACTTCTTTTTGGCAACTTCTACAACCGCCACATCTTCAATTCTCGGAGCCTTCTCTGTGGGTTCATCAACACCCAATGGCAGAGCGCTTTTGAGTGTCGGCACATCATCTCCTCTTATTCTTGTTGATAAAAATACAAGTGTTGTTGAACTTGGAAATAGCGCGGCAGGCAACATTATATTTGAAACTAATTCAAGCTCGTCTCCTGGTCTTGTGTTGGTGGGAATTGGTACAACTACGCCAGATGCTGACGTGGTCATTGTGGCTGACCAGCCAGTAAATAACACTTATATATTTACTATTGCCACGACTTCAGGCGATGTCATAAATAGAAGATTCACGGTTGATTCCGATGGCGATGTTGCCTACGATGGAACGCTTTCAGCAGGTGCTGACTATGCCGAAGCGTTTACTGTTGTTGGAACCAAAAGTGACTACGAACCGGGTGATTTAATTACACTTTCTTCCATTGAAGCGGGAAAAGTAGAAAAGTCATCTTTGCCGTACCAGAATAATCTTGTCGGTATTTATTCCACAAAGCCCGGTATTATCGGCACGCTTGCTCCGGATATTACCGATTACAAATTAGAAAAAAGTAATGATATTCCCGTCGCTCTGCTCGGTCGTGTGCCGGCAAAAGTTTCCGCTGAAAACGGACCAATTAATGTTGGTGACAAAATTACTTCATCTAGTGTTGCTGGGGTCGGTATGCGAGCAACTAGCACCGGAGATGTTGTTGGTATTGCTCTTGAAGCATTTGACGGAACTTCTACTACGACCGACAAAATTCTTGTTTTGGTAAATCCCGTTTACATTACCGGCAATCTGGCGCAGGCCACATCCACACCAACCCTTAACGCATATTACTCCAATGTCATTAACCAGATTTCGGGTGGAATTAGAAACATTTGGCAGGTAGCAACATCATTTGTTTCTTCTCTCGCCACCTCGCTCTGGGATTCTACAACAAGCATGCTTGCAAGCGCTTCAAAACTGCGAGTCGTAAGCCAAGATACTGATAACGTCAATTATGAAACTTACAATCTCCAGAGTTCAAGACAAGAAATCACTGTTTCCGGAGGTGATGTTTTGGTTACAGGCAATGGGGGGGCATATGCACGCATCCGCTTTGATGAAAGCTTTGCCTCACTTATTGATCCTGATGCGCCGATGAGAGTTGTGGTCACTCCGGTAATGGCTGTAGAGAGTCCGCTCTATGTATATGAAAAAACACAATTTGGTTTTGAAGTCAGAAGTCCAAGTTCAAATGATGCCGGAGTGGTATTCGATTGGATTGTAGTTGCCAGACGTGTGGGGGATTATGATTCAAATGAAGATCCGGCTATTCCTTCGGCCAATTATAATTCACTCCCGACGCACCCAGTGGTCGGGACTCCGACCTCGGGCAATGACCCGAGCGTCGGAGCTGATCCAAACGCATCAACCACTCCACCAGTAAACCCAAACCCAAACCCAAACCCAAACCCAAATCCAGATCCAAATGCTTCCACGACTCTCCCCTTGAACCCAGTTCCGGATACTGATCCGACCGCGCCCGATCCTTTAGCACCAATTGATCAGGGAACTACTACTGGAGATCCCGCATCTACTCAAATACCCCCGGCAACGGTTCCAGATGATACAAGTCAAGATAATAGCAGTAGTGAGAGTAATAATGTAAGTTCAAACACAAGTCCTTCCGACACAAGTAATACTAATCAAACAACACCATGAAAAAATTTATAGCAATCTTATTTATTATTTTATTAGTCAACCTAAGTGCTCCAAAATTAGTTGAAGCGGCACGCATTTGGTCTTCGGGTTTTGAATTAGGAAGCACCGCCGAGGACGTGGAATATAATCAATGGATTGCGGCCGGAGCGATTGAGACTACCACGAAAAGGACAGGGGTTAATTCTCTAAAAGTGGCCTTGACTGGTAGCAATTCACGAAGGGGCGGCTATATCATCCCGTTTATAGGAAGCGCACACTCGTTTTTCCGTGCCTATGTATATTTTGAAACCCTGCCGCCTGCCGTCAATTCTTTTATGTTGAGTGGTAATGACGATGCCAGCATAAACATAAGGGCAAAGATAGATAATGCCGGGCAATTAAGTCTAGTTGATGAAGATGGCTCAATCGGCACGGGCTCGACCCTTTCCACGGGTGTATGGTATCGAATTGAGCTTGAAAGCGATACGACTGTGGCGGCCGGTAGCCACGTTGTAAATTTGTATGTGGATGGTGTTTTAGATATTGGTTCTTCCACTAGGAGTATAAGCAAAGCTCAAGACCAGTTTTATTTCGTAGGCAACGGCAACACCGAAGCCCACACTTCGGGAATTTGGTATTTTGATGACCTTGCCATAAACAATACTTCAGGTTCTTCCCAAACTTCCTTACCTGGAGCCGGAGGAATTATTCATATGCAACCGGATTCGGCGGGAGATGCTGATGAAACACTTGGAAGCTTTGCCGATATTGACGAAGTAACACCCAACGATGCTACAGATTACATTGAAGTGGATACCAATATTCCGGCCAACTATAATTTTGAATCTTGGTCAAGTGCTGGTGGGGCTTCAAATGACACTATCACTCTGGTTCACGTAGGAACTCGCCAGCACCCTGAAACAGCCGCTTCTGGCGCATGGACACCACAGATAAAGTCTCAATCAGGTGGCACGACTGCAAGCGGAAGCTCTACTACGCACGATGACACTACTTGGCAAACAAACCAAGATAGTGCTTTTAATAGAAGCTATCGTTTAACTTCCTATACTGACCCACAAGCTGGCGGAGCTTGGACGCCCGCGCTTTTAGACACGATGATTGCCGGAGTGAATGTAACGGATGCTGATCCTGATATGTTTTTCTCTACCATTTGGGCTTTGGTGGAGTATACGGAGGCGGTAGCAACGCCACCCTCTTCAATTTCTCCTCCACCATCAACAACAGGTTTAAGGTTCTTCGGCGGCTTACGCTTCCTCGGCGGATTAATATTCAGGTAACAATTTAAATTGGCATTTACCTTTAGTCTCTAACCTTACCTAAAAATTTACTTATCCTATCTTTACTTCTTTACCCAAAACCTTACCTAATATTTAAAATCTAAAATTACCCAAAATCAAGCGGTCGCTTGATTTTGGGTAAAAGCCGCGCTATTATCTAAAATATTGATTAAAATACGCGTGATTTAATCAGAAACTATAATATGGGAGAAATTGAAAAAAAGGTCAGAAGGGACAGGAGAAAGGTTAATGTACAAAGAATAATCCTAGGCACGATATTAACTGCTGGATTATTGAGCGTTGCTCTACTTGCACCAAACGCGCTTCAGATAATGCGCCCTTTTTACAGAAACAAAAAGAAGAATCCTAAATTCACTTTAAATAACGCAATAAATCGACTTATTAAAAAGGGCTTTATTAAATATGTAAAAAAAGACAGCAAAAAATATTTTTGTGTTACAGATAAAGGAAAAAAGGCTTTACGATTTCTTGAATTAGAAAATTTCAAAATTTCTAAGCCAAGACGGTGGGACGGGAAGTGGCGGCTGATAGTTTTCGATATATTGGAAAAAAGAAAGGGGACTAGGGATTTGCTGCGAAAATGTTTGGTGAAAATTGGCTTTATCCGTTTACAAAACAGCGTTTGGGTTTACCCATATGATTGTGAAGATCTGATTTTTCTTCTAAAAACAGATTTTGAACTAGGGAAAAATGTTCTATATATAGTCGCTGACGAAATTGAGAGTGACAAGAATTTAAAAGAAAATTTTGGATTGTGATTGGTAGGTCTTAATTAAAGACATTCTTAAAAAAATTATTTTAATTTATTTACCTAAGTATAGGCGGTCGCGTTAAAATAGGTAATAGGTAAAATTAAATAAGTTAAACAAAAATTAAACAAAAATTAAACAAAATGAGATAGATTATAAATTTAATCAATCCACTGAATGTGATAAGGTTCCATACAAGGTCTCACCTTGTATCATGGAAAAATCCCGCTTTCGCGGGATTTTTCCATTTATTAACTTGTGTCTATAAGCCGAATTCTGTTCCCCCCACTTATTTGCAAGTGGGGGACGATAGTTATTTATCTGCGATTAACATCGCTGTTAACCTGAAGCGGCACTCCGAGCCCTTGTAAACGAGAGCTCGGTACGGCCTTGCACGCGGGTAAGGGTTTAGCTGTTTCACTTTCTGTATTACTACAGAACTCATCCAGCCCCACTTTTGAATTATTGAACTTTCAATCTCTCAAAAGTGGGGCTGGATGTTTTCTCGCTTTCGCTCGAAAACATCTCTGTTCGCACCTCGTGGATTGCTCCAGACAGGTATTACCTCCGACGTTACAGTCGGAGCTCCGTACCTTTTGGCCCTCGGAGCTGTTACCTTTCTCCACCGGCCAAAAGCCGGGGGCGTGTTCGGACTTTCCTCTACCGATTTTGCCCACCATGCATAGTGCAAAATCGAGTACCCTGAGTTTTCTCGAAGGGCGACCCCTCGACTTCGCTCGGGATGCTCAATTTTGTAACTACCTATGGTAGACAAAATTGGCAGCAACTATCCGACACAAGTCCAAAAATTATACCAAAAAATAATTTAATTGCAAATTTTTAATTATAAAATTTTTCCACAATCTAACCTATGAATTATTTGATATAATTTAGATATTAAAATTAACTTAATTAATAAGTATGGATGAACATATAATAGAAATTAAATCAAGAAAATGGAGCTTAGAAAAAATTAGTTTTCTTATTTTAAGTGTTTTTTTGGTAATTTTGCCTTTCTTTTTTATACCCTCCAGGTTTTTCCCATATCAATTAGGCAAAGGGCTTCTAATATCGGTTGCGATTTTGGTCATATTTATCGTTTACCTTATTTCAATTATTAAAGAAGGAAAAATAACAATTCCAAATAACTTGTTTTTTCTTTCTGTGATTATAATTCCCATAGTATTTCTTCTATCTACATTAATAAATGGCAATTTTAGCAGAGGATTTCTGGGTTTACCTTTTGAAGCCGGAACGACTGTATTTTTGCTTCTGGGGGCACTGCTTCTTTTTTTAACAAGCCAATTGTTTAAATCAAATGAGAAAATTTTTTACGCATATTTGGCCTTTTTTGCTTCTTTCGCTATTGTGGCCTTGTTTCAGCTCATAAGAATATTTGCCGGCGCCAGCGCTTTATCATTTGGAATTTTCACTAACTCCGCGTCCAATTTAATCGGAAATTGGAATGACTTGGCGGTGTTTTTCGGTGCAAGCACCCTCCTTTCTATTATTACTCTTGAAATGCTGCCTATTGATAAGAGGGTAAGAGTCATCAGTTATTTTGTTTTCTTTCTTTCATTGATCTTTCTTTGTGTTGTAAATTTCTCAACAATTTGGGTCATTCTGGCGATTTTCGCGGCGATAATACTCATCTATTTGTTTTTATTTGATTCTAAGAAAAATACCTCATCGACTGATTTTCAGGAAAAAAAACCAAAAAGGAAAATTTCATACACCTCTATTTTATTACTCGCCTTATCACTACTGTTTATTTTCTTTGGTACGACACTAGGAGATAAGATTTCTAAAACCGCAAAAATTACAAATCTTGAAGTGCGCCCGTCTTGGACTTCAACATTTCAAGTAGTAAAGAACTCCTTAAAAGATAATACTTTGGTCGGTAGCGGCCCGAACACTTTTTCTTTTGATTGGCTCAAGTATAAACCTGATGGAATCAATGAAACTATTTTTTGGAATACAGATTTTAATTCCGGAATTGGTCATATTACAACATTTTTTGCAACCACGGGCCTCTTGGGAATATTGTCTTGGGTTTTTTTTATTGGGTTTTTTATTTATCTGGGATCAAAAGCCCTTTTTGATTCCTCTGCCGATATTTTCTCAAAATATTTGCGGGGCTCCTCTTTTTTAGTTGCTCTATTTATTTGGGTAGTATTATTTGTTTACACTCCGACAATCACGATCTTTATTCTGGCTTTCTTTTTCACCGGCCTTTTTGCCGCCATTTTATTTAAAGATGGTCTTCTGCAAAAAAAAGAATTACTACTTTCAAATTTCCCCAAACTTTCCTTCGTTGCGGTTTTAGCTGTAATTGCTCTTCTTATCGGTTCCGTCTCTCTTCTTTATGGAACTATAAGAAAATCTGCTTCACTGGTTAATTTTCAGAAAAGTATTTTGGGTTATCAAGAAAATGGAAATATTGAAAAGGCGGAAGCAAGAATAGATAAGGCAATTAAGTTATGGGATTCTGATATTTATTATCGCGGGCTTTCTGAAATTGGAATAATTAAAATGAGCTCCATACTAAATCGCCAAAATGCAGACCCCGAATCTATAAGAAATGAATTTCAGAAAGTTCTGGTGCAAAGCATAAATGGCGCAATAAAATCAACCAAACTCGATCCCAATGAATACCAAAACTGGCTCTCTCTTGCCAGAGTATATTCTGTTTTGGTTCCGCCTCCGCTTAGTATCCCCGGATCATATGAGAATGCCAAAAAAAATTATGAAGAAGCGCTTGCAAGAAATCCTCATAACCCTTCAATATTTATTTTTCTTGCAAGATTGGATGCTTCAGTGGGCAACCTCAGTGGGTCAAGAGATTATGTCAACAAAGCTATTTCAGAAAAACCTAACTATGCAGAAGCACATTTTCTATTGGCTCAGATTGAAGTATCAGAAGGGAATCTCGCTAAGGCAACTGCTTCTCTTGAAACAACCCTACTTCTCACACCCAGCAACCCCGGTCTATTCTTTCAGCTTGGTATACTCAAATACAATGAGAGAGACTGGGATGGAGCGATAAATGCGTTTGAGAATGCAATAATACTTGTGCCGGATTACGCTAATGCCAAATATTTCCTGGGGCTTTCTTACTGGCAGGTAGGCAAAAAAGAGGAAGCTAAAAAACAATTTGAAGACATTGAAAAGACAAACCCTGACAATCAGGAAATAAAACTTATTCTATCTAACATACAGGCTGGAAAGGATCCATTTTCAAACGCTAAACCTCCGATAACTTCAAGACCTGAAAACAGGGAAAAACTGCCTCTGGAGCAGAAAAATTAGGTAATATAATATACCCTTAACCATGGTAAATAAAATCCTCTCATTTTTGAGTAAGGAGATTTCAGGTCTGCATCAGGCGGCATATCTTTTAGGTTTTTTTGCCCTTCTTTCTCAAGTTCTGGCACTAGTCCGAGATAAGCTTCTAGCTTATTATCTCGGGGCAAATATTTCCCTGGATCTTTATTACGCCGCATTTAGAATTCCTGATTTTCTTTTTATTACTATTGGTTCGCTAGTTTCAATATCGGTTATCATTCCTTTTTTTGTTGAAGAAGAAAAAAAGGGGGAAGTGTTTGTAAGGAAATTTCTGGACAGTGTCTTCAGTATTTTTTTACTTCTGATTATCGCAGCAAGCGCAGTAGTATATTTTTTATTACCTACAATTCTTTCTAAAATATTTCCAGGATTTAGTGCGCAAAGTGAGAGTTTAATCGGACTTTCAAGAATTCTTCTGCTTTCACCGATACTTTTAGGCATATCTAATTTATTTGGTTCGCTTACGCAGTCCCGTAATCGTTTTTTTATCTATGCACTTAGTCCTCTTTTATACAACTTTGGTATTATTTTAGGCATAATTTTTCTCTATCCCAACTTTGGACTGCAGGGTCTTACGTGGGGGGTTGTACTCGGAGCACTGCTTCATATGGCAATACAACTTCCTTCTCTTATTCACTTGAAACTTCTACCAAAACTTACTTTTGCTCCGGATTTTAAAAAAGTCAGACAATTAATTATTCTTTCATTACCAAGAACAATTACACTTTCTATAAATCATATAGCAATATTCTTTCTTCTTTCGCTAGCCTCGCTAATGTCTGTCGGTTCAGTATCAGTATTTAGTCTAGCTTTTAATCTTCAATCTGTTCCACTTTCAATTATTGGCGTTAGTTATTCTCTGGCTGCATTTCCTACGCTCTCGCGGCTTTTTTCTTCTGGGGAAAAAGAAAAATTTTTTTCTGAAATTTTATCATCAGCTCGCCATATCATTTTCTGGTCCGTGCCTGTCATGGTCTTTTTTATTGTCTTGCGGGCGCATCTGGTACGCGTAATTCTCGGCGCCGGCAAATTTGATTGGACTGATACGAGGCTCACTGCTGCCACCCTTGCTTTGTTTTCAATATCTCTAGTATTCCAAGGGCTTATACTTCTTTTTGTCCGAGGCCTTTATGCAAGAGGAGCTACAGGCAAGCCGTTTTATATAAGTATTATATCGGGAGCCACGATAGTTTTTTCCTCTTATATTTTTGTTTACTTATTTAATCATATTGATTCATTCAGGTATTTTATTGAAAGTTTGTTTAAGGTGGCAGACCTAGGGGGTGTAGAAATACTCATGCTTGCTATGGGTTTTACTTTTGGATCAATTTTAGAAGGGTTACTTATGTGGAGGCAATTTGCAAGACAAAACCCGAATATGAACGTCATCTTGCTAAGGACCTTTTTCCAAGTATTCTCTGCTTCTGTAATAATGGGTTTTGTTATATATCTTGCTCTGCGCGCCTTTGATTTAATTTTTTCCTTGGAAAAATTTTCAGGAGTTTTTCTACAGGGATTTCTATCAGGGATTTGCGGAATAGCCGCATGGATAATAGTTTTACGTTTACTCAAAAATGGGGAATTACAGGAAATAAGAAAAGCGATTCATGCCAGATTCTGGAAGGCTAAGGCAATTTCACCCGACTCACAAGTCGTGTAATAAATATACTAATATACGAATGATACTTGACTACCGGCAGGCAGGCGAATCTGCTAATGTAAACAAATGAAAAATATTCGCAACTTCAGCATAATTGCTCATATAGATCATGGGAAAAGCACTCTGGCCGATCGGATGCTTGAAATTACCAACACTGTTGAAAAGCGCAAGATGCGAGAGCAAGTGCTTGATTCAATGGAGTTGGAACGAGAGCGAGGTATTACTATAAAGATGCAACCTGTGAGAATGCACTATAGATACCAAGGGGAGCCCTTAAAGAATTCTCAAGGGCTCCCCTTGGTACCAACTGATTTTGTTTTGAATTTGATAGATACTCCAGGGCATATAGACTTTTCGTACGAAGTTTCTCGAGCCCTTAAAGCTGTAGAAGGTTCTATTCTATTAGTGGATGCTACTCAGGGGGTGCAGGCACAAACGCTATCGGTGCTCACAATGGCAGAGGCAACAGGACTTGTGATTATCCCAGTTATAAGCAAGATCGATTCTCCTTTGGCGCGTATAAAGGAAGTTAAAGAGGAGGTTGCAAATCTTCTCCACATAGAAAGTGGAGATATTATGGAAGTTTCGGGGAAAACAGGAGAAGGTGTAGAGAAATTACTTGAAGCAATTGTAGAGAGAATACCTCCTCCAAAAAGCGAATTAACAGATGAAAAACCTTTTAGAGCTCTAGTTTTTGATTTCAAATATTCAAATCATACAGGTGTTATTGTCTTCGTACGGGTTGTAAATGGGGAAATCCGAAAAGGTGAACCATTGATCTTTCAGGTGGCAGGAGAGCGTTTTATACCCATAGAAGTCGGCATATTTTCCCCAGAAGAAGTGTCGGCAGATAAGCTTTCTTCTGGGGAGATTGGCTACATAGTAACTGGGATAAAAGAGCCCGGTATCGCATCAGTGGGAGAAACCATTGCCCGCTTTGGTGACAGACATCCGCCTCTAGAAGGTTATATGAGCCCTAGGCCTGTGGTGTGGGCCTCGGTTTATCCAGAAAGTCAGGATGATTTTACCCTACTTACGCAAGCACTCTCACGTCTGCGTCTTTCTGATTCATCATTTTCATATGAGGAAGAATCGTCAGGCGCGCTTGGACGTGGGTTTAGGTGTGGATTTCTTGGAATGCTTCACTTGGAAATTATTACTGAAAGATTAAGACGTGAATTTAACCTGGAACTAATAGTTACGCTCCCCAGTATCACCTATGAAGTGGTACTAAAAAATGGAAAGAAACAAACTATTTATTCGCCCGTCTTTTTTCCAGAAGAGTCAAATATACAAAATATTAATGAACCATGGGCACGTGTTACGCTAATAACCCCCACAGAATATCTGGGCGCGATTATGCAGTTACTCTATGATCATGAAGCAAACGTAGTTCACACGGAAAGTTTTGGAGGCGGACGCAGTAATCTTGTTTTAGAGATGCCGCTTCGAGAGCTTATGCGCAATTTTTTTGACCGGTTAAAAAGTGTTTCTAGTGGGTACGCTTCTATTTCTTATGAAATAACTGGTCTAAAAGAAGCAGATGTTGTCAGGCTCGACGTTTTGGTCGCAGATGAAATAGTCCCTGCTTTTACCAGAATAGTTTCAAGGCGTCTCGTGGGGGAAGAGGCAGAAAAGGCAACAGAAAAGCTTTTTTCTGTACTGCCTCGGCAGATGTTTGTGACTAAAATTCAGAGCAAGGCACTCGGACGGATTATCTCTTCAAGAACTCTTTCGGCTCTCAAAAAAGATGTTACACAGCATATGTATGGTGGAGATATTACCCGCAAAATGAAACTTAGGGAAAAGCAAAAAAAAGGAAAAAAACGAATGAAAGCGGGAGGTAAAGTCAATATCCCCCATGATGTGTTTTTGAAAATGATGCGAAGCGAATAAACATATTACTCAAAAAAATATGGGGGAATAGAGCAAAACCATACTCACTATTATCAGAATGACAAGAATTGTCCAAATAATCTGAATTTTCTTTTTATTCTTTTTCTCAAAAAGCATTATTAAGTTATTGTATTATATAATAAATATTAATTTCGTGCTTCAAATTTAGAATTTCGGATTTCATAATCATGCATGAATTCAGGAAAAAGAGAAACTTTAGAAAAGTAACCTATTCAGGGTGGGCCCTGCTTTTATTTGCTCTGCTCGCTATCTTTTTAGTTAAAGGAAGTGTTGGTGTGATTAGTAAACAGATAGAAAGTGGTGAAAATTTAAAAAAAATTGAGGAAAATTTGACTTCCGCCAACCTTAAGAAGGCAGAACTGGAGAAAAATATTGAAAACCTTAAAACAGAAGAGGGCCAGGAAAAAGAAATCAGAGAAAAGTATGATGTTAAAAAACCCGGTGAAGAGATCATTTTGATTGTAGAGCCAAAGAATGTCGCTTCTCAAAATGCCACCACTTCAGGAGTCTTGGGGAAAATAGGGAAATGGTTTAAGAATCTTTTCAGGTAATTATTAATTACTAGAGATCAACTAAGTAAATATTTGAGTAGAGCCATTCTAATTAGTAGTCCGTATTCAGCCTGCTTGAAATAGACTGCTTTTCGGGAAATATCGACCTCAGGTAATATCTCATCAATTCTTGGTAAAGGGTGCATAATAATAGATTTTAGCTTCATTCTATCAGCCAATTTTATATTTATTTGATAACATCCCTTGAATCTTTTGTAATCCTTAATATTTTTAAATCTTTCTTTTTGGATTCTTGTCTGATATAAAACATCAATTTTGTTAATTATAGACTCCAAATTTTCAATTTCAAAGTATCTTATTTTATGTTTATTGAGATAAGTTTTTATATCATTTCCAACCCTTAAAGCTTTCGGAGAAACGAAGTAGATTTTTACTCTTCTATATTTTCCCAAAAGATAGGCAAGAGATCTAATTGTCCTTCCATGTTTTAAGTCTCCTACAAACGCAATGGTAATCTCATCAATTTCTCCAAACTCCTTTTTGATTGTATAGAGATCAAGTAAAGCTTGTGTAGGGTGTTGACCAATTCCGTCTCCAGCGTTTATCACAGGAATTTTTGAAACCAAAGAAGCTCGCTGTGATGACCCTTCTTCGTGGTGACGTAAAATAATTACGTCTGCATAGTTATTTATCACTCGAATTGAATCCTCCAATGTTTCACCTTTAGCTATCGAAGAAAACTCTCTTGCGTTCTCTGTGGTAATTACACTTCCACCCAGTCGAAGCATGGCTGATTCAAAAGAAAACCGAGTTCTAGTGCTCGGTTCATAAAACAATGAGGCCATTATTTTCCCTTTAAGGGGAGATTCGGTTTTCTTTTTTAATTTATCTGCGATTGAAAAAATAGAATTAATAAATTTTTTGTTGAACTGTTGGGATTTAATAACATGTTTCATCTTGCTAATTCTAGCTTACTATTTAGTTATTGTTAAATGACGTTTGGGTATCAATTAAATGCGGAATACGAGAATTGAACTCGTGTTTGTTGCTTGGGAAGCAACTGTTCTACCACTGAACCAATTCCGCAAATTTGTAAGGGTAAAGGAAGTTTACCCGTTCAAAAATTGCTTTGCAATTTTTGTTTGGGCAATTATTCTGCCACTAAATTAATCTCGCGATTTTTTAGTTTCTGAGGCCAATTTTACTATAAATTTGCTTTACTTTATCTCAATATGATAAAATTCAGAAACTTAAAACTAATTAAAATTACCCATGGAAGTCAAAATGTCTGCCCAAGGCAGATCCGCCTCTGGCGGAAAAAAAGTAGAAATATATTCAACGCCAAGCTGTGTTTATTGCAATGCTACCAAGGAATTCTTCAAACAAAACAATGTTGAATATACTGACTACAATGTCGCCTCCGATTTGCCTCGCCGGCAGGAAATGATTGAGAAATCAGGTCAGATGGGAGTGCCTGTAACTTTAATTGATGGAGAGTTAGTTGTCGGTTTTGACCGTCCACGTTTGGTTGAACTATTGGGTGTGCAGTCTTAGTACTACTAAATAATCCCGATAGGGGTTTTTGGCGTTCCTAATTAGAACTAATGTTGTCAACTCAGAAGTATGTTGATGGTTCAACTTATGATATAATTTGTTGTGTGAAGGTTCACACCAAAACTAGCATAAAACGACTTCGAGAGTTACGTAGAAGTGGTCATAGTATCAACGAGCTCGTCTCTGTTTTGTCTGTACCCAAGACTACTGTATGGCACCACGTACATGACATTAAGTTATCTCCAGAGCTCAAAGCAATTCTGCGCGAGAAACAAGGAGGAAGCCTCCGAAGAAGGCAGGAGAATCTAGAGCTTGCAAGAGAAAGAGCAAAAGGGTTGCTTTCTGGTAACTTTAGAGAGTTGGCTATTGCTGTTGCGATGTTGTATTGGGCAGAGGGTAGTAAAAGAGCTTGCGAATTTATAAATTCAGACGGGAAGATGATTCAGACTTATCTATTTGTCTTGAGGAATGTATTAAATGTTCCTGAGGCCTTTCTACACCCAACGATGAGGATATTTAGCGGGATGAATGAGAAAAAGTGTGTGTCTTACTGGTCGCGCATAACGAAGATATCTAAAAGAAATTTTACTATAAGGTTAAATGACGGTGGGAAGAGAGGGAGAACGGAGTACGGTATGTGTAGGATTACTGTGAGAAAAGGACAGAGTTTCCTAAAAACTATAAACGCAATACGTGACCGATTCTTTGACGAAATAATACAAGAATATAATGTTCAATGATGCTGCCGTAGTTTAATGGATTAGAACAAGACACTCCTAAGGTCTAGATACAGGTTCGATTCCTGTCGGTGGCAATTTTGAAAAACAAAAATATTTTGGTATATTCTTTACTATAATGGGTCCCGAAGACAAAGTTAAATTAGATAGGGCACTTGAGCTCTCGGAAGAGAATAATAAAATGCTCAAAAAACTAGTCCGTGTGGCCCGTTGGAATAGAGTATTGCGAATTATTTATTTAGTTATAATTATCGGATCTGCGGTAGGTATTTACTATTTTACTCAACCTTATTTGGATCAGGTATTAGAGACTTATAGTGGTTTCAAGCAAAATTTAAGCAGTTTTCAAAACAATTTGCCGTGGTAGCCCCGACGCTCTGCAAAGCAGAGGTCGGGGTTCCGACTGAAACGTCGGAACTCAGACAATGTCTTGGGTATATATACTCAAAAGTAAAAATGGGAAATACTATGTAGGTAGTACCATTAATATTGAAAAGCGTATTAACCATCATTTGGGTGGGCACACTCCAACTACAAAAAAATTTGGCGATGTTACGCTTGTTTTCTCACAAAAATATAAAAATCTTTCTGAGGCAAGAAATATTGAGAGGAAAATAAAAAACCTAAAGAGAAAGGACTACATAGAAAAAATTGTTGCTGATGGTAAAATAAAAATGAAACCTTAATTGCCGTGGTAGCTCAGTGGCAGAGCGCTGCCCTGAAGAGGCAGGCGTCGGGTGTTCGATTCACCCCCGCGGCATATGAACAAAATGAATGGGCGTGAGCGAGTAAATTTATTTACTCGCGCGGGGAGAATCGAAGGCCGGAGTATCTCGCCGGAGGCGAGAACGAGGCGGGTGAAGAAGCGAACACTTGAAGCTTCTGCAAGGTCGGAGCACGACGACGCGAGACAGCGTCGTGGAATTTTTCAACAGAAAATATCTATGACCGCAAGTTGCAAAGCAAAACTTGTGACCGAGATCTCCCGCGGCACAAGAGATTATTTAATTAGATATCCTTGCAATTTTTATTTAATTTAAATATAGTCAGATAAGCTGTAGGAGGAGGTAGAGAATAATGAGAATTTTTACCTTCAGTGAGCTTTATGGGCCTTTCCCTTGTGAAGAAAAGGGATGTGACAAAGAGAGTTTTGCAGCAGTATTAACAGATGATCAAAATTCATCCTTACCTTCACAGACTGGTCCAGAAGCAGCGAGGTTTATACTTGATAATGGAATTGGGGTGATGTTATGTGACGAGCATTTAGAAAAACTTGAGGATAAACTTGAGAATGAACCAAAAACGCAATGAGAAATTGCGTTTTTTAATTTACTGACCCTTGACCTTTAGTCTGGCTTCTTTATTTTTATCTAATTTAGGAAGACGTAAAATTAAAAGCCCGTATTTTTCTATTGCCTCTGCTTCATCTATATCTACTTCTTTCGGAAGCATCACTGTTCTAGTAAATGATCCCCAGTAGAGTTCCTGATGGAAGTAATCTTCTGTTGAGACAGTCCTATCCTCCTCGCGTTTTCCTTTTATAGTAACCATCTCTCTTGTAATGGAAACATCCAGATCTTCAGGTTTTACTCCGGCAACCATTGTTTTAATTACAATATCTGTCGGTGTCTCATAGACATCTACCGCAAGCGCTCCCTCGTTTTCTCCTTCCAACCAGTCTTCCTTTTTACCCCCAGCTCCCGTTTCTCTAGTTTCTAGCTCATCCTCATCATCCAAGCGCACTGCGCCGGTTAGTTTCTCAAAAAAAGATCTTTTTTTCATCATGTTTTAAATTTAATTAAAGGGTTTACCCTGTTAAATCCTGCAAAGCGGGAATTCCACAAGGAATTATTTAACGGGGTGGACTCTTTTTAGTCTTTCAAAGAATAGCATAAGTATTACGATCGCTATCCAGACAAAACCCAGTGTTGCAAATGTTGCTCCGCTGTTCTCCTTAATTATAAATAAATTGAAAGCAGTATGCAATACAATAGCTATAATAATGCCGCCTCCAAGTTCGACAGTTTTCCTCAAACGACTTTTATAAAATGTAAGTCCCATGGCAATACCTATAGTGGCAGAGGAAATCGTATGCAATAGACTGGCTCCGATGAATCTGATATTTCCGGTAATAAGGCTTTCAGTGTAACTGCCATCAAGCAAGGGATTAAAAACAAAAATAGCATTTTCCATTGCTGTGAAACCTAAAGCTACCGTCATCATATAAATTAACGGATCAATTGGCTCGTTATCTTCTTCTCTTCTCAGTGCCACTATATATGCTGCCCCAAATTTAAATATCTCTTCAATGGCTGCCCAAATTAGAAAAGTCAGGTTCAGATCCTGCGACTGGGTAATTTTTTGAAAAGGGATAACAAGGGGCACTGCAATCATTCCAGCAATGAATGTAAGCATGAGCAGGCCGCGCGGCTCGGGTCTGGCCCTGTCTTCACGCAGCCAAAAAAGAAGCCAAATTACTGCGGGAATAATTCCAGCAATAAGAGAAAGAAACAAAGCTTCAGTAGAATGTAAGCTCATCCCGTTAGAAGCAGACCCCAGTAGTACACCTCATAAACTCGGTGACTACGGGGTGAGCATTAGTTAATGATAAATTCAATATATTACTATTTACCCTGTAACCAAAACCTGAAAGGGTTTGTGTTATTGGGGTCGCGATCAACGCGCTCTGGTCTATTAAATTATTATAAAAATTAGACCTTTTCATTTTATACCAACAACTTATTATATTTAAATTGCGATCGCGCCTGCCTGCCGGTAGGCAGGGCTTCTAGCAGGACTATTTATTTGTAAGGCCAAGGTTCAATTATTAATAAATTTTTTCTTTGAGGCAGCATAGACCAGATTTCTTCTGTTATAAAAGGCATAAAAGGGTGAAGCATAATTAAAGAATTTTCCAAAATATGAAAAAGCGTGAATTGGGTTGATTTTTTCTCTTCCTCATTTCCTTTTAATTTTCGCTTGGAATCTTCAATGACAATGTCTGCAAATGTATGCCAGAAATAATGATACAACTTTTCAGCCGCCAAATAAAATCTCATATTATTCATATCTAAAGTAACGTCTTTATATATTTCATCCATTTTTTCAAGAAGTTTTGCGTCGGGGTCTGAAATTTTGGGTTTTTTCTCAAAATTAAAATCATCGCAGTTCGATAAAACGAACCTAGTGACATTCCAGATTTTATTTGCAAATTTAGAGTACGCTTTTACTTTCTGAATATCAAATTTGCTATCAGCTCCCGGTCCAATTCCAACAGTCAGAGCCATTCGCAGCGCATCAGCGCCGTACTGCTCAATTACTTCTATGGGATCTGTGCTATTAGCGAGAGATTTGCTGAATTTCTGGCCTTTGGCGTCTCTTAAAATTCCATGCAGATAAACGGTATTAAACGGGATTTCTCCCAAGAGATATTGCGACATTAAAATCATACGTGCTACCCAGAAAAAAAGAATTTCATATCCAGGGTTAATAACGCTTGTAGGGTGGAATATTTTTAGATCACCAGTTTCTTCTGGCCAGCCGAGCGTAGAAAAAGTCCATAATCCAGCGGAAAACCAGGTATCAAGTGTGTCCTCATCCTGAATCCAGTTCTCTCCTGGCGAGTCCATTCCGACGTAAATTTCTTTATTCTTATACCAAACAGGGATTCTGTGCCCGTACCATATCTGGCGGCTGATACACCAGTCTCTCAAGTTATTAATCCAGTTAAAGTAAATTTTTTCAAAATGTTCAGGCAGTATAATTATCTTTTTATTGAGAACTGGTTCCAGCATGAGTTCTTTCAGAGTCTTATTTTCGCGGGATGGTATTTTTTTATTGACATCAATAAACCATTGCTCCATTATCTGCGGTTCGATTATTCCGCCTGTTCTTTCCGCTGTTGCGATCCGGTTAACATAATTCTCATCAATTGAGATAAGTAATCCCTTGGACTTTAATTTCTCCACCACCCTTTCTCTTGCCTCAATAATTTTCATTTCGGTGAATTCTCCCGCGATTGGGAGCAACCTACCTTGAAAATCAATAATCTGCTCTTTATCCAGTTTGTATTTTTCTGCAAGCGCAAAGTCCTCATGAGAGTGCCAGGGTGTAATTGTCATTACTCCTGTACCAAACTCCATATCAATTACCTCATCCTTGATGATTGTTGCGGTGATTGCATCATTTATCCAGTCAACTTCTATTTTGTCTCCGTGCTTATAATTTTTATATCGCTTGTCATCTGGATGCATAACAACATATTTATCTCCGAACTTAGTTTCTGGTCTGGCGGTACCGATATTAAACGGCCCATATTTAAATGTATAAAATTTTGTAGTCTGCTCGGCATAGACTATCTCGTCATCAGAAATAACAGTTTGTCCCTTAGGATCCCAATTTACAATTCTTGCTCCTCTATAGATTAAATTCTCATCATACATTTTCTTAAATGCAGTTTTAACGGCAATACTCCTTTTCTCATCAAGGGTAAAAGCCTCTCTTGACCAGTCAAGCGAGGCACCCATTTTACGCAGCTGCATTACAATAGTCTTTCTGCTCTCCTCAACAAATTCGTTTACCTCATCTAAGAATTTTTCACGGCCTAGCACCTTTTTCTTAACCCCCTTTTTTTCAAGAAGATTTGTTAATTTTGCCTCAGTTGCAATTGCGGCGTGGTCTGTTCCAGGAAGCCAGAGTGTTTTTTTACCAAGCATCCTGTTAAATCGAATCATTGCATCCTGCATTGAATCCTCCAGAGCATGTCCAAGGTGAAGTACGCCTGTAGCATTAGGGGGAGGAAGTACAATAGTAAATACCTCCTTGCCGTTAGATCTCAAGTTATCTGGGTTAAATAGACCACTTTTTTCCCACATATCGTATATCTTTGATTCCGTGTCCCTTGAATTATAGGGTTTTAAGAGTTTCTCATTCATATTCTGTTCATATTATCACAGGCAATATTAGTCTATAATAGTCAATAAGGGACATTTAAAGAATAAAGGACATAAAAATTAAAGGACACTAATAATTTGACTTTTATTAATGTCCTTTAAGAAAGAGCTTAATTTCAAAGGGTGGAATTGAGTACATTTGTTTATTATTAGAAATTATTTCTTATAAAGTACAAAAGTGGATTATATGGCTTATAATAATGACTATTTAGAAATTTTAATTCACAGATAATTACTTGACATAATTTGGATTAAGTTGAGTATGTTGCTTCATAACGAAATGTATAAAAATCTTAGAAAAATAAATGTTTTTATAGTCATTGGCTTGGCGGCAGCAATAATTGGTGCTTTTTCACTAAACCTACTCTTTGATTCTTTGTGGTTATTTCCAAAAACGGTTCATGCGGCATCCGGACTCAATGGCGATCCGTCTGATCCTTCAACTTTAAGAGTTTCAAATTATACACAGTTTCCAGACAGTACAACTAATTGGGAAAGCACTATTAATGCCAGCCCAGGAGAAGTTGTAAGTTTCGCAATTTATTATCACAATACAGGGGCAGAAAATGTTGAAAATTTAAGGATATCTTTATTTCAACCTACAGGGTCATCCACATCATTTAATGTTGTGTCGCAACTCACTTCTGATAACTATGATTCGCTTGGCGGCAATGCTGTAGTAAATATTTCCGCTAGCGAGCAGCTAGTTTATATTCCAGGTTCTGCTAAATGGTATCCTAATCAATCGCAGACTCCTTCTCAATTTCCATTTGGCCAGAGCGGTGATGAAGTAGTTACTGGCCAGGGGGTAAATGTTGGTAGCATTTCACCAGGTTGGGCAACTCAAGGAAGCGTAGTTGCCAGATTCCAGATTTCTAATTCTGGTACTGGTGGAAGTGATCCCCTTCCAAGTCAGGACCCAACAGCTGATTTAAAAGCAAATTTTTCAGATACTCTTGTAACTTTGAATAATAACGAAGACCTAACTCTATCTTGGTCGTCACTCAATTCAGTGTCGTGTAATTTTTCAGGAGTCTTTTCATCGGGAGTCGGCGTTTCAGGAGAGTTGACTATCACACCAGCACACCCTTTTTACCCAACATCAGACGGGGCTACTTATACAATAACTTGTGATAACGGTTTTGGTAAGAGTGCAGACGACACTGTTACGGTAAACATCTCAGGAAATAACCCCGGAGGAAACCCATTACCTCCAGCACCATCAAGTGTAGACATAACCGCCAATTCTTCTCAAGGACCATACACATTATCTACTAATGAGTCATTTAATTTAGAGTGGATTTCTTCAAATGTTATTTCCTGCACACTCTCATCGGTAGGAGTATTTTCAAGCGGGGTTGCTGTAAATGACACT